>JAGBPS010000039.1 GCA_017633255.1 Bacteroidales bacterium
ACTACTCGACTCGCTAATAGTAGCGTGTTTTCAACACGCCATCGATGTGCTACCGCCGCCGTCACCCCACTCTGCGCTCCACTTCGTTACGCTGATGTGGGGTTATTAAGATATCGTGCCTCCAGCACGCGAAGCCCATTTTCCACTTTCTTTAGCATAAATAAGCGCACCCGTAATATGGCAGCTGTATTTAAACAGTGATGATAATGAGAAAAAAATCCGGAGATAGGCTGGAGTGCCGAGTTCGTCACCACGATCTGGCGTGATAATGGTGCAACTAATGGTGCAACTAATGATGCAACTTCTAAAGATTATTTAGCTGTCAATAAGCGTATTATAGATAGAAAAGTGAAAAAGAAAGTAAGAAAAAGAATGACAGAGCAACAATTACAGGAATGCATCGTTGAGGCTTGTTATGTGGAACATTCTATTGAGGAGCTTGCTAAACTGTTGGGAAAATCAGAGTCGCACATACGAAACCGATTCATTACCAATATGGTTGCAGACGGAATTCTTTTGCGAACCAAACCAGTACACTCTTCAGGTCAAACATACATGACAAATCCAAAACTTGACAAATAGGATTGAAGGGTTGTTGCTGCGAAAATAGGTTGCGCAGGATAGTTGTATTGCAAGAAAAAAATTTTAGCTTTGTCCGCTATTTCAAATTTTTTTCTATCTTGCGGCCCTCATGTAGTAAAGATTTTTAGATATTAAAAATGTAGATAGTATGAAAGCATTTGGAACTATGATTCCATATTGTGGAAATTGTTCGCGAAAAACAAAGAAAGAAGGACTGGCTAAAGATGAGTATCATTGTGATATTGTCATTGACACCCCGATGAAAGGTATTGTAACTGAAGGTATTGATGGAACACATTGTGTAGGATTGGGAGTTTATAAACCAATTCATCACCGCGAATTAGAGTAGAACTAACCAAAAGTAGTACAATAATACGAGCGTTTTGAAATTGTACAAGTATTACATATTAAAAGTTCAGATCAAAAAGCATACAAAGAACCCGAAAACAGGCAGAATAGAGCAAACAAAAAAGTTAGAATCCTAAAGATATAGAAGAAGTATGGAAAAGACTGGAAACACATTGTATAAAATCATGCGGGATGCAGGAATAAGTGGTAATACGGAAATATGCCAATATATGGATATAGATTACTTAAGGGCCTTGTTGTCAAAAGAAATGTATTATGTGAAAAGAAAGAAGTTCTTTATGGATAACCGCGAAAAAAGCATCCCTTTTAAAACTTGTTGTGTTCTTAACCAATATGGGAAAAAATTCACTCCTGAACAAAATGCAAGACAAGAATCGATAAATCAATCAGTTCGTAAATTTGAAGAAATTTCGTCAATGATGCCAACTTCCTGTTGGACAGAACGTGTTACCGAAAATGCATTAATGTGGGACAGAAATGGCGAACGACACAAAGCATGTATTAAGTCAACCATAGGTGATTTTGTGAATGCATTTGGCCAAATGGAATATACTATCTGGTGTGGGAAGATGTTATACGAGTACATACATACTTCAATAATATCTGATGATATCATTTGGTACAAAGAACCGTACTTTTCAGATGAGCGTGAAATAAGATTCTATTTCTCAAAGGAGTTCAGCAAGGTTATACCCGATGATAGAACAGATGACCATATCTTATTATCCGTAAATATAAACTGTTTAATAAAAGAGATTGTCCTTTCTCCATATATCAAAAGAGAAGCGGCAGAGGAAATAAGAAAATCTTTTCAAGAAAAATACAAAATAGTAACAAAACTTTCTGAAATTAGGGTATCATGAAAAATTATTGTAATTATCTATAGTACATGATAAAATTTTTTAATAGCTGATTCTCGGTGGGTTAGAAGTCGAAAGCAACGAAGGTGTCGGTATATTGTGATCGTTTCGATCTCGAATGAGAAATTCGCCGACAATATTCAAACCATAACGGAAGATACATTTCGCCTTGCGGCCATGGGTTTTGACTGTGATTTCTTTGATGTTCCAGTGTGGACACCCGCTCAAGACGGCCCAATCCGTTTAGTACAAGGGCTGTTGTAGCTGGACGACCACGTGCTGGAGCACCACCCGAGAGAGCAACGCAACCTATATGGACAGGTTCATCAACGAGTTCAAGCCACTGCTGTCCGGTCAGGTTGAGTAGATGCACAAGAAGAACGTGACCCTGAAGCAGCAGTGGGAGTAGTATCGGTTGGGTGATTAGTTTCAATTGCCGCCATTCTACAAAAAGGGTACAGCAGATGATAACAGCAACAAACTGTCAGCAAAGGGCGGTTTGTTGCTTTGAACAACACAAAGTCGTAATAGAATATTTTGTATTTTTGCCATATTAAAGTCGATTCGGTAGATAAAGATTACAATGATGGATTATAATGAAGATATTTTAAAAGGTAAAGATTACTTTTCTAAAGGAAATTTTTCATCCGCTTTGGATTGTTTTAAGAAAGCTATTCAATACAAACCTGATTCTAAAGAAGCGCATCTATTGGAGGCTATGGCTTACCAAAACATAGAAGGTTGGAAATCACGGAAAGCACTATCTTCTTTATACAGAATATTAGCAATAGATCCTGATGATTCAATAGTTCCTGATTACATTAAATGTGTTTCTTCTGGTGAGTTATTGTCCAACAGAATAGAATTGTACCCTGTGTGTTATAGCACATCTGCAAAAGATAGTAATTACCAAGTTTGCGATAATGAATTCATGGCGTACTTTATTGATGATATTACAATGAAATTTGAAATAATTGATGATAACAGCGTCAAAATCAAGTCTTGTTATTATGACAAACATCATAAAGCGCATTTAATCGATATAGATCTTGAAGAGAAAAACGAAACTGTCATCATTCCTTCAGTTGTCAGATTTTATTGTAAACAATATACTGTAAAAGAGATAGGCGAAAAATCATTTAATCTTGAGGAAGATGGCTCTCCGTTATACTTAACAAATGTTGTTATTCCTAACACAATAACAAAAATTGAAGAAAATGCTTTTCTTTCTTGTGTATATCTGAAATCAATAAGAATACCAAAATCGATTGTAGAAATAAGTGCAGGAGCATTCTCCTATTGCTCAGGATTAGAGCAAATAGAAGTTGAGAAAGGTAATAAAATTTATGACAGCAGAGAAAATTGTAATGCAATAATAGAAAAACAAACCAATAAGATTATTGCAGGTTGTAAAAAAACTAAAATTCCCTCATCGGTGAAAATTATTGGCTTCGCAGCATTTCATGGACAAAGAGGTATGGACTCTATAGATATTCCCGATTCAATAACCGTAATAGAACAATCCTCATTCCTTGATTGTGGCCTTAAAACAATCAAACTCCCAGATTCTCTGGTCTATATTGGAAAATTGGCATTTTCCTCTTGCCATTTGCGATCTGTGATTTTTGGTAATTCATTAAAGATAATTGACGATTCGGCTTTTAGGACAAATTGGAATCTTAAATCTATAAAAATACCGAATTCGCTAACTTCAATTGGGCAGATGGCATTTTCTGACTGCCGTATTAAATCTTTAATTCTTGGGGATTCCTTAACTTCTATAGGTGATTATGCATTTAATGGTCATTATATGTATGGTGATAATCCAAATTCATATAATATAGAGATACCAAAAACAGTGGAAAAAATTGGTTTAAGTGCATTTTGTTCAGACAATTTGCAATCGATAAAAGTTCACAAAGACAATCCATATTTTGATAGCAGAAACGATTGTAATGCAATCATAGAAAAGAAAACAAAAACATTAATCTTGGGGTGTGGTAAAACATCCATACCCGATTCAATAAAGCATATAGGCAAATATGCATTCTATAAATGTGAATCTTTGTGTGAAATATCATTACCCAATTCAATTGAAGAAATTGGGGATTATGCTTTCAGTTTATGTAGAAATTTATACACTGTTACTTTGTCTGAGTCGATTATTAACATAGGTTTAAACGCATTCAACGGGTGTGAAAATTTGACAAAGATAATAATACCTCAAAATGTGTCATATATTGGTGAAAATGTTTTTAAAGGATGTAAAAAATTGAGATGTATTACATGTTTCAATCCTAATCCTCCTCATTTACAGTCTGATTTTTTGTTCGACTGGAATGACAGATATACTTATTACGATAACAGCGCTTTTAATTTGGTAGTTTTAATAGTACCTCTTTCTAGTGTCGAAAATTACAAAAATGCACCAGGCTGGAAATTGTTTAAGAATATTTTTGCGATAGAAGATATTGAAGAGACACTCGAGTAAATAACTAATCCCAGATCATTTTATCATAATCTTGGTTTAATACCTTGAAAATGTCTATGGTGATTGGAGGATTTGGATTATACAGATTGTAAACCCACAAGTATAAAAATGTTATCAGAATGGTAAGTCGTTATTGTTTGATGGATTGTTTGAATTCTGCTGTTTTATAGTACCTGCATTGGGATATTTCTTCTTAAACGAATCCAACATAACTCTATTCGCTCCTTTTGAGAAGTTTTCTTGGTGTGCTGGATTCACGTTGGAATGGCAGGCGATACACAGGCATTGCAAGTTGCTTTCTCTGTTATTTGTTTTTCTACCATCTTTGTGATGAACGTGTATGAATTGTCTATCCATTCTGCTTTCAGGATGGAACCCACAAATCTCGCAGGTGTAGTTATTTTTTGTCCGGTATGCTTCAGATATTTTTTGCCATTTCCAAGTATAACCCTCCAAATCAGTATCGGGTTCCTGTTCGTTTTCCGTATCCTCACCTGCTGCACGAAGTATCTGCTCAAACTCGTCAGAAGTCATATCATACCCATAATCGAATTGCCTTGCAGCTCGAATAATTTTCAAGCAATTTTTGCAGAGTGGCAATCCAGAAACCTCTACATCTCTTTCTTGACTTGTATCATAAACAATAACTGTTCCCGTGTTGGCTCGTCTATACTTTTTCGTTCCTAATGATTTTAGTGTTTCACAGTTGGTAATATGGAATCGAGGTTTGCCGTATGACGCCATATCATAATTGCGCATATAAAGAAATATTTGCTGTTTGTTCCCAGTATTAGGATCGACATAGTAGATGCCTTCATTGGTGATTTCAACCTCACCACTTTGAACATTTGAAAGATTGACATCAGCAACTTTAAGCGGAATATATGGTTTGGCTTCACCAATAGTGTATCCAAGACTCTCTAAAGTAGCCTTTAACTTTTTGAAATCATATATCGGAGTATCACTCATTTTAACAGCCCTTTCTCATTTTTTTCTACGAAATTCTCCAATATCTCATCACCACTTGTAACAATACGGATTTCCACTCGTCTTGATAATACCCTGTTGATGGGACTACCTGATAACATTGTATATGTTCCATTTTCATCTAATGACTTCCCATAAGAGAATCCGTTGGCTGTCAGCCAATATTCGATTAACCGTTGTTCCTCCTCAGTGTATTCTTGAAACACAGGCAATTCTCGAAAATATTTTACCACACTCAACGCCCTTCGCTGAGAAAGGATAATATTAGCAATATATGGGTCTTTATCCAACCTTGGAATGGGCACATCATCAGTATGTCCTTCAATACGTATTTCTTGAATCCTGTCACGTAGTGTGTCTTTTAGAAGTATGTTAAAGTATCGAGGAAGGAACTCTTCCAAAATGTCCTTAAACGGGTCTGTTAGTTCCCATTCACCCGATGCAAAAAGCACTGTCGGATTCTCGAACTTCATCGTCAGGTCTTTCCCGATAGACATTTGCCATCTTACAGTATCTCCTGCAAACTCACTAACTAACTTCTCATGAAGGTTTTTCTTTGTATCCACATAATTTGTCAGGACGGATTGATTGTCCTGTACTTTCACCATATAAGAGACAGCAACAAACAGGAATATAATCATTAGTCCTGTCATCAGGTCAGATACTGACATCCACACATTTGACCTTGCCATAAACTACCTCCTTCCTTGAATCATTGCCTGCATACAAGTATCCAACTCTGACAAGGTGGCGTTTAATCTCTGATAGAAATGCTCATCCAATTCACCAATTTCATTATTGAGGGCATCTATGCTGCCTCGTATGCTACCAATAGCATCATTCAATCCTTTCCTGGTGTTCTTCCAGAACTCTTCGCTGTAATCGTTAATCTTGTTGATTTCATCGAGTTTATTGATAAGCAGATTGACACCATCAACAAAGTTCCTTTGTTTCTTCACCCATTCATTCAACGACTTGGTTGAATCGTCAAACTTTTGCATATTATCTTTGGTTAAAGTAGCTGTATCTGCCAGCTTTGTTGAGACCTCTATAAACTTGGTGTCTTCAATCAAAACCTTGTTCAGAGCATCGATTATCTGTTTAAGTTTGCCACCATCGCTAACTAACAATTTGGTATCACCACCAACCTTGGTGAGTGTTGTGGATGTAGCATCAAAATTGTCTGCCATTTGTTTGTATTGTTTGGTCAGAGAAACTATCATTTCCTTGTTTTCTTTCTGCCAAGTGTTAAGTTGTTCTACGCTCTTATTTAGTTGGTCAAAGTTCTCCTGTACAAGTTTATTGATTAATTCACCCATCTGTTTTTGGAACTCCTCTGTCACTTTTTTCATCACCTCAACCAACGCTTCTGTGTTACTCTTCTTTAACAGTTCTGTAAACTCATCAAACTTCATTTCTAAGAGACTGTTTGTTTTGCCCATAGCATCCTCAATCTCTATAACTTCACTATGCAACTTCTCCGTTAGTTTGGTAACTTTATCAGACAATTCATCCATTTGAGTAGGCATTGTTCCCTCAATATCCAATATCTCACCAAGATTGGTGTTTATTCGCTGAACATCTGGTACAACTTTGGCGACAGATTCCGAATGTGATAGGATTTTTCCAACATAATCTTTGATTTCCATACTTGTCTTTGCCATATTGGTCGTCTGCTCTTGTGTTTCTTTCAGACTCGGAAAGACAATCGTATCAAGCTCAGTTTTTATTGAATTTATTTCAGACACTCTTACTTGATTGGATTCCAAACTCACTATGTTCTTTTCGATTTCCTTCACTCTTCCATCAATATTTGAGAAGAAAGTCTCTTGGGATTGATATTGTTTTTGATACTCGCTAACGAGTGTTTGGATTGCATTAACAACCATAGATGCTGCCGACGTTGCATCAGATATCCCCTTTTCTATTTCGTCATAGGAGTGATTCACCTGTCTTGAAAGCAACAAAGAGCCAATCATACCTGCAAGAGAGGTAAAGAATGCCGTGCTTAGACCTCCTAACAGTGTTGGAATACTCCCCGCTATGTCATTAGTGTCAAAACCGATAAGCCCCTTGGTAATACCAACAAAGGTACCCAACACACCAACGGTAGACACCAAGGATGGTAATTGTTCTATCCACCTTCTCTTTGCTTCTAATTGTCCTTTTCTTTTCTTCTGCTGAACATATATGGCAAAGATGACATATATAACGATTACTGTCAGCGTCAAAATGATGGTAAAAGCATCTAATTTTGAAAAAAATGTGTTCATAATATTTTTTTAGCTCCTAAATTATTAATAACAAAAAGTTCTTCATGATACAACATTAAAAATTGGGAATAAAGATTTGACGACCTTGATTCATCTTCCCTTTTACTTTCCCATCTTCATTGAATTTCGGAGTTACTGTTATCAATGTTCCTTTCAAAATGGTAGAATCTCCTTGGGAGAATGCAGCAACAGAGTAGATCACTCTTTTATCTCCTGCTGCATAAAGAATATATTGCTGAATTCCGTTCTTATCTTGCAAACCAGCTACTTTTATCAACTTGTCGCTTTTTGACACTTTTTCTTCTGTTGCATAAATGTCTTTTTGTGAAAAGTCTGAGAAACGTATCTTGTTTTCAATACGTTTTTGAACAAATTGTTGTGCCTCTTGATAAGTAGACAAATCAAATGCACCTGCGGCAAATGCACTTGTCAAATCAAGGTCTTCTTTACTAGAATAAGAAGAAACATCTATTCGTTTTATATACTCTTTTGAAGTGTTGTTTTTTTCACCGTGGACGATTAGCATAAGAATCGCAATAAGTAGGCAACACCCAAGTGCGACTATGAGAGCGGTCGTTTTGGCTTTCATAAACTCAAAATTATAATTTTCTGCAAAAATACATTTTTTCTGAACAGCTCAAAAAAAAACTTTACCTCTTTGCAAGCCTTGCAAACCCCTCCCTCATCTCCTAAAATATCGTATTTTTGCCCCGGTTAATAATTGTAAGAAAGAGTGCTCATATCATGAAAGATACACTATCGAAAAAAGTTCTCTATCAGAAGGCTTTGTTCAGCCAGGACCTACCTTTTGAGCCTCAATATGGCATGATGCTGTATGTCGAGGCGTGCGCAAACGAAGAGATCAACGTGTACTTTCACAAGAATATGGAGAAGGTTGTCAACATTTTGGGCAAATCGTTTACCTATTTGCCGGAAATGCTGGACAAACTGGCACAGATTGTGGAATACAATTGGCCAGAAACGGATTCCGCTTGGATAGAAAAGGCGAAGTCCGATCCGTCATGGATTCAGGACAGCTATCGGGAAATCCTCTCTTACAGAATAGACAAAGAGAACGAAATGCCCGAATTGCCATTGCAAATCACGGAATCACCCATGCTGATGCGCTATGAATACGCCACAGACAAAGGACACATTTTCACTTTGTTTCCACTTCAGTACCACAACGACACCCAATTTGAACGATTGCTGAACGCCATCACGCAAGTACCTCATCTCGATTCGAATATATTTTATAGTACTATTATTGAAGAAAGTCCTTTACGTACAAGCCGTTTATCCGAAAACCAAAATATAGACCCACGAGAAAAAGCGGATAAAGAAAGAATAGATATTCTGGCTGACGAGATACGGCAGCGCATCAAAGAAATGCGGCTTATTGGTGTGTCCGATTTTGTGATAAAGAAACTCATTACTTTGCCCGACCCTAAACTGAGCACGCTTCGCATCACCAAGGATTACCGTATAATTTTACCCGACTACAATGATATGGAAATCTCCCTGCCGACACTCTCCAAGGTGGTATATTTTTTCTATCTGCGCCATCCCAAAGGATTGCGGTTCAAAGAACTGGTTGACCATCGCGAGGAGTTGTTGCAGATTTACTCTCGTATATCGAACCGTGACGATTCGGCTAAAATGAAGCAAAGTATTGACGATTTGGTTGACTCTACCCGCAACTCCATCAATGAAAAATGCAGCCGCATCCGTGCCGCCTTTGTAAGCAAATTCAGTGATGATTTGGCCAAGAACTACTACATCACAGGATCTTCCGGTGAGGCGAAATACATCCCCCTCGACCGCAGTTTGGTGATGGACGAGGCAGGGATAATCACTCAAGTTTCACAATGATGACTCAGACTGTTTCGTGGAAATTTGTCTTTGAACGAAGGAGATTCCGACGCGAACGCAGTAAGCGAGCAGAATCTCCCACGGAAAATCACAAAAATACGCCAACAGCTGCAACGAAAACGAATTTGCGGAACTTAACTAATCACAAACAAGCTATAACACAGGGGTGCCGAAAACTGGAGAATAGAGTAGGCTAAATTAAAAGTTGCACCCGACACGGATTAGGGATTAATCAAATGAAAATAGAAAAAATACTCATTGGAACATTGATTATGACATTATTTGTCAATATAGCGTATGCCCAATTCAGACCCGCAACATTCACACCTGTTGAATACAAGCCACAAACCACAGACTATTCAACATTAGAAAGAAGTTTTCAGCAACAAGAAAATCGCTCCAACATGGCATATCAGAAATATTCCGAGCTTGCTCAATTGATTGGAGAAAAACGATCAAAAATAAGCAATGATAAGGAAACTCTTTTATGGTTTTCAAGAAATATAGATAAAAAACTGGAGGATGTAAAAACAAGTCTTAGTGTTGGTGATTACCAAGGTGCCATAGAGTGTGCAACACGTGCAATGGGAAATATCATTTCCGATATAGAGCTGACAAGACGTATTCAAACGTATGAAGAGTACAAGAATACTGTGGAATACATAAAGGAACGGACTGACTTGTCGTACCAGCAAAAACAGGAATGGTTAGACACATACGTGTATAAGTTTGTACCCATCTACAATAGTACAGGCGAAATTATTGGATCTTATGATTGGAAAGAGATTGGTGGTCCAAATAACACTAAAGTTATGATTCCTTAAATAACACCTTGACCACCTCACCGGCGGACTGTCTGACTATTAGGCCAACTTCCACCCTCTCCCATTGTACAAAACACCCTTCTCATTGTATGAAATAAAATACGTTTGTGGTTGAAAACGTGTATTTTTGCACAGTGATTTAAAATATATACACCCTGTTTTTGGGAGAATAAAAATCAACCATCATTACAATGAAAGAACTGATCATCATTGCATTTTATGCCCTTTTACTTGCAGCATGTGACAATAATCACAATGTTAATGCAGGAGGTGATACACTTGAAGAGGTGGTGACAAACGTTAAGCGGGATACGATTGTCATTAATGATAATTATGCGGCATACATTAATGAAAATATCAACACGTCAGTTTATCAGAAGTGCTGTATCTGTTATATCAATGATGATACCATTCCTGAATTATGTCTGTTTGGCAGTTGCTTTGCGGATGGGACTATCATTCTGTCTCAACACAACGGTGCTATTTCCAGAAGAGACTGCAACTGGTCTCCCCAGTACATTGAGAGAAGCGGTTTGATAGACGATGGCTATGCGCATTCTGGATTATATGGTGATAAAATCATCCGGCTGAAAGACGGGGCGTTTGAGGAGGTGCTTTGTACGGAAGCCGTATGGCATGGGGGTGATACTGATCATCCGTCTTTTTTTGTTTACACGATAAATGGTAAGGTTGTTGACACACTCTATGGTGATGATGTAAATGAGGAAAGCTGTACTAAGATGAATGATGCCATAAAACAAGCGTATTCCTCGAAGGGTACCAGTATGCCTATCTACAAGTCTTCGGAAGGGTATAACTATGTGTTGGCAAAGTCTTTTCGTCAAGAGGCGACGGGATGGCAATTTGAATACATGGGAAAGCAATACTCTGCCAAAGTGCCAGGATTTATCCAGGATGACCTTAAAAGAAATGGACTGCTGGCAGCGGGACAGAATGAGGACTGGATAAGAGAAAGAGTTTGGAGCTATCATACCAGCATTAATCTAAAAGATTTTCCTGATAACAGGAGGTTTTTGGTTATTGGCGGTTTGGCGGGAGTAGGTGAGTATTATGTGTCTTACAGCGGGGAAGAAACTGGCGGAGTACACGGGTACTTTAATTATGTGACATCAAACGATACATTTGATATATCTTATCCGATTGAAAGGTTGGATGTTGAGATAATTTTCAATCGCTCTATAGCGGAGAAGGTAGATCCTTGTTTATGAGTGATATTGAAGATGAATGCTGCCACCAGTTAATGCTTGCCGATGAAGATGTGTTGATGCAATGATGTTATCCTATGCACTCTGCCTTACGATTGCACGGATAGGGACTTAATGGAATACTCCTCGTTTGACCATGTTTGGTCAATTTATGAACATCATTCGGGTGACCCGAAATGGGCGGATTGGAGGAGGAGTCTAATATATAAAAACGGGGTGCCCGAATGAGCACCCCGTTTCAGTTTTCAGAAAAATCTAAAGAAAACTATTTCTTGAAATAGCGGTTGAAGAGGCCTTCGAAACCTTTGCCGTGGCGGGCTTCGTCCTTAGCCATTTCATGAACGGTATCGTGGATAGCGTCCAGGTTCAGTTCTTTGGCACGGCGGGCAATACGCATCTTGTCTTCGCAAGCACCACATTCAGCCACCATACGTTTCTCCAGGTTGGTCTTGGTATCCCATACCACCTCGCCTAACAACTCGGCGAAACGGGCGCAATGGTCAGCTTCCTCGAAAGCGTAGCGACGGAAAGCCTCGGCAATTTCGGGATAACCTTCACGGTCGGCCTGACGGCTCATGGCCAGGTACATACCTACTTCTGTAGCCTCGCCCATGAAATGAGCGTTCAAATCCTTCTTCATCTCATCGTCAGTATCTTTGGCAATACCGATAACGTGTTCAGTCACAAAGTTCAAGCCAGCAGCTTCATCCAACACTTTCCATTCCACAACCTGTTTGCACTGAGGACATCTTTCAGGAGCTTCGGTACCTTCGTGAACATAGCCGCAAATGGGGCATACAAATTTTTTCTTCATAAAATCAGTTTTTTTAAGGGTTAATGTTATTAGGTTTTTTGTTGAATTACATATCCTGCAAAGATACGGATTTTTTTTGAAAAGAAAAGATAATGTATTGATTTTTTTCTTCCATAAGGTATTTTTTTGCCGTTCCAAGAATTATTTGTACTTTTGCACCTTGATATGAACAAGATGCTATACATTATCGGAGGTTGCAACGGAGCAGGAAAAACCACTGCTTCTTATACCGTGTTGCCGGATATTCTTGACTGCCGGGAATTCGTCAATGCTGATGAAATAGCCCGAGGCCTGTCACCCTTCAATCCAACAGATGTAGCCATTGAAGCCGGCCGATTGATGTTACAACGCATCGAAGAACTGCTTTCTCGAGAGGAGTCATTCTCCATTGAGACAACCCTTGCCTCCCGCTCTTATATCAACCTTATACATAGAGCCCATGCCAAAGGCTATCGAGTCTCGTTGGTTTTCTTCTGGCTCAATTCTCCAGAACTAGCTATTCAGCGTGTAGCTGAGCGTGTTAACAAAGGCGGACATGATATTCCGGAGAGTATTATCCGTAGACGATATGTCAGCGGCATCAGCAACCTCTTCAATCTTTATGCCTCAGAGGTGGATTCATGGAGCATTTACGATAACAGCACCATCCATCGACGTAAAGTGGCGGTTGGGGGTAAATCCATCAAGACAATAATAAATGACACAACAATTTATAACCAAATAATCAGCCATGTCAGAAGAAGAAATTCTTGAATTGCAAGATAAAATAGACCAAGGCCTGCAGTTAGCAGAGAAACGCATGTTGCAAGAAAAAGCCCTACACAACGAATGTGTTATTGTGCAATCAGCTGATGGCGAGATACAGCATATTCCCGCCAAACATGTGATAGCCGAATATTCTTTGTCCCTATAACCTGATTTACATCAACACAGATCATCCTCATGCGAAAGATTTTTTTACCGATAATCCTATTGATGATGATGACTATTTCAGCGCAAGAAGATTACACCCAGTATGTTAACCCGATGATTGGGACCAATGGCATGGGACACACCTTTCCTGGCGCTTGTTACCCCTTTGGAGGCGTGCAGGTGAGTCCCGACACGGACACCATCCCTCACAACATCAACGGAAAGTACCAGCCCGGCGTCTATGACTACTGCGCCGGCTACCAGTACCGCGACAAGACCATCGTGGGCTTCAGCCACACCCACTTCAGCGGCACCGGCCACTCCGACATGGGCGACATCCTGCTGATGCCCTTCACCGGCAAGGTGCAGCTCCACCCCGGCACTGCCGACAACCCCGATGGCGGCTACCGCTCGCGCTTCAGCCACGCCACCGAGAAGGCCTCGCCTGGCTACTACGAGGTGCGCCTCAGCGACGACGACATCCTCGTGCAGCTCACCGCTACCCCGCACTGCGGCATCCACAAATACACCTACCCCCAAGGCGAGACCCAGAAGCTTATCGTCGATCTCAACCACTGTCTCTACAACTACGACGGCAAGGTGCTGTGGACCTCCCTGCGGATGGAACCCCCCTACACGCTGACCGGCTACCGCATCACCAACGGCTGGGCACGGGAAAACTACGTCTATTTCGCTATCCACTTCAGCAAGCCTGTGGCCCACTACGGCTACCAGGATTTCGGCAAACAGGACTACCACGGCTTCTGGGGCCGCTTCGACGTGAATCACGATTTTCCCGAAATGGCGGGACGCAAGGTAGTATGTTGGGTAGAGTTTGACCAGGATGATGAGCCTGAACTTGAGGTATATGTAGCACTATCGGCTGTCAGCACTACTGGAGCTTATGACAATCTCCGCGAAGAAGCTGTCGCTCACATTATGGACAATATTGATAGAGGACCCCGTCCTGATTCTTTTAATGATTGGCATCAGTTGGCCAAGCAAGCGTGGAATGACAAGTTGGGTATCTACGAAGCACAAGGAACGGATGATCAGTTGGCTATGTTCTATACCTCTCTATATCATACGATGATAAATCCATCCATATATCAAGATGTTGATGGACAATACCGCGGTGTGGACCACAATATTCATCAAAATAAAAAAGGGCACACTAATTACACGATATTCTCTTTATGGGACACCTATCGTGCCGAGCATCCGCTATTGAACATCATCGATCCGAAAAGCGCAGCCGATATGGTGGAATCTATGGTGAATCATGCCAAACTGAGCGTGCATAGAGTTTTACCCATTTGGAGTCATGCCGGCAATGAGAATTGGTGTATGATTGGCTACCACGGCGTGTCAGTAGTGGCTGATTACTACCTTACCAACTTCCTGCATAATAATAAGAATGTAAAACTAGAAAACAGTCTTATCAACGTAGAACCCTGGATCATAAGTAGCGCCAACTTGGATTACTACGACCATACCGACCTATACAAGAAATTGGGCTATGTTCCATACGACAAATCTGCAGTAGGTACCTCCATCACCTTGGAAAATGCATACGAAGACTGGGTGATTTACCATCTGTTGGACAAGAGCAACGGGATAGACTATGTGAAGGAAACCTACCGTCAGCGTGCGCTGAACTTCAAGAACGTCTTCAATCCGGAGACGGGCTTTGCGCAGGCGCGGTATGAGGACGGCTCGTGGAAGACGCCCGCTGACCTGCTTTCCACCTCAAACGAGGGCTTCATCGAGGGCAACAGCTGGAACTACTCCTTCTATGTGCCGCACGATGTCAACGGCTTGATCAAGATTATGGGCGGCGACAAGGTCTTCGTGAATCGCTTGGACGAGCTCTTCACGATGTACGTGCCGGACAAATTCTTCGCTGAGACCGAAGATGTTACCCGCGAGGGCATGTTAGGCGGCTACGTGCACGGCAACGAGCCCAGCCACCACATTCCGTACCTCTACATGTGGACCTCCCAGCCGTGGAAGACGCAGCTGCGCGTGCGCGAGGTGATGAACAAGATGTACCGCAACCACCTCGACGGCTTATGCGGCAACGACGACTGCGGACAGATGTCGGCATGGTACATCTTCAGCGCGATGGGCTTCTATCCCGTATGTCCCGCCAGCGGCCAGTACGTCTTTGGCGCGCCCTACCTGCCCGAGAACATCCTCCATCTGCAAAACGGCAACACCCTGACCATCAAAGCACCCAATGTCAGCGACCAGAACTGCTACATCCAGACGGTGACGCTCAACGGCAAACCCCTGCACACCGCCTACATCACCTACGAGCAGATCATGGCCGGCGGCGAGCTCGTTTTCACTATGGGCAGCAAGCCGAACAAGAAATGGTTTACGGAGAAGCCGTATTCGCTGGAATAAAAATTTTCATTTTCTTGTAACGTTTTTGGGATTTAAAGCGTCATATAGTTATCAAATGTCATATCATGAAAAAGATAACTATACCTCTATTCTTATTGCTGACAGGTGTATGCGGACTCATGGCACAGCCTACCGTTACGCTGAAATTCACAGGGCACGACATCTATGGCAACTATGCTCGACTTAGTCATGTGCGAATATTAAACCACAGCAAAGGATGGGAAGAAAACCTAACATGGCCAGATACGACTCTTGTCATGCAGTGTTCTGTTGGAATTAAAGAGGACATTCCTTATAGTGGTTTTGAACTTTTGCCGAATGTGCCTAATCCCTTTTACGGTGAAACGGATGTATGCCTTAGAATGGGTATTTCAGGAGAGGTGTCCTTGAAGGCTTTTGATTTGATGGGAAAAGAAGTGACAGGCTTCTCCTCCTCCCTTGAGCCAGGTGAGCATCATTTCAGTATAAAACTGAAAACTGCTGATATTTATCTTTTGACAGCAGTCTGCAATGGGAAATCCTCCACGATAAAAATTGTGAACAGGGGAACTTCTGACATGAATACCATTAAATACGTCAAAAAAACATCCATGGCCATAGCGAAAGGAACAACCACACAACCCTTCAATCTTGGTGACAACATGGAATATATCGGTTATTGTGAAATGCCCAACGGAGTAAGCATACAAAGCACACCTGTTGTGCAAAACCAGGGAGCATCTCAGACAGTTATCCTTTTGTTTCAAGTTTCGACTAACGGAGATGGATATCCTTGCACTGAAGCATCTACCGTAAGCGATTATGATGGGAACATTTACAATACGGTAAAAATCGGCAACCAATGTTGGATGAAGGAAAATCTCCGCACCACTAGCTATGCCGATGGCACTTTAATTACTACCAGCACCACCCCCAGTACAACTACAGCGTATTGTTTTTCGCCAAATTTAGCGGACAGTATGATTCCCATGTATGGCCGCTTGTACAATTGGGCAGCAGTAATGCATGGCAGTGATGGCAGTACCAGCAATCCGTCGGGTGTGCAAGGCGTATGCCCTACAGGCTGGCATGTGCCCAGCAATGCCGAATGGTCCCAACTGAAAAGCTATGTAAGCATGCATAATGAATTTGTGTGTTCTGGTGTTGCCAACTATTGTGCCAAAGCCTTGGCAGATTCAATAGGATGGAATGAAAGCTGGGAGACATGCTCACCTGGCAATGATCTTATCAAAAACAATGCCACGGGGCTCAGTTTGCGCCCCTCCGGGGGTTTCTACCCTCCGGAAATCGTCACCAATGCCGGAAATACCGCTGACTACTGGACCTCTACCAGCGTGGGGGATACAGGGGTAAACGCACATGCGCGGATTTACCGTATCTTGCATTCTTCTGCCACGCTCAACAACACCATGGCATTCCAAAGCTCCGCTTTGCCCGTGCGGTGTGTGCGGGATTAATTCGGTGTGCAACATACCCGCACCGCGACGTAATACACATGCCATTTTTCCCCCAGGGTGTCGGTGCTCGTGCCTCGCACCTTGCCCTGGGCTGACAGCCAGCAGGCCTTCAGCCTGCACACAATGGTGACATACAAATTATTTAATTGGCACATTAACTAATTTGCTAATTTGCAAATTATTTTTTTGTATCTTTGCGGCTTCAAAAAAGTATCTTTTAATTTCAAACCGACTATACTATGGGAAGAGCATTTGAATTTAGAAAAGCAAGAAAATTTAAACGTTGGGGTAACATGGCCAGAACCTTTACCCGCTTAGGAAAAGAAATCACAATGGCGGTGAAAGCCGGCGGTCCCAACCCCGATATGAACCCCCGTCTGCGTCTGCTCATGCAGAACGCCAAGTCGGAGAATATGCCGAAAGAAAACGTTGAAAGAGCTATCAAGAAAGCCCTTGAAAAAGACACCAGCGACTACAAGGAAATGTTCTACGAAGGCTACGGCCCCCACGGCATCGCCATTTATATTGAAGCCGCTACCGACAACAATCAGCGTACTGTGGCCAACCTGAGAAGCTATTTCAACAAACTGGGAGGCGCACTGGGCACCTCCGGCATGCTCGACTTCCTCTTCGACAGAAAATGCCGCTTCACGGTGGCCAAAAAAGAGGGTATCAACCTGGAAGACCTCGAGCTCGAGCTCATCGATTACGGTGTGGAAGAAGTTTTCGAAGATGAGGACGACATCCTGATTTTCGCCGAATTCCAGTCCTTCGGACCCATCCAGAAATATTTGGAAGACAACGGTTTCGATATCAAGGAATTCAAGTTCGAGAGAATTCCCAACGACCTGAAGAAACTGACCCCCGAACAGCAAGAGGAAGTGGAGAAACTCTTGGAGAAAATAGAGGAAGACGAAGACGTTACCAATGTCTTCCACAACATGGTTATGGAATAAGATCAAAAATCACTCATCATGTTTTACTATAAGTTCAGAGTTTATTTTGATGAAGTGGAGGATTTTGTCCGCGACATAGAGATTCTGGCCAACGACAACTTCGAGTCACTCCACACCATCCTGTACAAATCTATCGGTTTGGAAGGCAATGAGTTGGCCTCATTCTCATTGTGCGACTCCAAATGGAACAAACAGAATGAAATCACCCTCATCGACATGAAGGATGACGAGGTGGCCGACACGCCCGAATATGAAGAAGAGGACGGCTACACCACCAAGACGCATCTTCCGAAATTTATCATGAAGGACAGTATTCTGAACAAGATGATTTCCGATCCCCATCAGCATATCCTTTATGAATATGATTTTCTGAATCCGAAGGTTTTTTATCTTGAACTGATGAAGGTGGCGCAAGCACAGGATGGCGTTGACTATCCGCGCTGCACACACAAGGCCCAGGAACTGCCCAAAGCCATCAAAAACGCCCATCTGCCCGACCCTGATGATTTGATTGAAGACCTGACCAAAGATGATATTTTCGATGACTTTGAAGACGGTTTCAACGATGAGGATCAGCTTGATTTAGGCAGTATCGATGATTACGGCAGCTACTAACCAACCCACTCTGATTGTTATTGGAGGACCGACGGCTGTAGGGAAAACCGCATACGCCATCGAGACCGCCAAAAAATTTCATACAAGCATTATTTCTGCCGATTCGCGTCAATTCTACAAAGAGATGCGAATCGGCACTGCTTTTCCGAGCGAGGAAGAACTGGCTGCGGTCAAGCATTTTTTTATAGGCCACCTGTCGATTGGCGAGTATTACAGCATCTCACGCTTCGAGCAGGATGTGCTGAAGCTGCTACCTACCCTCTTTGCCGAAAATCCCGTCGTGATTATGACTGGCGGTAGCGGATTATATCTGGATGCCGTGTGTAAAGGCATTGATGACCTGCCCGACCCCGACCTCAACATCCGGCAGCAAGTTATAGAGTTGTTTGAAACCGAAGGTATCGAAGCCTTAAGAAGACGCCTGCGGCATCTGGATCCTGTGTTTTACAACACCAATGACCTCGCCAACCACAAGCGCATGATGCGCGCCCTGGAAGTGTGTCTGCAAACTGGAAAACCATACTCTGAATTGCTTACGCAATCGTCCAAAAAACGGGATTTTGAAATCCAAAGATACTACCTCAACCGTCCCAGAGAGGTGCTGTTCGAACGCATCAACCGACGGGTGGACCAGATGATGGCCGACGGCCTTTTAGAGGAGGCTAAATCGCTGTACCAATACAAAGGGACGAATGCCCTCAACACCGTAGGGTACAAGGAAATGTTCGACTATATGGAGGGCAAGATGACCATGGAAGAGGCGGTGGAGAAAATCAAGGTGAATACCCGCCGCTACGCCAAACGGCAAATCACCTGGTTCAAGCGGGAGTATGAGGAAATTATGTTATAAAGTAAATTCATAACAAGTTATAGACAATGAAACAATTGAGCCGTATTGTTATTGCTATCCTGATAGTGTTTGCTATAGGAGGACAAAATACCAGTGGACAAACAGCAGCAAAAAAAGCCCTGAAAAGTCCCGACAATCAATTGGAACTGTCATTCGAAGTCGTTGACGGCATTCCCACTTATGCGCTGTTTCACAAAGGAAACCCCGTGATACTGCCCTCAAAGATGGGTTTTACCCTTGAATGGCGCGATGATTTGGCACACGCTTTTGTGCTGAAAGACACGAAATACAGCACTTTCGACGAGACTTGGGAACCCGTGTGGGGCGAGGAGGCGCACATCCGCAACCACTACAACGAGATGTTGGTGACGTTGGAACAGCCCGTCGGCAGCGTGGCGAGCATGGACCACAGCACAGAAAAGCGGCCTACGGTGATGCAGATACGTTTCAGATTGTATAACGATGGATTGGGATTCCGGTATGAATTCCCCGATAAAATTGAAAACGGAAAACTGAAAACTGAAAACTCTAAAATTGGAGACAAAACTTCTCAGTTCAATGCATTGGTATGCTTTTGGTTTAAGGAAGAATTGACGGAGTTCGCAATGGCAGGCGACCACACCGCATGGTGGATTCCCGGCGACTACGACACACAGGAGTACAACTACACGCAGTCACGGCTGTCGGAAATCCGAAGTTTGTGGGAGGTAAGCCACAAGAACGGCGGCTGGCCGTGGACCGCATTCTCGAAAACGGGTGTGCAGACGGCTATCCAAATGAAGACCGACGATGGTTTGTATATCAACATCCACGAGGCCGCCACCCTCGATTTCCCGACCATGCACCTCGAATACCTGGATAATTTGGCAACCAACCCTTGGGATACGCTATCTTCCGTTCCTCACCTGAATCTGACCCCTGAAGGAAAAAAGGCTCATACCTTCCGTGCCTGGCTTTGTCCCGATGCTACGGGCTACAAAGGCCGCATTCAGACCCCCTGTGTCACTCCTTGGAGAACAGTGATGGTCTGTGAAAAAGCCACAGATGTTTTGGCTTCAAGATTGATTTTGAACCTCAATGAGCCCTGTGCTTTGGAAGATGTCAGCTGGATTCATCCTGTGAAATACATGGGTGTTTGGTGGGAGATGATTTCCGGCAAGAGCACCTGGAACTATACCAATGATTTCCCTTCGGTGAAATTAGGCGAAACAGACTTTGAACACGCCACCCCCAACGGCACGCACGGAGCCAACAACGCCAATGTACGCCGCTATATCGACTTTGCCGCTGCCCATGGTTTCGACGGACTGCTCATCGAGGGTTGGAATATCGGTTGGGAAGACTGGTACGGTAAGCAGAAGGAGTTCGTTTTCGATTTCCTCACCCCATATCCCGACTTCGACCTGCCGGCACTGAACAAATATGCCCATGAGAAGGGCATCCGCCTCATCATGCACCACGAGAGCAGCGCTTCCACTATCAACTACGAGCATTGGATGGAGCAGGCCTACACGCTGATGAACCAGTATGGCTACGATGCCGTGAAGGGCGGTTATGTGGGCACCATCATCCCGTTTGGTGAGGGTCACTACAGCCAACCCATCAACAACCACTACCATTACGCTATCGTGGAGGCCGCCAAACACCACATCATGGTCAACTCACACGAAGCGGTACGTCCCACTGGTTTGTGCCGCACATGGCCCAATATGATTGGCAACGAGAGCGCCATGGGCACCGAGTTCCGCGAGCGCATCCATCCTGGCCATACCTCCATTTTGCCGTTTACACGCTTGCAAGGTGGTCCCATGGACTACACCCCCGGCATCTTCGAGCCTGACATGGGCAAAATCGTACCATGGGGAAAGAAAATGAGCCACACCATCTGCAACCAATTGGGACTTTATGTCACCTTCTACTCGCCCTTGCAAATGGCTGCCGATTTCCCCGAACATTACGAGCAATACATGGATGCCTTCCAGTTCATCAAGGATGTGGCAGTGGATTGGGACACCAGCATCTACATCATGGCAGAACCAGGGGATTATATCGTGACAGCCCGCAAGCCGAAGCTTTCCACTCTGAACAAGGCTGCCGAAGGTGTGGGAACTTTGTCTGATGGCAAAAAATACGTGATAAGCAACACGATGCGGTACGTCTATAACTATCCAGACAGTGTTGATTCGTGGTTTGATGCTATCCCAAAACATATCACCTATCAATCCGTTATGCCAGATCACATTGACTTAGTTCCATCACCTGATGTTTGGTACATTGGCGGTATCACCGACGAGAACGCCCGAGAGGTTTCTGTGAAATTAGATTTCCTGCAACCTGGCGTGAAATACGAGGCCATTATCTATACTGATGCGCCTGATGCATGCGGTCTTCCTGATGATTCTGAATTCAGAGTTCAAAATTCAGAATTAAAATACAATCCCCAAGCTTATACCATTTCCAAGAAAACGGTGACAAGTAAAAGCGTATTGAAACTGAAAATGGCTCCGTGCGGAGGATTCGCGATAAGCATCCGGGAAATAAAATAAACTTTAATTAGCTGATATGCTCATTAATACTACTACCCCGGCCTTCGGCCACCCCTTCTAAAAGAAGGGGAATTCAAAGTTCAGAAAGCATCCTTTGAATACGAAACAACATGAAAAGACACGGTATTATTCTTTGGATATTCCTGTTAATTGCCATGCCCTGTATTGCACAGCAATACATAGGATGTCGCATAGGTGACAATTGGGCGGAGACACCGATGTTACGAAAAACATTCAAGCTATCAAAGACAGAATATTCAACAGGAAATTTCTATATCGAAGTCAGATCGCTGGGCTATCATGAAGTTTATTTGAATGGGATGAAAGTGGGTAATGAAGTACTACAGCCCGCTGTATCGCAACTTGACAAAAGGCCACTTGCAGTAACTTACGACCTTACACCATATTTGCATAAAGGCAAAAACGAGATATTGTTATGGATAGGACAAGGCTGGGGACGAATCTATGGCACTCCCGCAGTGGTATACGCAAGAATTACATGGAGACATGATGCCACTGTGGACATGATTACAGAGACTGACAGCAGTTGGGAGGCATCGCCGAGCGGTATCAGCTATGCCGGCAGCTGGCAACCCCTCCAATTCGGCGGTGAACGATACGATGCTCGCGTAAAACCCGAATGGCAGCCTGCAAATATACTGAATTTTGAAAATTTATCTGACACAACAAATAAGCCTCATTTATCCTTTAAATATCCATTTTCCAAACAGGAATTTGAAGGCAACCATATTATTGACACACTGACTCCAAAAAGTATCAAAAAAGGAGAAGACAACTCATTGGTGCTTGACTTCGGGCGTGTAATAACAGGATGGTTTCAGGCTGATTTCATGGCATTGGCCGAAGGTAGCAAGGTAACAATGGAGTATTTTGATGATTTCGATTCCAAAGTTCAGAATCCAGAACCTTATAGCGAAACGGATGTTTATATCGCCAATGGCAGCCGTGAAGAACATTTCACCAACCGCTTCCACTATCACGCCTTCCGCTATGTGCGCATCACCGGAGCGGACATCAATATAAATGCACGAGCTCTGCAAATCAGTGCCGTAAACCCTAAAGAGGGGGCCACTTTCGAGTGCTCCGACCCACGGCTTAATGCCATTCATGATATGGTGAAATACACACTCAGCTGCCTGACTTATAGCGGCTATATGGTCGATTGTCCGCATTTGGAACGCATGGGTTACGGCGGTGACGGCAATTCCTCGACCATGAGCTTGCAAACGATATACAATGTGCGTAACACCTACCGCAACTGGATGACATCCTGGAGAGACGCAATTGATAGCACGGGAGATTTACCATACGTGGCACCGGCATTCCGAACCGGCGGAGGCCCTTACTGGAGCGGTTTTGTCATCAAAGCCCCATGGCGCACCTACCTCAATTACGGAGATGTGGAAATTATTGCTGAGCATTATCTCGAAATGAAACAATGGCTGCAATTTATTAAGCAACACAGCAAGGACGAGATTCTACAGCCATGGCCCGACACCGAACGACACACATGGTTCCTTGGTGACTGGCTAGCCCCTGAAGGAGTTGATATCAAAGGCGAATCGGTACTGCATGTCAACAGTTGCTTTATCAGCGAATGTCTCAATGATATGATACAGATGGCCTATTTGATGGGACAATATGAAGATGCAAAAGAATTCACCGAATGGCACAGCAGGCTCAATACCGCCATCCACCATCATTTCTACCATCCCGACACACACACCTACGCCAACGGCACCCCGCTTGACCAAGCATACGCCCTGCTGATAAACATTCCGCCCGACAGCGCCACCGCCGCACAAGTGAAAGAGCAGTTAATCAAAGACTGCTACGGAAAATATAATGCCCATATTGCTGTAGGCCTCATTGGAGTGCCCATTTTTACCGAATGGTGCATTCGTGAGAAACAAACTGACCTTATGGCCACCATCCTGCGCCAGCCTGATTATCCCGGCTATCTGTACATGATCGACAACGGAGCCACCACCACCTGGGAATCGTGGAATGGCAAGCGCAGTCGTGTACACAACTGTTACAACGGCATCGGCATTTGGTTTTATCAGGCATTGGCGGGTATCCATCCCGACCCTCAACAACCGGGCTACAAGCATTTCTTCATTGATCCACAGCGTTGTGAGGGCATTGATTGGATACGCGTCACCAAGCCCACACTTTACGGCACCATCAGTGTTGAAATCAGCGGTGACCAATTGAATATCACAGTACCACAAAACACCACAGCCACCATCTTCCCAAATACTGACAAAGAAAGAACATTAAAAGCCGGTGAGTGGAAAATAAGTTTATAATATCAAAAACATGGCCTACACCTATCAATACCCCAGACCCGCCGTTACCGCAGACTGCGTAGTGATAACCAAAGAACCGATGCCACACGTGCTGCTCATTGAGAGAGGACATGAACCTTTCAAAGGTTACTGGGCATTTCCTGGAGGATTCATGAATATGGATGAGACCACCCAACAATGCGCCATCCGGGAGTTGCAAGAAGAAACAGGTTTGCAAGTCAACGACATTCTCCAAATCGGAGCCTACTCAAAAATAGACCGAGACCCCAGAGGTAGAACCATCACAGTGGCCTATCTGGCTATCATTGATCTGCCTATCCCTGTGACAGGTCAAGACGATGCCGCCAAGGCACAATGGTTTCCCATTGACACGCTGCCTCCGCTGGCTTTCGACCATGCCGACATCATGAAAGACGCGATAAAGCTGTTTAAAAAGCAATACTGAAAACCTTACTTTTGAAGTTTGCGATCGTGCCGCCACAGCTGCCAGCTATTGAAGAGATTCTGCCAGATGGCATAAAAGGCCACATACACTGATGCCAAAGGATTGAGGTAACAGTTGGCCATCCAGATACCGAAAGCCGTGTTTTTCTGTCCTAACAGCTGGCCTCCCGCCACCCTGTCACCGAACTTGCCACCCAGCCACTTGCCTATCGCAAACTGGATACCACAGAAAAGTATGGACACAAGGCCCAACACAACGATGTTTTTCTCGTTACCTTTACCGTGAATGGCGATAAACTCGAAAGTTTTGCCCATCACCAATAAAAAGGCACAGGCCCACAAATAAAAAGATATACCCCTATACTTGTCCAAAAAGGCATTCACCTTGGGCATTGTATGTTGCATAATCAAAGCCAGAAAGAACGGGAAAACAATCACCGGACTTATCCTCTTCAATATCATCCAGAAAGATTCCAGGAAAGGCATATCCTGCTGTAAGCCAATAAAGGAAAAATAGATGGGAGCCACTACTGCCACCATCATATTGCCCCAGATGGTGTAGGTGGTCACGGTTTCACGGTTGGCACCCAAAAGGCAGGCGATAACCACCACCGAGGCAGCCACCGGGCAAAGTATGCCCACCAGAACACCCTCCGCCACCATATCACTCACATGAAAAGACTTTAGCAGCAGATAACAGCCCAAACTCACCACAATCTGAAAAAGCATCAGCCATACATCTAACCAGCCGAAGCGCAGCTTTTTGATGTCCACCGACACAAAATTCAGCAACAAAATAGCGAATATCAGATACGGCACCACAAAGTTGAAGCCCGCCAGAAAATGGTGGAAGATAAAGCCAAAAACAAGGGCAAAAGGCAGTACTAAACTTCGGTATTTCGACATAAAGCTGTTTCTTTCCGTATTGATTTGCAAAGGTACAACTTTTTTTCTACTTTTTTCTTCCGACTTTTCGCTTGACCGAAAAGTCGGCAAAAGATCAAGCCAACGGTAAGTGCAACCGCACAAGCCTGTTCCCTCCAGCCGTCGGAACTAACTCCATACGCAGCATCAGATTAAAAATTTTTTTTGATAAGAAGATATATATTTTTTGTATTTTTGCAGCGTTGATAAAGGGAGTATCTTTATCGTAAAATTACCAATGAGTGCAGTCCTGGTAATTCCAAGAATTAGCCTGATTTATTCAGGCTTTTTTCTTAAATCAAAGGCTGTTAGCAGAAATATTTTGACCTGATTGTCCCACCGTGTTTGTATAACTATCCTAAATGTATCACTTTCCAATATTAATTTCTTGTCATCTGATTTCTTTATAGATAAGTTTCCAAACTGCACTACAATCGGAATAAAATCCTCAACTTCAAAGCCTAATTCTTTTATACTTTTTCCGTGTTTTTCCACAATGTGTTTCAGACCGTATCCTTTGTTGGTTTTCGTGTCGTTTTCACCCCAAACAATATCAATAAAACCAATATCCTGACGGTATAATGCTTTGGGACATTCTCCGTTTTGTACCTTGAGTAAATGTTTGATGGCTAATTTGGGCTGCTTTTTAAATTGAGCATAAATTGGACCGAATATACCTACTTCGTTATTTGTGATTTCCATAAGTACTCTTTTTTCTGCAAAGTTACAATATTGGAATCAGAAAATCAATAGCAAAAATAGTGTTAATTTGTTAAAAATCAATAGTTTGATAAGTTACAACATTCATTCAAAAAGTGGATGAAAATATGTAAGAAATCGTAAAAAAAACTTGATATATGTTTTAGCAAAATCAAAAACATGCAGGGGTGCTGTCGGTGATTTTTGGAAGTTTTCGGAAACAATTTTGTCCTAATTCTAATTCACATTTCAAACTGAATGTAAATGGGTCAAATTGGGCTATGGCTTTCAGAGGAAATGACTTAATTTTGCGAAGGCAAAGATACGGAAAAAACCTCATCCTTAAACAATGCTACCCGATTGAGTACGGGGCAGGCCAGGGATTCATCAATGCAGATACGGACAGCCTTGGTAGTACACATGGGCAACAGAACTATCCGTTTGTAGCCGATAGTGGTTTCGGTGGCTACAGTCCGCCATTTGCCGTCGGACAACATAATATCGACATGGAACTTTGAGACTCGTTGTCCCAAGGGGATGTACTCCTGAAGCATTAGACGGTTAAAACTCACGGGCTGGTCGAAGCTCAACACCACCTGAGCCGAAGTCACGCTGTCGTCCACGGTCCAATAGGAATGATAAGATGTGTCTAACAGATTGGCTGCCCCATAGGCTTGCACGTTTGCTGAAAGTGAAGTCTTTTGAGTTCGATTTTTCAAATTCTGAGTTATCGGATTTTTCTCGCCCCTGATATGGGTAGCCTTGATTTCCGACGCATTTTGCGCCAAATCTTGAGCAAAAACCGACTGCAAAGCAGCGGCAAATTCCATGAGGCGGGCAGAGTCCTCCGCGGCAATCAGTCCCCGCGGGTCAGGCGGCACATTCAGCAGCAATAAGCCATTGCGGCCTACACTCTGATAGTAGATACGCATGAGTTCCTCCACGCTCTTGGGATGCTCGCTATCACGATAGAACCAGCCAGAGCGAATAGAGACATCCACTTCGGCCGGAATCCAATATTGTCCCTGTCGGTTGCCTACAGTTAGCGTATCCTGAGGAGGAGCTCCGGCACCGGGGGTAAAGCCATCGGTATTGAGCAGCGACCAGCAGGTACAGCCTGCCCTGCCCTCTTCATTGCCCACCCAACGGCAACCAGGACCCACATCGCTGAAGATAAGTGCCTGCGGCTGCAATTGATGTACAGTATTGTTAAACAGCGGCCAGTCATATACTTGTCGTCTACCATTGGGCCCCTCACCACAAGCCCCGTCAAACCACTGCTCGAATATCTCGCCATATTGCGTCAGCGCAGATTCCAACGTTTTTCTGAAAGTCTCATTATAGGCTGGTGTGCCATACGTGGGTGCGTTTCTGTCCCAAGGAGAAATGTATATGCCAAAACGCACACCCTCATGGCGGCAAGCATCGTACAATTCCTTCAGCACATCCCCCTCTCCGTTGCGCCAAGTGCTCTGCGCCACGGTATGCTCGCTTTCCGGATTCGGCCAGAGGCAGAAACCATCATGATGCTTGGCGGTGAGAATGATTCCTTTGAAACCAGCGGCTCTGGCAATCTTTGTCCATTGGCGACAATCCAACTGAGTGGGGTTGAAGATATCTTCCACCTCAGTACCGTCGCCCCACTCTTTTCCCGTGAAGGTGTTAGGTCCGAAATGGCAGAACATGTTCATCTCCATGCGCTGCCACTGCAGTTGCGCCTCAGTGGGAACGGGACCGTACGGAGCTGGCGGTGGCACCAATTTGTCCTTTTGTTGGCAGGAGGCTACTAGCAAAAGCAGCAAAAAATAAATAAATTTGAGAGAACTCTTCATTGCAATAGCTTTTAGATTGCAAAGGTAGTCATTTTTTTAACATAAAATCCGTATCTATGACATCGCCGCGGGATGGATACCTAACAACTAACCCTAATTCTGTGTAAATAATTCGCAAAAATGATAATTATTCAATTTATTTTATTATTTTTGCATCTTGAAAATGCAATGATACCATGACCATCGAATTTGAAGATAGAGCTTTAGAAGAACTGTATACTGAGGGTTTTACAAATAACCACAAGTATAAACGCTTGAGCAGAGATATCGTCAAACGATACATTAAAGTGGTGAATTACATTAAAGCCGCAAATCGAGTGGAAGAGCTTTTTCTTATCAATTCTCTACATTACGAAAAGAAAAAAGGTGATCTTAACGGTATAGAAGCAGTAAGGATAAATGATCAATACAGATTATTCTTTCATAGTTCACCTGATAAGAATGGTATCATTGTTCACGCATTATTAATTGAAATTTCAAAACACTATGAATAAGAAAAAACAAATAATCCCAGCCTTTGCAACTCATCCCGGTGAATTAATCAAGGACGAGTTGGTTGAACGGAAAATGACCCAAAAAGAACTCGCTGAGCTAACTGGAATCAAGCCCTCCATTTTAAGTGAAACCATCAATGGCAAACGTTCCATATCTCTTAACGTAGCTGTCGCCCTGGAAAAAGCAATCGGTATTCCAACCCAATACTGGATGAATCTTCAAACACAGTACAACATTGATTCAGCCAAGATTGCCGAAAAAGATAATCAGCATGAGACCATCGCCGTGACCATACCCGTAAGCGACCGGAATTTATTACGTGACTTAGCCTATAAATTCGGATGGGCTTGTGTGTTATAACCAAAACTGACAGATACTATGGCAGACAATTATTTGGAAAACAGATATGACGAGCTTTTCGGCTCGGGACGGAAGAAAACCGTGGTGAAACATGTGGGACAGTCGTTAGACACCCTGCTGAAGAAAAACCGCAGCTACCGCGGTTACGACAAAAACACCAAGGTTAACATGGAGCAACTGAAAAAAATCGTGGCGGTGAACCCCCTGCTTCCCTCGGGGCGAAACCAGCAAGCCCTGCGTTTCAAGCTGGTAACCCATGACACAGGAGCGGAAAAGGTACTAGCCAATATCAAATTAGGCGGCGCACTTCCTGAACTGCACCTGCCTTTTGAGGGCACCGAACCCGAAGCCTTCATCATCATCTGCGGCATCACTCCTGAAAATAAAATTTTGGACATCGACTTGGGCATTTCCGCCCAAAGCATGTTACTCAAAGCCGTGGAGATGGGGCTGAACGGTATTATGATCGGTGCATTCAACAAGGAAAATATCAAGCAAGAATTCAACCTGCCATACGAGCCTCTGCTCATTCTCGCCATCGGCAAAGGTGCGGAAAACATCCGCCTGGTGGAAATAAATGAGGAAGAAAGTCACAAATACTATCGGCAGGACGGGGTTCATTTTGTGCCGAAAGTGAAACTTGAACAATTGATTCTATAATTTCAATCTGACTAAAAACAAAAAAGCACCTGCTTGATTATCAGGTGCTTGCGTGATCTGTACTGGATTTGAACCAGTGACCTCTTGCCTGTCAAGCAAGCGCTCTAAACCAACTGAGCTAACAGATCGTAAAATCGGCGGCAAAAATACGGAATTTTTTCGAATAAAAAGCAGTTTTATGAAAAAAGTGAAAATCACGGCCATCCGCAAAGTATGGTATCAGGATTTATCAGCAAAATACGAAAACCCCATTGAGCACAGCTGCGACATTGAGGAAGGGCAAATTTTCGTCTCCTGCGAAGGACAAAAACCCGAAGGCCTGTGCGACAGCGCCTGGGAAAGTATGCAAACTTTCGTGAAAGAATTGGCCAATGGCGGCGGCAATTTTTTTGACGGCTGGATGAAGAACCCTCATTCCGCCATGATTTCCTGCAACGACGGCTTCCGCCCCGTGAGTTTTTTGCTGGAAACAATGGAGTAGAGACGAGATTAATCGCATCTCTACAATAAAATTTCATAAGACAACGTTTAATTCAAGAAAATTGTGTAACTTTGCAAAAAGTTTCTTTGAACAAACGGAATCGTTCTTCAATAGATTTATATAGCATGAAAAAAATTTTAATCACAGGAGGAGCCGGATTTATCGGTTCACACGTAGTGCGCTTGTTTGTCAACAAATACCCGCATTATGACATTTATAATTTGGATGCTTTGACCTACGCCGGCAACCTGGAAAACCTGACCGACGTCGATCAGAAACCCAACTATCATTTCATCAAAGGCAACATCGTGGATGCCGATTTTATCCAGAAAATCTTCGAAGAACACCAATTCGACGGAGTCATCCACCTGGCTGCCGAGTCACATGTGGACCGCTCCATCGAGAACCCCATGGAGTTCATCTTCACCAATGTGGTGGGTACGGTAAACCTGTTGAACGCCGCCCGCAAAATATGGAAAGACAACTCCGATCGGAAGCGTTTCTACCATATTTCCACCGATGAGGTGTACGGCACACTAGGCGAAACCGGTTCATTCAAGGAAACCACCCCGTACAGTCCGCATAGTCCCTACTCAGCCGCCAAGGCCAGCTCAGACCATTTTGTGCGCGCTTATCACGACACCTACGGACTGCCGACCGTGATCTCCAACTGCTCGAACAACTACGGCCCCAACCAGTTCCCTGAAAAGCTGTTGCCACTGTTCATCAACAATATCAAGCACAGCAAGCCGCTTCCGGTTTATGGCAAAGGCATCAATGTAAGAGACTGGTTGTACGTGGAGGACCACGCCAGCGCTATCGACACTATTTTCCACTTCGGCAAAGATGGCGAGACCTATAACATCGGCGGTAACAATGAATGGCGCAACATCGATATCATCAAGAAGCTGATTGAAATTGTGGATGCCAAGTTGGGCCGTCCCGAAGGCACATCATTGTCGCTGATTACCTACGTTACAGACCGTGCCGGCCACGACCTGCGCTATGCCATCGACGCCACCAAACTCAAAACAGAGCTGGGTTGGGAGCCGAAAATCAAGTTCACCGAAGGCTTCGAGAAGACTGTGGACTGGTATCTGGCCAACGAAGAATGGCTGGACCACGTGACCTCAGGGGCATACGTGGATTACTATCACAAAATGTATGACAACCGATAATTTTTTCAACACACAAATCTCAAACATATTTTAGACGATAATGAAATGTGACATTTTATTAGGATTGCAATGGGGAGACGAAGGCAAGGGCAAAGTAGTGGATGTGATGACTCCCCGTTATGATGTGATTGCCCGTTTCCAAGGCGGCCCCAATGCCGGCCATTCCTTGGAATTCAACGGTATCAAACATGTTTTGCACATCATTCCTTCCGGAATTTTCCACAAAGACAAAACCAATATCATCGGCAACGGCGTTGTCATCGACCCCTGTATTTTCGAGGAAGAAATCAACGCTTTGGTCAAAATGGGTCTGGATCCCGTTTCCAACCTGCTGATTTCCAAAAAGGCACATCTGATTCTGCCCACCCATAGGTTGTTGGATGCTGCCCAGGAAGCCAAGAAAGGCAAGAACAAAATCGGCTCGACGCTGAAAGGCATCGGCCCAACCTATACCGACAAAACCGCCCGCCACGGACTGCGTGTCATCGACATCCTGTCACCGGATTTCACCAGCAGATACAACGCACTGGTATCCAACCACAAAGACATGCTGAAAATGTACGAGTTCGATTATACGGAGGTGCTGCCCAAAATGGAACTGAATTTCTTCGAAGCTTTAAACTGCTTGAAAAAATTCAGATTCATTGACAACGAATACGAAGTCAGCGAATATCTTGACAACCGCAAGAGTGTGTTGGCAGAATGCGCACAAGGAACGCTTCTGGACTTGGAATTCGGCAGCTATCCTTTTGTCACCTCCTCCAACACGATAGCCGCAGGTGCTTTCACCGGCTTGGGTCTGGCCCCCAGCAAAGTGGGCAAGGTTATCGGTATCGTCAAGGCCTACTGCACCCGCGTGGGCAGTGGTCCATTCCCCACAGAACTGTTTGATGCCACCGGTGAGCAATTGCGCACCCAGGGCAACGAATTCGGCGCTACCACTGGCCGTCCCCGCCGCTGCGGTTGGCTGGACTTGGTAGCACTGAAATATGCTATCATGGTGAATGGCGTTACTGAGATCGCCCTCACCAAAGCCGATGTGATGTCCAATTTCGAGACCATCAACATCTGCACGGCCTACAAAATCAACGGTGAAATCACCACCCGCTTCCCCAGCGAGAGCGATGCGGAAATAGAGCCGGTGCTCACCCCGTTCAAAGGCTGGCAACAGGATATCAGTCAGGCGAAAACCTACGACGAACTGCCTCCCGAATTCAAAATGTATATACAATATATTGAAAAAGAGACGGGCACAAAGGTTTCCATCGTTTCGGTTGGACCAGACCGGGAGGCGACGATATTCAGGTAATTAGCAAATGTGCTAATGAGACAATGTGCTAATGTGCTAATTATAAAATAGACAGAATAACTACTGACTAAATATGCGGAAAAGATCGTTTTTTTTACTAATTTTGGCAATAGCAGTGCTGCTGGTGGGGTGCGCGCCGAAAGTGGTGGGCAAACGCAAGCATAAAAAAGACCGTAACTGCGGATGCGAAATCATACCAGCACAAAATGATGGTCAAAATGCGATGACCGCATATTTATGCGAAAATGAGGACAAATAAAAGCATTTTATCATAACCCTTGTGGAGACATTTCATGAAATGTTTCCATAGAAAAATAGGGTAAAAAATAAATTTTTCAACATTGGGTGCTTCGCATTGAAAAAAAGTGTATTTTTGCGCCCAATTTTTTAATACTAAAGTTATTAACCAAAAGGAAGGAGAAAAGCTTATCGCAACGCAAATTACAAAACCCGGTCCACGTCGTCCGCTTCCCAACAACAACAAGAAAAAGGAAGCTGCGCACCGTATTAACCAATACATCACCGCACCCATTGTGCGTGTTGTAGGTGAAAACTTCGAGCCGAAGATTGTCTCTCTCAAAGAGGCTTTGGAATTGGCAGACCAGTTTGAATTGGATTTGGTGGAAATCTCTCCCCAAGCCAATCCGCCGGTATGCAAAATCATGGATTACCAGAAATTCCTTTACGAGCAGAAGAAAAAACAGAAAGAGATCAAGCAGAAATCGGCCAAGATTGTCATCAAGGAAATCCGACTGGGACCCCAGACCGATGACCATGATTTCGAATTCAAATGCAATCATGCCATCCGCTTCCTGAAGGAAGGCTGCAAGGTGAAGGTCGATGTGTTTTTCAAAGGCCGTTCCATTGTTTACAAGGACCAAGGTGAGCTTATTCTGCTGAAATTCGCCCAGGCGGTGGAAGAATACGGCAAGCCGGAACAGATGCCCAAGCTGGAAGGTAAGCGCATGATCATCGTCATCAATCCGAAAAAATAAGAAAATTGCAATTAACTCATAGATATTAACCTTAAAAATCAGAGAAATGCCAAAAGTAAAAACCAAATCGGCCGCCAAGAAGAGATTCACTCTGACAGGTACCGGTAAAGTAAGAAGACACCACGCTTATCACAGCCACATTCTTACTAAAAAAACAACGAAGAGAAAACGTAACCTGGCTTACAGCACCATCGCTGACAAAGTGAACGAACACACCATCAAGGAAATGTTGGGCCAGTGCTAAGAAAATTAAATTATTAACTTTACTATCAGCACAAAAAGAGTTTAGACAGCACTAAACCGCTGACGTAAAAAGAAAGGAGACTTTATGCCAAGATCAGTAAATCATGTTGCTTCAAGAGCAAGAAGAAAAAAGATTTTGAACCGTACCAAAGGGTACTTCGGAAAGCGTAAAAACGTCTGGACCGTTGCCAAGAACACTTGGGAAAAAGGACAGCAGTATGCTTACCGCGACAGAAAAGCAAAAAAAGGTGCATTCAGAAGTTTGTGGATCACCCGTATCAACGCGGGCGTTCGCGCATATGGCCTGTCATACTCAGCATTTATGGGTATGCTTTCAAAGAAGGGCGTTGCCTTGAACCGCAAAGCTCTCGCCGACCTCGCAATGAACCATCCCGAGGCATTCAAAGCTATTGTTGACTTAGTAAAATAAGCATCAGCAACAACCATTATTAAGTAATTGAGTTTTTTGCAATAAAGGGGCTTTTTCAAGCCCTTTTTTTTGTACCTTTGCACCCTCATATTTTGGATAAAAATGATTACAGGAATCAAAGGCAGAATTATCGAGAAAAACCCCGCGTACGTAGTGATAGAGACCGCTGGAGGTTTGGACTATCTGGTCAACATCTCGCTGGCCACTTACACCAAAATCCGCGAAATGGATGAGGTACGCCTGTTCACCCACTATGTCATCAAAGAGGATGAGCACCAACTTTTCGGTTTTTTCGACGAGGAAGAGCGTTCTTTCTTCCGCCTGCTGATTACGGTCAATGGAATCGGAGTCAACACTGCCCGCTTGATTCTCTCCTCCATGTCGGTACATGAACTGCACAACGCCATCATCACCGAAAACGCCAAAGTATTGCAAGCCATCAAAGGAATCGGAGGCAAAACTGCCCAACGACTCATCATCGAACTCAAGGACAAAATCGGCAAAATGGCCCTCAGTGCCTCCCCCGAAACAGAAAAAAAACAGTTCTCAAACAATAATAATACAAATGCTGCGTTATCAGCATTGGTGTCTTTAGGTTTTCCCAAGAATTCCGCAGAGGCAGTACTTGAAAAAATTATCAAAAATGAAGGATTGGACCTGTCGATTGAGGATCTTATCAAAAAGGCACTGAAACTGTTATAAAAGTTTGAACGCATAGTGATCAATATAAAGAAAAGAACATATCGTTTTATCGCCGCCATTGCTGTCTTTGCGCTGTATTCCGCGGTATGGGCTATCCCCGCTCCAACAAGTCACTATTTTCCAGTGACCACTGAGGTTGAAGCACCCTCTCAGCCCGTCTCCTTCCAAGACGAGGAGATTGACTACATTATTCCCGAAATAGAAATGGAATTGCCTGTCTTCCCTCCTGATACAGGCGACAAACCCATTATTGAAGTACCCCAGCCCGACAACAACCCGCTGAATGAAAATACGCCTTCCAGCCCGTTCCTGCTGAATAATCCCACAGGTGTTGGCACCCAAATACAATATAATCCCAATACCAACAGCTACGATTTCCAATACATGACGGGCAACACGCCTTTCGGTCCCGGTGGAACAATGGATATCAACGAGTACATCAAATATGATCTTCGTCACTCCATCAAAGATTACTGGAAAAGCAAAGGCGCACGTTACGCCGGAGGTCCCAATGCACGAGGAAGCGGCCTTATTCCCCAAATCAAAGTCGGTGGCGAGATTTTCGAGTCCATATTCGGCAGCAACATCATCGACATCCGTCCTTCCGGTAGCGCAGAGTTGATTTTCGGTATCATCCACCAAAATAACAAAAACCCGAATCTTCCCGTTAAACAGCGAAGACGTACAGATTTCAATTTTGATGAAAACATCCAGCTAAACCTGGCCGCTAAAATCGGTGACAAAATTGAATTCAACCTGAATTACAACACCGAAGCGACCTTTGACTGGGAAGGCGAGGAATTGAAACTGAAATACGAAGGCAAAGAGGACGATATTCTTCAATTGCTGGAATTCGGTAATATCAACTTCCCCTTAAACAGCACGCTTATCACTGGTAGCCAAACCCTTTTCGGTGCCAAGACCGCATTGAAATTCGGCAACCTGACCATCACAGCTGTCGCCTCTGAAAAACAATCCGAATCCAAAACCATCACCATCAGTGGCGGTGCGCAGAAAAATGAATTCTATTTCAAGGCAGACGAATACGACGAAAACAAGCACTTCTTCCTGGGACAATTCTTCCGAGACCATTACAACCAGTATTTGGAGACATTGCCTTTAGTGGGTTCTCCTATTGTGATTACCAAAATCGAAGTTTGGCGAACTACCATCGGTGCCGCCACAAATGAGAACCGTAACATCATCGCATTCACCGATTTAGGTGAAGCCTCGCCTAACATGTCTACCATCCATCGTTATAATGATTATACTAAAGACTATCCCGACAATAGAATCAACAACCTGATTATGGGGCCTGATGCCTATTTGGATTCCACCCAGCTGAGAGAAATTTCCACCGTAAACAACTACCTTCGTACCAGAGGTATGGTTTCCGGCACAGATTTTGAAAAAGTGGAAAGTGCCCGTTTGTTGAATAGCTCTGAATATACCTTTAACTCCAAGCTAGGTTTCATCTCTTTGAACACAGCCTTGTCGGCTGACCAAGTGCTGGCTGTAGCCTTCCAATACACGGTAATCGGTGACGACCATGTTTACCAAGTAGGTGAATTCTCCAACGAGGTCACTTCTCCTAACTGTATCAGAGTCAAGTTGTTGAAGAGTACCAACCTCAACACAAAATCTCCATTGTGGAAGTTGATGATGAAAAACGTCTATAGTCTCTCCGCATATCAGGTATCAGAAAAAGACTTCAGACTGAATATCCTTTATACAGGCGATGACGAAGGTATTCCCAACGGCTTCTTCAACAAAAGTTCCGTAAAAGGTATTCCTTTGATCAGACTGGTAGGTTTGGACCGATTGAACCAACAAAAAGACCCCAGTCCTGATGGTATCTTTGACTTTATCGACGGAGCTGCCACAGTAGGCGGTACTATCAACGCCAGCAACGGTAAGATTTATTTCCCCACCATTGAACCCTTCGGTAAAGATTTGCGGGCAGTGATTCCTGAGGCTGAATATGCTGACAAGTACGCTTTTGACTCCTTGTACACCATGACCAAAACCATGGCGCAGCAATTCACCAGTAAAAACAAATACTACATCGAAGGCTATTACTCTTCCACCTATGGTTCGGAATTTTCGTTGAACACATTCAATGTTCCTGAAGGATCAGTGAAAGTGGTGGCCGGTGGTCTTACCTTGACTGAAAATGTTGACTACACTGTCAATTACAGCATGGGAACGGTCTCCATCATCAATGAGGGTGTGCTGAATTCCGGCACTCCCATCACCATCACGATGGAAGACAAAAACAACTTCGCTGTCACCAAACAACGTATGTTGGGAACAACCTTGGACTACCGGTTCTCCGATAATTTCAACATCGGAGCAGTCCTCTTAAACCTCCACGAAAAACCTTATACTCAAAAAGTTAACTATGGAAATGAGCCTATCAACAATCTGGTATGGGGTATGAACATGTCCTATCGCACCAAACTACCCTTCATCACCAAATTGGTTGACTTTTTGCCATTCCACAGCACAACCACCGAATCCAATTTCAATGTTGATGCCGAATTTGCCCACTTCGTTCCCGGACATGCCAGAGCGATTGGCAAAGAAGGAACCACCTATATCGACGACTTCGAATCCACCAAATCCACCGTGGATTTAAGGACCTTCTCCAACTGGGTTTTGGCATCTACCCCGCAAGGACAGCCCAATCTCTTTCCGGAAGCCAGCACCAATGTCAATGAAAGTGAGCGCAGACAGCTGGCATACGGCTACAACAGAGCCAGACTGGCCTGGTATATCATCGATCCTCTATTCTACAATAACAACAGCTATACCCCCTCTCACCTTACCAGGGATGACCTTTCGCTTCCATACTCCCGTGCGGTTTATGAACCGGAGTTGTTCCCCTATAAAGAACGTGAAAGCACGGCACAGTCCACTAATATTCCCGTTTTCAACTTGGCATTCTATCCTTCTGAAAGAGGACCTTACAACTATGATATCACTGGCAGTGAAGGTCTTTCACGGGGTATTAACGAAGACGGTACCTTGAGAGATCCCCATACACGTTGGGGTGGTATCATGAGAAAGATGGATAACACCGATTTTGAATCCTCCAACTACGAGTACATCGAGTTCTGGATGATGGACCCCTTTATTGAAAATCCTAATCATACCGGTGGTAAGTTGTATTTCAACTTAGGTGATATTTCGGAAGATATTTTGAAAGACGGCAAGAAATTCTTTGAGAATGGTCTTCCCGTTGACGGATCTGACGCAGACGTAGAATACACCGTTTGGGGACGTGTACCTACCACACAGATGATTGTCAACGCCTTTGACAACAATCCTAATTCACGTCAATACCAGGATGTTGGTTATGACGGTTTAAGTACAGACCAAGAACGAAGTTTTCACAGCAATTATCTCGAACGTTTGGCCAACACCTTTGGCATCCAGTCCCCCGCCTATCAGAATGCTTACAACGACCCCTCTTCAGACAACTACCACTATTTCCGCGGCGGCGATTATGATGCTGCTACGTTGAGCATCACAGAACGTTACCACTACTATAACAATGCGGAAGGCAACTCGCCAACCGATGAGCAAAGTCCTGAATCCTACCCCACTTCCGCTTCAAGCCTGCCGAATGTGGAGGACGTCAACAACGACAACACCTTGAGTGACGAAGAAAAATATTATCAATATGTCATTGATTTGTCCCCCGACAAGATGGTAGTCGGTCAGAATTATATCAATGATATTTATGAAGCTACTCCCGAAGCTCTTCCTAACGGAACTTCTCCCAAGACCAAATGGTATCAGTTCCGTATCCCTATCAAGGATCCTGACAAAGTGGTGGGTTCCATCCAAGGCTTTAACTCTATCCGTTTCATGAGAGTTTTCATGAAAGACTTCTCTGAACCTATCATCTGTCGTTTGGCCACCTTCGAATTGGTCCGTGCTGACTGGCGTACTTACACCCATCCCATTTACGAGGAAGGTGATTACGTTTCAGCTACAGGTGATGACAACACCTCTTTCCATGTTGGAACTATCAGCTATGAAGAAAATGCCAACAGAACTCCCATTCCATACGTTTTGCCTCCTGGTATTGAACGTGAACAAGGTTATGGCGGTACACAAGTGTATCTCACCAATGAGCAGGCTCTTACCATGAAGGTAGTGGATTTGGTCGATGGTGACGCACGCAGTATTTACAAGAGTACTGATTATGACCTGAGACAATTCAAACGTTTGAAAATGTTCATTCATGCGGAAGATGTATATTCCTCAGGAACTTTAAATAAAGGTGATGTGACCGTTTTCATCCGTTTGGGTAGTGACTTCACTGACAATTACTACGAATATGAAATCCCTGTGGAAATCACACCTTGGGGTGTTGGGGCAGATACTACCCGTATTTGGCCTGTGGCGAACCGCATGGATATCTTATTGGATTCTCTGGTAGCTGTTAAACAAGAACGTAATATTGCCGTCCGAAACGGACAGCATAGCAGTACTCAAGTGCCTTACTATTACTATCTCGGCAATGGGGAAAGGGTTACCATTATGGGTATGCCAAACCTGGCTAAGGTCACAACAATTATGATCGGTGTCCGAAATCCCAAAAAGCAACATTTAGGAGATGGGGATGACATGCAGGAAAAATCCGTGGAAGTCTGGATCAATGAGTTGAGACTATGTGGCTTCGACAAGAAATCAGGCGTAGCTGTTGTAGCCAATATGCGAATGAATCTGGCCGATTTAGGAGACTTCTCTGTGTCAACATCCTACTCTTCCGCAGGTTATGGGAGCCTTGACCAATCTGTTACTGAACTGAAAAAAGAAGCCGTCACCACCCTTGACATTGCCACCAATATTGATGCCGGCAAACTGATTTTCCCCGACAAATGGAATGTTAAAATTCCCGTACACTATGACTATTCTCTCAATGTGGTTACACCCGAATATAATCCGCTAAACCCGGATGTCAGACTTAAAGACGACTTGAAAACGTATACTACTGCTCAAGAGCGTGACTCTATCCGAAAGATGACTACCAGCCGCGTTGTTCGCCATAACGTTAACTTGATGAACATCCGTAAGGAAAGAAATTATGACAAACCCATTAAAATAAGACCTTGGGATTTGGAAAACTTTGATATTTCGTACTCCTATTCACAGACTAAGAAAAGCGATGTGGATGTGGAAATGGACAACCAGTTCAATCATTTTGGAGAGATTGGTTACACCTACAATAACAATCCTAAAAACATCAGACCTTTTGCAAAATCCAAAGGATTAAAATCCAAATGGTTACAATTAATCAAAGACTTTAACTTCAATCCTCTCCCCAAAGTAGTTACCATACGAACATCTCTCACACGAGAATTGAATGCTTTCAAATACAGACCCAAGAGCCAAGGAAATATTATCATTGACACCAGCTTTATCAAAACATTCAACTGGGCGCGAAACTATGCCGTGAACTGGGATCTGGCCCAATCGCTCAAAATTGAATACACCGCCAATGCTATGGCCCGTATTGACGAACCCGACGGACTTATTGACACGAAAGTAAAGAGAGATTCAGTATGGAGAAGTTTCGGCAAAGGCGGACGTACCAACCATTTCTACCAGAGAGTAATGGCTTCATGGCAGATTCCTATCAACAAATTCCCCGTATTCAACTGGGTAACCGCCAATATTCGCTATACAGGTGATTATACCTATACAGGCTCCACATTGGCATTGGCCTATTTGGGTAATACTATCCAAAACTCCAACACCTATCAGGGAACTGGTACTCTTAATTTCGTAACCTTGTACAACAATGTTCCCTATCTGAAAAAAATAAACCAAGGACAAATAGGCAAAAGTAACAAAAACGACGACAAAAACAAGAAATCAAAAGACGGGGACAAGGATGACAATAAAAATACAAAAGACAAGAAAGGGAAGGACAAAGGCAAAAACAAAAACAAAGACAAAGACGGTCGCGATTCTCTGAAAAATGAAGTTAATGTTGGCAGAGTTATTTTAGACGGTACGCTCCGATTCCTGATGCTGCTGAGAAATGTTTCTGTCACATACACTCAAGGCAATGGAACGATACTCCCAGGTTACATGTTCCAACCCAACATCTTAGGATTAAATGTATCCTCTAAAGGCTCACCAGGATTCCTCTTTGTATTTGGTGGACAACCTGACATTCAAACCATTGCGGCGGAAAGACATTGGCTGACTACCGATTCACTGATGAATTCCTCGTTCCAAAGACGTCGTAATGAGACCTTTAATTATCGTGTGAACGTTGAGCCCTTCAAGGATTTCCGTATCGACGTCTCCGGAAATTGGACCAAGACAGAAAATTACACTGAATATTTCCGAGCATACAATGATGGACATATTGATCATTTCACCCCAATGACCACCGGTAATTTCAGTATGACTTTTGTCGGTCTTGCAAGTTTCTTCAAGAAAGGAGATGACGTATTTGAAAACTTCATGAATGCCCGTCATTACTTGGCAGAACAAGTTGCTGCCAACAACCCCAATTCCCAAGGCATAAATCCCGAAACAGGATATCCTGACGGCTACGACGGCGTTGCCCAGGAAGTACTCACCAACGCATTCCTGTCCGCATACGGTGGCCGTAAACCAGAGAAGATGAATGTCAAAAACATATTCCCGAAATTCCCGCTTCCTAACTGGCGATTGAATTACAACGGTTTGACGAAAGTCAAAGGAATGAACAAAGTTTTCCAATCATTCTCCATTACCCATGCTTACACCTCAACTTACACTGTCGGTGGATTTACTACCAATTCTTTATACCGGGAAGATGCCAATGGCAATTCTCTGGTCAAGAATACACTCGGAAACTTCATTCCTAAATACGAATTCTCACAAATAAGCATTTCCGAGCAGTTCGCGCCTTTGATTGGTATTGACATGACTTTCAAAAACAGTTTGTTGCTGAAAGTGGAATACAAACAGGCCCGTAACGTCACCTTGAGTTTCACCAATAATCAAATCACTGAAACAACTACCGCAGAACTTTCATGTTCCGCCGGTTACCGTTTCAAGGATCTTAAAATAGGTTTTGTATTCTCCGGTATGAAACGCCAAGTGGTGAGCGACTTGAATCTTACCGCCGGCTTTGGTATGAAAAAGAATATGACAATCTTGCGTAAGATTGTTGAAAATGTCAACCAAATTTCAGCTGGTATGGTGACCATGACCATCAATTTCGCGGCAGATTATCAAATCAGCAGCCGTGTGGGCTTGAAGTTCTACTATGACCAAGTGATTAACCGTCCGAAGATTTCCAACCAATACAACAATATGAACTTCGAAACCGGTATCAGTATTAGATTGATGCTGACGAACTAAAAACTAAAAATTAAAAACTAAGAACTAAGGATTTTAACCGATAAAATTCAACATTCTTAATTCTTAACTCTTAGTTCTTAATTTAAATAAATAACAACACAATGACATCCTCAGAAATTCGCACAGCCTTTTTGGAATTTTTCAAATCAAAACAACACCAGATTGTACCATCTGCCCCGATGGTCATCAAAAACGATCCAACTTTGATGTTCACCAATGCGGGTATGAACCAATTCAAGGATATCTTTTTGGGCAACTCCCCCATCAAGTTCCCCCGTGCCGCCGACTCTCAGAAATGTCTGCGTGTATCGGGCAAGCATAACGATTTGGAAGAAGTAGGCCGCGATACCTACCATCACACCATGTTCGAAATGCTCGGCAACTGGTCATTCGGTGATTATTTCAAGAAAGAAGCCATTGACTATGCCTGGGAGTTTCTGACCGAAGTCATGAAGTTAGACCCCAACAGACTGTACGCCACGGTGTTCCAGGGTGACGAAAAAGACCATACTGAAGCCGATTTGGAAGCCAAAGAATACTGGAAACAGCATCTGCCCGAAGAACGCATTCTGTTTGGCAATAAAAAAGACAACTTCTGGGAAATGGGCGATACCGGCCCCTGCGGTCCCTGCTCCGAAATCCATATCGACCTGCGTGACGACAGCGAACGTGCCGCCGTTTCAGGCGCTTCCCTCGTCAACAAAGACAATCCTTTGGTGATTGAAATATGGAACCTCGTGTTCATGCAATTCAACCGCATCAATTCAGGAGAATTGCTGCCTTTGGCTCACAAGCATGTGGACACCGGCATGGGCTTCGAGCGTCTGTGCATGGCGGTTCAGAACAAAAAATCGAATTACGACACCGACGTGTTCCAGCCGCTGATCCAGAAGCTGGCACAATTGTCGAATACCCAATATGGACAAAAAGAAGAAACCGACATTGCCCTGCGTGTCATTGCCGACCACTTGCGTGCCGTTTCTTTTGCCATTGCCGATGGCCAACTGCCCTCCAACAACGGAGCAGGTTACGTTATCCGCCGTATCTTAAGACGCGCCATCCGCTATGGTTTCACCTTCCTGAATATTAAGGAAGCTTTCATATACACCTTGGTAAAGGATTTGGTGGCACAAATGGGTGCCCAGTTCCCCGAACTGAAAGCCCAGCAGACACTCATCGAAAAAGTGATGCAGGAAGAAGAGAATTCCTTCCTCAAGACTCTGGATTCAGGTATTGCCAAATTCGAGAACTACTGTGCCAAAGCAGGTCAGAACAAAGTGATTGACGGCGCTTTCGCCTTTGAATTGTTCGACACTTACGGCTTCCCCATCGACCTTACCCAGCTGATGGCCGAAGAAAAAGGCATGACCGTTGACATGGATGGCTTCCACAAAGGCCTGGCCGAGCAGAAACAACGCTCCAGAGCCGCGGCAGCCGTGGAAACCGAAGACTGGATCGAGTTGCTGCCAGGTGTGGCTCAAACCGAATTTGTGGGCTACCACCAGCTGGAATGCGAGGTGAAAGTGGTCAAATTCAGATCGGTCAAGACCAAGGGCAAACAACTGTTCCAGATTGTATTGGACAAGACCCCCTTCTATGCCGAGATGGGTGGACAGGTAGGTGATACCGGTGTGTTGGAATCCGTAAACGAGAAAATCAACATTATCAATACTACCAAGGAAAACAACCTCATCATACACTCCACCACCGCTTTGGCCGACAAGATGGAAGCCACTTTCGTGGCCAAAGTGAACCAAGAGAAGCGTGTGGCCATCCAGAACAACCACTCGGCCACTCACCTGCTCCATTTCGCCTTGAGACAAATTCTTGGCACACATGTGGAACAGAAAGGCTCTTTGGTGGCTGCTGACAGATTCCGCTTCGACTTCTCCCATTTCGCCAAAATGAGCAATGAAGAAATAGAGAAAGTGGAGAAACTGGTGAACCAGCTGATCAGAAACAATAATCCTTTGCAAGAATATATCGACACTCCGATTGCCGAAGCCCAGAAGATGGGAGCTATGGCCCTTTTCGGAGAAAAATACGGTGACAAAGTCCGTGTTATCAAATTCGGTGACTCTATTGAATTATGTGGTGGTACGCACACCCCGGCTACGGGTAATATCGGTCTGTTCAAGATTGTGTCAGAAAGCGCCATCGCCGCCGGTGTAAGACGTATTGAAGCTGTGACAGGAGCCGCCGCTGAGGACTTTATGATGGAAAAACAGCACCTGTATGAGGAATTGAAGAGCCTGTTAGGAACCGACGACATCATGCGTTCCATCGAAAAGCTGATGCAGGACAACGACAAGGCCAAGAAAGAAATCGAGCAATTCGAGAAAGAGAAAATCAACCAGTTTACCAACGAAATCAAGAACAAAGTCACTGAAATCAACGGCATCCATGTGATTCGTGAGGTGAAGGACATGAATCCCGACGGCATGAAACAAGCCGCTTACAACCTGCGCACCTCTATGGAGAAACTGGCCATTGTTTTCGGCACCAAATACGGTGAGAAACCGAACCTGATTGTAGCTTTGTCTGACGACCTCGTAGCTGCCGGTCTCAACGCCGGACAGCTGGTGCGCGAGGCAGGCAAGCTCATCCAAGGTGGTGGCGGCGGTCAGCCTGGCTTGGCTACAGCCGGTGGCAAAAACCCCGATGGCATCGAAGCCGCCGTGGACTTTGTAATTAGCAAATTAGTAAATTAGTTAATATGCTAATTAATAGGATTTTGTATCACTAAAACCTAACGACTAATCCCTATCATCTTGTCATGAAATATTACATCAAAAACGCCACTGTTGTCAATGAAGGCGACTGCTTTGAAGCCAACGTATATATCGCTGACGGAAAAATCGCCAAGATTGTACGCAAAGGAGAGGTTTTTGATTCGGGGAATGCCATTGTCATTGACGCCACAGGCAAATACCTGATTCCCGGCATCATTGACGAGCATGTGCATTTCCGGGAACCCGGACTGACGCAGAAAGCGGATATGTACACCGAAAGTCGTGCGGCTGTGGCGGGCGGTGTGACTTCCTTCATGGACATGCCCAACACCGTGCCGCAAACGGTAACCCACGAACTGTTGCAACAAAAATTTAACTTGGCCGCTGAAAAATCGCTGGCCAACTATTCCTTCTATATCGGTGCCACCAACAACAATCTAGCTGAGGTAGCCAAAATTAATCCGAAAGAGGTTTGCGGAGTCAAATTATTTATGGGCTCCAGCACTGGCAATATGCTGGTGGACCAGACAGACGCCTTGAAGCGCTTATTCAAAGAAGCCCCCTGCCTCATTGCTGCGCATTGCGAAGAGGAAAGCATCGTCAAACGAAACACCCAGCTCTACAAGGAAATGGCAGCAAGAGGGGACATCAAAGCCGATGCCACCATCCACCCCTTAGTGCGTTCAGCAGAGGCTTGCTACCAATCTTCAGCCAAGGCAGTGGAACTGGCCGAAAAAACAGGTGCAAGACTGCACGTGATGCACATCTCCACCCAAGCGGAATTAGAGCTTTTCAGAAACGACATCCCCTTGAAGGACAAAAAAATCACTGCGGAAACCTGCCCCCACTACCTTTTCTTCAATGAAGAAGACTACAAACAGAAAGGCTTTGCCATCAAATGCAATCCCGCCATCAAAACAGCAGCCGACCAACAAGCCTTACAGCAGGCACTAACTTCGGGATTGATAGACACCATTGGCACCGACCATGCACCGCATCTGTATGACGAGAAATTCACAGGAGATTATTTCAGCTCCAAATCAGGCTTCCCCTCTATCCAGAACAGTCTGAATATTCTGCTTCTGCTGTATCGAAAAAACATTATCTCGTTGCCACAGATCGTGAATCTGATGTGCCATCACCCTGCCCTGCTATACCAAATTGACCGCAGAGGCTTCATTCGCGAAGGCTACCACGCCGATTTGGCCATCGTGGACCTTGATACTACCCAAACCATTTGCAACGAAGACATGCACTATAAATGCGGCTGGACCCCCTACAACGGCACCCAAGTACACTCCCGTGTTACCCACACCTTCGTCAATGGAAATCTAGTGTACGAAAATGGTGTGTTCCACGAAGAGAACAAAGGTAAAAAGTTGGAATTTCTTCGCTCCAACATGTAAGATATCTGAAAAATAATTGTCTAAAGGACTGTCGTATTGCGGCAGACTCATTTCGCATATAAAATCACGAAATGTTAAAAAAAGTTAATTATAAATACCTTGCGATACAAGGTACTAAAATTTTATCTACTTTTGCCACGGATTTAAAAATAACAAGTTATGGCAATCAACGCTGAAAATGTAAAATCACAGATGAGAAAAGGATATCTCGAATACTGCATCCTTCTCATCATCGCCAAAAAGCCCATGTATGTCTCCGACATCATCACCGAGCTGAAAGAAGCGCAACTCATTGTGGTGGAAGGTACCCTCTACCCCTTGCTGTCGCGATTGAAAAGCAGCGGCATCCTGGGCTATCAATGGCAAGAATCTTTGCAAGGTCCTCCTCGCAAATATTATGAGCTGACCGACGACGGCCGACAATTTCTGGCCGAACTGGAAGAAGGATGGGAAGAAATCAAAAATGTTGTTGAATTAATCAAAAATAAAAATATATAATCATGAAAAGGACCAGCACAATCAGTTTAGGAGGCATGAACTTCAATATTGATGATGATGCCTATGAGATGTTAAACCAATATTTCATCGAAATATCCAAACGTTTCCCCGAAGACGAAAAAGAGGAGATTCTCCGCGACATTGAAAGCCGTATGGCAGAATTATTCACTTTCAAAATGAAAGACCGCAACGTCATCAATGCTGATGATGTCAACGAAGTGATTGATGTTATCGGACATCCTGACCAATTTGACGATGAAAGCGGCAATTCTTCAGAGATGAATTCTTCAAAAGAAAACCATGCTGAAGAAAAAAGAAACTTCACCGGTCGTTCAAGAAAAGAATACCGCAAACTATACCGCAACGGCACTGACAAAATCATCGGTGGCGTGGCTTCCGGTTTGGCCGCCTATTTCGATCTCGACCCGGTAGTGGTGCGAATTCTCTTTGTGGTACTGGCTTTCGCCAGTCTCGGCTGGGGCATCCTCATTTACCTGATTTTCCTCATCGCCATGCCCGAAGCAATTACCAAAGCCGAGTTGCTTGAAATGCAAGGCATAGAACCAAGTTTGGAGAACATTGACAACTTCACCCAGGCACCTATCAATCCTAAAAGAAGCAGCACCTTTTGGAATATCATCAAAGCCATCCTGATATTCATCGGAATCGCCATTGCCTTAACTTTAGCTGTCTGTGTGCTGGGCATTGCCATCGCCATTTTTGTAGGCCTGCTCACCCATACCCCCGGAGGATTCGGCAGTTTCATCGATATCGCCCTTTTGGTCTGTTGCGGTTTGTTCTGTCTGTGCCCTGTCATTGGCATCATTGTACTCTGTGTTCGCGCCTTCAGAAACGGCGAGCGCAAACAAAAATGGGTGGGCTGGACTTTGCTTATCATTTGGATTCTCAGTTTGTTTGGCATCATCGGTTTCGGTATTGAAGAAGGCAAACAAGGAGATATTGAACAACGTCTTCAAAAAACAGATCAAGATATGGGAGACAACTGGACAAGTAATGATTCCTATACCGACTATTACTATGACGATGAAACGACCGTTGACGATGTACTTGACGAATTGGACCTGAATGATGAAAACAGCGACTATGACATTTCCATCTCCTCTGCACCTGGCATGGGTACCAACATCCATGTAAGCTCCACAAAAAAAGGAAAAAACATTAGCACAACAAAAAACAACACTCCTACAGATACAATAAGCCAATTACAATAACGTTATAATAAACCGAAATTATTTGTCATGCTTATTGAATTACAAGGCATACACAAAACCTACGACAACGGCCAGCCGCTGCACGTGCTGAAAGGCATCGACCTCAGCATCGACAAAGGCGAGTTTGTCTCTATCATGGGCGCTTCAGGCTCAGGAAAATCCACTCTGCTGAATATTCTTGGCATCCTGGACAATTACGACGAGGGAGAATACCATATTGACGGCAAACTGATCAAAAACCTGAGCGAGAAAGAGGCGGCGCATTATCGCAACAAGATGATAGGCTTTGTGTTCCAATCGTTCAACCTCATCAATTTCAAAACCGCCATCGAAAATGTGGAGCTTCCTCTGTTTTACCAAGGGGTGAGCCGCAAAGAGCGTCACGAGCTGGCCATGAACTACCTTGAGCGTTTCGGACTGGCCGACTGGGCATTGCACTATCCGAACGAGATGTCGGGCGGACAGAAACAGCGTGTGGCCATCGCCCGTGCCTTGATTACGCAACCCCGCATTCTGCTGGCCGATGAGCCCACCGGTGCCCTTGACTCCAAAACCTCTGTGGAAGTGATGGAACTGCTGACCCGGCTCAATCGTGAGGAGAAAGTCACCATCATTGTGGTGACCCACGAAAGCGGGGTGGCCAACTGCACCGACAAAATCATCCATATCAAGGACGGCATCATTGGCGAAACCACCATCAATACTGAACACCACGCTTCCGTTTTCGGCAGCGACACTATTATGAAATAAAGCACTTTAATACCATAAGATACACTACGCATGAAAGACCTGTTTATCGAAATATGGGAATCGCTGAAACGCAACAAACTGCGGACGACCCTCACTGGTTTCGCAGTGGCATGGGGTATTTTCATGCTGATTGTACTATTAGGAGCAGGCAACGGGCTGATGAACGCCTTCATGTTCAACGGTCGGGATTTCGCCTCTAACACCATGATGATTTTCGGTGGCTATACTACCCAACCTTACGACGGACTGGAACAGGGACGGGATATCAGTTTGAATGACAAAGATATTGAACTGTCTGAAAGCCATTTGTTTTCCAATCACATTGACGATGTCACTGCCAATATCACGCAAGGACCTTATCCCATGGTATGGAAAAACAAAAGTGTCAGCGTCAGTCTCTCAGGCAGTTATCCCAAGATTGCCGAGATGGACAAAATTACTATAGAAGAAGGCCGTTTCATCAATAATATTGATATGCAACAAAGGAGAAAAACGGCGGTCATTGCCAGCACTCACGCCAAGCAACTGCTGAATGGCGGCACAGACTATGCTTATTTTCTTGGCAAGCATCTGAAAATAGGAAACTCAATGTATAAGATTGTGGGCATCTACAAAGCACAGGACAACATGCGCAACAACGATGTTTATGTTCCGTTCACCACCATGCAGATGCTTACCAACAACTACAATTACGAAGACCACATCATATTTACCTTCCATGGTTTGAACACCGAACAAGAAAACGAGGAGTTTGAGCGGCAATACAGAGCGGTGCTCAACCAATCGCACCGTGCTGCCCCCAACGACGACGGAGCCATTTGGATATGGAACCGTTTCACCCAGAACATGCAGATGAACAAAGGCACGAGCATTTTGAGCAAAGCCTTATGGATTATCGGCATTTTAACACTCTTAGGCGGTATTGTAGGGGTTTCAAACATCATGTTGATTACCGTGAAAGAAAGAACACACGAATTCGGCATCCGCAAAGCCATTGGCGCCACACCGAGTTCCATCATGAAACTCATTGTGGCCGAAAGTGTGACCATCACAGCACTATTTGGCTATATTGGCATGTTTCTCGGGCTGGTGGCCTGCGAAATCATGGACGCCACCGTGGGGAAATCCTCGTTGGAGATGTTCGGAGAGAAAGTCAGTGTGTTTGTTGACCCTACGGTAGGCTTGGATGTAGCTTTCGGAGTGACACTTGTACTGATTATCGCCGGCACCATTGCCGGACTCTCCCCCGCCCTGAAAGCGGCACGCATACGACCGATAGAAGCACTTAGAAATGAATGAGAAGCTGTGGGCGATGAGCGATGAGCTCACACCCCATAGCTCACACCCCACAGCAAAATAAATAACTCAACAATTCAACAGTAATGAAATTCGACCTGGACAGCTACAAAGAAATCTCTGACTCGCTGATGCGGAACAAACGGCGAAGTTTCCTCACCGGTTTCGGCATCTTTTGGGGCTTGTTCATGCTGTTGTTCCTCATCGGAGGCGGAAACGGACTAAAGCAGTTGCTTTCCAAAAATTTCTCGGGGTTCGCCACCAACACCATCATTATGGGCGCGGGCCAGACAGGCAAGCCTTACAAAGGTTTTGAGAAAGGACGTTACTGGCAATTGGAGTTCAATGACGTAGAACGGCTGAAACATCTGTTTCCCGAATTAGCCATCATCACCCCGCAGTTGTCACAATGGGGTGTGGTAGCTGTCAACGAAGGCTATACGGTCAACAGTAACATGCTGGGAGCGGAGGCCGACTACCAATATGTGGAAACCCCGATACTGAAATATGGACGTTACCTCAACAATGTGGATATACAACAGCACCGGAAGGTATGTGTCATCGGCAAACAGGTTTACCAGTCGCTGTTTCCGGAAGGCGGTGACCCCTGTGGACAGTTCATCAGTGTGAACTCTGTTTATTATCAAGTAATTGGAGTGAATTACAGCAGCTCCAACATCAACATCAATGGCCGAAGTGAAGAAAGTGTTACCGTGCCTATTACAGTTTTACGCGACATTCTTAACACGGGAGATGCAGTGGGAATGATTTGCATGGTGGGACGAGACGGTGTGAAGATGAGTGACATGGAACCCCGCATCCGCCAAGCTGTTTACCGCAAGCATACCATTGCTCCCGACGATGACGAGGCGCTTTTCATGCTCAACATGGAACCGATTTTCAAGATAATAGACAACCTTTTCAAAGGAGTGAATTTCCTGATTTGGTTAGTTGGTATCGGCACCTTGCTGGCCGGCGCCATCGGGGTGAGCAATATCATGATGGTGGTGGTGAAAGAGCGCACCATCGAAATCGGCATCCGCAGGGCCATTGGAGCCACACCTTTCGACATTCTGTTCCAGATTGTCATGGAAGGCATCGTACTCACTTTGATAGCGGGCCTGTCGGCCATCGTGTTCTCGGTATTCATGCTGAATGCGCTTGAAGTAATCGCTCACCATGAAACCGCCTTCCAGATTAACTTTGGCACGGCGATATCAGCCTTTTTCCTGCTTACCATACTCGGCATATTAGCGGGCATTGCCCCGGCCTACCGAGCCATGCATATAAAACCTGTGGATGCGATGAGAGATGAATAAATATAGAGACGCTAAGACGTGGAGGCGTGGAGACACTCACTACGTTCGTTCGGAAAAACAGAAAAAAATGAATAATGTCGTCTTAACGCCTTAACGTATAACCGCATAAACGATTCAAAAATAAATAAAACAACATATCATGAAAAAGGGACTCAAAATTATCATTTTCACGCTGATTGGCCTGATTTTTATCGGCACTTTCGTTTTTCTGTTTCAGAAATCCAGAAAAAAAGAAATTCAGTATAACGAATACGAGGTAGCGAAGATGGATATCCAGCGGGAAGCATTGATTACCGGCAAAATCAGTCCCCGCAACGAGGTGGCCATCAAGCCGCAAATCAACGGCATCATCGCCGAATTATACAAGGAAGCGGGACAGGAAGTGAAAGAAAACGAGGTGATTGCCAAACTGAAGGTAATTCCCGACATGAACTCGCTGAGTGCAGCCCAAAGCCGTGTCCGACTGGCGGAAATCAACTACGAACAGTCTTTGAGCAATTACAAGCGGGAAAAAATGCTATACGACCAGAAGCTGATCAGCCAGGAATCCTTTGAGAAAACCACACAATTGCTGAACCAGGCCCGAGAGGAGAAATCGGCAGCCCAAGACGCTTTGGAGATTATCCGCGATGGCGTATCCTCCACCAACGCCACATCCAGTTCCACCCTGGTGCGCTCCACCATTTCGGGACTGATTCTGGATGTTCCTGTCAAAGTGGGTAACTCTGTCATCCAGGCCAATACCCTCAACGACGGCACCACCGTGGCCACCATTGCCAATATGAACGACCTGATTTTCACGGGCAGTGTGGACGAAACCGAAGTGGGCACACTACAGGAAGGCATGCCGCTGATTATCACCATCGGGGCCTTGCAAAACCTGAGTTTTGAAGCCACTTTGGAATACATCGCACCCAAGGCGACCGAGAGTAACGGTACCAACAAATTTGAGATTAAGGCCGCTGTGTTACCGCAGAAAGAGCACAAAATACGTTCCGGTTACAGTGCCAATGCCAAAATCATTCTTGAACAAGCCAACGATGTATTAGCCATTCCCGAAAGTGCCCTCGAATTTGAAGGCGACTCCACCTTTGTCTATGTCAAAAAGGACGGCAACTTTACCCGACAGGCTGTCACCACAGGTTTGAGCGATGGTATCAACATTCAGATTACCAATGGGTTGAAAGAAGGCGATAAGGTCAGAGGTTCACAAATCATCTTCGATAAATAAAATGCCATGAAAAAAACACTGTTCTGTTTTCTGATGAGTTGTGGCCTGCTTTTTGTACATGGGCAGGACAACACCACAAACAAAGGTCCTTGGACGCTGGACGATTGCATCCAATATGCCTTGGAGCATAACATCAGCATCAAACAAAGCCAAAACACCTGCCAACAGCGTTCCATTGATTTGAACACTGCCCGCAACAGCGTATGGCCATCTTTACAAGCCAATGGAAACCAGGGGTTTAACTTCGGTCGTGGTTTGTCGGAGGACAACACTTACACCATGAACAGCACTGCCAACACCTCTTTCAGCATTGGTGGCAGTTTGGACTTGTTCACAGGTTTGAGGGTCAAGAACAACATCACGATGGGCAAACTCAACCTGCAGGCCGCCACCGCCGACTATGAGAAAGCCAAAGACGACATCCGCATTGCGGTGATGCAAGCCTTCACGCAAATCCTGTACGACATGGAAATCAGCAAGGTGGCAGCCGAGCAAATCAGCATCGACTCCATGCAACTGTGTCGACTCCAAGCCATGGAAAAAGCAGGGAAAGCAGGGTCTGCGGAGGTAGCTGCCCAGAGGTCCACACTGGCCCAAAGCCAACTCACCTACACACAAGCTGCCAACCAGCTAACCCTGGATCTGCTGGAGCTCTCGCAGCTGTTGGAACTGAGCAGTCCCGAAGGCTTTTCCGTCGCTCCTTTGGACATTTCAAACTTCTCAGTCAAAGAATTGCCCAGCCCCGAGCAAATATATGCCCAAGCAGTCGGCATCAGACCAGAAGTCAAGGCTGAGGAAATACGCTATGACTACGCCAAAACCAACATTGCCCTGGCCAAAAGCGGCTATATCCCCACCCTTTCCATGAATGGTGGCATCGGCACCAACTATTATGCGTTGCTCGGCCACCAAAACAAATCATTCGGACAGCAACTCAAGGACAACTTCAGTCCCTATCTGGGTTTCTCGCTGTACATCCCCATCTTCGACAAATTGGTGACCCGCAATAATGTGCGCAGCGCCAAACTGCAACTCAGCAGCCAGCAGTTGCAGCTGGACAATGTGAAGAAAACGCTGTATAAAGAAATTCAGCAGGCCTATTACGGAGCTGTGAGCGCACGCGACAAATACAAAAGCAGCAAGATAGCGGCGGAGAGCTCCGAAGAAGCCTTCATTTTAGAGAAAGCCCGCTACGAGAACGGCAAAGTCACATTAACAGAATTCAACGAAGCCAAAAACAACTATCTGAAAGCGTCTTCCGACTTAGTGCAAGCGCAATACGACTACATTTACAAAGTAGAGTTGTTGGAGTTTTACCGGAGCGGAGAGTAATCGCAATTAACTAATTTGCTAATTTGCCAATAAATTTGTATTTTTGCTTTTTAATTCTTCAAAGAAAAACAATAGCAATACATTCAGGTCATGTCCATCGCAGTTCATCATGTTTCCAAGGTTTTCGGCACCCAGTATGCCTTAGACGATGTCAGTTTTGAAATCAAAAAAGGAGAGATTGTAGGCTTTTTAGGTCCCAACGGTGCCGGCAAATCCACCATGATGAAAATCATCACCTCCTTCATCCCCCCCACCAAAGGCGATGTGGAAGTGTGCGGTCTGGACATCTGGAACGATTCGTTGGAACTGCGTAAAAAAGTGGGCTATCTGTCCGAGGCCAACCCCTTGTACTATGACATGTATGTGCGTGAGTTTCTGGAATTCATTGCAGGCATTCATCAGCTGAAAGATAAAAAGGCAAAAGTGGAGCACATCATCCAGCTGACTGGTCTTTCCCCTGAAATGCACAAGAAAATCGGAGCTTTGTCACGTGGTTACAAGCAGCGTGTAGGTATTGCCCAAGCCCTCATCCATGACCCAGAGGTATTGATTTTGGACGAACCGACTACAGGTCTCGATCCTAACCAACTGTTGGAAATACGCGAACTCATCAGAAAATGCGGCAAAACCAAAACCGTATTGCTGTCCACCCATATCATGCAGGAAGTGGAAGCTGTTTGCGACCGCATCATCATCATCAACAAAGGCAAAATCGTTGCCGACGCCAAGATTGACGACATCAGAAAGATGACAGAAAAAATGGGTTTCAAGCGACAGGAAGAGCGTACCACCAATTTGGAGATGGAGGAATTATTTCGCCAACTCACTCGATAGATAGCTGGCAATCCTTTCAGAGTGCCAGCTATAGCAACTATTAATTAATCAGCCTATTAGCCATTCATCGAAACCAAGAATTCCTCGTTGCTGCGAGTGAATTCCATTTTCTCTTTCAGGAAGGTCATGGCTTCCAAAGTAGTCATGTCGGCCAAATGGTTTCTCAAAATCCAAACTTTCTGCAATACTTCTTGCGGCTGCAACAGGTCATCACGACGGGTACTCGAAGCCACAATATCCACAGCTGGGTAGATACGTTTATTGGACAACTTTCTATCCAACTGCAACTCCATATTACCGGTACCCTTGAATTCCTCGAAAATCACCTCATCCATACGGGAACCCGTTTCAATCAAAGCGGTAGAGATAATCGTCAGTGAACCACCGTTTTCGATATTACGGGCCGCGCCGAAGAAACGCTTGGGTTTTTGCAAGGCATTGGCCTCCACACCACCCGATAGCACCTTGCCTGACGCCGGTGCCATGGTGTTAAATGCTCTGGCCAAACGAGTGATGGAGTCTAACAAGATGCACACATCGTGACCGCATTCCACCATACGTTTCGCTTTCTCGAGCACCATATTGGCGATACGTACATGACGTTCAGCCGGCTCATCAAAAGTGGAGGAAATCACTTCGGCATTCACGCTACGCTGCATGTCGGTCACCTCTTCCGGGCGCTCATCAATCAGGAGGATAATCAAGTAAATCTCAGGATGGTTGGCGGCAATAGCATTGGCAATCTCTTTCAGCAACACTGTTTTACCAGTTTTCGGCTGTGCCACTATCAAGCCACGCTGTCCTTTTCCGATAGGAGCGAACAAATCGATAACACGTGTGCTCAAAGTCTCACCCTGATGACCTGTCAAGCGGATTTTCTTATCCGGGAACATCGGAGTAAGGTAGTCGAATGGCACACGGTCACGGATTTCCTCAGGATTACGGCCATTGATTTTTTCAATTTTTGTTAACGGAAAAAACTTCTCTCCTTCTTTTGGCGGACGGATGGCACCTTTGATAGTATCTCCGTTCTTCAAGCCGAACAACTTAATCTGGGAAGGAGATACATATATATCGTCTGGGGAGGACAAATAATTATAATCTGAAGAACGGAGAAAGCCGCAGGAATTGTCTGCATTGATTTCCAGTACGCCCTCTGCGGTCACGGAACCGTCGTAATTGGCATTGGCCACTATACCCCACTGTTCGTCAAACACGGTAGACTGTTCGGGTACTTTTTGCTCCTTCTCATCCTGTGCTTCCATCTCCAACATTTCCGAACGCTCCTCTATTTCAGCGACGGGTTCAACTGTCACAGCAACTTTATTTGCAATATCAACAGGTTCTGCCACAGCATCTGCAAAAGAATCATCATCCAGCATGATATCATTCAATGCCAGTATCTCAGCATTTTTTTCTTTCTCTGCAACTTTTGCTCTTGATCTCTTACGCGAGGAGTTTTTCTTGGGGATTACATCTGCCACCGACATTTCCACATTATCATCCAAGGTCAAGTCCAACTGTGGCTGTACTTCTTTTTTCTTGGTTCTTTTTTGCTTTCTCCCTTTTGTTTCAGTCTTTTCCACTTGCACAAGAGGTTCCGCATTTACCACAACCTGGACTTCCGTTTCCTGTGTATTGTCTTTCACATCCTGCATCAAACCGCCTTCGACCATATTTTCTGTCGAAACCTGATTTTCTTCAGGTTTCACTTCATTGGCAACAAGCATCCCTGATGATATTTTCTTCACATTTGAAGTGGCCACAGGACCCGTTCCGGGGACAGAAATACGTTTTCTTTTCGATTTCTTTTCAAGAGAGTTCTCCATAAATAAAATAAAATGAATGCTAATTTCGTTTTTGAAAATAAATAACCTATAGAGGAGATTCTGCCATTGCTACCAGCAACCAAGAGCGGCTGACAACCGCTTGCAAAACCGCTGCAAAAATACAAAAAAAATTTAATATTTCAATCCCCACACGAAAAATCCAAAAAAAAGTGATAAATTTGCAGGCTCAAAAGAAAGTAACATAAATAGAATCAATATTAATGAATATGAAAAATTTACTTCCTATCTCTTTATTGGCCATTTGTCTGATCATCGGTCAATGGGTATCCGCACAAATAAACAGCGGCATACTTCCCAAAAGTGCTGTGGCACAATTATCTGAAATCTCAATTCCTCAAGTTGATGTTGCCACTCCCGACTTAGCAGCTCTTCAAGCCAAATCGGAAAAATCTATCCAAGATGGTACTCCTTTGAAGACGGGTATTGTCATGCCTTTGCAACTCACCACTGACAATGCAGGAATCTGGGAGCATACTGATGACGGCTATGACATCTGGCGATTGAGATTACATAATGCCAAAGCATTGGGATGTTGCGCACTCTTTGAACGTTTCCAATTGCCCGAAGGCGCCCAGTTCTTTGCCTATAACAGTGACAAATCCCTGATTTATGGTCCTTATACCAACGAAGACAATCCTTCTGGCGAAGGATACAATAGCGGACTGTTCACGGGAGGGGATTTGATTCTGGAATATGTTTCTCCCCAACACCTTTTTAACCAAGTAGAGAATCCTGACATTCTGATTGCAGGCTACATCCATTTTTACCGTTCAGAAGGTTTGCCTGACAACAGTATTCCCGGCACCAAAGATGGTGACACCGGTTATGGAGCATCTCAAAGCTGCATGATTAATGTCAACTGCTCCGAAGGTGACAACTGGAGAGTCCAACAAAAAGGCGTAGGTCGTATGATGGCTATAATTCCAGAAGGCCAGTATGTGTTTACAGGCTGGTGCTCCGGCACATTGATCAACAACACCATGGGCGATGGGACCCCCTATTTCCTCACCGCCAATCACTGTGCAGATGGAACACCCACACAATATTTCAGTCAATTTCAAATATACTTCCACTACGAGTGTCCTTTTTGCCAATGTAGTACCGAACCTGGCATGATTACTTACACAGGCGTTACCAAAATCGCCAGTAGTCCCATTTCAGGAGGTTCCGATTTTCTTTTGTTAAAATTGAAAAACACTACTTGGTCTAAACTGAAAAACGACGGTTTAGTGTTAAACGGATGGAGTAAAACAGCTACTGCAAGCTCCTCTGGTGTATGTATTCACCATCCGGCCGGTGATGTCAAAAAAATATCCACTTATAATACAACGCTTACTTCCGGCACATTTGAGACCTCTTCCGATGGCCAGACTACAGAAACAGGTGCCACCAATGCATATTGGGTAGTTCCATGGGCAACGACCGCTAATGGCAAAAGTCTTACGGAAGGAGGTTCTTCAGGTTCACCCCTGTTCAACTCCAACGGATTAGTAGTAGGTACTCTTACTGGTGGAGGCTCCCAATGCGAATATGACCCTGAAACTCATCATGGACCAAATAGTCGTGAATATTATGGCAAAATGTCTTACCACTGGACATCTGCTGGTACCACAAACGACAAGAGACTGCAACCCTGGTTGGATCCTGTTCCGCTTTCACAGACCACTTGCAATATTTTGGACCTCACTAGTTCATTCTATGTTATTCCCGCCGCACACATCTTCAGTGCCAATGGCGCAAATTACAACTACATCGTTTTCAGCGACCAGCCATGGACTCTGACCTATCAAAATGACCACAGTTGGTTTACCGTAAATAACGAATCTGGTAGCGGTGACGGCTCCATCCAAGTAAGCTGCCAAGCAAATCCCACTACCTCAACTCGTCGCTGCAATATGAAAGTCACAAAAACCGATGGCACCTATTTCCAATTAGTTGTGAAACAAGAAGCCTCAGGAACAGGCATCTCCATTGTTCCTGAAAATGAATTCAACATCTACCCTAATCCCGCACATGATCAAATTAACATTGAGTCTGTGGAGCATTTCATCAGTAAAGTGGAAATCATTGATATGTTAGGCAAAGTAGTGTACAGCCAGAATTTCAATGGATACAATTCATTGATTATTCCTGTTTCTCAACTGAATGAAGCCATTTATCTCATGCGTCTGACCACCGTGGATAACGAAGTAGTGTATAAGAGATTCTCGAAAAATTAATATCAAAAAAAGTAGAGACGTTTCATGAAACGTCTCTACATATAATTCAGAATTCAAAATTCAAGAATAAATTATCCCCTATAATATAGAGATGCAAAAAAATTGCATCTCTATATTTTTTTACAATAACATGTTTTTTGCCCTATAGACAGCCTCATAGAGGTCGTCTATTTCTTTTTTGTCATTATATATGGCAAAGGAAGCCCGCACTGTGCCCGGAATGCCAAAATGATCCATGATGGGTTGGGTGCAGTGATGTCCTGTACGCACCGCCACTCCCAATTTGTCAATAATAGCTCCGATATCAGAGGGGTGGATTTTATCGATATTGAAAGAAACGATAGCCGCTTTCTGTGCTGCCTGGCCATAGATTCGAAGTCCTTCAATGCTTGACAGACGCTTCTCCGCATAGTCCAGCAATTCCTTTTCATAGGCGGCAATATTCTCAATCCCAATACTTTCCATGTATTCTATCGCAGCTTTCAAGCCCATGGCATCGCCCACACTGGGAGTGCCTGCCTCGAACTTGAAAGGCAAATCGTTGTAGGTAGTCTTGGCAAAAGTCACCTGCTTGATCATCTCTCCCCCACCCTGGTAGGGTTTCATCTTATTCAGCCATTCCTCCTTGCCATACATTACCCCAATACCCATCGGCGCATACATTTTGTGCCCCGAGAAGCAGTAAAACTCGCAATCCAAGGCCTGGACATCCACTTTGCAGTGGGAGACTGCTTGCGCCCCGTCCAACAGCACAGGAACGCCCTTTTTGTGGGCTATTTCAATGATTGCCTTTACCGGATTGACCGTACCCAAAGAATTGGACACCTGCGTCACCGCCACAATTTTGGTTTTGGGAGTTATCAGCTGGTCAAGTTGCTCTATACATAATTCACCCTTTTCATTGAAAGGGAGCACTTTCAACACACAGCCGCGGTCCTCGCACAGAAACTGCCAAGGCACAATATTGGCATGATGCTCCATCTTGCTAACGACAATCTCATCGCCTTCATGCAGAAAAGTACGTCCGAAGGAAGCGGCCACCAGGTTCATGGAATCCGTGGCTCCACGGGTGAAAACAATCTCATAGGCATGACGGGCATTGATAAAGCGCCGCACCGCCTCGCGGGCAGCCTCAAACTCATCGGTAGCACGTTGGCTCAGATAATGCACCCCTCGGTGGATATTGCTGTTGATGGTCTCATAATACGCCTTCAATGTGTCAATCACCACCTGCGGTTTCTGTGTAGTGGCGGCATTGTCAAGATATACCAGCGGCCTGCCGTATATCTTCTGATCCAGAATCTTAAAATCCCCTCTATTCATCGTCATCATCCTCTTGATCATTCACTTCCTCGTAATCCGAAAACTGATTCCCGTTATTCTTGTTCATCAAGGCCTCACGCATCAGCAAGCCATAACAGGCTATAATCAATACGGTAGTGAAAATACTCATCCAATTCATGGTCAAAGCCCCTTTAATCACCAGATTGCACATCACAAACAGCCAGATTTGGGCGATGACATACAGATGAAAACCGACTTTGTTGATTTTCAGCATCAAAGCAGCACCCACCACTGCCAAGGCATAGCCCAAAGACAACAGAAGATACTGCCACGACGGCACTTCAGCCAAATGTTGCATAGCCTCAATCACCTCACTCGGCATTCCCATGTTCTCATACATATCAATCACCGACGGTATCACCCCGGAAGTAAAGGAAAGCATAAAATAACCCAGGAAGGAAAAACCTGAGAAAATGAAGGTCAATACTGCCAGCACCACCAACCAAGGTGAGCGTTTAGGTTTGTTTTCGTTAAATGGATCCATAATATTGAATTTTATAATAATTTTCGGTTTGATGATCTATCTTGAATCTGTCGTCGCTGCGAAGCCCTACCAGCCAGACGATTTTATCGGCAGAACACAGGACCTGCACATTTTTCTTTTCCAATAAATTGATTTTCTGATCTATAAAAAAATCGCTCAATTTCTTGCTACCCTGCATACCAAAGGGACAGAAGCGGTCGCCCTCCTGCCAGTGGCGCAAAATCAGCGGAAAGACCAGCTTTTTCTCGTCCACGTACAAAATATCAGGATTGGGAGTATAATCAGGGGCAATGCTGATTGGGAACTTTTCCACAGTGAAGCCCAAAGCCTCCAAATCATCTATCTTTTCAATCTTTTTCTCTTCTTGCTGAAAAGTATCTATAGGGCTGACAATCAGGTATTTTCTATCCTTCACCACTTGATAACGGGATGAATAGAAACATTTTCCGGGGGATTTTTCCAATGAATCCAGAATCTGCTCCACCTCAGAGGCGTTAAAGCCATCATCCTTCAATATTTCGAATAATACCAGCGCCGGGTCTTCACACTTACGTAATTTATCTATCGAAATGCGCAACATCTCCCCCTCTTCAGCAAGCAGCGAGGACTTGATCTCATCCATTTTCCGCTGATAAAAACGATACTGGCGTTTCAGCAAATCAATATTGCGTGAAAAAACAGGAATCAGCTCCGGATTCAGCTCCTCCAGTTTAGGCATCACAGAAAGCCTGATTTTATTGCGCTGGAAAGCCTCTGATTCGTTAGAAGCATCATTTCTATATGCAATACCTTTTTCAGCGGCAAAACGCCGGATTTGAGCCGAAGAGAAATGCAATAACGGACGGAGCAATGTGGTGGTCTTTTCCGGAATGGCGGTCAGCCCCCTCAAACCCGTCCCACGAGTCATATTCAGGAGAAAAGTCTCGGCATTGTCATTGGCATTATGAGCGGTCACCACAAAATCAAAGTCGGTGAAAATTTGCGCGAACCAGTGGTAACGCAGTTCCCGCGCTGCCATTTCCAGCGACAAGCCATGCTGTTTCTGGTAATCCAGCGTATCAAACTCCTGCTCAAAGTACCGCACACCGTAATTCTTAGCCATTTCGCGCACCAACAGCATATCTTTATCCGATTCTTCTCCCCGCAGATGAAAATTGCAATGCGCTATGGCAAAGTCAAATCCGCAGTGATGGAAAAGCCAGGCCATCACCGAGGAATCGGCACCACCGCTCACCGTCAGCAGATATTTTTTTTCCTGCGCGAAGGGCACTAATTGTTCAATATGTTGTCGAAACTGTTCTACCATAATTCGGCTACAAAATTACAAAATATTCGCCGACCTTCATACAAAAAAGGGCAGTTCGTTGCCGACCACCCTTTTTCAATTTATTAACCCCATTAAAAAAATGATTACGAACCACATTTGGAGTAACCACAGTTGGAGCAGCACAAGCAGCCCTCCTTGTACTCCATGGTATTCTCCTGACCGCAATTCGGGCAAACAGCACCCTTGGCTTTTGTACCATCGCGGAGGAATTTCTTCAGGGCGCGAATCACACCATTCTTCCATGAGTTGATGGATTCCTCGCGGAAATTCAAACCGGAAATGATGTTGATGATACTTTCCATCGGAATTTCATGTCTCAGCAAAGCGGAGATCATCTTGGCATAGTTCCAGAATTCAGGATTGAAAGTACGGGACAAGCCCTTCATCAGCACTTCATAACCGTCTTTATCGTAGTATTGGAAATCGTAGGTTTTTGTGCCATCCTCGTGGCGATTCTTGATGATGAAACCTGATTCCACCCATTTGGGAATGACGAAGCGATCGCTTTCGGTCTTACCGGTGAAAATCTCGTACGGACGACCGTCACGCAGACCCACAAAAGCAATCCAGTCCTCACAATTGTTTTTGAATCTCACAATTTCCGCCGGCAGAGAGGTGGGACGTTTGTAATTCTTGGGTTGTTCGGCAGGTTTCTCTTCTTCCTTCTTGGTGATGGTATTCAGCACACCGTCGCGAGAACCCTCACGATAAACGGTCATGCCCTTGCAACCCACTTCCCAAGCTTTGACATACAAGCCTGCCACGGTTTCCTCGGTAGTGTCGGCAGGCAAATTTACGGTAACGGAAATGGAGTGGTCCACCCATTTCTGGACCATACCCTGCAGTTCCACTTTCTTCAGATAATCGGTATCGGCAGCCATGGACTTGTAGTAAGGAGATTTCTCCACCAAAGCCAAGATCTCGTCTTTATCCATAGCTTCCAGCTCTTCCTTGCTGATGCCCTTGACAGCGGCCCAGTCGATGAATTTCGGATGGAAGACCATATATTCCTCGAAAAGATCACCCACAGTATCACGCACGGTCTTGCGGCGGTTCATATCGTTAGGATTCACTTTTCTTCTTCTCATATACACCACATTGAAAACCGGCTCAATACCGGAAGTGGTTTGAGTACAAATACTCACACTTCCCGTAGGAGCGATGGTCAGCAGGGCGATATTTCTACGGCCGTAGCGGATCATGTCTTCATACAACTTCTCGTCGGCAGCTTTCAGACGCAACACAAAAGGATTGCGGCTTTCCTTGATGCAGCTATACACTGGGAAAGCGCCTCTTTCACGAGCCATGGTAACAGAAGAACGGTAAGCGGCCAAAGCCAACTGTTTGTGCACCTCGGTTGAGAAAGCGTTACCGTGGTCGGAACCATACTGGATATTCAATGCGGCCAGCATATCGCCTTCAGCGGTTATACCCAGACCGGTACGACGACCCTTCAGAGACTGTTTCTTGATTTTGTTCCACAGTTCCAGTTCCACACGTTTGATATCATCCGTCTCAGGATCTTTCTTGATTTTGTCAATAATCCTCTCGATTTTCTCCAATTCCAAGTCAATAATGTCATCCATCAGACGCTGGGCATACTGCACATGCTGACGGAACAGCGGCATATTGAAACTGGCCTGTTCGGTGAAAGGATTATCCACATAACTGTATAGGTTCATGGCAATCAGACGGCAACTGTCGTAAGGACACAACGGAATTTCGCCGCAGGGGTTGGTGGAAACGGTCAAGAAACCTTCATCGGCATAGCAGTCGGGAATAGCTTCTCTGTGGATAGTGTCCCAGAACAACACTCCCGGTTCAGCAGACTTCCATGCGTTGTGAGTAATCTTCTGCCACAACTTGGAAGCATCAACTTCCTGTCTGAATTTCGGATTGGGAGAATCGATAGGATATTGCTGAACATAAGGTTTGCCAGTTCTCACGCATTCCATGAACTCATCGTCAATACGCACGGACACGTTAGCGCCGGTGATTCGGCCCTCGGTCATTTTAGCATCGATAAAACGCTCGGCATCGGGATGTTTGATGGAGATAGACAACATCAAAGCGCCACGGCGACCATCCTGGGCCACCTCACGGGTAGAGTTGGAATATCTTTCCATGAAAGGCACCACACCGGTAGAGGAAATAGCGCAGTTCTGCACCTTGCTGCCAGTGGGACGAATATGGGACAGGTCATGACCCACGCCACCACGACGTTTCATCAGCTGTACCTGTTCCTCGTCCATTTTCATGATACCGCCATAGGAGTCGGAGCGTGCATCGTTACCGATAACGAAGCAATTGGACAAAGACGAAATCTGGAAATTATTACCGATACCGGCCATCGGGCTTCCCTGAGGGATAACGTATTTGAAATTCTTGAACAAGGAATATATCAACTCCTCACTCATCGGGTTGGCGTATTTCTTTTCGATACGGGCAAACTCGCGAGCCATACGATGGTGCATCTCGTCGGGATTACGTTCCATCAGCTGGCCTTCATCGTTTTTCAACGCATATTTGTCAATCCAAACACCCGCTGCCAGCTCGTCTCCATGGAAATATTCCACCACTTCCTGGAAAATATCCTCTTTCTTATACGTTTTCATTGGCTCCTTTTCCACAACCTCCACATTCTTCACTTCTTCTTGCGTACTTCCCATGACCAATTCTTCCAGGTCATCGAACTGCATTTTCTCCAAACCATTCGCACGGCTCTCTATCAGTGCCTGCTGGTTGTCTTTTTTCTGGACATCCACCTCTTCCAAGGACTCCGAAATTTTCAAATTGTCGAAAAGTGATAAATCTGTATCCATAAATTTACTTGTATTTTTTCCAATCGTAAGTCTTCCTCGCCTCTTTTTCATAAAACTACACAAAGCCCGTCACTGGCAAATTTAATAACTCACTGATAGAACGGCTATTAGCTTTACAAAAATCTCTCTAAAACTCTTTTGCTAAAATAAAAAAGTTAGAGCGATTAGAATGTTAAAATTCATATTTATTATGAACAAAATGACGTTGATATTTTTTTTCTTTGATTATTAGAGAATTAAGAAAAAGGTGAAAATAAACGCACATTTTTGTGCACAAATTGGCACGAAAAATCAAAAAAATATCAGTGCATATTTCGCTCTTTGAACACCCCGTTTTCGTATCCTTGGATACGTGGATTTTCATCAGCCAGCATCAGACGTTTTTCCGCCCAAAGGCAATATTCCTCATTCATTTCAATGCCCAGATATTGACGTCCTAATTTTTTGGCCACGACAGAAGTGGTACCAGAACCGAGGAACGGATCGAAGACCAAACCGTCAGGAGGGCAAGAGGCCAGAATCAGCTTAGCAATAAGTTTCTCGGGTTTTTGTGTCGGATGATCGGTATTCTCCGGCATCGACCAGTAAGGAACGGTGATGTCATCCCAGAAATTCGACGGGCAAGTAAGACGGAATTTACCCTCATCACCTTCTTCCCAGTCTTTCGGCATACCTTTTTCACGATAAGGGGCCAACACCCTTCTTTTCTGTTTAACTGATTCTAAATCAAAATAATAATTATTCTTGTCTATGACTCCAAACCAGATATCCTCCATGCCGTTCTTCCAATTTCTGGAAGCTCCCCTGCCCTTCTCTCGCTGCCAGGTGATGCGGTTCATCACCGTCAGATTCTCCTCCATCACCTGCTGCAAGGCCGAAGTGGATTTCCAGTCACCGCAAAGATACAAGGACCCATTGGGTTTCAACAATTTACACAGCTGTGGAAACCATGAGCGCAGGTACTCCAGATATTGACTATCCGTAGTAGCCTTGAACTGGAAACCATTGAAATTCTTGGACAGATTATAGGGTGGATCCACAATAATCAAGTCAGCCATTTGTGCCGGAAACTGCGACAACAACAACAAGGCATCCCCATGTATAGTCTTGTTAATCAGATTAGTATTACCTTTGACCTGATGGGCAGACAACAAACGGGACTGAAGAGATTTTCTCTCCTCCTCCGTCAGGGTTAAAGTCTTGTTGCGGGGAGCCCTTTCTTTCATAATGAGTGCAAGAAAAGCTATTCGGAAGTGGCAAATTTGTCCACAATCTGTTCAGAATAGGTTTTGGACACCGGCAGCGGAGCCACCTCTTCGTTGTCGAAATTGATGAACAGACCTTCCTTCTCTTTGCTGATCATCTTAATCTTCTGCATATTAACGATATACGAACGATGACTGCGACAGAAGCCTTTGTTGCTCAACTTCTCTTCCAAATCCTTCAGATTGTTGCGGAGCATGTAATGGAACAAATGTCCATTATCCATATAATATATATTAACATAATTATCTGCTGACGCAAGATAGTAAACATTTGCCAACAGGATGGACAATTTCAGTCTTCCTTTTTCGTCACAGAAATTGAACACCTCATCCACATGGGTATAGGGTTTGTTGTCCCAAATCTCCTTTTTGTCGAGCAAACTATTCAGTTTATTGTTCTTTTCTTTCAAAGAATAGTATAAATACGACACCAAATAAGGGATAAAAAGGATAGAAGGCACAAAAATTAGCGCTCTTTTGAAAATATCCTCAAAAGGACGGGTATCTTGCAGCGCAAATTTATTGAAAACTGAATAAACGAATACAATAAAGATGATTTCCGATGCGATCCATAAGACATATTGCAAGATAGAGATACGGTCGCGGCGGCACACTGCCCACAAAATCAAGCGACTCAACACCAAAATGGAAACACAACCCAAAACGGTGATGGAAGCATAGACCATTTTCATCACATCATCGTTGGACTGGTACCAACTGGTAAGATCGAAGGGGGTATAAATGGAAACAAACGCAATGGAAAATACCAAAACGAAAAGCAGCATCTGGATGTTGATGCGGAAATTCGCCAAGTAATCCGGTATTTTCTGGTTCATTATACAATATATTTTAAAGGGGTGCAAAGATACAAAAAATTTATTTCACCCCGTATTTTTAAATTTCGCCCCACAGCATTTGAATTTCACCCCTTATTTAGGAATTTCACCCCTCATTTAAGAATTTCGCCACATTTACCCCTCAAACACACCATAAAAAACAAGTCTGTCATTTTTTTTCATTCTTTTGCATTTTTTATTGGCGTCACCTGACAAGAAAATTATCAACTTAAAACATAAACATGAAAGAAATCAGCAGACTTTTTGATATTTTGAATCGTTATGAGGAAAAATATCCCAAACAGACCGTTGCTTTAGGCTGTAAAAGAGATCAGAAATGGGTAACCTTCTCACCCGCCCAATATAAAGAATTAACAGACAACATCAGTTACGGACTGATGAAGTTAGGTGTGGAACCTGGCGACAAAGTTGGCATCATCGCCAACAACCGTCCCGAATGGAACATGCTGGACATGGGCATCATGCAAATCGGAGCCATCACAGTTCCCGTGTATCCGACCATCAGCGAGAGCGACTACCATTACATCGTCAACCACTCCGACATGAAGGTCGTTTTCGTTGAAGGCGTGGAAGTGATGAACAAGATCAGTAACATCATGGGCGACACCCCAAAGTTGGAGAAAGTCTATACTTTCATCAACCGCGACCGCTTCCCCTATTTGGACCAGCTGATTGAGATGGGCCGTGAGAATGCCAACCCCGAAGAGCTGAAACGCCGCAGCGACGCCGTGAAAGAGGAAGACTGCTGCACCATCATGTACACTTCCGGCACCACCGGCCATCCGAAAGGCGTGATGCTGTCACACCGCAACATTGTGCATCAGCTGCTCAACCTGCGCCAAACGCCAGCCAAATGGTCCAACAAGGCCTTCAGTTTCCTGCCCATCTGCCATGCCTACGAGCGTATGCTGGTATTCCTGTACCAATATTTGGGCATGTCCGTATATTACGCTCAGAATTTGGGCACCATTGCCGAGAACATCAAAGAGGTGAACCCCACCATGATGTCAGCAGTACCCCGTGTGTTGGAGAAATTCTACGACAAAATCTGGAGTTCGAAGTTCAACATGAAACCCATGGCCCAGAAAATTTTCGTATGGGCAGTTGGAGTGGCCAAACAATACAAAATCCAAGATTACGAACGCTCTGCCTGGTACAACTTCAAGCACAGCATTGCCGACAAGCTGGTTTACAAAAAGATACGTGAAAAAATCGGTGGCAATTTCGACATCGTTGTGTCAGGTGCCGCCAGCATCCAGCCACATCTGGCCTCTTTCTTCTCCGCCATCGGCATGCCCGTTTTCGAGGGATATGGCAGCACCGAGACCTCTCCTGTGATTGCCGTGAGCTGCCGTGACCGTGACGGACGTGAAGTGGGCACCGTGGGCTTCCCGCTGCCCGGCGTGGAAATCAAATTCGACGACAATGGCGAATTGCTGTGCCGTGGTCATAACGTGATGATGGGCTACTACAAGGATCCCGAACTGACCGCCGAGGTCATTGACAAGGACGGCTGGTATCACACCGGAGACATGGGTCGCCGCAACGAAAAGGGTCAGATTTTCATTACCGGCCGTATCAAGAGCTTGTTCAAAACCTCTTTCGGCAAGTATATCAACCCCGAAGCTTTGGAAGAAAAATTCTGCGAGTCTCCATTCATCGCCAACATGATGGTGGTAGGTGAAAACCAAAAATTCGCCGGTGCGGTCATTGCTCCCGACTTTGAGTTCCTGAAAGGCTGGTGCGAACGCCACGAAATGAAGTTCACCACCCCCGATGACATGGTACACAACCCCGACATCATCAAGCGTTACAACCGCGAAGTACAAAATTACAACAAGAATTTCGGCGATTTTGAGCAAATCAAGAAATTCATCCTTGTACCCGACGAGTGGACAATCAAAAACGAGATTCTCACCCCCACGCTGAAGGTGAAGAGACGTTTTGTCCATGAGCGTTACGCTAATAGAATTGTTGAGATGTTCAAATAAATTACAAGCTGTGAGCCGTGAGCTATGAGCTATGAGCTGTGAGCTATGAGCTGGAAAAAGATATAGGGGTGAAAAAATTTTTCGCCCCTATATTTTTTTTGTATTGTTGCATGTTTTTCAAGATTTTTTACGTAACTTTGCAGTTTCAAATCAAATTGTAAAAAAACTGATTATGCGTCCTGATTTCAGTAAAGTAAACTTCAAACAAAAGAAGCAAAACGAGCAGAGTTTTGCCGAATGGGCTAAAGAAAACAACATCGACACCAGTTGGCTGACCACGGAGCAGATTCCCGTCAAGCCAGTATACGGGAAAGAGGATTTGGAAGGCATGGAGCACCTCAACTATGCCGCCGGCATCGCCCCTTACCTCCGTGGACCTTACTCCACTATGTATGTGATGCGCCCATGGACCATCCGTCAATACGCCGGATTCTCCACCGCTGAGGAAAGTAACGCCTTCTATCGCCGTAATATCGCGGCTGGTCAGAAAGGTCTGTCTGTGGCCTTCGACTTGGCCACCCACCGTGGCTACGACGCCGATCACGAGCGTGTAATGGGTGATGTGGGCAAGGCCGGTGTGAGTATCTGCTCTGTCGAAGACATGAAGGTTTTGTTCGACCAGATTCCCTTGAACAAAATGTCTGTTTCTATGACCATGAATGGTGCAGTTATGCCGATTTTGGCGTTCTACATCGTCGCCGCTTTGGAACAAGGTGCCAAATATGAAGAATTGCAAGGTACCATCCAGAACGACATTCTGAAGGAATTCATGGTACGTAACACTTATATTTATCCGCCTGAACACTCGATGCGCATTATCGCCGATATTTTCGAGTTCACCTCACAGAAAATGCCGAAATTCAACAGCATCTCTGTCTCAGGCTATCACATGCAGGAAGCTGGTGCCACCTCCGACATTGAAATGGCATACACCCTGGCCGACGGCTGGGACTACCTGCGTACCGGTGTCAAAGCAGGCTTGGACGTTGACGCTTTCGCACCGCGTCTGTCATTTTTCTGGTGCTCGGGCATGAACCACTTCATGGAAATCGCCAAAATGCGTGCTGCCCGTATGCTGTGGGCTAAAATTGTAAGTACTTTCAACCCGAAGAATCCCAAGTCTTTGGCCTTACGTACGCATACGCAAACCTCAGGATGGAGCCTCACCGAGCAGGATCCGTTCAACAACGTGGCCCGTACTTGTATCGAAGCTATGGGTGCCGCTCTGGGACACACCCAGTCACTGCACACCAACGCCTTGGACGAAGCTATCGCATTACCTACCGACTTCTCCGCACGTATTGCCCGTAACACCCAGATTTACATTCAGGAAGAGACCAACGTTTGCCGTGTAGTTGACCCATGGGCTGGATCCTATTATGTGGAAAGCCTCACCCATGCACTGGCACACCGCGCCTGGGGTCATATCCAGGAAGTGGAAGCCTTGGGTGGCATGGCCAAAGCTATCGAGACCGGTATTCCAAAGATGAGAATCGAGGAAGCCGCCGCCAGAAAACAGGCCAAAATCGACTCCGGCATCGAATCCATCGTGGGTGTCAACAAATACCGTCTGGACAAGGAAGACCCGATTGAGACTCTGGAAGTTGATAATACAGCCGTACGTGAGGCCCAAATCAAGCGTTTGACCAAGCTGAGAGCAGAACGTAACAACGAAGAGGTTCAGGCTTGTTTAGAGGCTATCACCCGCTGCGCCGAGACCGGTGAGGGTAATCTGCTGGAATTGTCAGTAGATGCCGCCAAAAAACGTGCCTCTTTGGGTGAAATCTCCTACGCTATGGAGAAAGTTTTCGGAAGATACAAAGCAAAAATCAATTTAATTACAGGCGTGTACAGTTCAGAACAAAAAGAAAACACCAGCTTCAAGAAAGCTTGCGAGATGGCCGACGAATTCGCCAAGAAAGAAGGCCGTCGTCCGCGTATTATGGTTGCCAAAATGGGCCAGGACGGTCACGACCGTGGCGCTAAGGTAGTTTCCACCGGTTATGCCGACATCGGCTTTGACGTGGACATGGGACCCTTGTTCCAGACTCCAGAAGAAGCTGCCAAACAAGCCGTTGAGAACGACGTTCACGTATTGGGCGTTTCCTCATTGGCTGCTGGTCACAAGACTTTGGTTCCCCAAGTAATTGAAGAACTGAAGAAATTAGGCCGCGAGGACATCATCGTGGTGGTGGGTGGTGTTATTCCGCCACAGGACTACGACTTCCTGTACAAGGCCGGTGCCGCCGCCATTTTCGGCCCGGGCTCCGTCATCAGCGATTGTGCCATCAAAATTCTGGAAATTCTGATGAACTAAGCAGATGATACGCTTTCTTAAGCATTCGGAAATCGACAAAGACAGCTGGAACAAAACTGCCCATACGGCATTGAATCCCACTATTTTTGTCGATTTCGATTTTTTAAGTATCGGCAATCCGAACTGGTGTGCCCTAGTAGAAGATGACTATCAAAGTATCATGCCGTTGCCGGTACGTTCAAAGCTGTCCATCAAGTACGTCTTCACCCCATTCTTTTATAATCGGATGGGCATTTTCTCCAAAAAGGAGATCAGTCCCGAACTGGTGAAGGAATTTATCGATGCCATACCACGGAAATACAAACAGATTGACCTTTTTCTCAATGAGAACAATCCATGCGAACTCATTGACAACAAGGTAATTGAAATGGTATCGCATCGCTTAGGCTTGAAACAATCCTACGAAACCATTGTCCGCCAATACTCGCAGAATACCAGCCGGAACATCAAATCCGCACAGAAACAAGACTTGCAATATATCGAAAATGCCTCCATCAAGGAAACCATCCGGCTATTTCAACATAACAGGGGCAAACGGAAGGCAGTACATTACAAAAAAAGAGACTATTATACCTTGATGAGAATGGCGCACCATGCACATAATCAAGGATTATTAGACAACGTTGGCGTGCTGAGCGAAGGAAAATTGATTGCCGGAGCCCTTTTTCTGAAGGACAATGGCAAAATATGGTTCTGGTTTTCGGGGCGGGACAATACACAGGCGGACAAAAAAGCCATGTTTTTCCTGATTGACGAGTATATTCGTCGTCATGCGGAACAACAATACATTCTGGACTTCAACGGCTCAATGAACGAGAATGTGGCCAGACTCTACAAAAGTTTCGGCGGCATTCCATACACTTTCAACATGCTGCACTATACCCGGGATTTTTACTTGGGTGGACTGATTAAACTATATAAGGCGATTAAAAGTTAAGAGCTATACGCTGTGAGCGATGAGCGATGAGCTGTGAGATAAGAATTAAGAACTTAGGATTGCGTGTTGAGAACATTTAAACTCCCCTCGAATGCCAAGCCTAAGACTCCCCATTAAACCCAAACCCTAAACTCTAACCTCATACCCTACAGCTCACAACTCATAGCTCACAGCTCAAAAAAAAAATTAACCATTAAACAAAAACAACAAACATTATGAAACCCATCAGAAACTTAGGATTAGAAAATTCTATTTTCAATCATTTCATTGCGGAAATAAGAAGCGAGAACGCTCAACAAGACAGTATGCGCTTCAGAAGAAATTTGGAACGTTTAGGAGAGATTTTCGCCTACGAAATCAGCAAGCAGATGGAATACGAAAAGCGTGAAGTCCCTACTCCGCTTGGCATAGCCAATATGAATCTGCTCAAGGAGAAGCCCGTTTTGGCCACGATTTTGCGTGCTGGACTTCCTTTCCACCAAGGATTACTCAATTATTTTGACGACTCTGAAAACGCTTTTATTTCGGCTTTCAGGAAACATTACCGCGACGGTTCCTTCGAAATCCAGGTGGACTACATGTCGGCTCCCAATTTAGAGGACCGTACACTGATTATCGCCGACTCGATGTTGGCGACAGGACAATCCATGATTCTTGCATACGAAGAACTCCTCAACAACGGCAACCCCAGGCACACGCACATTGTTTGCGCCATCGCTTCCGCCCAGGGCATCGAGTACTTGCAAAAGAATCTCTCACCCCGTAAATGCACCATCTGGGTGGGTGCCGTGGACGACGAACTGACTGCCAATTCTTTTATCGTACCTGGTTTGGGAGATGCCGGAGATTTGGCTTACGGCAAGAAATTGAATGATTAACTTCCATTTTCCCTCGCATATAAATGAGAAAAAGAGGGAAAGATGCATTGTCATGATTCAATCAATAAAATTAAAATTACTGAATATCAATCATTTATATTGATTTCGAAAAATTTTTCTGAAAATTATAGTGTAGATTGATTTTTTTTGTATTTTTGCAACTCCAAAAACAGCTGGTGCTGTAGCTCAGTTGGTAGAGCAACGGACTGAAAATCCGTGTGTCACTGGTTCAATTCCCGTCAGCACCACTTTTTCAAACGTGTCAGATTTCTATTTGACACGTTTTTTTTAATTCTCAGGGCTGCCATGATATGACAGCCCTACTGTTTTCCGTAGCAGCGCTACCGTTTTCCAGAACAACCCTATTTTTCCGGAACAGCTCTGTATTCACTGCGCAGTCACACTTCTAAAATCAATCCCCCTTATATATTTACAACAGTTTAATATTTTTAATATAACTGCTTGTATATTTGAAATTTATGTAAACCTCCAGACTGTCAAAAACTTGATTTCATTGTAACGTTTTGCGAGTTTTTAGCGTCATGTGGTTGAAAGAAAACTCTAAAAACCATAGCGCAATGAAAAACAATATTATTCTTTTAGCCTTTATCATTTGCGGGATTATGGGGACCATTTCCGCACAGACCTTCGTTACGATGGGAGGTAGCACAACAAGTGTCACAGGATGTGATTTTGTCATTTTAGACCACGGTGGTCTCCAAGGAAATTACGGTCCCCACCGTAATGACATCTTGACCATTCATTCGGACGACCCCACGAATCCCAATGTGCAAGTGAAAATCAACATGGTGTATCTGGAAATTTGTCACAATGACACCTTGTTTGTGTATGACGGGGACATGGCGGCAGACTCTTTGTTATTAGCGGCCATCAACAGCCAAATTGCAAATAACGTTTCCGCAAACGAACTCGTTTACTCTGCTACTGTCCACAATCCGAGCGGAGCGATAACCCTAAGATTCAAAAGTGACGACACCCTCCAATCCAGCGGGTACCTGGTTGAAACAAGTTGCGTTCGTGCTTGCCAACGTGTCGGTTTGGAAATCAATCCCTTTTTATCCTCTCATTATCCGCAGCTGGATACAGACGGCTTTTATTACATAGATCTTTGCGGGAACGACACTCTTCATCTGGTGGTTAACGGAGTTTATCCCGACAATGACTACACTTACCACCAGGCCGACACCAATGTAACATTCAAATGGGACTTAGGCGTTGATTACATGGAAGGAGAAGGGATGACTGTACTGGACTATCTGTTTGAAGGGGGACGAGGATATGACATTTCGATCAGCAATGAGGATAGCGCCGGCTGCAAAAACATGATGCCTACCATCTTCCGAATCAGAACCTCCATGAACCCCATTAAGCACATACAGCCATTACCCGCCATTTGTTCTGGTGATGAAATAACGATAACCTCCGGATACTCCAATCTTTCCGTGTTGCAAATTGACTCGGTTCACAGCGTACAGGAAACGACACTGGCTGTCAACGACACCGTATTCATTCCCGACGGAGTGGATTGCGGTAACGGATGCGAATACAATTCTCCAGTGACTTTCACCGCATTCGCTCCCAACGCCACCATACAGAGCGCCGACGACATTCTGTATGTCAGGATAAAATTAGAGCACTCCTACATCGGTGATGTCTATATCGCGCTCACCTGTCCGAACGGACAAAGAGCCAAAATCATGAACAAATACGGGTCAAGCGGCTCCTCCCAGTGCTCCGCCTATATTCCCGTTCCCTGGGGATGGCAAATAACATCCGGAGTATCTTCCGGCGCAAATTTTGGCATTGCCTACGACTACTCCAACGGTTGCAACCCCAACGACAGCCAAAACCAAATGGGTCAGCCCTGGAATTATTGTTGGTCGAACAATACCAGCAACGGGTACCAATATGCCAATGGCTATGGATATGTTTACGAAACCGTCAATGTCCACAATGGCAGTGTTGACTCCACCAATACGCTCAATATGACCAATGTTTATCATCCTGACGAGTCCTTCAATTCGTTGATCGGATGCCCCATGAACGGACAATGGGCGATTACCGTCATCGATGGCTGGGGAGCGGACAACGGTTGGATTACCGAATGGGAAATGGCTTTAGACCCCTCTTTGGTACCTCAAGATTGGTCCTACACCGTTTTTGCCGACTCCGTGTATGTGACAGGACCTGGTGCGGAAAATTCCTCCATTATCCCCTCCGAAGGTGGTAATTTTGAATACACAGTGCATGTTATTGACGATTTAGGTTGCGAATACGACACCAGCTTTGTTTTGAACGTGGTGGAGAGACCTCATCCCGACCTCGGACCCGACATTGCCATCTGCCATGGTGACCTTTATGAATTAGATTGTGGCTATGACGAGCCTTATACCTCACTCGTATGGAACACCGGCGAGCACAGCCCTTCCATCTTTCTGACTTCCGCGGGCGATTACTCGGTCCGTGTGTCTGTGACCAACGAAGACGGATTGGTTTGCGTAGGTTCCGACACCGTCAATGTCTATGTTTCCCCGAAACCAATGCCCGAATTCTCCGCGTCCGACACCTCTGGTTGCGCACCATTGACCGTACATTTCAACAATGCCAGCTTCGCCAACGACACTATGGGCATGTCGTACCATTGGATTATCTATGATGAGAATGGCAATGTGGTCCTTACTTCCGACAAGGCGACCCCCGACCTGCAATTTGATCACGAGGGACAATATACTGTCAAATTGGTGGTCATAACCGATGAAGGATGCACGGATTCTATCACCAAATACAATTACCTGACTATCAATTACCAGCCCTTGGCTGAATTCGATGCCCTGCCAGAGGTATCCTTATGGTCTGAAACCAATGGCTCCATCTTCTTCCAAGTACAGGGCGACACCCTGGAATTCGGCGACGGCATGGGTTTCTATTGGGATTTTGGGGATGGCAGCATTGACTCCTCCAGCTACGCCCTTGAACACAGCTACTCCAGCTGGGGCGACTATGATGTGACTTTATCCATGTTCACTCCTGACGGATGTAACAGCAGTATCACCCATACAATTACTTTGGAAGCAGACCTGATTTTCCCGAATGTCATCACTCCCAACGGTGACGGTGTGAATGATGTTTTCGCTATCGGTAACCTCAATACCAATGTGAACGACTATGACCCAGACAAATACAGAAATAACGAACTGACCATTTTTGACCGCTGGGGCAAGCAAGTTTACCACGCTCTCAACTACGACACCTTCATGGATATGACTGGCAAGAGAGGTAATGGAATCATTGTGGGCGAACAGGTATTCGACGCTTCCAAAGTGACCGATGGCACTTATTACTTCACTTTCTACTACAAAGGAAGATTAAAAACTGTCAACTATCACGGGACTCTGCAGATTATCAAGGAAAGATAAAAAAATCAGAAATATATCTATATATGGGTATCTATTTTTTCAAGTAAAGTATATTTATATTAAATATTTTGTATCTTTGCCGATTAGAAAAAAAATTTTCATTTTGCTGTAACGTTTTGAGGATTTAAAGCGTCATGTAGTTAGAGAAAGACAGCAAAAAAGAAAATGTAAAAAAGATAACATATTAAAATTTAGATAGTTATGAAAAAACTGATTTTATTTGCGATGGCTTTTTCCCTTCTAATTGGAGCCTATTCACAGCAAAGCAAGAAAGAAATTAAGGTTGATCCTCGCCTCACAGAGATATTAGGAGCTGCCAAAGTTAACGATTTAAGAGCCAACAATCCGAAACAATTATTGATTGAGCATGTCAATCTGAATTATTTCTGCTATGTGGCCTTGAAAATGTCGGAACCGGAAGGCACTTTCATCATGAAAGACGACTTGAAGAACCATGTCAAAGCCGGCAAAAGCTGCAATTACCAAGATATTATCAGCAGCGGTGCCATCAACCGTTATGACTTTGACTTGGAGCAGCATGCTTTCATGACGGTGGTATATCCCATGGGTAATACTGGCGCCTACATCATTGTCAACTCCAAACAATGGTTTGAGGAACAGAAGCGCGCTGTATTGTCAGAATACGGTTTGTAATCCATAGAAAATCAACAAAAATAAAAACATACAACAATGAAAAGAATTTTAGCTATACTCGCTTTTATTATTTGCGGGGTTATTGGTACCGTTTCAGCGCAGACTGTAGTCACCATGGGCGGTAGCACCACTGACGTAACAGGCTGTGGATTCGTTATCTATGACCATGGCGGTCTCCAAGGAAATTATGGTCCCAACCGCAACGACCTGCTGACCATCCACTCTGACAACCAAAATGCAGCGTGTGTTCAAATATTTGTGGTCACTTTAGACTTTGATATTCACCCCAGCGACACCCTGTACATTTATGATGGTCTCACCCCCGATGACTCATTGCTGATTGGGGCTATCAATAATGATGTGATGTACGGTGTTACTGCTACCAATGTGGCTTTCACCGCCACCGTCAACAATCCGTCAGGTGCCATCACCCTGAGATTTGTCTCCGATGCAGATTCTGTCGGTTCAGGCTTTGTGATCCACACCGGCTGCGTGGCTCCTTGCCAGCGTGTAAGTTTGGAAATTGACTCCGTATTATCATCCCATTATCCGCATCTTGCTGAAGACGGTTTCTATTATGTGGATTTGTGTGAAAAAGACACTTTGCACATGGTAGTTCACGGTGTCTATCAGGACAATGACTTCAGCTATCATCAAGATGACGCCACCACCACTTTCACCTGGGACTTGGGCATTGAGACCTTGGAAGGTGTGGGCATGAACACCCTGGATTACTATTTCACCACAGGTCGCGGTTATGATATCGCTATCTCCAATGTGGATAGTGCAGGCTGTCAAAACTATATGCCTGAAATCTTCCGTATCAGAACGTCCCAAAACCCCATCAGAAAAGTGTCGCAATTACCTCCCATGTGTACTGGCGACCAAATCACAGTCTCCTCCACCTATTCAAACCTTTCCGTCATTCAGGTGGACTCTGTGTTCAGTGAACAGCTGACCACTTTGAAGGTAACGGACACCATCTTCCTTCCCGACGGTGTGGACTGTGGTAATGGATGTGCATACACTTCATCTGTAACCTTTACAGCTTTTGCTCCCTCTGCCACCATCCAAAGTGCCGATGACATTTTGTATGTCCGTATCCAGTTGGAGCACTCATTTATCGGTGATATCTACATTGCCTTGAGCTGTCCTAATGGACAAACAGTCAAAATTATGAACAAATACGGAACCAGCGGTGCCACCACTTGTGCTTCCCAGATTCCGACGCCATGGGGATGGCAAGTAACTTCTGGAGTCTCTTCAGGTGCCTATTTCGGTGTAGCCTACGACTATTCCAATGGTTGCAACCCCAACGACAGCCAAAACCAAATGGGTCAGACTTGGAACTACTGCTGGTCCAACAACACTGCGCTGGGATACCAATATGCCAACGGCCAAGGTTATGTATATGAAACTGTCAATGTAACTAACGGCAGAGTGGATTCCACCAACACAGTGAACATGACCCAAGTATATCATCCTGACCAGCCCTTCTCACAACTTATCGGCTGTCCGATGAACGGAACCTGGTCTATCAAAGTAATTGACGGTTGGGGCGCTGATAACGGCTGGCTGACCGAATGGGAAATGGCTCTGGATCCTTCCTTGCTGCCACAAGACTGGGATTATACTGTTCACCCTGACACCATGTGGGTTACCGGTCCTGGTGCTGATGGCGCATACATCATTCCCGACCAGAGTGGTCAGATTGAATATACAGCACACATCATGGATGAGTTCGGCTGTGTATATGACACCCTGCTTAACATTGAAGTAGTGGAAAGACCCCATCCCGACTTGGGTCCCGACATCGCCATCTGCCACGGCGAACTCTATGAATTGGATTCACACTACGACAACCCACAAAGCTCCGTTTACTGGAATACCGGTGAGCACACCCCCACCATCTTCTTAACCTCCGCTGGCGACTATGCTGTACGTGTTGCCGTTACCAACGATGACGGTTTGACTTGCGTAGGCTCTGATACCGTCAACGTATATGTATCACCCAAACCTCTTCCCGAATTTACCGCATCAGACACCGTAGGCTGTGCACCACTCGACATCCACTTCACCAACAGGAGCGTGACCAATGACACCATGGGAATGAGTTTCCGTTGGATTATCTTTGATGAACATGGAAATATTGTCAGTACCTCCGACAAGGCCAATCCGGACTTGCGCTTCGAGAATGAAGGACATTATACTGTCAGATTAGTAGTTATTACCGATGAAGGTTGTACGGATTCCATCACCAAAGTCAATTACCTGACCATCAATTACCAACCTATGGCTGAATTTGACGCACTACCCGAAGTTTCCTTATGGTCCGAAACCAATGGTTCCATCTTCTTCCAAGTACAAGGAGACACTTTGCAATTCGGAAATGACATGGGCTTTTATTGGGACTTCGGCGATGGCAGCATTGACTCCTCTAGCTATGCTATTGAACACAGCTACTCCAGCTGGGGCGACTATGATGTAACCCTGTACATGTTCACCCCAGAAGGATGTAACAGCAGTATCACCCATACAGTGACTTTGGAAGCAGATCTAATTTTCCCAAATGTCATTACTCCTAATGGTGACGGCGTGAACGATGTATTCGCTATCGGCAACCTCAACACTTCCATGAATGACTATGACCCCGACAAATACAGAAACAACGAATTGACCATCTATGACCGTTGGGGCAAACAAGTATATCATGCGCTCAACTATGACACTTTCAAAGATATGACCGGTGAAAGAGGCGATGGCATTATCGTGGGCGAACAGGTATTCGACGCTTCCAAAGTGAACGATGGCACTTATTACTTCACTTTCTACTACAAAGGAAAATTAAAAACCGTCAACTATCACGGAACCCTGCAGATTATCAGAGACCGGTAACATTTGACAATTAAGAGTTTACAATTAATAATCAAGGGTTAAGGATTTATCTTCTTAACCCTTTTTTTCACACTATTTTTTTCAAGTATACATATATTTCAATTTTTTGTGTAACTTTGTGGACTGATTTTAATAGAAATCCATACGGAGATAATTGAATATCAAAAACAAAAAATATGCTTATGAAAAAGAGGTTCTTTTTGTTTGTACTATTCATCTCCTGTTTAACAGTGGTTGTTGCCCAGGGAAGCATAAACCTAGGGTCAAGTTTGGCTATTGACGGCTGTGACCTGCTAATATATGACAATGGTGGAGCCAGTGGAGACTATTCATCAAATCTTGACCAAACACTGACCATCTCTTCTAACGATCCCAACAACGGCTGTGTTGTGGTGGAGGTCCAGAGCCTCAATATTGACGAAAGCGACACACTATATTTTTATGATGGTACCAATACCAATGGAATATTACTGCACAAACTCAACAACGGGAACTACAATCCCACTGTCACCTACCGTTATGCGGCTACCATCCAAAATGCCACCGGTGCTATCACCATCAGATTCAAAACCGATACTGCCAATGTGAGCGAGGGTTTTGAATTACACACTAGTTGTATCGCCCCCTGCCAGCGTGTAAACATTTACCTGGATTCATTACAATCCACCCATATTCCCCATCTGAATACTGAAGACAGCTACTATTATGTGGATGTCTGTCCCTATGACACCGTTCATTTTGTGGTTCACTGTGACTATCCCGACAATGACTTCAGCTATCATCAGTCAGATGCCACTACCTCGTTCAAGTGGGATTTTGACTTGGAAGAGTTTGACATTACAGGTGGAAATACCATTGACTACTACTTCACACCTGGACGCGGTTATGACGTGGCCATCAGCGCTGTGGATATCAGCCAATGCCCCTCGTTAGTGCCCATCACCTTCCGCGTACGCACCTCCAAGAATCCCATCAAAGGAATTGCCTCCCAAGCACCCGCCTGCACAGGCGACGAGTTGCACCTGTCGGTTGGCTACGACAACTTGTCCGCTCTTCAGCTGACCCCGGTGGGAAGTGAACAAATCACCTCATTGGCGGTCGTGGACACGGTTTTCCTTCCCGACGGCATAAGTTGTCCACCATACGGCTATTACTATCGTTCATACGTCAATTTCACGGCTTTTTCGCCCAATGCGACCATTACCAGCGCCAACGACATTCTGTATGTGCGCTTGAAAATAGAACACTCCGCCATCGAAGACATCCGTATTTCATTAGTTTGTCCTACTGGCAACCGCTGCAAAATTGTTCCCGACTACCAATATGACGGTTGGGGCGGTGTCACCCATTATTTCCGAACTAACTTAGGAGTAGCCAACCGACTGCAGGAAGTGGTAAGTTGCAACGCCTCACAAAATCCTATGGGAATTGCTTGGAATTATGTATGGTCGAACAACAGCACCTTGGGTTATCAATACGCCAGCACACCAAATAGCTATTGTTATGAGCCTGGCAATGTGCATTCCACGGCCAACCCCTATTGGGATGATGGCTCCACCTCCTATAAAATCGACTCCACTGACGTGGCCAATATGACACAAGTATATCATCCTCTTCAAAGTTTCGCCGGCATGGTGGGCTGTCCTTTGAACGGTAGTTGGTACATCGAAATCGAGGATGTATGGACTAATGACAACGGATATCTACATGAATGGGAAATGGCTTTGGATCCCTCCCTGCTTCCCCAAAACTGGTCGTATGCTGTAGCCGTGGATACCATCTTCATCACAGGACCCGGAGCTAACGGAACCTATATTGTGCCCAACCAAAGCGGCAACATTCCCTACACAGTGAATGTAATCGACGAGTATGGCTGTCTTTATGACACGGTTATGCATATCAACATCACCCAAAGTCCCCAACCAGACTTGGGAGAAGACCGTTTTATCTGCTTCGGCGACCTGTACATGCTTTCTTCCAACTGGCAAGATAACAACTCCACTTTTTTATGGAACACCGGCGAGCATACTTCCGACATCTATCTCACCTCTGCGGGAGAGTATTCCCTGAATGTGTTCAACACCTCCGAAGACGGCTTGGTATGCAGTGGCGCTGACACGGTATTGATTCAAGTGGCACCCAAACCGACGGCAGACTTTTCAGCCAGCGACACCAGTGGATGTTCCCCATTATCTGTCACTTTCACAGACAGAAGCGTAGCCTCGGGGGACATGCAATATTATTGGACCTGTTGGGATGAATACGGACAGATAGTTTTCACCTCATCGCAACAAAACCCCAACTACACTTTCGAGCAAGGTGGCACATACAGCGTACAACTCACGATTACAAGTCCCGAGGGATGTCAAGACTCGTTATTAAAGTCAAACTTAATCAATGTGAACTATCAACCCATTGCTGAATTTGAGGCCATTCCCAATGTTTCATTATGGTCAGAGACTGACGGAGTCATCCTGTTTTACGTTATGGGCGACACTTTGGCTTTTGAGGATAACATGGATATTCATTGGAATTTTGGCGATGGCACCAGCGAGTCCTCCAGCTACAGCATTGAGCATAACTACAGGAGCTGGGGCGATTACGTTGTCACACTGTCTTTGTCCTCTTCCGACGGTTGTAGCAGCAGCATTTCACACACGGTAACACTTGAAGCGGACCTTGTCTTCCCGAACGTCATCACTCCCAATGGCGATGGAGTGAACGATGTGTTCGCCATCGGCAACCTCAACACCACCATGAACGCATACGACCCGGACAAATACAGAAATAACGAGTTATTCATTTATGACCGCTGGGGCAAGCAAGTCTATCATGCAATAAACTACGATACTTTCAAAGATATGACGGGAGAAAGAGGCGACGGAATTATCGTTGGAGAGCAAGTATTTGACGCGTCCAAAGTTACGGACGGGAGCTACTTCTTTACCTTTTATTACAAAGGGATATTGAAGACCGTGAATTATCATGGGACGTTGCAGGTGATACGAGAGAGGTGAGATTATAGGTTACAGGTTACAGGGATTAGAGTTTAGAAAATTCAAAATTCAAAGTTCAAAATTCAGAATACAAAACTAATTACTACTATAGATTATGAAAAAGATATTGTTTTTTGTTTGTGTAGTGGCAATGGTATGTTGCGCATGTAGCAAATCATGCACCTGCTCCATTTCCAGTTCCAATTTAGACCAAGAAATAGAAATCGCATACAACGACGACTGCGGCAATTATTCCAACGACAATCGTTCTTGCAGATAAAACGTTCCGATTTTTTTACTTAGAGATATGCTTTAACAGGAGCTCTTCATCGATACCACGATAGTCCATGCCTTTGACAACATTTCCGTCGTGAGTGAGAATGAAGGTGGGGAATTTACCGTACACCACATCAATAGCCACATACGGATTAATATGATGCCAACGGTATTTTTCGCATTTGGTTTCCTCCATGAATTTTTCGATATTGGTTGTGTCACCCCATATCAATATTTGGAACTTGGTGGAGTCCAAAGCATGTTGCTCCATCATCAGCGACATTCTTTTAGCGCTCATTTTGCAATATTTACAGCCTGAGGCATATACAGCCACCACATAATTCCCCTCATGAATGTCAAAATCCGTCATCGTGCTGTCCGACAGAAGCATAGTGAATGCTTGTTCATTAATCTCTTCCACAGGGGACACAAACTTATTATAAATCGCATCCATCGGGAAAACACAGAACGGCACTACGAATGACACCAAACAAGCGGCAGCAATCGCCCATTTTTTCCATTTGAACTGATAATCCTCTTCTTTCCGGATGAAAAACATCAAAATCATGGTTACCACATTCTTGATGATAGAATGTGCGGGATCCAACTGGACAATATCTCCAAAACAATGGCAATTGGTATCATTTCTGAAAATAGCCACATAAATCAGGAAAAGTGTGAATCCCACCAGCATCAGCATGGTCAAACGCCAGGCGTGTTTATATAACAGCTTCGCCATCAAACAAATACCCAGCAACAGCTCCGCCATAATCACCAGACGGGCTACCACTGTTGAGAACAGGAAACTGAAAATATTGAAACTGTAAATATAAGCTTCAAATTCATCTAATGTCAGCAGTTTCATGATTGCCGTCGTGATAAACAAAGCGCCAATCAGGAGTCGAAGTATCAACAAAATAATATCTTTAATTTTCATATCTTGTTATTTTTACTTGGTTCTTAACTCTAATTCTTAGTTCTTAATTGATACCTTTGGGGATAGCCCCGATTAATTTTTGGGTATATTCTGTCTGCGGATGGGCATACACCTCGTCCGCGTCATTCAGTTCCACAATACGGCCATTCTGCATTACCGCCATCCTATCTGACATGAACTTCACCACCGACAGGTCGTGGGAAATAAAGATATAGGTCAGATGATATTCCTGTTTCAACTCATTGAGCAGGTTCAACACCTGGGCCTGCACCGACACATCCAGCGCAGAAACAGACTCATCGCAGATGATGAAGCGCGGATTCACCGCCAAGGCACGGGCAATGCTGATACGTTGCCGCTGACCACCGGAAAATTCATGCGGATAACGATAAAAATGCGACTCGTCCAAACTCACACGCTCCAACAACTCTATTGCCCGTTTTTTCCGCTCCTTGTCATTGGCATACAAACGATGCACCTGCATCGGCTCCATAATGGCCGAACCTATAGTAATTCGCTGATTCAAAGATGAATAAGGGTCTTGTAGAATAATCTGTAGGTCTTTGCGGCGTTTCATCATCTCCCGTCCCGACAAATTCAGCAAATACTCTCCCTTATAAGTTACGATTCCTGAAGTAGGTTCAATCAGCCGGATCATAGACCTGCCCAAAGTGGTTTTGCCACAACCCGACTCACCCACCAAACCCAAGGTTTCACCTTCAAACACCTCTAAACTAATATCTTGCACCGCATGAACATATTCTTGTTTCTCGAACAATTTCCGTTTGCGGATTGGATAGGTTTTGAACAGGTGCTCAATGCTGATCAACGGTTTCTCGGCATATAACTGCTGATGAAAAACTTTTCTTTCCTCCGGAGAGACAATCTCTTTCGGCACCGCTTTATGCTCTTCCGCACTGCGCATGTAATCATCCACAGTGGATAATTTTTTCAAACGCACATCCAAAGGCGGACGGCATGCCAACAAACCTTGTGTATAAGGATGTTGCGGATGTCTGAAAATTTCCTGTATCGGTCCGGCCTCCACAATCTGCCCTTTGTACAGCACCACCACTTTTTCCGCAATCTCAGCCACCACACCCAAATCATGGGTGATAAAAATCACGCTCATGCCGTGTTTTTGCTGCAGACTGCGTATCAGTTCCAGAATATTTTTCTGTACCGTCACATCCAAAGCAGTAGTAGGCTCATCCGCAATCAGGATATCAGGATGGCAGCTCATGGCCATGGCGATCATCACACGCTGTTTCTGGCCACCGGACAACTCATGGGGATAAGAATCAAAGATTTTTTCCGGACGAGGCAGCATCACCTCCTTGAACAGCGTAATCACCTGCTCACGGGCCTCTTTTTCGCTGATGTTGTTATGCAGCAAAATCGCCTCCGTCACCTGGTCGCCGCATTTGATGACCGGATTGAGGGAAGTCATCGGCTCCTGGAAAATCATGGCGATACGGGCACCTCGGATACTACGCATCTGAGCTTCGGAAGCATCCAAAATACTGACATCTTGATCTTTATCATGGAAAACAATACTTCCCGACGTGAATTTGGCTATTTTCCGGTTCAGCAATTGCATCACCGACAAGGCGGTCACTGACTTGCCAGAACCCGACTCACCCACAATACCGACAGTCTCCCCTTTTCCCAACGAAAAAGTCACGTGATGCAGAATCTGTTTCCATTCCTCATCGCGCTTCAATTCCAAAGAAAAATCATTAACTGTCAGAATATCCATGATAATAACAAAATGAGGGGCAAAAATACAAAAATTTTTGTAGCTTTGCACGCTTAAACTGACACGATGAAAAAACTTGGGCAAATCATGGTTTTATTCCTGCTTTTGATAGCGGCAGTGCCTTTGTATGCCCAGTTTTACAACGGTTCGAAGCTGAGTTTCGGAAAGAACCGGGTGCAGCACCAGAAATTCAATTGGGAATACTTCCGAGACACACAATTCGACGTTTACTTCTACCCCACCGGTAAAAATCTGGCCGAATACACGCTATATAAGGCGCCACAGTTTATCAGTGAGATTGAAAAAATGCTCAACTTCACCTCGGAAAAAAAAATCCAATTCATCGTTTATAACACGCAGGCGGATTTCAGGGAATCGAATTTCGCATACGACGACGAGGATTTTTACAATCAAGGCGGTGTCACCAACATATACGGTACCAAAGTCTATCTGTATTTTGACGGCAGCCATGCCCACTTTGACAAGATGCTGAAAGCAGGCATCATGAATATCTACGCCCACCTACTGGTAGAAGGCAGCACCACTGCTTCCAACATGAAATCAAGCTATAAAGGTTCTATGCCCAGTTGGTACTACAACGGCCTGTCTTCCTATATCGGTCGCAACTGGGACAGTGACATTGACGCCCACGTCAAAGACGGCATCCTGAGCCAACGCTATGCCGATTTTGACGACCTTTCACCTGTGGATGCCACATACGCCAGTCATTCTTTCTGGAAATTCATTGTGGATGAATACGGTGAGAAAGCCATTCCCAACATTTTGCATGTCACCCGCTCCTCAGGCAACTATGAACGTGGTTTTTACCTTGTCACCGGTTTGGAATACCGGCAACTGTTAGCCAATTGGTTCCGCTATTACTACATTCTTTATGCCAAAGACCGTGAGAGAACCATGCCCGACGGAAAAGGTGTTTTGAAGCGCCCCCACAAACTGCGCGACTACAACCAGTTCTGTTTTTCGCCGGATGGGGAAAGTTACGCATACGCCACCAATGAGGCGGGACAGGTGAAAATCTGGTTGAAAACCCCTGAGAAGAAAAAGCCGGTGGTCATCTACCGAAAGTATAAAAAGACAGAAGACAATCCGGACCTCAGCTATCCCTCGCTTTGCTGGCATCCCAACGGCGAGATTCTCGCCTTTACCATGGAGGTCAAAGGTCGCTGCTACTATTATCCTTTCGATATTAAAAAACATAAATTAGGCAAGAGAATTCTGGTGGATGTGGAGAAAATCACCGACTTCTCCTTTGATCCCGACGGCAAGTTCCTGTTATTCTCCGGATTCAAAAATGGACAATCTGACATCTTCATTTTCAGTCTGTTGGCTAAATCCTATCAAAACATTACCAATGACTTTTACGACGATTGTTTCCCTGTTTTTCTCGACAAAAAACAAATCGTCTTCTCCTCCAACCGACCGACAGATTCTATTAAAATCAAGGATCCCTTCTATCAAGCTAAACCAGTTGACGGCTACAATCTGTTTCTGTATCGCTACGGAGAAAAGGATGAAAAGCTTCTGCAAATCACCCATTCCAACCACGTGAACAATATTCAGCCACAGGCGGTAAGTCCACGGGAAATACTGTATTTGAGTGATGAAAACGGTATTTATAACCAGCAATTGGCACGATTAGACAGTAGTATCAGCAAGATTGATACCATCATCCATTACGGCTATTTCGCCCGTCTGTCACACCTCAGCGACAACTATTACAGCATTTTTGAACAAAGTTATAATCCCGCATCCGGACAAAGCGGAAGCATCATCCTGTATGACAAAGTCAAACGAATCTATATCACCCCATTGGCATCGCCCTTGCACCAACAGGAGCTGAGCGCTTCCAGCATCAAGGCACAAATACTGAAAGAGCTGCAAATCAAGGACAGCCTTGCCAATGTCAAACCGGAAAAGAAAAAAGAGAGCGCAACAAAACACGGTTTTTACCAGTTCAGAAAAAGTGATCTGGTCAAAAAGACTGTGATGGTGGAAGATAGCATGAGCAACACTGGCATTAAAAAAGGCATCCAGGAGGATGTGCTCACCAAAGGCTTTGAATATGTGCATCCTATTTCCAAAAATTATTACACACAATACACTGTAAACAAGGTTGTTACACAAGCTGACTATGGTTTTCTGAACACCACCTACCAGCAATTCACCAGCAGCACGAATCCCATTTACCTCAATACCGGAATCAACGCCCTGTTCATGGTAGGCATCCAGGACTTGTTCGAAAACCATCGTATCACGGGCGGTTTCAGGCTCGGTTTGGACATGCAGAGCAATGAATTCATGATCAGCTACGAGAACCTCTCTCGAAGGGTGGACCACCAGATTGTTTTTTACAGACAAGCCATCAGTTCAAACAACAGCTACTACGTGTACCGGCAACGGGCCAACAGCTTATTTTACATCATCAAACTTCCTTTTGACAAATTCAACAGCATCCGCTTCACCCTTACCGGAAGACTGGAAACCAACATTTTAGGCAGCACAAACGACGCCTCCCTCAAAGCGGCCAACGAATGGCATGTATGGGCAGGTGCCAAGATAGAATACGTTTTCGACTCTTCCAAAGAATTATATACAAATCTGTGGAAAGGCAGTAAAATCAAGCTGTTTGCCGAATACCAGCAGCGGGTGGAGAAAGAGACGAAGAACCTGTTTGTTATCGGTTTTGACATCCGCAAATCGGTGAAAGTGTATAAGAACATGACCTGGGCCACACGACTGGCGGCCAGCACCAATTTCGGGCAATCACGTTTAGTGTATTACATGGGAGGCGTGGACAGCTGGATCGGCGCTAAATTCAACAGCGATATCTGGGTAGATGTCAGCAAGGACTACGCCTACCAGACCTTGGCCACCAACATGCACGGTTTCGAACAGAATATCCGCAACGGCACCTCGTTTATCGTGTTGAACACAGAGTTGCGCATTCCATTCATCCAGCTCATCGTGGGGCACAAAGTGCGCTTCAACTTCTTCAACTCCATGCAGTTGCTTTTGTTCGGCGACTTTGGCACCGCCTGGACGGGCCTCACACCCTATTCGGAAGACAACTGTCTTTACACCCGCTATGTCATCAACGGACCCGTCACCGCCAAAATCACACGGCAGGTAGAACCCTTTGTGGGCGGCTTCGGTTTAGGACTACGAGTCAGTGTTTTCGGCTACTTCCTGCGTTTCGACTACGCATGGGGAGTGGAAGACTACAAAATATACAACCCCAAGGGCATGTTTAACTTCTCCATTGGATTGGATTTTTAAGTATCCTCGATAATTCACAAACTGTTTCATTGCCTTCCTGTTACGCACGGAGGAATCTGTGATTACACATCCTCGAATCAGACACCATATTCCCGTAACACGGAAACATAGGCACCTCCTAAGTAAAGATGCTGTTAGACATCAAAGTAATATTTGGTTTTTTCAAAAAAAAACATTATTTTTGCGGGGAAATTGAATTTGGTGCAAATGTTGTTAAACAATTCAACAATGAAAAAAATATTATGCCTTTTTGCTGTTGTCATGATTGTGGTCGGCGTAATGGCGCAAAAGTTGACAGTGAATGAGCATTCTTTGACCAACACCCTCAAAGAATTGAACTTGGAATTGGAGACTTTGTGTAGTCAAATTCCTGAGACACAGCAACTTTTCGATAATGATTACGAGCGTCAGCATCAACGGATGATTGATGTTATCACGCAGACGAACAAGCTCTCTATACTGCTCTATTCGCAGGAGCAGAAGAGGACTTTTGACATGTCATACGCCTTGAAGAAAGTGACGACCATTTATAATGATTTCAACGAGGGTATGCGCCCGTATGACCAAATCATCAACGAATTAAACTTCGAGATAGTGCGTTACGCGCGCCTTGTTGAGGCACTTCGCCGTCTTCCTCCGGAAATGGAGAACATTGTCGAGATAGTGCCTGATAGTCTGCTTTGCTACAATGATTCGTTAGATACCCAGATGTTGTGTAACGAATCCTCCTTGGAAAGGGAAATTATCCAGGCCGCCATTGAGGAAAATGTGAAAGCGCCATTTGTGCTGGACGAGGCAGGAAAACAATACCGCAGTTCCTGTATTCTTTATGCTTCTGAACTGTTGAAAATGTATGTGGTGAACCATGATGCGGTTGTGGCCGACAGCACACACTACAGAGAGGCTTTTTTACGCACAAAAGAGGCCTACGATTATGCGGAAGCCCAATACACCACGCTAGACAAGTATGTATTTGAACAAGGACAAACGCCCTATTGGGAAATTTTCCCCCACTTCGGATGGTATTGGAAGAAGATGCGGAAAGAGATGCGCAATGAGTACGATTTTGATGTTATGAGTAAGGCGAGTGAGGGGGATGAAAATTTTTTCAACAAGCTGTCAGGACGGGCGGAAAAAGCTTTTTCTGTGATTGCTTGTGTCATCCAATTAGGCGCGCTTTTTGTGGTGTGGATCTTGGTGTTTGGGATCTTATGGTTGATTAAGCGTCACACCAAATCCCAAAAAGTTATCCTAAGTAAGTCACTGCCGCTGTTTTCCGTATTGGTGAGTACTCTTTTGTATTTCCTGCTATTCGGCTATTTTTGGGAAGGAAGCGAGTATGTGCATTACGGTGTGAAAAACATCAATACCTTCCTTTGGCTGCTTGCGGCTATTTCGGGCTCATTGCTGCTTCGAGTCGAAGCCGACCAAATCCGTCACGGCTTCAGTCTATACATTCCCACCATTCTGCTGGCGTTGTTCATTATCATTTGCAGGAACACCTTCATTCCGGATATTCTGCTGAATATTGTGTTCACGCCAGTACTGTTGGTTGCTGTGTTGGGACAGTTGCTCGTGTGTCTGACAAAGCAGGGCAAAGCTACGCGAACAGACTCTGTTCTGGGCTGGATTTCATTGGGAATCTATAGCTTCTCGTTGATCCTTTCATTCTTCGGCTTTATTTTCAATGCATTGGTTTTATTGGTATGGTGGTATTTCATGCTGGTGAGCTTGTCAACCATCTACTGTATCTCGGATTTGATGGAACGCTACAAGGAAAAAAGACTGAACGAGCGTATAGAGGAGATGCGAAAACACAACTCATACGTGTATGGTGAAGACCGTGACATTTTGCTCTTCAGTATCACTTGGTTTCATGACCTTATCAAACAGGTTGTGGTTCCTGTTCTGGTGTTGCTCTCCATACCGTTTTTTATCCGTCTGTCATTGGACATGTTTGACTTCACGGATCTCTTCACTCGGTATTACTATAATCCTTTTTATCAGCTTACGGATGAGGCCACGGGTGTCTCCACGCTGCGAGTGTCCATTGGAAGCATTGTCTATTTGCTGATGTTGCTCTTCATATTCCGTTATCTCAACCGAGCCTTTCATGTTCTATGGCATTATATCCGCTACACGTCATTCATGCGCAAGAACAAACGCACCTATGTGCGCGCCAACGAAATCAACCTGTCCATCGGGAACAGTATCATCAGTGCGGTAGTCTGGATGATATATGTTATCGCCGTGGTGGATGAATTGAAGATACCTACCGGCTCCCTGGCATTGGTCGCCGGTGGTTTGTCTGCCGGTATCGGTATTGCTCTCAAGGATATCATCAACAACTTTATCTATGGTATCCAGCTGATGGGAGGGCGTCTTCGTGTCGGCGACTGGATTGAATGCGAAGGGGCACGGGGTAGGGTAACCGCCATTAACTACCAATGCGTGATGGTGGAGACCGTCGAAGGCACCGAAATGTCTTTCCTGAATGCTTCCCTCTTTGGACAGAGTTTCAACAACCTGACCCGGAACAACTCGTATGAGTTGACCAAGATCATAGTCGGTGTGGAATATGGTACCAACGTGGAGAAAGTACGGGAAGTTCTGTTGGAGGCGATGAAGGAAATGGATACCAAAGACCAATACGGGCGTCACATCATAGATCCGAAGAGGGGCATTATCATCATTCTGGAAAACATGAGTGACAGTGCCGTGGATATAGCCGTGAAACAGTACGTGCTGGTTCCTGAAAGAATTGAATTCGTAGAGCGTTGCAAGGAAGTCGTCTATAAGGCTCTGAACGATGCGGGTATTACAATTGCTTTCCCGCAGTGCGATATACATATTAAATAACAACATTATGGAAATAAGATTCAAACAAAAAAGTAAAATAATTGATATCTCCATCGTATTGGTGGCTGGTATAGCTTCAGTTAGTATGATGATCTATGCAGTTTTTCATTTTGGACTGAAGAATGCGTGGAATGAATTGGTACTCAATATGTTCTATATTTCTTGCCTGGTGATGACTGCGATGTATTTCTTCAAGGTGGGTATCACCACAAACCAGTTCAACTACTGGTGCTCCCTGTGTGTGGGTATCACGGTGCTGCTGCGTGACATTCTCTTTCCACCCCCATTGATTAATTACCCTCTGCATTTGGCTTGTATGACACTCTCGGTGATGCTCGTACTCATGCTCATCTTCTTCTATTCGCGCAAGGATTGGATAACGTACTCTAAGCGCAATCTGTGGATGATTTGTATCGTGGATATGGTCCTTGCGACACTTTACAATATAGATATCATTTTGGAACCCACCGACGAGTACACCGCTTTCCTGCTCACGGAAATATGGATTCGCCCCACCATTACCTACGGTTTGGTGGCATGTTTCGTGAAGGATAACGATGAACCCGAGCCGCAAGTGCAGCGTACCGAACTGATACGCACCAGCCAGAGTTGGGATGGAGTGGAGCTGCCCGACTACCTGCAAGGCCGCCCCGAAGTGGTAGCCATAAAGTATGAGATCCCTGCCGGTAAGAAGCTGGATTGGCATCACCATCCCGTGATGAATCATGGCATTCTGGTGCAGGGCGAGCTGACCATCATCAGCAAAGAAGGCAAGGAAAAGGTGGTGCATGAGGGCGAGGCTGTTGTGGAGATGGTGAACACCATTCACCATGGTGAGAACCGCGGCCTCAAACCCGTTGTCCTTTACATGTTCTACCTCTCGCAGCAGGGCATGCCCCTGTCCGTGCGGCATTCGGAAATATCACAGGATTAACTAATTAGGAAAAGTACTACATTGAAAAAACGAAGGAATTATGGATCGCCTAATCGAAAGTTTTTACAACAATTTGATCAATGAGAATCGCTACAGAATGATTCTCGACGGTTTGCAGGTGACGCTAGTCATCACGTTCTGCGCAGCAGTCTTGGGCACTATTCTGGGCGGATTGGTGTGCTGGATGCGTATGAGCCGTCGTCCATGGCTGCAGCGCACAGCCAAAGTGTATATCGACATCATGCGCGGCACGCCTGTGCTGGTGCTCCTCATGCTGATGTATTATGTGGTCATGGCGCCTTTGGATACCGCAGGTATCGTGGTGGCCATCGTCACCTTTGCCCTGAACACGGCTGCCTATATCAGCGAGATGTTACGCACCGCCATACAAGGTGTTGACCGCGGACAGACCGAGGCCGGCTTGGCCTTGGGTTACACACAGCGGCAGACTTTTTTCCGGATTGTGTTGCCGCAAGTAGTCAAGTCGGTGATGCCCGTTTATCAGGGAGAGGTGGTGAGCCTGCTGAAGGGCACGAGTATTGTAGGATATATCGCTATTGTTGACATGACCAGGGCATCCGACCTGATACGCTCGCGAACATTCGATGCTTTTTTTCCCCTTATTGTGACGGCAATAATATATTTCCTCATGGCGTGGCTCATCGGGCTGTTACTCACATCACTGGTGAAACGACAGCGCACGAAGTCTATCGTTGCCGCACTGCTGCTGGCCATAGGAGGAACGGTATGCTATGTGCCGGAACTGTTAATCGCTGAAGAAACGGCTGCTGTGACTGATGTTCCTGACGTGTTCAAGGCTCTCTCCGGAAAGCGAGTCGGTGTCATTATCGGCAGTATACAGGACATCGCCGTCACCGATTTGGCTCCCGATGCCGATATTTTACGATTGTCCAATAGCACAGATTTGCTAGCTGCCCTAGAGAATGGCAAAGTGGATGTGATTGGTGAAGAAAATCTTTCGGTGACATTCAACAAGGAGATTGCTTCGAAGGTGGACACGGTGAATGCCAAGCTGAAGCCGATGCCCCTTGGAGCCTGTTTCAGCTTAGACAACACTCAACTGAAGCAGGACTTCGACAGCTTCCTTGCCGATATTCGCCGTGACGGCACCTACCAGGAAATTTTTGACCGGTGGAAAAATGCCGACGACCCCGCAGCGGTGGAGCTGCCCCAGCAGCGAGGAACGGGGAAGACACTGCGTGTTGCCATCTATCCCGCGTTACCTCCTTTCAGCCTTATCAGTTCAGGATTCCCCTCAGGTTTAGAAATTGACATACTGACGGAGTGGGCCAACCGTCGCAACTGGAAACTGGAGTATCTTATCATGGATTTTGCCGCACAGATTCCGGCTGTGCAGACGGGCAAGGCCGACATGGCCATGGGGTCGATCAGCATTACCGAGGAGCGGCAGAAGCAGGTGCTCTTCTCCGATGGATATATGGAGTCGCACATAGTGTTTGCCACGCGGAAAGGGGAAATAGGTTTGTTCACCAATCCGGTGCAGCCATCCACCACCAAGAGTAAGGGAAGACAATGGCCGTGGGTGGTGGTGGTTCTTGTCCTGATCGGTGGTGGCGTTTGGCTGTTCATTCGCCGCAAGTCCAGCACAAGGAAGTCGTCCTCTTCTCAGCCTCTTTCTTCCACGGATGACAGTCCTATCATCTGCGTCACCGGCATGAAGAAGAGTTTTGGTGCGCTTGATGTGCTGCGCGACATTAATGTTGATATACGCAAGGGCGAGGTCATCTCCATCATTGGTCCGTCGGGAACGGGCAAGAGTACTTTCTTGAGATGTCTGAACCTGCTTGAGCAACCCACCAGCGGTAGCATCCTTATTAATGGACAGAATATTCTGGCACCCGACGCTGATGTTCCTATGTTGCGTCAGCGCATGGGAATGGTCTTCCAGTCGTTCAACTTGTTCAATGGCAAGTCGGTGCTCGACAATATTTGCATGGCCCCCATGCAGTTACTAGGCAAGAGCCGGGAGGAGGCTGAGCAACGAGCCCGCGAACTGTTGCAGACGGTGGGACTTGCCGAACGTGCCGATGCCATGCCCGAACAGCTTTCCGGTGGACAGAAGCAGCGCGTGGCCATTGCTCGCGCGTTGGCGATGGAGCCCGAGATCTTGCTTTTCGACGAACCGACCTCAGCCCTTGACCCCACAATGGTAAGCGAGGTGTTGGGCGTGATGACACGGTTGGCTCGAGAGGGCATGACGATGATTGTGGTGACCCATGAGATGCGCTTCGCCCGTCAGGTGAGTAGCCGCGTGCTGTTCTTTGCCGATGGTGTGGTCTATGAGGACGGCACCCCCGACCAACTGTTCGAACATCCTCAGCGTGAGCGTACCAAGCAGTTCATACAGCAGATACACGAGACTACCTTTGTCATCGAGAGTGAGCATCACGACTACTTTGCCTTGTTGGCGCAGATGGAGCAGTTCTGTCAGCACTACAACCTGTCGCGTCAGCGGACAGACAGTGCGCTCCACATTGTCGATGAGACACTCACCATCCTTGGCATAGGTGGAAAAGCCATCCAGCCTGGCACACGTCTCACACTGTCTTACAAGGAGAAGGACGACTCATTGTTGTTCACCCTCAACTGTCCGCAGGTTATCAACCGCGATCTTTTCTATGCCGACAGAGATGATGTGTCTCTGACCATCCTGCACCATTACTGCCAGGATATCAGCGTTGAGGGCAACATCGTCCGCATGATTGTTAAGTAAATCATTCAATACAAAAATAAAAACCCAAAAAAGGAGGACAATATGATTCTAAAAAAACTTACACCCAATCATCCTGACATTCCCGCACTTAAAAAATTGTATGAGGAAGCATTTCCTGTAAATGAGCGTCCTCTGAGCATAGACAATATACTTGCGTTCATGGATCAGATGCCGTGTGATCTTTTAGGCGTTTATCCAGATGAGACTCCTGATGAATTTTCCGCATTTTTCTTTGGAGTCAGAGGAGAAGCCAGTGTATATGGGGTTTATTTCGCAACCCGTCCGGACTTGCGTTCAACGGGTATCGGTGGCAAGGCATTCAAAGCTATCTTGGAATACTACAATGATATGCCGTTCTGGTTCTCATACGAGAGTCCTTTTGAAGAAAGCGACAACGCCGAACAGCGGGAGCGCAGACGCAGATTCTATCTGAAGAACGGCTTCTATGAGACCGGATGGTTCACAAAACTGAATGGCACCGAATTTATCATTGCCAGTTCTAAAAAGGAATTTGACAAGGAGGCGTTCGAAAAATTTATGGGTGCCATGTTTGCCAGCACCACAGGCGCGGCTCTCCCAGAATTATATAGACGCGATTAAGTTTTAGGTTTCAGGTTCCCGGTTTCAAGTTTCATGACATACCTGAAACTTGAAACTTGAAACCCAATATAATACAAAACGGACAGAAGATATAGTTGAACAAAAAAAATACATAATGAAACAAACGATAATTCTCGGCAACATCATCACGATGGATGAAAAGAGGCCCTTTGCCAAGGCCGCATTAGTGAAGAACGGCGTATTTGCCTATATCGGCAGCGCAGAAGAGGCGAAAAAGCTCGCTGGAGCAGACGCACAGGTTCTGGATTATAGTGACAAATTTATCTATCCTGGCTTTATGGAGTCCCACTGTCACGGCAGTTTTGCCGGAGAACGTGCTATCGGACAGGCGAACCTGATGGAGGGAGGATTGACCACCGACTACGCAAGGTATCGTAACATCATCAAAGCATTCATTGAGAAGAACCCGCAGCGCGATTTCTACGTAGCCGCAGGATGGGTGGAGAATGAGGAATATGTCAGCAAGGCCTATCTCGACGAGATCTGCTCCGACAAGCCGCTGCTCATGCAGACAGGCGGCGGACATTCCATGCTGCTCAATAGCAAGGCGATGGAATGGGCAGGTATTGATGCTGCCTACGCTAAGAAATGGGGCTATGACCTGGTACATGTTGATAAGAATGGCGAACCCGACGGCTACATCTGTGAAGGTCCCGTGTTCGAGGTTGCTCCAAAGCTCCCCACTACCTTAGAGGATATCAAGGAATATCTGCTCGCTTGGCAGGAGATGGCCCTCAGCAGCGGTTTCACTGCCGTTGGTGATGCTGGTGCGGAAGTTATACATCGCGCTGCTCCCCAGGCCTACTGTGAGCTGCAGCAGGAAGGCAAGCTGAAGCTGCGCACATACGCATGGATGTATGTGACTGATAATGCCGACGCAAAGACAGAGATAGCCCGCATCGCTGCTCAGCGTGCTGAGATGAGCGGTGAATATTTCCATATTATCGGTCCCAAGGCGTTCCTCGATGGCGTGACAGAGGCACATACGGGATGGCAGAATCAGGACTATCTGGATCAGCCAGGCTACCACGGCAATGAGCGTTTCAATGATCACGACAAGATGGTAGAGCTGATTGTTGAGGCCGACAAGGAGGGCATGTCTGTACATGTCCACTCCGAAGGCGGTGGTGCTACCCACTACATGCTGGGCTGTATTGAAGACGCAGAGAAGATTACCGGCAACCTTGACCAACGCAACGTGCTGGCTCATCTGCACTTCGTGACCGATGAGGATATCCGCCGTATGGCAGTAACAGGCTCAGTGCCTGCAGTTCCGCCACTGTGGACAGCTAAGGCTTCTCCTCTTTATGAACAGGAAGTCGCTTATATGGGGCAGAAGTTGGCAGACGAGGCGTATCCCATCAAGTCGTTCTATGATGCAGGTGCCAATGTGGTGTTCCACTCCGACTATCCCGTTTCACCGATGATGGATATCAAACTCAGCATCTATACGGCTGAAAAACGCAACTATCCTCAGGAGTTGTCTGGCGGCGCAACCTCTCCACGCAATCTCAAGGAGGCTATCACCCGTGAGCAGTCGCTGCGCGCCATGACGATCAACGTGGCCCGTCAGTTCCATCAGGAGCACCGCTTAGGTTCTATCGAGTATGGCAAGATTGCGAATATGACGGTGTATGACTGCGATTTCCTCCATGACGACATCGAGAAAGTGGCACAGGCCAACATCATCGCCACCATCGTAGATGGCGAAGAAGTTTACAAAGCATAGTTACTATAAAAAAACAGCTCAAAAATACTTAAATAGAAGAAGCAATATGAAAGCAGACAAAATCATTAAAAACGCAAAAATCTTCACATCGGACAAAAACAATCCGATGGCAACTTCACTTGTGGTGAAAGACGGCAAGTTCATCTATGTGGGCGATGAGGCCGGACTTTCGGCCTACGAGGGCGACATTATCGACCTGGGCGGCAAATTTATTATGCCCGGCATCATCGACAGCCATGTGCATATAACCATTCCCGTAGGTTTTGAGTACGCCCCTATGGGAGAGCGCATTGAGCCAAACGGCAAGCAGGAAGCTCTGGATGTGATGGCGGACTATATCAAGAAGCATCCCGGCGAGAAGCGTTACAGATTCCTTATGGAGAAAAGGTTCCTCAAAGGTGAGGATATCGTAAAAGAGGAACTTGACGCCATCTGTCCGGATGCCGAGCTACAGATTCAGGAAGGGGAAGGACACAGCATCTGGGTAAATTCCAAGATCCTTCAAAGGCACGGCATCACCGACGACACGCCGGATCCTATACCGGGACTGGCGTATTACGTGCGCAAGGACGGACATGTGACCGGAAATATGTATGAGGGTGCAACAGAAGTCCGTATCATTCTGGACGGCGGGATGGAACTGACCGATGAACAGATTGACACGGCGCTTCAGCGTTGGATCGATTTTTCTGTTGAACACGGAGTTACTGCGGTATTCGATGCCGGACTTCCGGGGGATATGCAGTTCCATGAGAAAGTCTATAAGCGTCTGGTCGAACTGGATAAGCAGGGAAAGTTGCCCGTTTATATTGACGGCAGCCTTGTGGTCAACGCGGAGCGAGATGCAGAGGAGGGCCTGAAGGAACTGAAGCGCATACAGCGTGAGTATAACACAGAGCACCTCAAGGTCCATACCATGAAGGTTTTCATGGACGGTACTCAGAAGATTCATACCGCCGCCATGGTCACGCCATACGTGGACGTCCATACGACGGGTTCTACCGCTTTCTCTGCGGAGGGAATCGCAAAGGTTTTGAAGGAACTCAACGATGCCAATCTGGATCTTCACCTTCACACCGTGGGTGAGCGCGCGTCACGCACGGTATTGGATGGCGTTGAGATGGCCAAAAAGGAGATGGGAGATGACTTACACGTAAGAGTTACCTGCGCCCATCTTGAAATTGAGTGCGACGATGATCTGGATCGTTTCGCTAAGCTCGGCGTCTTCGCCAACTTTACACCGCATTGGCAC
>JAGBPS010000040.1 GCA_017633255.1 Bacteroidales bacterium
TGACGTGGCGAAATCCAAATACATATAAGTCTTATCAGCATTTATACAAACAACATAATCACATTTTTCAAGTAAAACATTATCAAAATATTACACCATGAAAAAATTTACTTTATTGTTGTTTGCCATCGCCATATCCACCTGTATGATGGCCCAAAGTGTAAGTTTGTCCAAACCATATTCCAACACATGGATCAGAAGACCATTTGTACACAGTATTCCTATCGGGCAAGACGAAACTAACGCTTATATGTATCAATACATTCGTACAACAGATCCTGCACAACCAAAAAACTATACGGAACATTTTTACATTATAGACAAATCATCATTACAATCCACCGACATACCTGTCACAATTCCCAAAACGCACGTTATGATGGGCGGATTCGCCAATGACAACAACATCATAGCCGTATATAGACATGCCAGCAAAAAAGGGGACTACATTAACTTCACCATAGCCAATATTGACAGAAATAACAATACTATTACTTTTAATGATGCCAGTACTATATCAACCGCAACTAATAAACATTATTGGCCTGAATATAAGACTGCCAAGTCACCTGACGGCAAGATGATGGCAATTCTCACCATGGTTACAGGAAAAAACAACCAGTTAGAGAATCTTTTTGCCACAGTAGTGAACAATCAAGGAGAATTTATATGGAGCGGAACAGTTTCACCCCAGTTCAACGGCAAAACTTTTGCCATTGGCCAACTTCTCGTGGACAATGACGGTACCATATACCTGCCAGCATACACTTGCCAGTTACGTGGCGAAAGCGTTTCGAATGTGGAATTCATGATGAACATTTGTAAAGAAGATGGAACTGTATCTGTCACCGAATCAAGCAATTTCGGAGCTTTGCAGAACTTCACAGCCAAAATCCTCTCCGATGGCAACATCATTGTAGCAGGTTATTATACAGACAGTTATACCAACACCGCCACCCATTCAAGCGGCTACTATTACTATAAATTTGATCCCCAGACTGAATCTATCAGCGATATACATAACTATAGCTTCAGCAACAATTATGTTGAAAAGAACGCATGGGCACGATTCGCCAATGTCTTGGGCAACCAACAATACTCCATCACCGCCGACAACATCTATGAACTTGAGAACGGCAATATCGTATTTTGCGGTGAACATCGTTTCACAAAAGCCATTTACGACAACATGACCAACAGCTACAGCTACCAGTTCCTTACCAAAAACATCCTTGTCGCCACCTTCTTGGATGACGGCACTTCCTTGTTCTCCATGATTGAGAAACAACAACTCGCAGGATTGGCTGTCAACATTTACGGCAGCTGGTCATCTCTTAACATCTCCTATTCAGCTTTTGCATACCATAACGATATGTACTTCGTTTTCAACGATGACAACAAAAACATCCCCTACCCTGGCAAAGATGCCGTGTGCACAGTTGGTGGATTAACATTCCCGAAGAACATAGAGACAGTCTTAATGCGTCTTACTGCTGAACAAGAACTCACACAGAAAGTACTACGTGACCCCAACCAACATTTCTACGCTATCGAATTCACCGATGATAACACTTTCTATACCACCGGTGTAGGAAAAGGCGATTTATTCTTCAACAAATATACTGTCGAAGAATAGATAATTTGACATATATACGTTTCAAGAAACGTAAAAAAAGAGGGTGTGCCGATTTCGACACACCCTCTTTTTTTTACTTCAAATGAGTATCAAACCAATCGATGAAGTTGCGGTGCCAGAGCAGGCTGTTCTGCGGTTTCAGCACCCAGTGGGTTTCATCGGGAAAGTAGAGGTAACGGCTCGGAATGTGACGCATCTGGGCGGCATTGTAAGCGGCCATACCTTCGGAGGCCACAATACGGAAGTCAAACTCACTGTGGATTACACAGATAGGTGCATTCCACTTGTCCACAAACAAATGCGGTGAGTTGGCATAGCTCTTCTTCACCTGAGGATTGTTCCAATCCCAGTAAGGACCGCCTATATCCCAATTGTCAAACCACATTTCCTCGGTTTCGAGGTATTGCTGCTCGAAATTGAACATGCCGTTGTGAGCCAGCAAGGCTTTGAAACGGCGACCTTCGTTATATCCCTTCACATCATAATTGTGACCTGCCAGCCAATAAACGCTGTAACCGCCGAAGCTGGCACCACAAGCGCCCAAACGTTCTTTGTCAATTTGTTTCACATTATCGGCAAAATAGTCAGCAGCGGTCATGTAGTCTTGCATACAGAGTCCGCCATAATCGCCGCTGATTTCTTCGGTCCAAGCCTGGCCAAAGCCCACGGTACCACGACGGTTGGGAGCGATGATGAAATATTCGGCACCACTCATCACCATGAAGTTCCAACGAGTGCTCCAGAACTGTCCCACCTCGGATTGTGGACCGCCTTCGCAGTACAGCAATGCGGGATAGGTCTTGGTGCTGTCATAATTGTACGGATAAATCAGCCAAGTGAGCATATCCTGGCCGTCCACTGTCTTAATCCAGTGCTCTTCCACCTTGCCCATGCGCACTTGAGAGAGGACTTCATCATTGATAGCGGAAAGTTTCTTACCCTCGCCCTTGTCATCCGTCAGATTATACACGTAAATCTCGGAAGGATACTGCATGGACACCTGGTCGGCATAGAGTTTGCCATCCACCAACTCAAAGCTATGCACATCGTGATAGCCGTATGAAATCTGGCGGAACTCCTTGGTTTCGCGGTTGCAAGCGAAAATCTGGTCGGTACCACGATAATAGACAACGCCCAGAATCTCTTTGTCGTCGTCGGTCCAGCTGATACCCGTGAAATAGTAGTCAAAGTTCTCCGACATGTTGGTGCGCTCACCCGTAGTGAGGTCCATCACCATCAGACGAATCAGGTCGCTTTCGTAACCGTCGCGTTCCATACTCTCCCATGCGATATATTTTCCATCGTGGCTGAACACAGGATTCTGGTCATAGCCCATAATACCCTCACTGATATTCTTAGTGGTCTTACTGTCAATATCATACAGATAAATATCGCTGTTGGTAGAGTGTGCATAATCGTAGCCGGTTTTCTTGCGGCAAGTGTAAGCGATGGTTTTGCTGTCGGGGCTGTAGTTATACTGCTCCACCCCGCCCCATGGACGCATCGGGCACTCGAAAGTACTGTCAATCAAAGCGGTGGAATGCTCAATATCGATTTTCGAACCATCAAAAGAAGCCAGGAAAATCTGCGGAATCTCATCCACCCAATTGTCCCAATGGCGGTACATCAAGTCCTCGTTGATACGGCCGGTGGTTTTATCCAGTCCTTCATACAATTTTTGCAGATGTTCCGGACGTTTCACCGGAATCGTGGCAATATACACGATGGATTTGCCATCGGGAGCCAACTTGAAGCCTTCCAGACCATTTTCGAAAGCACCGATTACCTTCTCATTCTTGCTTTTCACATCCATCGAACGGACTTCATTGTCACGGCAGAACAGCAGTGTATTTTCATCCTGCCAAACGGGGTTGAACTCGCTTTGGGCGGTTGTCGTCAAGCGCACAGCATCACCTCCCTCGGTAGGAAGCAGGTAAATTTCCGCATTACCCTTGTTCTCCTCCATACTGTAGTAAGTCATGGTATAAGCGATTTGCTTTCCATCTGGTGAAACGGCATATTCGCCCATTTTGCCCAGCGACCACATCACTTCGGGCGTGAAACGGCCATCCTGGACCTGGATTTCCGGTTTTCCGATGACCTTCTCATCGGAAGTCTCTTGTTTCTTTGTGCAGCTGGCCAACAACGCCACCGCTGCAAATGCAATAAATATTTTCTTCATAGGTATAAAATTTGATTTCCTTTAATAATGAGGATGCAAATTTACGTGAAATTTTTGGAATACCACAAACATTCAAATAAATTTAAATCTTTATCTCTGTGTTTAATTCATATATTTTATGTACATTTGCAAATTAAATATAAAAGAAAGTATCATGAGCACTACGGACATAAAGCTATCGCTTAGAAGTTATTTCAAAGATAAACCAGTGAACAAAGTCTGGCTTTTTGGATCTTTTGCCCGTGGAGAAGAAAACGCTGACAGCGATATTGACTTGATGCTTGATCTTGACCATTCACAACCAATAGGGTTTAAGTTTTTCGGCATGTGGAACGATATAGAGAAGCTTCTTGGCCGTGAAGTTGATTTAGTGACGGAAGAAGGTCTCGCTGACTATGCCCGTGAGAGTTATAATCGTGATAAAATCCTTGTATATGAGAGAACCCATTAGAGACCGTGAACGTTTGCTACATATCATCGAAGCCGCAGACCTTGTGATAGAGCACACTAAGGATGTAACTTACGAGAAATTTCTGTCTGACAAGTTGCTTTATGGAGCCTTGGTTTATTACACAATGGTTATCGGTGAGGCTAGTTATAAGTTAAGTCCTGAATTCACCACCCAATATAATGACACTCCATGGTCCGACATTGCGGGAATGCGTCACCATATTGTACATGGCTATTACAAAGTGGACAACCGTGTTGTATGGAACATCATCACTAATGACATCCCTACCTTGCGCACAAAAGTGCAACAGTACCTTGACGAAATAAACTGGGAGCAATGGGAATCCCAGACGAAGCGATATTAAAATGCAGCATCTTTAATGTCTTCTGCTTGTGCTCTTGCGTGCACAAGCCTTTTTCTTGACAAGGCGAACGGATCGCCCGTAGCATTGGTCGCTATTGTTCATGTGCACTGCACCGCCCGAACAGAAGTAGAGTCGCCACGCAAAGCCTGAAAAGAGTGTAGATGACCAATAGTCACCGTATGAGTTCACGTAGTTAACACCACCATCGCAACTGCGGTAGCCCGTGGCGGGCAGATGTCAGAGGGTGGACAGAGCGGGTGGCATTCATGTCGGCAAAGATCCTTGCATACTTTCCATCTTTGGAAAGTATGGAGAAAAAAATGTATCTTTGCAAAAAGAAATACGGAAAGCCAACTCATTCTTTTTCAGATGAAGAACAAGGAACGGACCTACATCGCCATTGACTTGAAGTCGTTTTACGCCTCGGTGGAGTGCGTGGAGCGGGGCTTGGACCCACTCACCACGAACCTGGTGGTGGCCGATGCCAGCCGTACCGAGAAGACCATCTGTCTGGCCGTCTCCCCCTCACTGAAAGCCTACGGCATCGGCGGGCGCGCACGTCTATTCGAGGTAGTGCAACGTGTCCGGGAAGTCAACAACGAACGACGACAGCAGAGCCCGCAGAAGCGTCTGACTGGCAAGTCCAGCTCCGACATTGAACTCAAAGCCCACCCCGACTGGGCCGTGGACTACATTGCCGCTCCTCCCCGCATGGCACACTATATCGCCTGCAGCGCAAAGATTTATGAGATTTACCTGAAATACATCTCCCCTGATGACATACACGTGTATTCCATCGACGAGGTGTTCATGGATGTGACCGACTATCTGAAAAGCTACAAGAAAACCGCCCATGAGCTGGCCATGACCATCATCAAAGATGTGCTGAAGCAGACAGGCATCACCGCCACGGCGGGCATCGGCACCAACATGTACCTGAGCAAAATCGCCATGGACATCATGGCCAAGAAAAGTCCCGCCGACCAAGACGGAGTGCGCATTGCCGAGCTGGACGAGATGTCGTACCGCCGACAATTGTGGAACCACCGCCCCCTTACCTCGTTCTGGCGGGTGGGACGAGGCATCGCCCAGCGCTTGGCCGCCCACGGTATTGACACCATGGGCAAAATCGCCCGCTGCTCCATAGAAAATGAGGAGTTGCTATACAAACTCTTCGGCATCAACGCCGAACTACTGATTGACCATGCCTGGGGTTGGGAGCCCTGCACCATCGACTATGTGAAAGCCTACCGTCCCGAGAACAACTCATTCAGCAACGGACAAGTACTGACTTGCGCCTATACAGTCAAAAAGGCTCGCGTAGTAATTCAAGAGATGGCGGAAGCGATGGCCCTGCGATTGGTTGCGCACCAACTGGTCACCGACCAGCTGGTCATTTACGTTGGCTATGACGTAGAGAGTCTTACAAGACCCTCTGTCAAAAGCAAATACAAAGGAGAGGTGGCCATGGACTATTACGGACGTCCCGTGCCCAAACCCGCCCATGGTTCCGTCAACCTCAAAACACCCAGTTCCTCCACCAAGCTCATCATTGAGGCGGTCACCGAGCTCTTCGACCGCATCGTCAACCCCGACCTGCTCATCCGCCGGATGAATATCAGCGCCAACCATGTCATCAGCGAGGAGGAGCTCAAAAACAAAGCCACAGCGGAGCAACTCGACCTTTTCGCCGATTATGAGACCATCGAAAAAGAAAAACAGGAAGAGGCTGCCGCCCGACAGAAGGAGCGAAAGATTCAGGAAGTGCAGTTAGCCATCAAGAAACGCTTTGGCAAGAACGCGATCTTGCGGGGCCTCAACTTTGAGGAAGGCGCCACCGCCAAGCAGCGCAACGAACAGATAGGAGGACACAAAGCGTAAGCCCGCTTCGTGCAGATTAAACGTCACGGGAAGCGCCACCACCGAACAAAACAACATAAAGCGAGAGACTATACATGAAACCTACGGACTTAAACGACAATTACGACGATATCATCAACCTTCCTCACCATGTGTCGAAGCACCACCCTCCCATGTCGATGATGAACCGCGCGGCGCAGTTCGCCCCCTTTGCTGCTGTCAGCGGCCACCACGCCGCCCTTGACGAGACGGCGAAACAGGTGGAGGAAAAAATGGAGAGAACTTAAAACTGAAAACTGAAAGTTGAAAGTTAACGGTTAAGAGTTCAAAATTCAGAATTCAAAGTTCATAATTCAATCGGACGTACGCAGTGCGTCCCTACTGACACCTGCAACCTGTATCCTGTTATCTGTATCCTGTAACCTAAAAAAAAAGGAGTCTTGCGACTCCTTTTTTTTTTAATGTCTGTATGAATCAACCTTGGCTTTCAGCTCTTCAGGAACCGGCAGCAAAAGTTTCAGTTTGATCTGCTGCAACATTACATTGTTGTTCATATCATTGGGGTTGATATTGTATGCTTTCTCTGACCAAGTATGAGCATTCTCCAAAATAGTCTTTTGTGCGGCTTTCAACTCATTCACCTTTTCGGCACGTTCAGCATAGCTTCCTTCTTTTGACTTCATCAGCTGATCCTGCTTCTCCTGATTGGCAATTGCTTCAAAGAAATAGCGAGAAGCCATCTGGAAGTTCAGCTCGGCATTGTTGGGGTCAATAGCCAAGCCCTTGTTAATAACAGCCTCGGCTTTCTCATACTGAGCATTGTTCACCAAGTGGTTAGCAATCAGAGCCAGAACCGGTGCCGATTTCTCATATTTGGCAGCCATCTCATCGCAAGTGGCGTTCAACTTGTCAATCTGTCCAGTCATAGCGAAATAATCCAATTCAGCAGCTTCGATATCAGCTCTTTTGTCTTCAGGCACATATTTCATAGCGGTTTTCAGAATTTTGCCGCAGCTCACCGTATCTTTTTCTTCTTTGTACATATCATACAAATCCAAATAAACCACTGGATCCGGGAATTTCAGTTTCACTACTTCATTCAGCATATTCTTATAGTTAGCCTTATCACCTGTTTGTTTATATAACTGAGCAACATCATAATATGCGATACCGGCATTCACGTTAGATTTTGCAGCCTTGAAATCTCTGGCAGCCAAATTGTAGTACTTGATAGCGTTTTCCACATCTCCCTTTTCAGCAGCATTCTGTGCCATTGTATATACCGGGTCAGCGCAAAGTGCCTGTCCTTCGATGGGACCCAGCATACCTGTCATCGGCACCACATTACCATCCAATGAGATAGCCTGATAGAAAGCCTCATTGGCAATGACGATCGCATCGGGAGTTCTGCTCACGTAGGAGGGATCTTTTGCTAAACGCTCTTGATCCTGCTGATAAACACGCAAATACGTATTACCCTTCATCAGCCAAACCTGGGCGTTCTGTTCGTTGCCTACCATGACAGCGTCCATCACCTTACGGGCTTTTCCGATCTGATTGTTACGTAAGTTCATCCACACATCCTCCAAACTCTGGGAGTATGCGCTTCCGATTGCCATTATAGCCATTATGGCTAATACAAATAACTTTTTCATTTTCGTTTTGTTTTTAGGGTTTTTATTTTTCTAATTCATTGATTTTCTTGACTATCTCGTCATATTTAGGAGATTTTTTTCTGGCATAAATCTGCTTCATTGCCGTCAGCACATTCAGGTCGTTGGCATCGTAGCTCATTGCCTCCTCGAAAAAGCGTTCCGCCTCATCCAGATAGTTGTTGGCCTTGGCCTGATGTACCGCCGCCTCACTGTTGGCTCCCGCCACCTTTAACTCATTCGCTTTCATATCGTTCTCATTAAAGAGGTAATAAGTGCAAACGCCTAAATTATAGACTACCACATAGCTGTTGGGGTTTAAGCGATAGGCTTTTCTCAACAGTTTTTCCGCCTCGGCATAATTTTTCTCCTTGATATAGAAATTGGCGATATTGACTGTAGCATCAGCATTATTATAAACCGAAGCCGGCAGGTTCTTCAGCAGCTGACGGGCCTTTACAGAATCATTAATCCAATAGTAATAGTCCACTTGTGCCACCAACACATTGGCATCATCAGGATTCTTGGCCAGAGCCTGGTCCAGCATGGATTTCACCCTGGCTTTGTCTTCTTTCTGTTTGTACTGCTCTATCAATCTGACCAAAACATTCGGATTGGTGGAACCGTCCTTCACCGCTTTTTCATAATAGACAACCGCCTGATCAGGCTGATTCAGATTCTCCAAAGCGACAGCATAATAGTAATACAACTCTCCATTCAAAGGATATTCTGGAGGAGTCTTCATCTCATAGCTGGCGATACCCTTTTCCAAAGTGGCCTTTCCCGCTGCGAAGTCATTGGCTATCAACTGGTCAACACCACGCACAAGCAGCAACGAGTACAGCTTTGGCAAAGCATCATCGGGTGACAGCATTTCAAAGCCTTCTATGTTCTTATTCAGCTCTTTAGCCTTCACAAAAGCGTCGTAAGCTTCGATGGGAGCATCGGGGAACTTAATCACCGCATTGTTGTCATTCTGCTTGGCCATGTATTCCTGATTCGCCAAATAGAAATAGATATTGCCCTTGTACAACCATGTCTGTGCCTTGGCAGACAATTTCTCGTTCTGCACACACAAATCAATGGCCTCTTTCGCTTTCACATATTCTTTTTCATAGAAATGATTATAAGCATTGGTCAACGAAGCCTTCTGCGCATTGAGTAAAAGCACCGAACAGAGCAGCAGCAAGGTCAAAAAAGATTTTGTTTTCATAAATTATTCGTTGGTATTGGTTTCTTCAGTTTCTTCGACTTGATTTTCGGTCTCGGGATTAATCACTTCACCCTCGGCACCCTCAACAGGAGTTCCTTCAGTGGGGGCACCCTCTGCAGTTTCTTCCTCTTCGTCATCGGCACGAGGCACGCGGGAAACAGCAGCGATGGCATCCTTGGAACCCAGATTGATCAGGCGCACACCCTGGGTGGCACGACCCAGCACTCGGATGGTATCCACATGCAGACGGATAGCAATACCCGACTTGTTGATAATCATCAAGTCATCCTCGTCGGTTACCTTCTTGATGGCAATCAGGCCACCGGTCTTTTCCGTGATATTGATGGTCTTCACACCCTTACCACCACGGTTGGTGATACGGTAATCGTCTACCACAGAACGTTTTCCATAACCATTCTCAGAAACCACCATCACATTGCACTCGGGCTCATCCAAGCAGATGATACCGACCACGCGGTCGTCTTCGTTAGCCAGGGTTGCACCCTTCACACCTGAAGCGTTACGACCCATCGGACGTACAGTCTGTTCATTGAAACGAACAGCCTTGCCAGATTTCAGTGCCAGCATCACTTCGTTGCTACCATTGGTCAAGCAGGCATCCAACAGGTGGTCGCCCTCGCGCACCGAAATAGCGATGATACCATTGGCTCTCGGACGGGAATAAGCCTCCAGAGACGTTTTCTTGATGATACCTTTTTCAGAGCAAAGGATGATATAATTATTGTTGATATAGTTCTCATCCGTCAGATCCTTCACATTGATGACAGCCTTGATTTTATCGTCGCCATCAATATTGATCAGGTTCTGGATAGCACGGCCCTTGGAGGTCTTTGTGCCTTCCGGAATCTCGAACACTCTCAACCAGAAACACTTACCCTTCTCCGTAAAGAAGAGCATGTAATTATGGTTGGTTGCGATATACAACTTCTCGATGAAGTCCTCCTCGCGGGAGCTGCTACCCTTGGAGCCACGTCCGCCACGGTTCTGGGCACGATATTCGCTCAACAAGGTACGTTTGATATAGCCCAAATGAGAAATGGTAATCACCACTTCTGAGTCGGCGAAATTGTCTTCAATCTTGAAATCAGAAGAAGCGGAATATTCTATTCTTGACAGACGCTCGTCGCCATATTTGGCCTTCATTTCCAGCACTTCTTCCTTCACCACCTGCATACGCATGTGCTCGTCGGCAATCAAAGCGCGCAGATACTCAATACGTTTCATCAGCTCATCATACTCGTTCTGCAGTTTGTCGCGTTCGAGTCCCGTAAGCTGACGGAGACGCATCTCCACGATAGCGGCTGCCTGGATTTCAGAGAAATCATACTGGGTCATCAGGCCCGTCTTGGCCTCATCCACAGACTTGGAAGCACGAATCAGGGCGATGATCTCGTCAATGATATCCAGCGCTTTCAACAAGCCTTCCAAAATATGGGCACGTGCCTCGGCTTTCTTCAGGTCGAACTGGGCACGGCGCAACACCACAGAGTGACGGTGTTTCACATATTCTGCAATCAGTTCCTTGAGGTTCAAGGTCATAGGACGACCATTGACCAATGCCACATTGTTCACGCTGAATGAAGCCTGCAGAGAAGTGTATTGGTAAAGTTTGTTCAGCACCACATTGGCCACAGCCTCACGTTTCAGGTCGTAAACAATACGGGTACCGTTACGCTTGTTGGTCAGGTTTTCGATATTGGTGATACCTTCAATCTTGCCCTCTTTCACCAACTCAGCGGTACGTTTAATCATCTCTGAGGGGTTGGTCATATAAGGCAGGGAAGTCACCACAATCTTGCTCTTGCCGTCATGGTCTTCAATTTCCGCATCACCACGCATCACGATACGGCCACGGCCAGTCTCGAAAGCCTCGCGCACGCCGTCGTAACCATAAATCGTACAGCCACTCGGGAAATCTGGAGCCTTGACATACTGCATCAGTTCTGAAACGGTAATTTCAGGATTGTCGATATAAGCAGCAATACCGTCGCACACTTCGGACAGGTTGTGAGGCGGCATATTGGTAGCCATACCCACCGCGATACCAGAAGAGCCATTCACCAGCAGAGCAGGGATTTTGGAGGGCAGCACTGTCGGTTCCTCGAGGGAGTCGTCAAAGTTAAGGCTCATATCCACCGTATCTTTTTCGATATCGGCCAGCATTTCCTCTGCCATTTTGCGGAGGCGCGCCTCGGTGTAACGCATAGCGGCGGGGCTGTCACCATCAACAGAGCCAAAGTTACCCTGGCCATCCACGAAGGGATAGCGCAGTGACCATGGCTGGGCCATACGCACCATAGCGTCATAGACGGCGGTATCTCCGTGCGGATGGTACTTACCCAGCACCTCACCCACGATTCTCGCTGATTTCTTGTAAGGCTTGCCTGCGACAATGCCCATATCCCACATTGCGTATAATATTCTTCTATGGACCGGTTTCATACCATCCCTTGCATCCGGTAAAGCACGCGCCACAATGACTGACATTGAGTAGTCAATATAGGCGGTTTTCATCTGGTTTTCGATGTTTACCCGTACAATTTTTTCTCCTTCTGCCATTTTTTCTCTTTTTTTTGATTTTTATGCTTCTTTAAATAATTTAATATCAATTAGTTAGATTAAAATCTACGAAAAGATAAAAATACAAAAAATTTCGATAGGTTCGGCAGGAAAAGGGAAGTTTTTTTCAAGGATTTATCAACAAGCTGTGAGCTGTGGGCGTTGGGCTGTGAGGTGTGAGCGTTGGGCTGTGAGCCGTGAGCTGTGAGCGGCCCTCCCTGATTACTCAAACACCAGCGTACAGCGTTTGGGAGTGATGGTCAAGGTGGCGGGGCAGCCGAGACGGAGGGCATAATTGCATCCACCGTGACCCGCAGGAAAGTCAAAGCAAACCGGATAATCATACTTTCCGCAGAGCTCCACAATCACAGCTTCCAAGGTAGTGTCGTAGAAATAATCGTCCACCTTGATTTTTGTCATGCCACCCACTATCAGTCCCTTCAAATTTTTCAGTTTTCCGGCGCGATCCAAGGCTACTAGCATACGATGGATATGGTAAATATTCTCGCCCACATCTTCGATAAACAATATTTTGCCATCGGTATTGATGGACGACACCGACTCCAGCATGGAGTACAAAAGAGACAGATTGCCACCCACCACTGGTGCCGTGGCTTTCCCCGGACGATTCAGGTCATTGGGGGCGAACTCATAGTGCAACGGTTTACCTTTCAAGGCCTTGATCAAAGACTGATTATACTCATTCTCCATATCGTCCGCATTCATGGTGATGGGCATCACGCTATGCAAAGTAGGATAACCCAGCGTGTGCAAATGGGAATGAAAAGCTGTGATATCGCTGAAACCGCATATCCACTTAGGGTGCTGGCGGAATGCTGTAAAATCCAGACTGTCTAACAAACTGACCGCACCGTAACCACCACGTACACAAACAATTGCCTTCACCTGAGGGTTATCCATCATTTGTTGAACCTCAGCGGTTCTTTGCGCAACTGTCCCCGCAAAACCCGATGACTCCAAAAAAATTTCCTCAGGGACTATCACATGAAAACCTTTGGACTCAAAAAAACGCAGTCCCAACAAAACCTCCGAAGAGTCTATTTTGGCAGACGGTGCCACAAAAGCGATGGTGTCACCCGCATGCAGCTGGGGCATATCCTGTGCGAACAACATCTCTGCCAACGACAAAACCACAACGAACAAAAGGACTTTCTTCATCACAACTTCTTCGCTTTTAGTATTTATAACAACAAACTAATAATCGACCAATTAACCAATTTACCAATTACTAATTTGCTAATTAACCAATTTGCTAATTTGCAAATTAAAACCAGCTTCGTTGTTTAGCAAACCTGAGACGGACAACTTATGGACAGGAGCATCTTGGAAAAGGCGTATTTCGATTTCGTCAGGACTCTGGGACAGGATTACGCCACCCTGCAATTCCCAGTTCGAGTGTTTCACTTCCGAAGAGGTAACATGATAAGACCCGAGCCCACTCTTCTTCAGTTTCACATCATAAATCAAATCTTCATACAAAAATGCCGTCATCTTTTCCTGAATAAAATAATACACCTCATTCAATTTTCTGTCTTCCCCCTTCCACGGAGCATGGTCCATGCCTTCCAAGGGATAGAATTTATGATGTACATTTTTCCCTTTCAGCACCTCATGAATCTCGTTGGAACCATACATCTCATCAAAATACATACTGCTGAGTTTCCCCTTTCCGTTTTTCCCGTTCAGTTGGACAAAAGGATAACCTTTATAGCAAGGCACAACCTTATCGGCGGTACCATGAAACGACACGATTGATATCGGGTGCGCTATCACATCATCAATTTCGTACAAGGCGCCCCACATGTTGACCAAACCCCTGATTTTCACCTTGTCCGTATAACTATTTCCAGAACTGTTCAACGAACCGAATTTTCCCGCAAAATGCTTCTTCAACGTGGATTTCGGGCGGCTTTCATCTGTCATGTACACCATACTCATAGCTGTGATGGAGCCCGCACTGGAGCCGCCGATATACATCCATTCCTTGTCAATCCTATATTTCTCCGCAAAATGACTCAGAAAACGCATAGCCGCATGGGCATCCTGGATAGCTTTGAACGCACAGCGCTGGATGGAAGCTTTCGACATCTCGAAGCCCATACGATAATTGAGGGACACCGCCACATAACCCAACGAAGCCAGATGGGAGCATTGGGCAATCATTTCACTCTCATGCTTGTCGCCAAAGAAGAAAGCCCCGCCATGAATCAACACCACCAAGGGACGTTTCGTCAAGCTATCCCCACGCGGAGTGTAAATATCCATGGTCAGGTCCAGATCTTTTTGATTAGAGGCCTTGAAAACATATGGTAACAGCGTCTGGGCATAGCTTTTGTCATCTGGAATAGAAAGTGAAGTCCACGGACCTACGGCATGACCATACACCACATCTTTTTCACAGTCCACCTCAAACATAGGTTTCTGATAGCGATATGACGACAACGCATCTTTTGTCTCTTCGGAATATTTCCGGAAAGAGAAATAAGTTAAGTTTTCCCTATCCAGATTGACCTTGATACAGCGATTGGCCTGAAGCGCCCCATTCACCTCATACGAATTATACTGGTATTTCATGTCAAAGAACAGCTCCTTTCCTCCACCGGCGGACCAACGGTAATTTGAGCCATCGGTAATCACCGAAATTGTAAACGGCTTTGCCTGCATGTACAAATTGTTGGTATCCACCACATAATACGTTCCCGACAGCTTCTCTTTGGAGCTAAAGCCCACTTTGACGACGCACTGGGTTTGTCCGATATTGCCAATGTAAAGGTCTCCGGTTTTCAGTACACACAAATGGGCGGGTTCATCAGGATTCACCACATTTACGGAATCACCTCCCGCCAGTTCCTCCAACTGGACTTGTTGGTCAACTTTCTTTTTCCGATCACAAGAATTTGCGAACGTTAAAAAAGCTAAAAACAGGATAAGAAGAAGACGTCTATTTAACATTTTTTAATTGGCTGATGATTTCTTTAGGATTTCCTTTGGAAAAAATAGCGCTACCTGCCACCAGCACATCTGCGCCGGCATCCACCAATGCCTGGGCATTAGACAGATCCACACCACCATCCACTTCAATCAGGCACTCGGATTTGTTGCGTTTGATCATCGCCTTCAGCTCGGCCACGCGATGCAGGCTACGCTCGATGAAACGTTGTCCACCGAAGCCAGGGTTCACTGACATAATCAGCACCATATCCACATCATTGATGACATCTTCCAGGCCTGCGACTGGCGTATGGGGATTCAGCGCGACGCCCGCCAGCATATCGGCATTCTTGATCTGGTAAATCGTACGATGAAGATGCGTGCATGCCTCCCAATGAACAGTCAGTATGTCGGCACCCATCTCCTTGAAACGCTCCACATAGCGTTCCGGCTGCACGATCATCAGATGCACATCGAGAGGTTTCTCCGCCTGAGAGCGGATGGCCTTCACCAGCGGCATACCGTAGGAGATGTTGGGGACAAACACGCCGTCCATGATATCCAAGTGGAACCAGTCGGCATCCGATTCATTCACCATCTGTATATCTTTAGCCAGATGGCAGAAATCAGCGGAAAGCATTGAAGGGGAAATCAAAGGATTCATATTTAGGTTTTAGGGGTTAGGTTTTAGGTTTTAGGGATTAAGGGTTAATTTTAAGCACGTAAAGCACTAATCACTAAACCCTAATCACTAATCACTACTTCGTGGTCATTTCACCGCACATGGTGTGTTGCAGCCAGTATTTGATTTCATCATCGGGCAGTTCGGTACCGAAGAGGTACATCATCTTGGTAATGGCCGCCTCGGTGGTCATGTCACCACCGCTGATCACACCGCTTTTGTCCAAGCCCACACTGGTCTCGTACAAGCCCATCTTTACGCCACCGCCATCCTTGCACTGGCTCACATTCAGGATGATAATACCCCGGTCGCTGGCTTCTTTGATCAGATTCAGGAACTCGGGATCTGACGGTGCATTACCCGCACCGAAAGTTTCCATCACCACCCCTCGCAAGCCAGGGATAGACAGTACCGAGCGTACCATATTCTGTGAGATACCCGGGAAGAGTTTCAGCAGGGCGATATTGTCATTCAACTCTTTATGCACCCGCAGCGGTTTCTTTTCCGACTGGTGGATGAAGAAATCGTTATAATGAATAGTGACACCTACTGTAGCCAGACGGTGATAATTCGGAGAAGCGAAAGCACTAAACTCCTCAGCATTAGCCTTATAGGTTCTATTTCCACGGAAAAGTGAATTGTCAAAATAAATGCACACTTCCTGAATACGAGGTTCACCGGCACATTCATCGGCGGCAATTTCCACGGCGGTCACAATATTGTCGCGGCCATCGGTACGCACCGCACCCAATGGCAACTGCGAGCCCGTGAGAATCACCGGCTTAGCCAGATTTTCCAGCATAAAACTCAGGGCTGAGGCAGTATAGGACATAGTATCAGTTCCATGCAGGATGACGAAACCGTCGTACGCTTTGTAGTTTTCCCCGATCATCGTCGCCAAACGGACCCAAAAAGCAGGATTAGTGTCAGACGAGTCAATCAGCGGCAGCAGTGTCTTGAATTCGATATCCGCGTTCAGCAGTTTCAGCATTGGCAGATGGCTGTAAATATCATTGAATTCGAAAGGTTCGAGGGCTCCATTATCGGGATTATGCATCATGCCGATGGTGCCGCCGGTATATATCAATAATATCTTTTTCTTCATATTTATTAATATTGGAATCAATCTGCAAAAATACGATTTTTTTCAATGTGCTAATTAGCAAATGTGCTAATGTGCCAATTATAAATTCAGAATTCAAAATTCAGAATTCAGAGAGACGCATAAATAAAAACGGGCAGAGGTTTGCACTTCCGCCCGTTTCATTATATAATGTTATGAGAAAGCTTATTCTTTCACGATTTTCTTCACTACGAGACCATCTTCAGTCTGCATATTCAGCATATAAACACCTGATGACAGGTCGCTGACATTGACAGTGCTGCCAACGGTAGTGAAGGTCTTCACCAGTTTACCGTTCACATCGTACACATCAATCTGGCTGATTGCCTTGTCATAGTTGATGGTCAACACATCACTCACAGGATTCGGGAAGATGGCCAGAACACTCTCATCAACGCTTTCCACATTCACAGGACTATCACTAATTTCGACATTGTCGATAAAGACATTGTTACCATAACCAGAAGTGAAGACAAATTTGATAATCACTCTCGACTGGCCAGCATAACTAGTTAAATCGACTGCTGCTGTCTGATACTGGGAAGACGTAGCGTTGAATTCGCCAGAGCCGCTTGTCACTGTTGCCAAAGCCGCGCCTGACTTCTCCCAAACAGTAGTCCAAGTTGCACCACAGTCGGATGACACCATGACTTGAAGTTTTTCACTAGCAGATGAGTATCGGCGGTGAGCATAGTCAAATTTCAAAGAAGGAGTTGGCGAGTTGGAGAAATTCATCAAAGGGGCGTAGCACTCACCGGTAGCACCACTGGGAGCGTCCCATGCACGCAACCGCAAAGCGCCATTATATATACCAAAATCCCCATCCGTATTATCCACCAAAGTCCACAGGCCAAGAGCAGATGCTGAAGAAAAAGTTTGCGATGAAGTAGCCAAATCAGAAGTTCTTTGCACACCAAAATTTGCCGTAAAGGTATTCATACTTGACCCTTGGTCTGCCACCCCGTTGGCATTAATCACTTCAATGGTCATAGACTGAGACCCATCCTGGGTAGGTGTAACTGGAGATAATGTCACCACTTCTGTAGCGAACTGAGCCAAATTACCTGTCCACTCGTATGTTTGCACATTTGAACCATAGGTAACACGGAGTGTGGCAGAGGTTAAAGCTGTGGTACCCATATTCTGCAAAAGAACAGTTGGAACAATATCATTCTCGCAAAAATACATAGAAGCCATTAACTTTTGAGTGGACAAAAGAGCATCGTTAGTATTGGTCCAAGCAGGACATCTGGAAGCAATCTGGTTATGATAGGTGGTTGCATTTGAAGTAACATCAGGATAAAGGTCATATACCATTCTATTGGGACAAACCATCATAATCGTGGGAAAAGCTCCGATTGAATAATTAGTGTGGAAAGTATAATAATTACACGAACCATCATTAGCTACATAGTTAGGAGATAAACGCAAAGGAACAACAGGGTAAGGCACCAGCTCTGTGGTACTTCCATAAACATGAGTACAATCCCAATAACTGGAACCTGCACTACCATTGATAGCAGCCCAGCTGCTGCCCGTACTTGCACCTTCGATGAAAAGAACTCGGGAATCATTCACAGTACTGTTAGGACCATAATTATTGTAAAGGCCATCCAGTGTTCCAGTTTGGTGGAAATTATAGCAAGGGCCACATGTAGTTGCAGACACATCAATGTAAACTGTCTTATAGTCATTCAGCATATCGTACAGGTTAATGGTATGATCAGTTATCATATTACCTGTAGTTTTGTCGATTTCATATAGATTGAAATCTGGGGCTAAAGAGCCATTGGCTGGTTGCGCATACGACAAAACCGCTAGTACCATGGCAACAAAAAGGGTAAAGATTTTTTTCATAATAATTTTTTTTGGTGAATAATCAATTTTTCGAACTGCAAAGATACATTATTTTTATTGAAAATGCAATGGAAAAAAATATTATTTTTGCAAATTCAAAAAATTTGTTTTGTTATGTTTGTCTTAATGATTGTTATCTTCCTGATTGGCTATACGTTAATAGCGCTGGAACACCCTCTGAAAATTAACAAAACCGCCACGGCTCTGATGCTGGGAGTCCTATTGTGGGTATGTACCATCATTGGCGGAGAAGGCATGCTGGTGGACACCACCTCCATGATGGACTACATCGAAGACCATCCGGGAGCGGGATTCATAGAATGGATAACCCATTTCGAGTTGATCCATGTGTTGGGAGAAGTATCCGAGATTCTTTTCTTCCTTTTGGGTGCCATGACCATTGTTGAAATCATCGATACCAACGGAGGATTCTCATTAATCACAGACCATATCAAGAGCAAAAAGAAAGTCCGTCTGTTATGGATTCTCTCCATTCTGACGTTCTTCATGTCAGCCGTATTGGATAACCTTACCACCTCAATCGTCATGGTAGCCTTGCTGCGCAAGCTCATCGACGACCAGCATGACCGTTGGTTTTATGGCGGCATGGTGATTGTGGCTGCCAATGCCGGCGGTGCATGGTCCCCCATCGGTGACGTCACCACCATCATGCTGTGGATTGCAGGCAAGGTATCCACCGTCAACATTATCACCGCCACGCTGTTGCCGAGTGCCATTTCACTGCTTATTCCGCTTATCATTCTTTCTTTCATCATGAAAGGAGAAATTCAAAATCCCAAGAGAACTACTGCCGAAGACACCGAAAAGCCTCTGGAATGGCAGCGCAAACTGTTCCTCATTTTGGGTGTTTCATGCTTGGTAGGAGTTCCCGTTTTCAAGACCCTCACGCATCTGCCACCTTACATCGGCATGATGGGAGGTCTGAGCATTTTGTGGGTAACATCTGAGATTATCCACCGCAGCACCCGCGAAAGCTTCAACGAGAAATATGCCATTACCAATGTTATCACCCGCGTGGATGTACCCAGCATTTTGTTCTTCTTAGGTATCTTACTGGCTGTAAACGCCTTGGGAACCGTAGGACACCTCAGCTTGTTTGCTAACGGCCTTGACAGCATTTCGTTGGGAGAACCCCACAAATACTACTCTATCGGTACCATTATCGGTATCATGTCCTCCATTGTGGATAACGTTCCTTTGGTGGCCGCCACGATGGGCATGTATGATTTCCCGCTTGACCACTATTTCTGGAGCTTTATCGCCTACTGCGCAGGCACGGGTGGTAGCTTGCTCATCATCGGTTCCGCCGCTGGCGTGGCCGTCATGGGTATGGAGAAAATCGACTTTATCTGGTATCTGAAACACATCAGCTGGATTGCCATTGTGGGTTACCTTGCAGGTGTGCTGACATTTATCGCGCAACATGCGATAATGGGATTGAATATGTAAATTAGTTAATTAGCAAATTAGTAAATGTGCTAATGTGCCAATGTGCTAATGTGCCAATGCATTCTTTCGTGAAGACGTAGAGACATAGAGGTGTAGAAGAGTGGAGGCATAAAGACGTAAAAATTCGTCTTCACGAATGCACGCAGTGCATGTCTATACGCCTTAACGTCTTAACGTGCCAACAAATCAACAATCCTAATTCTATTAAAAACGATCAACAACCTTGGTGACAAGTTGGTTCATGAGGTCGTGGTAATCGTTTAAGAATTCACCGGTCACGCGGTTGGCGATGAGTACGCAGCAGGTAAGCGCATTATGTCCTAACACGCGGCTCAAACCATAGAGTGCGGCACATTCCATTTCCATATTAGTACAACGAAGTCCCTGATAGTCAAAGGACTCGATTTTGGCATTCATATCGGGGAATTTCAGCGGAGCGCGCACTGCCCTGCCCTGCGGGGCAAAGAAACCCGGCGCCGTCAGCGTCACGCCCTTTTCCATGTCAAAGGCAATGCGCTGCAACAAGTCATCAGAGGCTTTGACACAGTAGGGATAAGGCAATTTCTCGCCCCAGCCCGTATGCTCCACAAACGCCTTCACAACATCCTCATGATCAACTCCTTGATGGTTATAAAAATGCAGCACTCCATCCAGACCTAAACCGTATTGGGAAGCAATGACAGTTCCCGGGGCGAAACGTTCGTCCAAGGCACCTGAAGTACCGACACGCACCAGATTCAGACTATGGTGTTCCGGTTTCATCTCCATTGTCTCCAAATCAATATTGGCCAAGGCATCCAGCTCGTTCATCACAATCTCCACATTGTCTGTTCCCATTCCTGTGGAAATAGCCGTGATACGTTTGCCGTTTTTGGTGCCCGTATGCGTATATAACTCGCGGTTGCTCTTTTTCACTTCGACGGTGTCGAAATGTTCGGAAATCATATTCACACGGCCAGGGTCTCCCACTAATATAATATTGTCGGCGATGTCCTCGGGGAAAAGATTCAGGTGATAGATGGCTCCTGAGGCTTGTTTGGGTAGTTCGGATGCTAGTATCTTCATAATTAAGGTATTTTGATGTTTTGATATTCCCCACACTGCGCTGCGCTTGTGTGGGGTTACTAAAATTAAACCTCTTCGAGGTATTTTTTTAAAGTTTTTGAGAAAAGGAGGTGGGGGAGTTTAACGAGTTTAAGTTCTATAAGGTCATTAAAAACAGTTTTCAGTTTTCAGTTCTTTTGAGTGCGGAGGGCAAGGACAGTGAGGTAGAGGAGACAGGCGAGGGTGACGAAGAATGCATAACGCGGGTTGAAGTTGGCGGCAAAGCCCGTCAGCAGCGGCACGATAGCGGCACCCACGATAGCGGTGGTCATCAGGCCTGAGATTTCATTGGTCTTCTCAGGAATACGATCCACGCAAATCGAGAAAATCAAGGGGAAAATATTGGCAAAGCCCACACCAATCAGGATGAAACTCAGCCAGGTAGTGACGGCATTATACGGCAGGAACAACAACACATTGCCGATAATGGAGACCATCACTGTCAGAATCAAGAAAACTGTCGGTTTAATATAGCGCAAGCATACACCACCCATGAAACGGCCCACAAACAGTGCCACAATCAGCACGATGTTGCCCAATGCCGGTGAAATGGCAGGATTGTTTTCAATCAAGATGGAAGGGATTCTGTTGAACATGGAAGCTTCGGCTCCGCAATAGAAGAAAATACCGAGGAACATCATCAGGATAAAAGGATTTCCCAAAGCGGCCAGACATTTACCCAAAGTGGTCGGGGTGGTGGTATCTTTTTCCGTCTCATTCGGCACGAAAAGCAGCACCATCAGCAGGGTAATCAGCAGCACCAGCGCAAAGATCGGGAAGAGAATGCGGAAACCTGTGTTGACCGGTTCGGCAGCTCCCTCGGGAGTGAAGGAGAACCAACCATATTTCATCAGTGAAGTGCCTATCAGCACCAAAATAAGCGAAGTGGACAAGGTGCCAATAGCCTTCAGCGACTGGGCGAAAGACAACATGCTGGAGTACTTGCCTTCGGGGGACACATCACGAATAAGAGGATTGCCAGACACTTGCAGGATAGTGGCGCCCGCACCCATTAACAACACGGCCAAAAGGATGACGGGGAAATTGAAGGCCAAAATCGGTAATACAGCACCTAACAAAAAGAGTATCAGACCAATAGTCAACATTTTTTTCTTTCCAATACGGGATTGTGTAACGCCCATGGGCACAGACAGCACACCGAACATGATCATACCCGAGAACGACACCAACGAGGCCGTCAGTGGCGTAATATTGAATGCAGTTTCCACGATAGACACCAGCTGGCCAGCGGCATCACCGAAGCCCATGGCGAGGAAAACAAAGAAAACGGAAATCAAAGACAGTTGTTTTTTCATATTTTCAATATTGATGATTAATCTGCAAAGATACGTTTTTTTTCAATTAGCTAATTAGCAAATGTGAAAATTAGCAAATTAGTTAATGTGCTAATGTGCTAATGTGCCAATGAATTGATCCGCTATTTCAAAATCTCAACCTCCAGCACCATAACTACAATTATCAACTGTCAACTGTCAACTGATCATCACCATGCCCAAATCAGCAGTCCGCCGCAGATAATCACGCCTGTGACCACCAAATCGATGATACAGAAGCCCATAATATCTTTAGCATTGAGTTTGGCGATGGCCAGAGCGGGGATGGCCCAGAACGGCTGGATCAGGTTGGTCCATGCGTCACCCCAGGCGATGGCGATACCTGTCAAGCCAGGATCTACACCCAAGTCAGCACCTGCGGCAAACATGATAGGTGCCTGGATGGCCCAGTGGCCGCCACCTGAGGGCACAAACATGTTGAGCACCGCCGCACAGAGGAAAGTCAACAAGGGATAAGTATGTGGTGTGGAAATAGAGATGCATGCATCGCTGATGACCGTGCCGAAGCAGATTCCCGACGCTCCCACACCCGTGATGATGCCCATGATACCCGCATAGAACGGGAATTGCAGGATGATGCCCGCCGCACCTGTGGCAGCCTTGGTGAACGCCCGCACATAGGCCAGCGGTGTGCCATGCAAAATCACACCTGTAAACAGGAACAACATGATGACGGAATTCAAATCCAAAGAACCACCTTTGAAGCCCAGATGTATCACCAAATAGGAAAAACCCAGCAAAGCCACAATCCAGCTCAGCAGACGGCTGTTTTCCATCTTCTCGGCAGGCGTGTCAGCGGTTAATTTGGCAGGAGCTTCCGTCTCCTCCAACAGCGAAAGATCTACGGTAATCACGTGTTCCTTCTTGGGATGCATCAGCGCATTCACCGCCACCAAAGCGATGATAACCAACAATACCATAACAATATTATGCGGGTCAAGTATGGTTCGTGTGATTTGTACAGGCTCGGTCAAAATACCATTGGTAGCCTTGGTCAGCGCATCGCCGGGAGTGGCCATGGTGAGCGGAATAGAGCCCGACAGACCAGCATGCCACACCACAAAGCCGCTATAGGCAGAGGCAATCAGCAGGCGGTAATCCACCCCCTGCAGTTTGCGGGCAATTTCCTTGGCGAAAATCACCCCGACAATCAGACCGAAACCCCAGTTAATCCAGCAGGCCACGGCGGAGACGCCCGTTACCAGTGCGATAGCGGAAGCCGGAGTCTTCGGCAGGGCCGCCAAGCGACCTATACCCTTTTTCACTACCGGAGCGGCAGCTAAAGTGGAACCGCAGACCAGCACCAAGGCCATCTGCATGGCAAAAGCCAACAAGCCCCACACGCCATTGCCCCAGTGTTCTATCACCTCAATCGGACTTTGACGGCATATCGGCATGGCCAGCAAAGCCGCCACCAGGGTCAGTATAATCGCGAAAATAAACGGTTCGGGCAGATAACGCTGCACCACTCTTACACAAGCACGGATAACTTTCTGAAACATAATCGGTAACTAAGAACTATGATTGTTGATTCGTAGAATCGTTAAGGCGTGGAAGCGTTAAGACATGCACTTCGTGCATTCGTTAAGACGAATTCGTCTCCACGAACGAGCGAAGCAAGTGTCTCCACGCCTTCACGAATGAGCGCAGCGAATGACTGAACGCCTTGACACCTTAACGAGATATTTAGATTCATTTGCACATTAACTAATTGTCTATTACTCCATTCGGATGTTGCTCCCAGAAATCGGCATTTTCAATATCCAGTTCCTTCGGATCGAAAACGGGATCTTTGCCTTCTTTCTGCTGTTTTTCATAACTCTTGAGCGCCTTGAGAGCCTTTCTGGAGAGCAGCAGTATCGCCACCACATTAATCCACGCCATGGTTCCCACACCGATATCGCCAAAATCCCAAGCAGTCTTGGCGGAGTTCAGCGAACCATAGAAGACCGCCACCACAATCACAATACGAAGGATCCGCACAACCAGCTGTTCACGACGACCTTTGCCGAACAAATACACAATGCTGGTTTCGGCGTAATAGTAGTAAGCCATAATCGTGGTGAAAGCGAAAAATGCCAAGGCCACCGCCACAGAAATATTGCCCACCGTCTGTCCAAAAACCGTACTGATAGCGGTGGAAGTATAGGAAACATCGGGCGCACCCAATGCGTATGACGAAGTGTACAGATACTGTCCCGTAGCGGCATCCACCAAATTATAGGTCTTGGAGGCCAAAATCATCACAGCCGTGGCCGTACACACCAACAAAGTATCGATATAGACGGAGAAGCCCTGCACCATGCCCTGTTTCACTGGATGCGACACCTTGGCGGCACCCGCCACAATAGCACCCGTACCCTGCCCCGCCTCGTTGGAATAGATGCCGCGCTTCACGCCCCAGGCGATGGTACTGCCAAGTATTCCACCAGTGATTTCGTTCAGTCCAAAGGCCCCCGACAGCATCTCTTTCAACACTGAAGGAATGACGGTATAATGGGCGCACAGCACCACCACCGACATCACCACATAGACCATAGCCATAAACGGAGCCACAATCTGCGCCACCTGGGCAATGCGTTTCACACCGCCAATAATCACCAAACCAAGCAATAAGGCCACTATCGCGCCCACATAAACCGGTTTTATCTGGAAAGAATTGGCAAAGGCGATAGCGATACCGTTACTCTGCACCGGTGGCATGAAAACACCGCAGGCTATCACTGAACAAACGGCAAAAACCACGGCCAACCACTTGCATTTCAAACCTTTTTCAATATAATAGGAAGGACCGCCACGGAACTGTCCATTGTGGTTTTCCTTGAAGATTTGCGCCAAGGTAGCTTCCACAAATGCTGAGCCCGCACCGAAGAAGGCGATAATCCACATCCAGACGATAGCTCCGGGACCTCCGTAACCGATGGCGGTAGCCACCCCCACAATATTGCCCGTCCCCACTCGACCAGAGAGGGCCATGGAAAAGGCTTGGAAAGAAGAAATGCCGGTCTTCTGTTTCTTATCATTGGTGAACAGAAGACGCACCATTTCACCGAAATGGCGAACCTGCACGAAGCGGGTGCGGAAAGAGAAGTACAATCCCGCCAGCAGGCACAGAGCCACCAAAGGCGGGCTCCATATCCAAGCCGCCAGCTGGGCCACTCCTTTTTCCACTATATCCTGAAATTCCGCAAAATCCATATTATCACAATAAAAATGCAAAATTACAAAATTTTTCAATTAACAATGTGCTAATGTGCCAATGTGCTAATGTTATTAGTAATTTGTCAGTATCATCTATCTATTTTACGTTTTTTCGAATAAAAATTCACAAAAAAGCATCATATCTTCTAGAACACTTTTCTATAAGACACAAAATAAATCTATCAAATAGCTAAATATCAACAATTTACACAATCCTAATTTTTTTTCACCAACCCATTGTCAGATTAAAAATTTTTCGTATTTTTGCATCGCAATTTTGCAAGGGAGCTTAGCTCAGTTGGTTTAGAGCATCTGCCTTACAAGCAGAGGGTCACTAGTTCGAATCTAGTAGTTCCCACAAAAACACTCACGGTTTCGTGAGTGTTTTTTTTTTGCATAACGTGATGCGGTGAAAATCCCAACCTATTCATCGGGCATCCGGACCTCACACAGGTCTCGCATTTTATCGGATAAAAATTCCTATTTCATCTGCTTAATTTACTGACAAATGCGTATCCAGAGACAACAATCTGCCAACATCATTCTTTATCAAAAGCCATATACATCTAAAAATCAACAAATTAAGCATCATTTCAACCGCTAATTCATTGACAGAAAAAATTTTAATGGACTAATATATTATATAAGAAAAAAATCGTATTTTTGCAGTCCCAATTTTGGGGTGAATTATAAACAAAAAACAAAGGTTAAATTTAATTGTATGCCGACAATTCAGCAATTAGTAAGAAAAGGAAGAAAGAAATTGACTTCGCAAAGCAAGTCAAGAGCGTTAGACGCTTGTCCGCAGAAACGCGGTGTATGTTTGAGAGTTTACACAACAACTCCTAAGAAACCTAACTCAGCTATGCGTAAGGTAGCGAGAGTACGTATGACCAACGGAAAAGAAGTGAACGCTTACATTCCGGGTGAAGGCCACAACTTGCAGGAACACTCTATCGTATTGGTTAGAGGCGGTCGTGTGAAAGACCTTCCAGGTGTAAGATACCACATCGTCCGTGGCGCATTGGACTCCGCAGGAGTAGAAGGCCGTTTGCAGGGTAGATCCAAATACGGTGCAAAACGTCCGAAAAAGAAAGCGTAAACCGACAAACATAGTAGTAAATTGAGCACTAAAATGGGTGTCTCGAGAGTAAATAACAAAATTATTGAAGTTACAAAATGAGAAAAGCAAAACCAAAAAAACGAATCATCCTTCCCGATCCGAAGTACAATGATGTAGCAGTTACCAAATTCGTGAACAACATCATGCTCAAGGGAAAGAAATCAATAGCTTTCGAAATCTTCTACGACGCTATTGACATTATTGCAGAAAAAACAAACGAAAACGGCATTGAAGTATGGAAACAGGCTCTCGCCAACGTTACTCCTTCCTTGGAAGTAAAGAGTAGACGTATCGGTGGTGCCACCTTCCAGATTCCTACCGAACTGCGCCCCGAGAGAAAGCAGTCCGTAGGTATGAAAAATTTAATCTTATTCGCCCGCAAGCGTCATGAGAAAACCATGGCCATGAAGTTAGCCTCCGAAATCATGCAAGCCTACAAAGAAGAAGGTGCCGCATTCAAACGTAAAGAGGATATCCACAGAATGGCAGAAGCTAACAAGGCATTCTCTCACTTCAGATTCTAAAAGTATATATATACTAAATAAAATTATACCGGAAAGAACAAGTTTATGTCGGAAGATTTATCGAAAATCAGAAACATCGGGATTATGGCGCATATTGACGCCGGTAAGACCACCACGACAGAACGTATTCTTTATTATACCGGTAAAAGCTACAAGATTGGTGAAGTAGACGAAGGCACAGCCACCATGGACTGGATGGTGCAGGAGCAGGAGCGTGGTATTACCATCACCAGCGCCGCCACTACCGTCAACTGGGACTATGAAAACCAGAACTACAAGATCAACATCATCGACACACCGGGACATGTTGATTTCACCGTCGAAGTAGAACGTTCTTTGAGAATATTGGATGGAGCCGTCGCCATTTTTTGCGCGGTGGGAGGCGTGGAACCCCAGTCCGAGACCGTATGGAAACAGGCCAACAAGTACGATGTGGCCCGTATCTGCTACGTCAACAAAATGGACCGTATGGGTGCCGACTTCTACGCAGTGGTCAACCAAATCAAGGAGAAACTCGGCGCTAAGACCATAGTGCTGCAACTGCCTATCGGCAGCGAGGAGAACTTCGTCGGTTTGGTGGACCTCATCGAGAAGAAAGCCTACACCTGGAACGAGGAAGACCAAGGCGCAACCTACACAGAGTGCGAAATCCCCGCCGACATGATCGACGAAGTGGAAGAATACCGCAACCTGCTGCTGGAGACCGTGGCCGAGCTCGACGACAAGCTGATGGAGAAGTTCTTCGAAGACCCAGACAGTCTGACTGTTGAGGAAATCAAGAATTGCATCCGGAAAGCCACCATCGCCAACCAGTTGACCCCAGTGCTCTGCGGTTCTTCGTTCAAGAACAAAGGAGTACAGCGACTGATTGACGCCATCGTCAGCTACCTCCCCTCCCCTGCCGACATGCCTGACATCAAGGGCATCAACCCGAAAACGGAGCAGGAAGAGACGCGCAAAATTGATGAGAAAGAGAATTTCGCGGCTTTGGCTTTCAAAATTGCCATCGACCCCTATGTCGGCAAGCTGACTTTCATCAAGGTCTATGCCGGCACGCTGAAAACCGGTGACATGATTTACAATGTCTCCACCGGCAAACGCGAAAGAGTGTCGAAAATCATGCTGATGCACTCCAACAAGCAAATCCAGATGGACAGTATCAGCGCAGGCAATATTGTGGCTCTCGTAGGTATGAAGGAAATCAGGACAGGCGACAGTCTGACCGAAGAAAAACACCCGATACTGCTGGAAAACATCGTTTTCCCGGATCCGGTAATTCAGATTGCCATCGAGCCGAAGACCAAAGACGACGAGGACAAACTGATGCAGGCCCTGAACCGTCTGGCCGAGGAAGACCCCACCTTCAAGGTGACCGTCTCTGAGGAATCGGGACAGACCCTCATCAGCGGCATGGGTGAACTTCATTTGGACATCCTGCTGGACCGCCTCAAACGCGAATTCAACGTCGCCTGCAACCACGGTAAGCCTCGTGTGACCTACAAAGAAGCCGTCAACGACTTCGTGAAGCACCATGAGGTTTACAAACGTCAGACTGGCGGCAAGGGCTCATTCGCCGAACTGGAATTCCAGATCAGTCCAACCCCGGCCGACAAGAAAGGCTTGTTCTTTGAAAGTCAGGTCAAGGGTGGCGTGATTCCGAAGGAATACATCGCCGGCGCTGAGAAGGGTTTCAGCATCGCCATGACCAACGGCAAATATGGATTCCCGCTCGAGGCACTGACCGTCACCATTTTGGACGGCAGCACCCACAGTGTGGACTCCGACGCCATGGCCTTCGAGGTATGCGCCAAGATGGGCTTCAGAGAAGCTATCCGCAGCGTGGAGACCTCCATTCTCGAACCCATCATGAAGGTGGAAATCACCACCCCGGATGAATACATCGGGAATGTGACCAGCGACCTCAACCGCAGACGTTCGGTTTTGGAACAGATCGAGGCGAAAATTGGCTACCAGATCATCAAGGCACAGGTGCCGTTGGCTGAAATGTTCGGCTATGTCACCACCTTACGCTCCATCAGCTCAGGACGAGCCAACTACAGCATGGAATTCCTGCGTTATGCGGAGGTTCCGGCAGATGTGAAAGACTACATCCTTAATGTTGGAAGATACGCCTTGCTGTAATATTCTGGAAGAACTTAAACAGAAACAATAAACAATTTCAAGTAAACCAATAAAAACAAAACAACGTGAGTCACAGAATCAGAATCAAATTAAAGTCATTCGACCATACTTTGGTGGACAAATCTGCTGAAAAGATTGTGAAGACAATCAACGCAGTGAAGGATGACAAAGTTGTCGTTGTGGGACCTATTCCACTTCCGACACACAAAAAGATTTTCACTGTAAACCGTTCAACTTTTGTCAACAAGAAATCAAGAGAGCAGTTCGAACTCTCCACTTACAAGAGACTGTTGGACATTTACGGTACAACCTCCAAGACCATCGACGCTTTGATGAAGCTGGAATTGCCCAGTGGCGTTGACGTAGAAATCAAAGTGTGATGACGATATCGGGATGCGACATATCGCGGTCCCCGTCTGACAAAATCAACCTCGCTCATTTGGGCGAGGTTTTTTTGTTCTAATTCAAAAAAAACACGTAAATTTGCCAAACGTTTAATGACTAGCGATGACAGTACTGACCATACTCTATCTTTTCGGAATCCCCCTAGCCGTAATGCTGATGGCCAAACGATGGCCTATCATTCAGAAAATCAGCCCCATGGTCATCCTGTACATCATCGGTTTGGCAGCAGGAAACACTTTCCTGTCCGGTGATACAGTCACCAAGCTATGCACCAACATATCCAATGTGGTGGTATTGATGTCCATCCCTTTGATGCTCATGGGATGTAACTTCAAAATGTGGTCCACCAAAGCGGTGCTCAAGACCTTCCTGGTGGGAGTATTCAGTGTGCTGTGCGTCACCCTCATCGGTTTCTTTCTCTTTCGGACCATGGCCTTTAACGCACAGGTAAGCAATACCAACTACGCCAAAATCAGCGCGGTGATGACCGGCATCTATATCGGAGGCATACCTAACCTTGCGCCAATTTCAAAAGCGGTAGGACTGCCGCAACATCTCTTCCTCATGGTTTCTGGTTACGACCTTATCGTGACAGGCTTATACCTGCTTCTGATTGTTTTCTTCGGAGAGCCGATAATACGCAGAATATTCAAAATCAATCATATAAAAACAGAAGAAGAAACAGAACATGCTGAGGAGGAAACTTCCGTCAAGAATAAAAAATTAAGGCACCTCATCCTCAACAGGGCATTAGGCATTCTCACAGCCTTTCTTGTGGTGGCCATATCCTATGCGCTATCGCTGATTATTCCACTTCAAAACAGCACAGCAGTCATCATCATAGTGCTCACCACGGTCTCACTGCTGCTTTCGCTGACAAAGCCCGTCAAGCATCTGGAAGGCACTTTCGACCTGGGCTTATATTTCGTTTATGTATTCTGTCTGGCCGTGGCCACTTTGGTCAACATCCACGATATGGAATTTTCCAAACACCTCTTTATCTTGTATTACATTGCCTTTGTCATATTCGGCTCTTTGGCCCTACAAATCATTTTGGCCAAAATATTCAGAATCAATGGAGACCTTGTGTTGGTTAGCTCTATCGCACTGATCAACTCACCCCCATTTGTCCCCATGGTGGCCGCCATATTGAACAACAAAGACATTATCCTTCCGGGCATCGCTATCGGACTGCTGGGTTATGCCGTCGGCAACTACCTTGGCATAGGTATTTTCATGCTTTTGTCGTAAACAGAATCTCAACTTCGAAAAGTTCTTATTTTTTGCCAATTAACTTTTATTAACATTTTTATTTTATTGATATACAATTATTTAATTTAATTAATAAAACTAAAAATGGATTTTTACAAATAAAAGCAGTATTTTTGCAGCCGTTTTTGAAGGAAGAAAAAGTTGCTGAATGAATAACATAAAAATTGAATGAAAATGAAAATTCTTTTTGTTATTGAAACGTTTGACAACCACAATGGCACCAGCATTTCAGCCCAGCGCTATGCCACGGAGCTGAGGAAACGCGGTCATGAAGTGAAAATACTGACAACCGGCAAACCAGATGCCAATCGGTTTGTGGTTCCGGTTTATCATCCGCCATTGGTTGACGGTCTCGCCCAACGTCACGGCTTCCAATACGCTGAACCAGAAGAAAAAGTTATTCGGGATGCGTTGGAATGGTGCGATGTGGCACACTGCTATATGCCTTTCAGATTGGAGATTGCGACGAAACGCATGGCAGAAAAGATGGGCAAGCCCTGTACTGCGGCCTTCCACGTGCAGCCAGAGAATGTCACGGCTTCGTTCAACATGCAAAACGTGAAATGGGTAAACTCCATCATCTACAGCAGTTTCAACAAGATGTTCTTCAAAGAATTCAAACGGATACACTGTCCCAGCCGCTTTATCGCCGACTACCTGCAAGAACACGGGTACACCAGCAAAATGCATGTCATCAGCAATGGATGTCCTGCAGAGTTCCATTGGCACAAATGCAGCAAACCGTCATGGTGTGCCGACAAGTTTGTGGTGCTGATGGTCGGCAGACTTTCTCCAGAAAAACACCAAGAGATTATATTGGAGGCGGTGCAGCATTCGGCACACGAGTCAGAAATCCAAGTGATTCTTATCGGTACAGGATTAAGCGAGCAGAAACTGCGCAAGAAAGCGGAAAAAATGACCAATCCCCCACGCATAGGTTTTATGTCAGACCAAGACCTGATGGAGGCCCTGGGCTATGCGGACCTGTATGTGCACGCGGGTGAAGTGGAGCTGGAATCTCTGTCGTGTTTAGAAGCCATGAGCAGCGGTCTGGTCCCGCTCATCTCTGACAGCCCGTTGAGTGCCACCCCGCAATTTGCCCTGGACAATCGCAGTCTGTTCAAGCATGGAGATCCCAAGGCTTTGGCTCAGAAAATAGACTATTGGATTGAGCATCCTGAAGCCAGAAAGAAAATGGGGAAAGCATACGCCCAAAATGCCAAACAATACAGCTTGGCCAATTCCGTGTCACGCTTCGAAGAGATGTTAAAGGAAGAGATTGCAGAACATGAGACTTTATCCAAAAAGAATTAGCGAAAGCCTGATTCTACTGTTGATGCTGTTTCCATTTTTTTTGGCAGCACAAACATCCCCTACGAACACCCCCGTGTATAACAACGACGGCTCGGTTACCTTTATAATTAAAAGTCCTGAAAGTCGTCGGGTTAAATTATATTGCGATTGCGTCTTGCGGGAGCGTAAGTTTAAGGTGAAACGCGAAAACATGCATTCGGCCAAGATGACACGCGGCCAAAACGGGCTTTTCACCTACACTACCCCACCCCTCGCTCCGGAAGTATATACCTACCAGTTCAAATCGCACGGGCAAAGACTGATTGACCCTACCAATGCGGATTCTATACGTATTTCGGACGGAAAGCGAAGTGTGTTTATCATTCCCGGTTCATCCCTAATTGATTTATGCCTCACGGACTCGCTAAACGGCAAAACAGAGCTATGCCAATATGTGGATGCCATCAGTGGGAAAACGCGCCGCATACTGCTATATCTGCCCCCTCAATATGACAGCACAGACCATGACTATCCTGTACTATACCTGTTACACGGCATAGACGGAAACGAGCAGTCATGGCGTGAACGGGGAAGAGCCATTCAACAGGTAGACAATTTGATACGGCAAGGCAAAGCCGAGCCCATGATTGTAGTGATGCCGGACGCCAACCCCAAAAAGCTAATTGGACAAGACGAACATGTGAGTTTGACGAAAAATCTGATGCATTACCACACATGGTTTCACTACGAATTTGAACGCACATTTCCAGCGATGGACAGTTTCTTATCTACCCGTTACCGCATATCCTCTGACATGAACACAAGGGCTGTCGCAGGACTGTCAGCCGGCTCCACCCAGTCGGCAACACTGGCCAAAATGTACGAGGACAATTTTAAATATGTGGGCTTGTTCTCCCCCTTTGTACACCGCAAGCAAGTTCCCTGCAACAAAAACACCATCTATTGGATCGGCAGTGGGAAAGCGGATATTTTCCATCCGCAGAGCAAGAGATTTGTCAAAAGGATACAGAAACGGCAAATTCCACACATTTATTACGAGACCAAAGGCGGCCACACCTGGCGCAACTGGAGACTCTATTTATCTGAATTTCTGCAGTTTATCTTCAAGAATAATACTGAAGTGAATTAAGCAATTTCTGACGCGACTACTTCTTTTACGAATTATATCACTTTCCCGCCACATACATAACACAGGCCCCGAAGGTAAACTTCTGGACCTCAACATTTTGAAAACCCACAGAGCGCAACATTGGCACGATGACGTCCTCTTTGGGGAAAGCCAGAATGGACATGGGCAGATAGCGGTACGCCTCTTTATGACCGGAAACAAGGCCTCCGACAAAAGGCAGGAAATGCAAGGCATATAACTTATAGCACCATAAGATGAAGGGATTGTCAGGATAGGACAACTCCAAAATGACCAGTTTGCCGCCGGGACGCAACACGCGGCACATTTCGGACAAGCCCCGTTCCAGATGCTCAAAATTGCGAATGCCGAAGGCTACACTCACCCGGTCGAAACTGCCATCCTCAAAATCAAGATGTTCCACATCACCCTGCCGAAGAGCGATATTTACCATGGGAACTGATTGATCAGAATTATGCGAATCATATGTTGCCCTTACACCATTTTCACTTACATGTCCTCTCTCATCACTGGCGAGTTGAATCAAGCGCAGACCATCACTTTTCATTACCTTTTGCGCTCCAATCTCCAGCATCTGCTCCGACAGGTCAACACCTACAATCTCGCTCCCTGCGGGCAGCTTTTTGGCAATGGCAATGGCGAAATCACCTGTACCCGTCGCCACATCCAGCACTCGCCGCACCTCAGGCTGGTCAGCGATGGCTCTTACCGCCTTTCGCCGCCACGAACGGTCGATGCCAAAGGACATAATATGATTCAGCCGGTCATAGCTGGAAGCGATGTCGTTGAAGAGGTGTTCGATTTGTTGTTTTTCAGGCATCTTTTAAATATGCTAATATGGGTATATGAAGAATGTCAAGTTGTCCTGCTGTTTAAAAACACGGAAGGCCGATGAAAATCATCAGCCCACGCCTTCGTCGAATCCGCAGAATCAACATGGCAAAAATACATAAAATTTTAATACAAAATATCTCAGCAATAATTTTTTTTTGAAATAGAACTATATCCCTGCAAGTATGGCAAAAACAAAAGTAGAGAGTACCAGCAGCGGCAAGGCAGGATCGAGGGCTTTGCCCTGGCGTTTCCAGACCATATTCATGTGAATCATGAACAAGGGCAAGGTAATGAAATACAGCAAATTCCACAAGGAAGTATAGGTAATCAAAGTAAAAAGCGCCATGCAAAGCCAGCCCAGCGCAATCAGTACCGACTGGAAGATTTTGGCGTTGACCTCCCCTATCTTCAGCGGCAGGGTAATCCGGGTGGCCGCATCGGATTCCATATCACGGATATTGTTGACATTGAGCACTCCCACGCTGAAACAACCTATGGTAACCGCCGGCAACAGCAACGACCACGACTCAATGGTATGGGCCACCACATAATAGGCGCCCAGCACTGACACCAAGCCGAAGAAGATGAAAACAAACACATCGCCGAGGCCCCTATAGCCATACGGATTTTTACCCAAAGTATAATGCATAGCCGCCCAGATGGCCGCCACACCCAAGGCCAACAGCATCAACGGCTGCCATGCCAAGAAAGTGCCGAACGAGGTCCACACCATCGCTGCACCGAAGACACAACACAAGAGCACAAAGACAGCAATAAGCCGCTTAAACTCCTTCACACTGATGGCTCCTTGTGCCAAACTATACATCGGTCCCTCGCGCTGCTCCCCATCAGTTCCCTTCAGGAAATCTCCCAGTTCATTACTCAAATTCGACAATATCTGCAAACAAACCGTAGTCAGCAACAACCACGCCATCAGCCAGCAAGATGCCTCATGAGACTTCAAAGCCAACAACAAACCCAGCACCACTCCCGCCAAAGACAGTGGCAGCGTGCGCAAACGCATGGAAAAAACAGCAGCTTTTAACTTACTCATATTCAACTATTTTTTTAGAAATCGTAACCCACACCCAAATACGCCCCAACATTGTTGTTGGAGCTGTCCCAATGCAAATTGGCCATCAGCGGACCGAACTTCGACTTATAAGCGAACTGGACACCTAAGCCGAATTTGGCATGTTGCCTCATTACCAATTTTTTATCAATCACTTCTCCGTCATGAAGAGCTGCCGCAATGGCCGACAGATAGCAATTCTTGTATACCTTAAAACGGAAATTCAAATCGACAACGCTCAACAAATTCAAACACATAAACTCCCCATTGATACCGATAAACGGGATCTGATGGTTATAATACCTTCCTTCCATGACACCTCCAACATAATTTTCCATATATGCGTAATAAGGTGTTAAATCTCCCAGAATATATCGTCCCCTATAAGAGGCAATAAGCGCAAAGATGCGTCCTCCTGAGATAGTACCGATAACACCAGTACCGAGATAATGGGTATTATGGCAATTATAGTCATAATTAAGATAGGCACGCAGCCCCTTATTCGGAAAATATCGATCGTCTTGATTGCTAAAGGTACCATGCAGAAAAATGTAAGGATAAAATATATCCCACCTGGCATATCGTTCATTTTCATCCAAAGAAAGGTAACGGTATAAGGGCATCTGTTCGAGGCGGAAACCTCCCTTTAAGTTAAACATGCTCCAACGTGTGTCGGAAACATACAGCGTCATCTCATTGTGCAAAGAATGCTCAAGATACATTTTACCCTTTGAGAGAATGTCCAATAAACCCACCAACATGCGGTATTGAAACTTGAGAGAAGCTCCAACTTTGGGACCTTTGATGGGGGTATAGCTATAGTCGAATTTAAGATAAGGAGAAATGGAAAGTCGCACGATAGCATCAAATTTATGACCATAAATCTTGTTGCGATTGATGCCGAGATTAACCAAAGCTGACAGCCACTCTTCTGTGTCAGCACGCAAACCTATACCAAGCGAATGTTTGGGACGTTTCTCACAATTGAACACCAGCTTGTACGAACCATTTCCATCATCTATCAGGCGGTAAGTCACCTGAGAGAAAGCCCTGGTAGCATATATAATTGCCAAAGACACCTCAAAATCTTCCTTTCCGTATGGCACATCAAATTTCATACGGATTCTTTCGTCCAGAAATTTTTTCTCCTTCTCATTTACACCATTATATTCTATTGACGAGATAGTAACTTTTTGCTCTGCATGATTAACAGCCTTTGGGTGATAGGTCTGGCGGCCTCCATTGCCCACTATGCGCACAATGCTGTCGATCTCACGCTCATGCTTGGCAGCTTCATTATAGCCTCTGTCAACCAGTGTGGCAATCTCCTTGGTACCGAAACTCAACATACCAAAACCCGAAATATCGGGTGTGATATATACCGTGGCATTTTTTACATTTTTGTTGTGAGCTTCCAATCCGCCAGAATACTGCGCTGTTTGCATCAAAACATCAGCCACATTGTTCACTTTCTCATAACTGCGAGGCATCGTCAGCTCTACACCTATGATGATATCAGCACCTGCAGCCACTGCCACATCGGTAGGAAAATTGTTCTTGGTTCCCCCGTCAGACAATATCATGGAATCGATACGTACCGGCCGAAAAAAACCAGGAATTGACATGGTAGAACGCATGGCATGAATCAACGGACCCGAGGTCCAGTGTTTCTCCGTCTGCGTCACGATTTCAGTGGCCACACAGCAGTAAGGAGTCGGCAAATCCATAAAGTCAATATCATCCTGATAACCCACCGATAGGGAACTCATCATATTGTATATATTCAAGCCATAGAGGTAACCCGAAGGCAAACTTTGCTTGAAATCAATTCGTGAAAAAGGAATATCTATAACGTAAGTTTCCTTGAAACGTTGGCTATTGTATGCGTAATAAGCCATCGGGATATCGTCACTCATCATCACATTCCAGTCTATAGACTGCACAATAGTATCAATCTCCGCAGCGGAATAACCCATGGCGTACAAGCCGCCCATCAGTCCGCCCATACTGGTACCTGCCACGAAGTCAATAGGCATCCCTTTTTCTTCCAGATATTTGAGCACACCGATATGAGCCGCACCCTTGGCACCGCCACCCGCTAACACCAAAGCGACCGTAGGTCTTGTTTTGCGGATCTCCGCCATATATTTATGCATCTTGGCAAAAAAAACAGAATCTCCATGCGGGTCATAACTAATATTGACTAAGCCATTAGCCTGTTGTGCCGACAAAGCAAACGATGCCAATAGCAATATACAAAGTACCAATATTTTTCTCAAATTATTCATTATGAATACATTAAGAAATATTGAATCAGTTTTTGTGGCACATGATATAATTTGTCATCAACCGGTAAATGTCTTTTAACCGCTCATCCTGCAAAGCATCCAGATGGAATTGGATCACATTTTGGTCGCCACGCTGGGCCGGACCGGTCTGCGCCTCGTGGGGATTCATGGTTTTCACTTTTTCCATAGTATTTTGCAGCAAGGGCATAATCATCTGCCAGTCAATATGATGTTCTTGTAAGATATCATAAGCGATGGAATACATGGCATTGGTGAAATTACATCCGAAGATGGCGGCACGGTGCAACACCATACGCTGGGATTCATCCAGCTTTTGGACAACGGAAGTAAGCCTTTGAGCGAAAGCATACAATTCATTTTCAATTGTTTTATCATTTGCCTCAACACACAAAGGAACCACTACACCCTTAAAATCCATATCCTTGTTCACACTCTGATAGGGATATAAGATGCCGTATGATTCCGCGTAGGACTCAAAAATTCGCATCGAAAGAGAACCCGCGGTATGAGCAGCCAATGGCAGACGGAACGGCAGCTGCTGTAGCAAATTCTCGTAGCTGTCATCTTTAATGGAAAAGATATACAAATCGCTATCAGGCAACAAATCTTTGATATTGTCGATAGCTTCGGCACCAGCTATCTCAGCCAAGGCCTTGGCGTGCCCCAGCTGGCGGCTGTAGACCTGAGATATTCTCACGCCGGCATTTCTCATCGCATACACCAGCCAATGAGCCATATTTCCCGAACCTATAAGAGTAACTTTTTCAATCATAAGTATTTATCCTAGTTTAATTTCGTAAGAAAATGGAAGATGAAGGTTTCTGACAAAAGACTCTGGATTGATTTTCATCTGCGTATCCTGGAAATTGGAGGAATACTGTCCCTTTCGCTCATAAATCTTGATGGTCAAAGGCACTTTTGCCTGTTCCTGCGACGCAACCACCGCCTCTTTGATCAGATGAGCGTTATTGGCCGACACGTCATCGATGCCGATTTCCAAGGTTACCGAACGGCAAAGATGATCGTATGCGTCACTTAAGTAACAGATATCCACCGGTTTCTGATTATAGAAAGCTGGGCCCTGATAATCCTTTCCCATAAAACGCTTGTCGATTTTCATGCGCACAAGCACCATTTTTCCAGGTTCCAGCAGGTGTTTATACTTGGTAAAATCCTCACTGAACAAACGCCAAGTCCAGGTGGAGTCGTAGTCCTCGAAGGTGACCACCCCCATGTCCTTGCCTGTTTTGGTCTGGGTTTCGTTGACTGCCACCACCATCGCCGCGAACTTCACATCCTTGCCGATATGTTTCTCAAAGAAATCAGTCTCTTTGAACTGCTCTAACTTCGTGTTGGTGTAATGTTTGATAATCAGCTTGAACATGTCGAGTGGATGCCCAGAGATATAGAATCCAGCCACATCTTTTTCAAACTGTACTTTTTCGATTTCATTCCAGGGCTCGCATTTCGGCAATTCGGGCAGCAACTCCGCCGCTATTTCGGGCTGATCATCAAAAATGGAGAACTGTCCCTGACTATTTTGGCTTTTGGTCACGTAGGCCACCATTTTCTCTATGAAATTCTTATCGCCGCCTTCAGTGGCAAACAACTGCGCCCGGTGCATCCCTGTGAAACAGTCGAAAGCACCACCGTAAGCCAAAGATTCAATCACACGGCGGTTGCAGTTGCGCAAGTCCACACGGTTCATGAAGTCAAAGAAATCCTTGTACGGACCGTTCTTCTCACGCTCGCCCACAATACTGTCCACCGCACCATGACCCACACCCTTGAGTGCCGCCAAACCGAAACGGACATTGCCATCCTTGTTGACACTGAACGACAACTCCGACTCGTTGATATCCGGTCCAAGTACCTTGATATTATGCTTTTGCGTGTCTTCGATAAAGACACTGATTTTATCCATGCTATCCAGGTTATTGGTCAAGTTGGCCGCCATGAACTCTGCCGGATAATGCGCTTTCAGATAAGCTGTCTGGTAGGCCACCCAGGAATAGCAGGTGGCATGCGACTTGTTGAAAGCGTATGAAGCGAACTTCTCCCAGTCGGCCCATATTTTCTCCAGCACCTTCGGGTCATGGCCGTTCTTCGTTCCTCGTGACAGAAATTCCGGTTTCAGGTAATCCAGTTTGTCTTTCTGCTTCTTACCCATGGCTTTACGCAAGGTATCGGACTCGCCACGGGTGAAGTTAGCCAGCAATCGCGACAGCAACATCACCTGCTCCTGATAGACGGTGATACCGTAAGTATCTTTCAGATAGCGTTCCATCACCGGAATATCATATTGGATTTCCTCCCTACCCTGCTTTCTGTCAATAAACTGAGGAATATAATCCATAGGTCCCGGACGGTACAGAGCGTTCATAGCGATTAAGTCCTCGAACTTACTCGGTTTCAGCTCTTTAAGATACTTTTGCATACCTGCGGATTCAAACTGGAACGTAGCCACCGTGTCGCCTTCGCAGAACAACTGATATGTTTTTTCATCATCCAAAGGAATGGCATCGATATCCACGTCCACTCCTTTGGAGCGTTTGATATTTTTCAAGGTCTCCTTGATGATGGACAGGGTTTTCAAGCCCAGGAAGTCCATCTTAATCAAGCCAACATCCTCTACCACAGAGCCTTCGTACTGTGTCACCAGCACCTTGCCATCGCTTTCCTTGTCCTCGATAGTGGCCAAAGGAGCAAATTTGGTCAAATCGTCGGCTCCGATAATAACACCGCATGCGTGGATACCGATTTGGCGCACCGTGCCCTCCAATTCAGCGGCATAATGCAGAATATCGTGCACTTTCTGAGAGCCATTTTCGTAGGCATCCTTCAGTTCCGGCACCAACTTCAGACAGTTTTCAATCGTCACCTTGGGAGCTTTCTTGGTTTTGGAGTCCTCCGGAAAGCGGTCGGGCACCAACTTCGCCAAGCGGTTAGCCTCTTGCAACTCAAGATCTTCCACGCGGGCCACATCCTTGATGCTCGACTTGGTGGCCATGGTGCCATAAGTAATAATGTGGGCAACACGTTCCTGCCCGTATTTTTTTGTAATCCAATCCAGAATTTTATAGCGACCCTCATCATCAAAATCCACATCAATATCGGGCAGTGAGATACGGTCGGGATTCAAGAATCGCTCGAACAGCAAATCGTACTTCAGAGGATCCACATCTGTGATTTTCAAGCAGTAAGCCACCACAGAGCCTGCAGCGGAACCACGTCCCGGGCCTACCGACATGCCCATTTCACGCGCAGCGGCGATAAAGTCCTGCACAATCAGGAAGTAGCCTGGGAAACCCATATTGCGCATCACACTCAACTCAAAGTCAATGCGTTCCATCACATCTTCCGGAATCGGGTCGCCATAGCGCTTGCAAGCACCCTCCAAGGTCAGCTTCCGCAGGTAATCCGCCTCCAACTTGATACGATATACACGTTCAATGCCACCCAATTTCTGAATTCTACCTGCCCCTTCGGCATCCGACTCAAATTCAGCCTTCAAATCCTCTTCGGTAAAACGCTCTTTGTATTGCTCCACAGTGCCGAAAGACTCCGGAATATCAAACTCCGGCATGATGGGGTCATGTTTCAGTTTAAACGACTCCACCTTGTCAACAATCTCCTGGGTATTTGCCAAAGCCTCTGGCACATCGGCAAAGATAGCCTCCATCTCTTCGGGAGATTTCAGCCATTCCTGCTTGGTATAATGCAGACGGTCGGTATCGCTCATTTTCTTGCCCGTGCTCAGGCAAATCAGGTGGTCGTGTGCTTCGCCATGCTCTTCCAGCACGAAATGCACATCGTTGGTAGCAATCAGTTTCACGCCCGTCTCCACCGCCAGCTTCAGCAAGGCCTCGTTCACCACTTTCTGATGAGCATAGACATCCTTGTCTCCCCCTGGCTTATCAGTTTCATGTCGCTGTAATTCAAGATAATAATCCTCTCCGAAGATATTTTTATACCACAAGATAATCTGTTTGGCCTTCTCGTACTCGCCATTGCTGATGGCACGAGGCACCTCTCCCGCCAGACACGCCGACGAAACAATCAAACCTTCGTGGTATTTCTCAAGCAGTTCATGGTCGATACGCGGTTTATAATGGTAGCCATCGGTCCAGCCGGCGGAAATAATCTTGCAGAGGTTATGATAACCCGTCTCATTCTTGGCCAGCAGCACCAAGTGGTTACCGTAGCCGTTCTCCTTACCCGTACAAACCGTGCGGCTACCTGTGGGGTTGGTTTTGGTCTCTTTGGCCACGTAGGCCTCGCAACCAAAGATAGGTTTGAAGACACGCTGTTTCGCCGCCTCCAGTTTGGCACGGCATTCCTCCATCTTTTGCAGAATCTCTTGTGACGGGGTCTGTGCCGTCTCCGCATCGGCAGGCTCATTCGCACCCTCAACACCTTCTGCCGCCTCCCCCTTAACCTCAGGCACAGACTGTTTTTGCAGCTCCTCCAATTCCTTTTCCAGCTCTTTGACTTCGCCCTTCACCGACTTGTTGTGTTTGTCCACAAAATCGAAGAATTCCTTGATACCGAACATGTTTCCATGGTCGGTGATGGCCATCGAATTCATGCCGGTTTCAAGACAGCGTTTCACCAGTCCAGGGATGGTGGACATGCCGTCAAGTATTGAATAATAAGTATGTACGTGGAGGTGGGTGAACTTTGCCATAACAGAAATTTTAAGCTACAAAGTTACATAAAAAACTTGAAACACCAAGCATTTTCCACGCTTAGTTTCGCTGTTTTTATCAACTTAAAATTCCGTTACTTTATTCCCAATAAATGGGAAGGAGGCCAAGGTGACTGTTTTACAACATCGCCTTCTTGATTCTCTTTATCAGCCCCGTCAGCACCTTACCGGGACCGACCTCTATAAATTCCTCAGCGCCATCGGTTATCATGCGCTGCACGGATTGGGTCCAGCAAACAGGAGAGGTCAACTGCGCAATGAGATTGCACTTGATTTCGAAAGGATCAGTATGCGGCTGGGCATCCACATTCTGGTAGATAGGACACAGCGGCGGCTTAAACTCTGTGGCATTGATAGCCTCTGCCAGTTCCAGGCGAGCCGGTTCCATCAGCGGAGAATGGAAAGCGCCTCCAACCTTCAGGGGTGTCACCAGTTTCACCTTTTCCTTCAGTGCGGCACTGGCCAGCTCCACCCCACGGACAGTACCTGAAATGGCAATCTGACCGGGACTGTTAAAATTGGCCGGCACCACAATTTCGCCTTCCACAGCTGCACAGGCCTCTTCCACCACCTCGGTAGAGCCCCCGATAACGGCAGCCATCGTTGATGGTTGCAACTCACAGGCTTTCTGCATGGCCATCGCACGCTGCGACACCAGCTTCAACGCATCCTCAAACGACAAGGCGTCCACGGCTGTCAAGGCGGAGAACTCGCCCAGAGAATGACCTGCCACCATGTCAGGATGAAAATCCTCCATCATCTTTGCCATTACCACAGAATGAATGAAAATGGCCGGCTGGGTAACCTTGGTCTGCTTCAATTCCTCTTCCGTCCCCTCAAACATGATATCGGTGATGCGGAATCCCAAAATACCATTGGCTTGTTCGAACATTTCAGCTGCTTTGGCCGAACTTTCATACAAATCCTTGCCCATTCCGGGGAACTGAGCGCCCTGACCAGGGAAAACGTATGCTGTTTTCATAATTGATAATTGACAGTTGATAGTTAACAATTAAAATCACCTATGTTTTGGATTATTTCAGCTGGCGCAGATAGCTTTTGATGGTCTTCTCGAGGCCCAGATACAGAGCGTCGCATATCAAGGCATGGCCGATGGAAACCTCCAAAAGACCAGGGATATTGCGGTTGAAATATTTCAGGTTAGCCAAGGACAAATCATGGCCGGCATTCAGACCGATGCCCTGCTTTTTAGCCTCTTTGGCAGCCTCAACAAAATCTTTGATGGCCTCTTCAGGGTCGTCGTTGAAATTGCGGGCATAGCTCTCGGTATAAAGCTCCACCCTATCGGTACCGGTTTTCTTGGCCGCGGCAATCATTTCCGGATTGGCATCCACGAAAATACTGGTTCTGATACCTTCACGATGGAATTCCTCGATGATTTTGGTCAGGAAATGAGCGTTGGCAATCGTGTCCCAGCCGGCATTGGAAGTCAGTGCTTCGGGCGGGTCGGGCACCAAGGTCACTTGTGTGGGCTTCACATCCAGCACCAATTTGATGAATTTCTCGCAGGGATAGCCTTCAATATTGAACTCGGTGGTCACCACCTTTTTCAAGTCATAAACATCCTGATAGCGAATATGACGCTCATCGGGACGCGGATGCACGGTGATGCCCTGGGCTCCAAAACGCTCACAGTCAATGGCTGCCGTCACCACATTGGGCATGTTTCCACCGCGTGCATTACGCAGGGTGGCAATCTTATTGATATTGACACTCAGTCTGGTATTGTTTCTCATGTCGTTCGATTTTTGACGCTGCAAAAATATGTTTTTTTTTCATACCTTTGCCGCCGTTTTAAATCTTTCGATGCAAAAAACTAATTCTTAAAACAAGCATTTGACAATGAGCAAAATACAAAGAACGCCCCTGAAAGACAGACCTTTTCCCGACTACACCCGCACGGAGGAAATACTGAACAGTTCAAGTCACCTGTTCGGATTCCTGTGTGCGGTGGTCATGATGTGGCTGGCAATAGACGCTTCGCTCAAAAGCGGCTCTCAGATAGCCCTTATCAGCAGCATTATCTATGTCAGCACCGTACTTCTCACCATGCTGGTGTCGGGCATCTACCACGGACTGCCCAAAGGCATGGCCAAGCAGGTGATGCGGGTGGTGGACCACTGTGACATTTTCTTCACCATTGCCGGCACCTACACGCCCATCATGCTGATTGGGGTTTGCCCCATCAATCCCGCCATGGGCTGGTCGATTTTCGCCATCGAATGGGGCCTGGCCATCATCGGAGCCACCCTTAACGCTATTGACTTGAAGAAATATTCCAAATTCTCCATGGCCTGCTATCTGGGCATGGGCTGGTGCGTCATCATCAGCCTGAAAGACACCATTGCGGCCATGACGCTGCCTGGCTTTATGTGGATTATCGGAGGAGGCATCGCCTTCACCATCGGCGCCGTATTATACCTGATAGGCAAGAAAAAACGCTACCGTCACTTCATCTTCCACGTTTTCGTGGTCATTGGCCTCGTGACACAATTTATCGGGGTGTGGTGGTATCTGCTATTACCGAGATAATAATTGAAAAGAGATTCCTAAAAAAAATATTAAAGAGGCAAACAAAAAAAACGGGCACTGGTTCATCATCAGTACCCGTTTGGGTTTTGTAGAGACGTTTCAGGAAACGTCTCTACATAGTTTTACGCAAGATTATTTCACTTCTTCGAAGTCAACATCCTGAACTTCTGAATCCTTGCCATTGTTACCACCGGGCTGGCCTGCACCGGCGCCAGGGTTAGCACCCGGATTAGCGCCACCGAAGTCAGCTCCTGGAGCACCGCCACCCTGCTGGTACATCTTGGCGGAAGCGGCCTGCCATGCGCCTTGCAGTTCGGCAGTGGCGGCATCGATGCCTGCGATGTCCTTCTTGTCGTGAGCTTCTTTCAGCTTAGCGGCTGCGGCTTCAATCTTGGCCTTGTCGTCAGCGGGAACTTTGTCGCCGAATTCCTTCAGCTGTTTCTCAGTCTGGAATACCAGGCTGTCGGCAGCATTCAGCTTGTCAATTTCTTCCTTGGCCTTCTTGTCGGCTTCGGCGTTGGCCTCAGCTTCAGCTTTCATTCTCTTGATTTCGTCATCTGACAAACCGGAAGAAGCCTCGATTCTGATCTTCTGTTCCTTACCGCTGGCTTTGTCCTTAGCGGTCACGTTCAAGATACCGTTGCTGTCGATATCGAAGGTCACCTCAATCTGAGGAATACCTCTCATAGCTGCGGGAATACCGTCCAAGTGGAAACGGCCGATGCTCTTGTTCTGTGCGGCCATAGGACGCTCGCCTTGCAGCACGTGGATTTCCACAGAGGTTTGGTTATCAGCGGCTGTGGTGAAGGTTTCGGTCTTCTTGGTCGGGATAGTGGTGTTAGCCTCAATCAGCTTGGTCATCACGCCACCGAGAGTTTCCAGACCTAAGGACAGCGGGGTAACATCCAGCAAGAGGATGTCGGTCACATCACCGCTCAATACACCACCCTGGATAGCTGCACCCACGGCCACCACTTCGTCGGGGTTAACGCCCTTTGAAGGCACTTTGCCGAAGAAGTCTTCCACAATCTTCTGGATAGCGGGGATACGGGTTGAACCACCCACCAAGATTACCTCGTCAATGTCTGAGGTTCTCAAACCTGCGTCTGCCAAAGCTTTCTTGCAAGGCTCGATGGTAGCACGGATCAGGTCATCGCAGAGCTGTTCGAACTGGGCACGGGTCAAGGTTCTCACCAAGTGCTGCGGTACACCGTCGATAGGCATGATGTACGGCAGGTTGATTTCAGTGGAGTTGGAGCTTGACAACTCGATTTTAGCTTTTTCAGCGGCCTCTTTCAGACGCTGCAGAGCCATAGCGTCTTTTCTCAAGTCAACGTTATAGTCTTTCTTGAATTCTTCTGCCAGCCAGTCGATAATCTTGTGGTCGAAGTCATCACCACCAAGGTGGGTATCACCATTAGTTGATTTTACTTCAAACACACCGTCGCCGAGTTCCAGGATAGAGATATCGAAGGTACCGCCACCGAGGTCGAAAACGGCCACTTTGGAGTCAGATTTCTTCTTGTCCAAACCGTATGCCAAAGCTGCGGCAGTAGGTTCGTTGATGATACGTTTCACTTTCAGACCGGCAATTTCGCCAGCTTCCTTGGTTGCCTGACGCTGTGAGTCACTGAAGTAAGCGGGCACGGTGATGACAGCCTCTGACACCTCCTGTCCCAGATAATCCTCTGCGGTTTTCTTCATCTTCTGAAGAATCATAGCGGAGATTTCCTGAGCGGTATAAGAACGGTCGTCAATCTTCACTTTCGGCATGTTGTTGCCAGCTCTTTCCACAGTGTAAGGAACACGTTCCACTTCTTTTGCCACACGGTCGTAAGTCTCACCCATAAATCTCTTGATAGAGAAAATGGTTTTGGTTGGATTGGTGATAGCCTGACGTTTGGCAGGATCACCCACTTTTCTTTCATTGTCACCCACAAAGGCTACGATTGAAGGTGTAGTTCTTCTGCCTTCGCTGTTCGGTATGACCACCGGTTCGCTACCTTCCATAACGGCTACACATGAATTGGTAGTTCCTAAGTCGATTCCAATAATTTTTCCCATAGTTGTAAGTTTTTAATTGTTATTGTTTATTATTATTTTCTTCTTGATGTCCATGAAAAGACACCCCGTCATGAGCAATTATTATGCCAAAACCCGGGGACTGACATTTTGTCAGACAGAGCATAAAAAAAGGAAGGCGTTTCGGCCTTCCCTTTATTGTTAAATCATGAAATAAGTTCTTTTTTCTGTCTCTTAGAATTCCCAGAGGTCACTTTCGTAAGTACGAAGTTTATCTGTGATTTTATCAGATTCAATCATCTGGTCACGAGCATTGGCAATGTAATCCTGGATCTGACGACCATAAACATTGTCCTCTGCATAGATGTAACCATTGAAATCTCTTTTGAAAGTCAGCAGGTCATCGTATGATAATCTCTGAGCATTGTTCTTGGTGTTGAACACTTCCTGTTTTACCAGGAAAGGTCTCAACTCTTCATAATAGATATGACCCAAGAGACGACGGGTTTTCTGTGCACGTACCATATCTTCGTCTCCCAAATCCTCATCGTAGTTACCACTACCTGTGGACTCACGCTCATATTCCAGAATCGGTTCAATTTCAAGAATACGGACATAGTACTTGGAAGTCCGTTTGTCAAAGAACCAAACCTCCTTGATGTTGTAAGCCATAATATTCTTGGCTTCAAAACTCTCATAGGTTTCCTGATAATCGATAATGTCACCGGTTTCGGGATCTACGATAGGTTGCTGTTTAGTCTGTTGCAAGGAACTCTGCACTTCTTCTCTGCTATACGGAATGGTACAATACTCATCATTATAGATGGGCAATGCATCCGCATTATCGGGATTGGCAAAGTCGATGGCATCAAAGATAGTCTGAGCCAAACTTTTCCATGTACCTTTCACCTCAGTGGGGAAATACAATGGGTGGTTTTTCTTGTCACGCAGGTCAATACGGCGCCAAATCACGTGATAGTACATCACATCGGCCTGACGCTGGTAAGCGAACGGAACTGGTTCCGAGAACTCACCGGTATTTTCCTGTGCCCAAGGCATTTCAACAGGCTTACGCACTGGCTGGGCCATGGTGCTGCCGTCAAATTCACCCTCTTCTTGCGCAAAGGCAAAAGTAGCGGCGAATAAGGTTAATAACAATAAACTGAACTTTTTCATGATATTATTTTTTTAGTTTATTTCAAACGGACAGTGATTTCGTCCAAAGTTCTCTGACCGGCTTCACAAGAAGCTTTGATACCGGTAAAGATGATGGTAGTACCAGATGCGGATTTGGCGATTTTCGACTTCACAGCATCGCTGAAGTTAGCACCTGTACAAGTCAACGGAGGTTCCTCATAACCTTTGGCGATGAAGATTACCTGGTATGAATTGATGGTCCATTTCAAATCGTATGCGAAGTCATCACCCATAGCGGCTCTGATGAAGGGGTTAGCTGTCAAGTCACCCTTTGATCTCTTACCGCCTCTGATGTTAGCACCGATAGTGGCACGAGGATCGGGTACACGTTTCACACGGAAAGTAGTAGAACCCATAGCCTGTGTTTTGCCACCAGTGTTGGCGCTGACAGTAGCTTCTACAGTTTTGCCAATTAATGAAGCGGGAACGCTGATGTTGAACTTACCAGCTTCTGCACGAGTCACACCGCAACCCGGGAAATTCACTGACAACTGATCGGGAGCTACAGGAGCAGAAACTGATACAGGGTTAGCAATACCTGCATACAACACATTCATCTTTTCAGCTGAAATAGTAGCAGACGGTTTCACCACCATGTAGCGGTCACTGAATGAATAAAACTTGTCAGTTCCATCAGGAGCCTTGATCTTGATCAAACCGGCATAACGCTGTTCGCCAAGACCACCGGCACCGAGTTCCAGTCTCACCAAACCGTTCTCACCTTCCAACTCGGTAGCGCTGGGGATATCACTTTCTCTCAATGTATCAACACCCGTTTTGTAGTAAACCTTGGGAGTTGATTTGGTATCGTATGCAGACACAATAATGTCGGCAACGTATTTGTCACCCGTGAACACCATGCGTGAGTTCGGGATGGCACGACCTGACACATTGTCAAATTTGAAGTCGCTTGCACTGATAGAGGATTTGATGTATTCGAGCATTTTGGACTCTGCATTACGAACCTCACCTTCGGTAGTATTGATCAAGGTCACAGCGGCACTCATAATTACATCATAGAAATTGTGTTCTTCCCAAGTTTGGGTTTTCTCACCTTTCTCGCCCTGGAAAGTCTGCTCCACATTCAAACCGATGGTTTTCTCCATAGCAGCACGTTGGTTGGGGTCATCCACCAATGACAAGATTTCAGCCTTGTATTTGATGATGGCTTCTTTCATTTTGGAAGCGTTGCCTTGCTCAATCATGTACACAGTCGGTTTCGAACGTTCGTCTTTAGAATCAATGGTGGCTACGGTTTTAGGATTACCATCCTTGTCTTCGTATTTCTTATCCACATAGATAATAAGCCCCTTCTTGATTTCTTCGATCTGAGCGATAAGAGCCTCGGTTTTTTGCTTCAAAGTATTGGCTTTCTGCTCGGCATCTTTCACCTTTTCAGCTCCCAAGATGACTTTTTGAGCCTGCAGCCACGAGTAGTCGCTTTCATTCTTTGCAATAGTATTAGCGGTTGAAGAAACCATGGTGTCATCAACCAGGCTAAAGGCCTCGATGATATCTTTGGACACATTCAATGCCAACATAGCGGTCAGCACCAAATACATCATACCGATCATCTTTTGCCGCGGGGTTTCCGGACAATTTGTTGCACCCATATTACTTTCTTATTTTAGTTAACGGTTTAATTGAGTTGAATATTTAGATTAGTGTTGCATAGCTGCGACCATCTTGCCGTAAACGTCATTCAGTCTTGACACGTTCTTGGTCAATTGGTCAACTTCTTTCTTGTACACTTCAACATTTGACAGTGATGCGTTGAGGGTGTTAGCGAAGTTGTTCATGCTATCCAAAACAGACTTGTTAGCCTTTGCCATAGCCTCGGTGTTCTTCATCTGAGACTCATAAATAGTGTTGATAGAAGTCAGGTTCTGGTTCAGCTTGTTCAACTGATCGTTATAAGAACCGGTATCTGATTTCAGCGCCTTGGTAGTCTGCTCATAAATATTAGCCAGATTACCCACTGCGTTAGCGGCTTTCTGAACATTTTCAAGATATGCGGCTGAAATGTTGGAATCGGTATCCAGTGATTTTGAAGTCTTGTCGTACTGGAGGGTCAGATTTCTGACAGACTCAGCGGCTTTCTTCAAGTTGTTGACATAACCGTCGGTAGCGGCGGTAGCATCAGCGGCACCTGCCAGTTTGTGAGCATTGTCACTCAAGTTGCGCATACCGTCAGCCAGACTTTCGATCAGTTCCGGTCCAATCTTGGCTTCGGTTAACATCTGATCCAATTGCTGGGTAGGAGTTCCTGTAAGAGCTTTCTTCTTGTCGGCTTTTTTGCCTTCTTTACCAGCTTCCTCATCTTCTTGACCCAACGCTAATTCGGGATATACCAATGCCCAATTGTATTCCACATGGAGGGGTTCGAAAGCAGAGAAGAAGAAAATGACAGCCTCAGTACCCATACCGAGCATCAGCATCAAGCCTGCGCCAGGATAGTGCATGATTTTGAACAAAGCACCTAAAATTACGACAGATGCACCCCATCCATACAATTTGGTCATAAAGTTTTTGTAACCTTTACTTCTAACGAATTTGTAAAGTCCCATAGTTTTGTTTTTTTAATTGTTTTAAGTATTTAAGTTGATTATTTAATGTTCAATATATTAATAAACATGTGATGCGCTATTGCTGTCACCTCTCTGGCGACCCATATAATGCTGTACACAACGGAAACCAACGTAAGTGCAGCAAGTATCCTGATATTCATAAGTTCTTGCATACACTCTGGTATAATAGCTCACATCCTTCCATGAACCGCCACGAATCACTTTTCTCTTCTTTTCAGGAGTATCGGTCTTCTTAGCATAGTAAGTATACTGTGGGTTCAAGTCGTGAGTAAAGTTCACTGCTGACTCATCGTAAGCGTCCTCGCACCATTCAGCCACATTGCCGGCCATATCGAACAAGCCGAAATCATTCGGATGATAATGAGCCACAATGCTGGGATATACATTACCGTCGGCGATATAGTTACCGCGCTGCGGTTTGAAATTGCTCAGGAAGCAACCGTTCTGGTTCTGAGTACCCATGCCACCCCAAGGATATGGAGACATATTCTGACCACCACGGGCAGCATACTCCCACTCGCTTTCAGTAGGCAGACGGAACTCTTGTTCATTCTCATATTTCTTGCTGCTCAACCATGACAGTCTCAGCATCGTTCTCCAGTGTACGAAGGCTTTTGCCTGAATCCAGCTGACACCCACCACAGGATAGTTGTCATATCTGGTATTGGAGAAATAGTTCAGCAACATCGGTTCGTTGAAAGAATAGGTGAAATCGTGAGCCCATGCCAAGGTGTCAGGATAAATATTCACCACATTCTTGCGGATAAAACGGGTATATCCACCATTCAAATGACTGGGACGGTTAGCATACATTCCGCCGAACTCATAGTCATTATCTGTACCGAATTCCTTATAGGAAGCACCGAAATCCTCAGGATTTTTCGGATCACGATAATTTCTGTAATCATATTCCCAATACTCATAATTGTACATGCTCGTATTGGTGGAGTTGGGACGGAAATGATAGAAGCGGGTGTTCACCTTGTTGAACAACGGGCTCAAAGCGGCCTGAACTTCCTCATTGTCGGAATCCCAAGGAATTTCCTCTTTCCAGTTAATCAGCTTAGGCTCAATCACTTCGCCTTCATTCTCACCTTTCGTATATTTCTTATAGTGGCCGTATTTCTCAAAATCGGTCAATTCGGCCTCGCCCAAAAGCACGTGAGCTAAAGAGTCACGAACCCAATATACGAACTGGCGATACTCGTTGTTGGTGATTTCAGTCTCGTCCATCCAGAAGGCTGTAATGGTCACATTCTTGGACTGATGGGTCAATGCGAAAGGAACATCCTCATCGCCAGCACCCATCATGTAGTGTCCAGCCGGAACATAAACCATACCGAAGGGCTCAACATCCATGAAGTCAGGGCGGTCCTTAACACCGACCAACTGGCCGTCACCATTGTTTTTGCATGACAGGAAAATCACACAGACAACTAATAATAATGCTGCTAACTTTTTCATATTGTTATTGTTTATGTTTGCAAACAAACGATTTATATCCTTATTTTATTGTGTTAGTATTGATTTTTGTAAATATTTCTTGTGGAACCATAGCCTGAGAAGACCTCTTCCTTATATATATCAAAGCAATAACGCACCACCACTTCCAGGTTACCGTAACCTCTGTCTTTCTTATAGCCCAGCTTGCTGGTATTGAAGCCATAACCAAAACCTAAATCAATACCTCTCAGGTAGTTATTGGAGTGATTATAGAAAGGACGGGCGCCAAACAAAACAGAAACGGCATCATCGATACGGTAGGACAAACCACCCCAGAAGACACCGTTATATCTTGTCAAGAGCATCAAATCGAGCTGCACCGTTTTCAGGTCGGTTTTCAACAACGCGGACGGTTCCAGAGTCCAGTTCGGGTTCCACGGCAGAATCCAGATGTAACCACCATGGGCATACAACTGACGGGAGCGGTTGATCACACTGTTATCACCTGACAAACGGGCTTTGGTAATCAACTGTGTACCGGAAATACCCACATTCCAACGCTCTGCTTTATAGAACAAACCGAAGTTCACGTCAAAGTCCATCACAGACTCTTCTCCTTTCAGTTTGTCCAAAATCTCATCGCCGGTTTCAAGGGCATGGAGTTTTGAGCCATCAATAGCCTGATTGAGGAAACTCACTTGCAAACCGATACCCAAATGGCCGGTCGGAATCTTCAATTTATAGGCATAACCGAAACGAAGTCCTACATTATTATAAAAGCCTACTCGGTCACTCAGAATAGACAGACCGAAACTGCCTTTTAACTTACGTAAATAAGATTCGATATTGAAGAGAATTTGACGTGGTGCGGTGCTTTCTTTGGTAATATTGCCATTTTCATCCTGATATACATCTTTCCATCCCAGATAGGCCTGGCTGTACAGGAATGTAAAACACAAAGTATTGCTCTGTTCTCCCATTGCGCCGGCGTTATAATACATCGTCGCCCACGGAAATAGCGTAAATTGAGCATCATCTTGCGCAAACACACTCGTTGAGCATGTCACCAGAAGAAGCAGAAAAGCACCGATTTTTTTCATGCGTTCACTCTTTAATATTATCTCTCTTCAATTCTATATTTTTCTCATAACCAACAACATATAGTGTCCAAATCCTACTCCCATCACCGTGAGGAAACACTCTTCCCCACCCTTTTTCTGAAGATTCCAAACACCAATATCCAACTATACAATTTTGAAGCCTCAAAAATACAAAAAATAATTCACGTTATCAACAATTGTTCATTTTTTTTTGTTTTTTTGGGTGTTTTTTTTGAGCCACCGATAAAATGGTCTTCATAAATTATTAAAAATCAATCGATTTACTAATTTTTACACATGTAATTTTGCTTCATCTATAGGATGTCCTTTTCGCGGTGAGCAAATTACAGACTTCGGGGCAAGTGACCCCTGCACCGCGAAGGATATATCGCATGCATTCTCATACCCCAGATTACGCTTCGCTCATCTGGGGTTATTAAGATTTTGCCTCTCCGAGGCAAGACAGTAAGTGCTCACTTCTCAATCTATAACCTATCAATTACCCATGACTCCAGGCGGACGCACGCGGTGCGTCCCTACAACAATCTGTCAACCGTCAACTTTCAACTATCAAAAATGAGCCCTCACCTCCAAACTTCCGGTGTGCACCACTTTATGTCCTTGGGTATATCTTCCCTGATACAAAAGATTGATCTGCAGAAAATCGGTGATATTGGCCTCATACTTGGCATCCCAGGTCACATTATGCCCCATGCTCAGGCCCTCCAACATCTCATAACTGAGGCTACTATTCTCCGCATCATTATATTTTATATTGTAATAAGCCGCGGCCAAGGTCAAATTCCCCTTCTTGACCATCTTGTATTTGAACTCCGCGTCCAGTTTATGCAGCTGCGCCTCCTGAAAGCCCTGACGATTGCGCTTAAAAGAGAACAAATACGCCGTCTTAACATGTAATTTATTCTTATACTGAAAGACAACTTCCATCGTAGCACAATGCTCCACTATAGCAAAACGACGCGAGGAAAGGAATTCCGAATAATTGGTCTTCACCGAATGCTGATAATCCGTCTTCAGGCTCACCATCTTACCCGCATTAGCCCGGAACACCAGCTGTTGCATATCATAACTGCCACGATCGGTTCCATAATACAATAGATTTTTACTCCGATTCAACTGCGTGACAAAGTCAATGCTGAAAATAGATTTATGATTATAACTCAGCGTGTTGGTGAAAGACAAATTCCCCGACACCACATTGGTATCCGCCATATTCAAATAGAAGGGATTAAAGGCATTGGCATTATGCTGGAAATTGTTTTTCTGCACTATTTTCAGATTGGCGGCATCGGAAAAACGGGCCAGCACACGACGGAAATCCTTCTTGCCCGACCACACATTAGCCGGTCTCAGCTGAATGGACTGCACAAACTGGTTATTATGGGTATTCACATAGTCCGTTCCATTCTGCCACACCTTGATATAGTTGGCTTGGTCGCGGAAAGCGGCCACCTCAAATTCATCCAACTCCTCGATACCATTACCGTTATAGTCATTCCACACATAAACGCCCTGCCCTTCCGCCACTTTCAGATACGAGAACACCATTTTCTGCTCCAGTCCGCTCCCCGCCTCATAGTATGTGTTCAAAACCAATGCATTACGCCAGAAACGTCCCGTATATTCCAAACCAGCCAGAAAATAATTCTCCGTGTCATAACGGTCCTGCTCATTCCTGATCTGCATGTTTCTATAGGTCACATCCGCCTTGATCCTGTTGTTTTTCAGCTTGGCCAACTCGAAAGATGCCTTGGCTTCGTTACTCATCGAACCCATGCCCATCACGCCCTCTTTCAAACGGCTTTCCACCCTGTTTTTATAAGAAATATGGAAAAGATAGGGCAAGGAGTCGTTATTTTTCAGAAAGACCAATGCCTCGTTAAAGCCCTGGCTCCCCGGCCGCAAAGTGCCACTGTCCAACGTCCGCATGGCATTGTACTCAAAGTTTTCTTTCAATCCTATCTCTATCTTTCTCAATGTTTTAGACAAGGTATTATAGCTCTTTATAAAATTGGTTTTCTGTAATGAATCCTTGGAAAAAAGATAGGATGTTAGCGTATTATAGCGCCATCCGTTTTGGTGAATATCCGCGGTCAACTCATTCTTGACCGCATTCATATTGCCGATGCGGGAAAACCAGTTCAAATCATAACGCAAGTCCCCTATCGTGTCCTGTGACAAAGCCAGGGTCAGCTGCACCATCTGCTCCGAAAAGCGGTGCGAATAGGCCTCGTCGAGGTTATAATTCCGTTGGAACTCTACTTCCCTGACATTTTCCAACACGCTAAAGTCCTTGTGAAAGAACTCATAATACAGTTTTGTCTTGAGCATCCATGGCTGAATATGAGCGGATTTCCGTTTCAACTCCTGATGATGAAAAAACGACAGCATACCGGCAAAACCGACATTGTGCTTATTATCCTTCGAGAAGTTGTTTTTATCGTGGTTGGACAAAGCCAACTCGCAGTCCAGACCCGTATTTTTCGAGAACTCGTACGATGCGGCTATCGTGGCCATATCGTGGGTCTGTGGCGCTGTAAGCAACTGTACCGGCTCATAGTTTCCCTGTGGCACCCCATCCACCGGCGCCACCCAGGCAAACACACGGCCATTGGCTGTATTGCTGGTCAACACATAATTTCCCATCCGCTCGCCCACCATCGAAAACGACAGTCGGTAAAGTTGCACATCCGTCCTTGTGGAATATACATATATTTGATATTGAACACCTTGAAACAATGTATCACGTTGCTCGTACAACACCTCATCCGTGGTCAGCAACGCAGAATCTGCATAATAATACCAGGCGGTTTGAACCGATGAGGGCAAGGTGGAAAGGAAACGCTTTTGATTATCATTCAGTTCAGGCTGAATGGACCTGTTTTTCAAATCCTGCTCATGATAGAAATTCAGTTTCAGCCTCAGTTTATGATTCTTCTCATGTGTAAATTCATTGAAAGTAAACAAGTTATAACGGGCATAATGCCGGTCTGAATATTCATATTCCACAATAATTCTTTTTTCGGCCGTCATCAGATGTTTGACCGTAAAGCTCAATTCCGCTGTATTATAGTCAATTACGTAATCATTTTCCTGCCCCCGGACCAATAATTCGCCATCCATATACACCCGCTCGCTTCCCGCCAGAATCGTGATGTTGGTTTCGCCCTGCTCGCCTGTCAGGCGGTAAGGACCCTGCACCCCATTCTGCACTTCCACCGTCTGTCGGACAAATTTTCCCTTGTTAACACCTCCGCCCACACTGTTAGTCAAATGGTTACCGCCTTTCAGCGAATTGTCTGCGGCAAAAGCCATCCCCATAAACTTGCGGGTAAGCCGCATAAAAGCATCCTGTTGCTGACTCACCTCTATATCGCCCGCATCCAGCATAAAGCGCTTATCGTAATTCAAACGGATAAAAATCCTATCAAAATCATTGATTGACTGGGTATTACCTTCAGGTTGAATCGGCACATTCTTATCTGTGATATTGGCGGTAATCTCCAGTTTGTCAGACAGTTTGCCCGACAATTGCAAATTCAGGGTCGAGTTGAGCACGAAGTCCTGGTTGGTACCAATACTCACCCCTCGGGAAATGGAGCCCGTGCTTTGCAACTGTGCACCTCCACCTGCGAACACATCCTCGTTTTTGGGCACGATGGGGGTCATTTTGTGGTACAGGCTACCTTTCTGCCTGATATTCAACGCCTCGGAACGATGCTGAACAGGACGTGTCAGATCAAAGCTGAAGCAGGCATAGCGAAAAATCATGGTCTTGCCCATCACCGAAGGATTCACAATATGGACACCACCATGCAGATAATCCACGCGGTAATCGCCGCTGTCGATTCCATCCACATAAAAAGAGCCTGGCACAATCGACAAGGTATCGAGGGCGATATAAGAGGAGTCGATGACCCGGGTACCGGACTTTTGCATGGTTCCGGTTTGGGAAAAGGCCGCAAACGAAAGCAATAGGCAAAGAAAAGACAGTGACAGGGCTTTGACTTGCGGCATTGATAGTGTTGTTAATCAGTAATATAATATTTAAATGCAAAAATACTCATTTTTAATAACTCCGTTTCACTGATTTTCGTATTTTTGCATGCAAATTTTTTCACCTATGAAACCATTGATTTGTAATGACTTCAAAGATACCCGTTCGGGTTTTGGCGCTGGATTAGCGGAAGCTGGCGAACGTGATTCCCGTATTTTCGCACTTTGCGCTGACGTAACTGGCAGTTTGAAGATGGGCGATTTCAAGAAAGCCCATCCCGACCGCTTTATCCAGACCGGCATTGCCGAGGCCAACATGATAGGCATCTCGGCAGGCTTGGCACTGAGTGGCAAGATTCCCTTTGCCGGTGCGTTTGCGGGCTTCATCACCGGACGTGTATATGACCAAATCCGTATGACCGTGGCCTACTCCAACCTCAATGTCAAGATTGCGGGCTCTCATGCCGGCATCACCGTGGGCGAAGACGGTGCCACCCACCAGATTATGGAGGACATCGGCCTGATGAAAGGTCTGCCCAACATGGTGGTGATCAACCCCTGCGACTACAACCAGACCAAGGCGGCCACTATTGCCGCTGCCGAATATGTTGGTCCGATGTACCTGCGTTTCGGCCGCCCCGAAGTGCCCAACTTCACCCCTGCCGACCAGAAATTTGTGATTGGCAAAGCCGTTATGATGAACGAAGGCAGCGATGTGAGCATCATCGCCACTGGGCATCTGGTATATCCCGCCCTGGAAGCCGCTTACGAGCTGGAGCAGAAAGGCATCTCGGCAGAAGTTATCAACATTCACACTATCAAGCCTTTGGACAATGAAGCTATACTGAAGAGCGTGGCCAAGACCCGCTGTGTGGTCACGGCGGAAGAGCACCTGATGAACGGTGGTCTTGGTGACTCGGTATGCCAGTTGCTGTGCCGTCAGCTGCCCACCCCTGTTGAAATGGTGGCTGTGGACGACCACTTCGGTGAAAGCGGAAAGCCCTTCGAGCTGATGGCCAAGTTCGGCTTGGACAAAGAACACATTGTCATCGCCGCCCAAAAAGCCATTCAACGCAAAGCCTAAGCCGCCCTGTCATGGAGCCTATCAAAGACCAAGACATATTAGACCTCTTCGGCCAGGAAAAGACCAAGGAGCAAGGTTTCAACCTGTTGGTAAAAAAATACAAACAGGAGATTTACTATAGCATCCGTCATTTGGTCTTCTCGCACGAGGATGCCAACGACATCTCCCAGAATGTGCTGATCAAGATATGGAAACATCTTGACCAGTTTCGGGGCGATGCCGGACTGAAAACCTGGATCAAGAAGATCTGTGTCAACGAGTCGCTCACCTTCCTGGAACGCAAGAAGAAGATGCTGAACATCATTGACGAGGAAGGCTACAACGACTACATCACCAAAACTGTGGCCGAGGACCGTTTCCTGTCGAGTGACAAGATACAACAGTTGCTGGAACAGGCCATTCAGCTGCTGCCCGAAAAGCAGCGGGCGGTATTCACCTTACGCTATTACGACGAGATGCCTTACGAGGAAATGACCAAGATTTTCGGGGGCTCCGAAGGTGGCCTGAAAGCCTCCTATCACTTCGCCGTGCAAAAAGTGGAAGAATTTTTATCCAAGCATTAAACTTCAGCAAAAAAAAATCGTCTCCTAAATATTCTATCAGCAAAAATGAAAAGTCTTGACGAAATAAAAAAAGAAAATCCTTTCTTGGTTCCCGACGGTTATTTCGACCAGTTGGAAAGCGAGGTGATGTCGAAGGTGAGAATGGAGCAGAAAAAAAATCACCGCAGAAGAATTTATACTATCAGCGTCGCGGCAGCGGCAGTTGTTGCCCTGCTTGTTGCCATCAATGTATGGATTTTCCTCCCCGAGAACAACAGCCAGAACACCGAATTAGCGGAAGAAGGCAGCAACAACAGCAACATACTGCTGGCTTCCGGAGGCGACTATGGCGTATTGTCCAACGGCGAAGCCCTTCCTGCCGTGGATTTCGAAGCCAGCGATCTCGACAATGTGGACTATCAGATTTTAGACTATTACAGCGATGAAATGTCGCAACTGGACCTTTTATATTAATAGACAAATTATGAAACGTTTATCTCTGATTCTTGTTTTATCTTTGTTTGTTTTGGCTTTCGCAGCCACCCCGATGTACGCACAAAGCACTCCCAAAACATGCACCAGCACACCCAGTGTGAAATTCCCCTCCGAAAAACCCGATTACCAGGGAATTCTGCAACTGAAATTCAACTATATCAAGGAGAACCTGACCATCGCTGACAAAAACGCCGAAAAATTCTGGGCTTTGTACGAAAAATATATCACTGACGAGAACAAAATCCATGCGGAATTCAAAAAAGCGATGGATGAAAAAGGCATCAAACGCGATATCCTCAGAAGCGGCAAGGGTACCGACGAACAGATTTCCGTTTATCTGACCCAGAAGATGGCTTTTAAAGACAAAATGTACCAGTTGGACAAGAAATTCTACAACGAAGCCAAGGTTTTGTTGTCGCCCAAAGAACTTTATGACTTCTATCATCTGGAACAGAGCTTCAAAGACCAGTGCACCAGAAGACAGCAGCAAGCCCAAGCGGCCAAAAAACAGGCCCAGCAACCAGCTCCCCAAAAGAAATAAATGAGTGGGATTTATATCCACGTCCCTTTCTGTCGGCGCAAGTGTATCTACTGCGCCTTTTATTCTGTTGCCTTGCTGTCACGAAAGCAGGACTATCTCGATGCCTTGCGTTGCGAAATAGAACAGACATTGGATTACCTGCCCTCACGGGAAATTGACACCATCTATTTAGGAGGAGGAACGCCTACCCTATTATCCATCAACGAGATCGAGGGCATTCTCACCAAAATCCGCAGGCATTACACGCTAAAGCCCGACGGAGAATTCACCATAGAGGCCAATCCGGAACAGCTAAGCAAAACTTATCTCAAAGACCTGCTCAGTCTCGGCATCAACCGCATCAGCATCGGGGTGCAGTCATTCAACGACGACACTCTGCATTTTCTGGGACGACGGCACACGGCTGACGAGGCTCGCGAGGCGGTCAGCTGCGCCCTTGCCGCCGGCTTTGACAACATCTCTATCGACTTGATATATGGCATTGCCCAACGGCTACCCGGAGAGTGGGAAGCGGATGTGCGCGCCGCTATGGCATTGCCCATCAAGCACCTGTCGTGCTATGCCCTTACCAAAGAGGAAAACACCCTGCTCTGGCGCAAGATTCACCGCCATGAGCTGCCCGACATGGACGAGGAGCTGGCCAACAAAGAGTTTCACCAACTGCTACAATGCTGTCGTGAAAATGGCTTTGAGCAGTACGAAATCTCCAACTTCGCCCGAAATGGCAAGGTTTCGAGGCACAATTCGGCCTACTGGACCGGTGAGCCCTACCTTGGTTTGGGGCCATCCGCCCACTCTTTTAACGGACATTCGCGCAAATGGAATGTGAGCGATTTGAACCAGTATATCCAGGACATTGCCAGCGGAAGTTTCAGCGGTGACAGCGAGACTTTGAGTCTAAACGACCAATATAATGAATATGTGATGCTGGGGCTGCGGACCGCAAAAGGCATCAAGCTTGCACAAATTACCGAGCTATTCGGGGAGAAATATCGACAGCATGCTGAGAGGCAAGTGTTGCAGGTCAATCCTGACCATTACCACCGCAATGGGGATAGCATTGTCCTTACCGATGAGGGGAAGTTTTTCGCGGATGGCATTGCTGAGAATTTATTTTACATTTTGTGACTTGAGAGTATGACAAAGTGTCGCCTCTTCGAGGCTTGATGATAGATGTGGGTACGCTTTCACCCCATACTGACGTATGGGGTTATTGAGATTACGCCTCTTCGAGGCTTGAAATGTTACGATTGACTTCGTTCATTCGTCGGGCTCTCAAAGTGATGTCGATTTGGCTTCGAGGCTTGAAATGTTACGATTGACTTCGTTCATGGCTTTTTCGAGGCCGATGGTGACGAAAGCCAGGAGGCCGGTTACGGCGCGTTCGATGGCGGCATCTATCAGCGGACGCTCCTCAGCGAAAAACTTGCCCAAGACGAAATCCACCTGATAACCCTGAGGGAAATCCTTACCAATGCCCACACGCAAGCGTGGAAAATTCTGATGTCCCAACGTCTCAATGATATGGCCCAAGCCATTATGGGAACCGCCCCCACCCTTGGGTTTCATCTTGAGCTGTCCCACCGGCAGGTCCAAATCGTCGGACACCACCATGATACTTTCAGGACCGATTTTTTCCTGGGTCATCCAATATTTCACGGCCTTGCCACTGAGATTCATGTAGGTGGTGGGAAGAATCAGCGTCAAAGAACGGCCTTTATACTTGGCATGGGCTACATAAGCATGGCGACCCATATCGAACTTGGCGTCCAATTTCAGTGCCAGGGCATTCACCACTTCAAAACCGATGTTATGGCGGGTGCCGGCATATTTGTCCTCGGCATTGCCTAAGCCCACAATCAGGAACTTTCTGCTATCGTCCATCCTCAGCCTCCTCTTCTTCCTGATTTTCAGTCATATTCACCAAGAAAGTGAAATTGACCTTCCCGTATTTTCTGTGCTGATAAAACTGGGGATGCTGTGAAAAATCGTGTGCTTTGGAATGCTCCATCACCAGCCATCCGTCCGGTTTCAGCAAATTATGCTCAAAAACATTATCTATAATATTCTCAATATTAGGCAATTCGTATGGCGGATCGGCAAAGATGATATCGAACTGCTGTTTGCAATGCTTGGTAAACACGAAAGCATCGGCTTTGATAACCGACACCTGGCTATAGCCCAGCTTGCCGGCGGTACGGCGGATAAAATCGGCACAACCCTGGTGGTTATCGACAGAAGTCACTGACAGGGCGCCGCGGGAAGCGAACTCGTAGGTAAGATTACCCGTTCCGGCAAACAAATCGAGCACCACCACACGGTCAAAATAGAAGTAGTTATTAAGTATATTGAACAGACTCTCCTTCGACATGTCGGTCGTAGGACGCACCGGCAAACTACTTGGAGCGGTAATCTGCCGACCTCTGTTTTTTCCACTGATAATTCTCATATTCTCCTAATCAATCCACAAATAATTATCCAAATATTTCTTTGCCAGGTTTTTCAATGGCGAGCGACGGTTTTCCGACACGATTCTCACCTCGGCATCTTTCAGATGACACTGCTGTTTCACATTCATAATATAATACAGTTCATCTTCCGCTGTCACATAATTAAAACGCGTGAGCAGCATCATGTTTCCCTTCTTTTCCGCATAAATATCGAGGAATCCCTCGTGTTCGGCCACCCAAAGCAGCTGGTCCGCATGTTTTTCCTGCTGTACGTGACGGCATATCAGCTCCCAATAGCTGACAAAATGCTTGGCAAATGACAGACGGTCCAAGGCATTTTTCTCATTCTGATAGAGAAAATACACCAACTTATACGGTTCCCTGTCGCTAGCGAAAGTAGCGGCAAGCTTTGCGATGTCAAACTGCAGGGCCACAAACTTCTGGGCATCCTCAGCATGGTACAATTCTTTGGGAATCACCACCGGAGGTTCATTGGCGATAACGACCTCCACATCAGAGCTGTCAGCGGCATTTGTCTGAAAAAACTCCAATGCCTTCACGGAGAGGATATCGCCATCGGCATAGCGAAAAAACTGCTGACGGCCGGAATGCGCTCCATCTACAAGACAAAATCCATTTGGGTATAGCCAAATGGATTTGTCGCAGGTCAATAAACTGACTAATTTCTTCATTACTCCCAGTTACCGCTGGTGCTGGCTTCGGTAAGAGAACCCATCACCATGTCACCATACTGTGATCTGTATTGGGTTTCTTCTGAAAGGCCACTATAAAAAATCTTATTGATGAACTTGGTGAAAGGTGATGCGTTATCGGGGGTAATCGCCTTGTCCATATCCATCAGAATATCATCCAAAGGAACAACAATCATGTAAACGGGAATCTCGTAAGTCTTGCTGGCGATGGAGCCCGTCTGGATATTGAATTTCGGGCCATCAGTGCCCAGCACATACTGCAAGTTTTTGAAGTTTTCAGGGATACGGGTAGCATCCGTTTCCATCACCTTCTCCATAGCACTGATTTGCACCGTCTCCTTGCGTAACAGACCGGCCTTGAGGGCTTCCTGCTCATTCATACCTTCGGGAATCTCACCCACGTTCTTGTCGATGTTCACGGTACCGTTAAGGGCGAAATCGGCCAAACTGTCAGCATCGGCAAAAAATTTCTTGTTTTCGTTTTTGTACACAGCCTGTACATCACGAATAGTTATCAGTTTCTCCTTGATCAACGCGCATCTTTCCTCATAAACAATACGGAATTTCTCAGGTCTCATGATACTTCTCATCACCATAATGGCCAGAACAACAACCAGAATAGCCAATACGACGCGAAACAATATTTTTGCTGTTTTCATATTAATAATATTGATAATTTTTAGACTTCAAATTTGTTTGCAAAAATAATAAAAAAAACGCTACAATGAACATTCTTCCAATTTTTTTGGAAAACGATTATAAAACTCTGATTTTCAGCACTCAAAAAGGAAAAGTTTCTATGGTGTTTAAGACAGTTTGTTTTTTTTAGTATCTTTGCAGATTGTAAGAACCAAAACGCACAAGACCAGTTGTAAGACAATGTATCTCCAGCACATCACCCTTGCCAACTTCAAGAGCTACGAGAATGCCGAGTTCGACTTCTGCGAGAATGTCAACGGCATTGTGGGCGAGAACGGCTGTGGCAAAACCAACCTGCTCGACGCCATCTATTACCTTTGTTTCTGCAAAAGTTTTTTTTCCTCGCAGGACCAATATTCCGTCCGTTTCGACAGCGACTTCTTCGCCATCCATGGCGATTTTGTGAACCGGACGCAGCAGAACAGCACCCATATCAGCTGCACCTACAAAGTCGGGAAAAGCAAGTCGATGCGGGCCAACAAGAAAGAGTACAGCCGTTTCAGCGACCACATCGGACTGTATCCGCTGGTCATGGTGTCGCCTTACGACAGCGACATCATCAACGAAGGGAGCGAGGTGCGCCGGAAATTCTTCGACATGATCATCTCGCAGTTCGACAAGGAATATCTTCAGCAACTCATTGCTTACCAGAAGATTATCTTACAACGCAACACACTGCTGAAGAATTTTATCGAGCAAAGGACTTTCGATCCGTCCCTTATCGAAATATTTGACAACCAGCTAATTCCTTTAGGTAATTATATTTATCAGAAAAGAAAAGAATTTGTTGAAAGTATCCTGCCGGTCTTCAACCAGCACTACCAGTATTTGTCGCAAGGTCGCGAGAAAGTGGACATTCAGTACGAATCGGGACTGAACGACAGCGACTTTGCGGAGGGATTGCAGCAGAACGAACGGGCCGACCGCAAGTCGGGCTACACCAACTTCGGCATTCACAAAGACGACTTCCTCTTCCTGATTGACGGTCGTTCGGTGAAACGCTACGGCTCGCAGGGGCAGCAGAAATCGTATGCCCTGGCCCTCAAGCTCTCGCAGTTCGACTACATTTATGAGCGCAAAGGCATCAAGCCCATTTTGTTATTGGACGATATTTTCGACAAGTTAGACAAGAAAAGAACCTCGCAACTGCTTGATTTGGTGGGAAAAGACCATTTTGGGCAGGTCTTCATCACCGACACCGACGAAGTGCGGGTGAATGACATTCTAAGTGGCAGGGGGATTGAGCATAGGATCTTTCGGATAAGTAATAGCTCTGACGGCATGCCGAAGGCATGAGACGTGCCGTCCGGCACAATTAACACCACACTGCGCCTTACGGCTTGTGTGGAGACAAGCACACCTCACTTCATCCACCACACTGCGCTTTGCTTGTGTGGTGTTAATTGCACTACGTGCGTTACGCCTCTTCGAGGCTCGGAGATATTGTGAGTATCCTTTTACCCCACACTTACGTGCGGGGTTACTAAGATATCGTACCTTCGGTACTTTATGAGAATTAACTTGTTGCCTCCTATACTTGCGAGCAGGATTATTGAGATGTCGTATCTTCGAGGCAGTAGATAAGCTAAGAATTCCTCATTTCTGTCATAAAGGGGCGATATTTTTCCGAAATAATGGAGACTAATTACTATTTTGGAAGAAGAAATTGGATTTCTATTTTCCCCAACTGAACATTTTGTCCTTCATTTTTTTATGTAATTGCCATTTATAAAATACAGCAACTATTTATATATCAATCATTTATAAACAATCGAAAGAATAAAAACGTTATCATTCTCGGCACCTTCTTTTCAAGAAAATAATTTTTCAGAAAAAGGTTTTGCGGAATAAAAAATTTTGTATTTTTGCAACCCAATTTTGAATGTATAAAAAATAAAAATAAAAGATAAGAAATGGCAAATCACAAGTCAGCATTAAAAAGAATCAGAGCTAACAACAGAAAAAGATTAGAGAACAGATATTACGCTAAGACCATGCGTAATTCTTTGAGAGACATCAGATTGGTTTCAGACAAAGCTGAAGCACAGAAGAGACTGCCCGTAGTGGTTTCTTTGATTGACAAATTGGCAAAGAAAGGCATTATCCACAAGAACAAAGCCGCCAACTTGAAATCCGGTTTAATGAAAAAGGTGAACCAATTATAAGGGTTGATTGGTTTTTTTTCATATTTTTGTGTTGCGCTATATATGGGCTATCCTGTATATAGCGTTTTTGCTTTTAGCCCTCACACTAACGTGTGGAGTTACTGAGATTCGACCTCTTCGAGGTCGTAATCTGACTTTATTGATACAAGAATTTTCTCCTCCTCGCTCGGCAAAGTTCATGCAAGCATGGCTCTGCACTCGCTCGTTCGTCGAATCTGATAGAAAGGGAATTAAAGAATCAAAATTCAAAAACACTAACCACTAATCACTAACCACTAATCACTAATCACTATAGTGCTTGGCGGAGGCGGAGGAGTTTTACCAACAAGTCGTGTAACTGATCTAAGGGAAGCATGTTGGCACCGTCGGAAAGGGCTTTGGAAGGTTCTGGATGGGTTTCCATGAACAGTCCATCGAAGCCAACTGCCACAGCGGCTTTGGCCATGGTCTCAATCAAATCGGGACGGCCACCGGTAACCCCTTTCGGCTGGTTGGGTTGCTGCAAGGAATGGGTGGCGTCGAAGACCACGGGACAGCCATTCTTCTTCAATTCTTTGATACCCCTGAAATCCACCACCAAATCGGTGTAGCCGAAGCTGGTACCCCGCTCGGTAATCAGCACCTGCTCATTGCCTGCGGCACGCACCTTCTCCACCGCAAAACGCATGGCCTCGGGCGACATGAACTGTCCCTTTTTAATATTGACAATTTTGCCAGTTTTGGCGGCCGCCACCAAAAGGTCGGTCTGCCGGCATAGGAAAGCTGGAATCTGCAGCACATCGGCCACCTGAGCCGCCCATGCCGCTTCCTGTTCCGTATGGATATCCGTCACGATTGGAAGGTCCAAATCGGCCTTTACCTTGGCCAGCACCGCCAATGCCTCCTGATTACCAATGCCCGTAAACGAGTTCAGCGACGAGCGGTTTGCTTTCTTGTAGGAAGCCTTGAAATAAAAAGGAATTTCAAGTTCCGCACAAATTTTCTTGATTTCACGTGCGATGGAGAGGGTGATTTCTTCACCTTCCACCACACAAGGGCCGGCGATTAAAAAGAAGGGGGTGTTCATTTTAGGTTACAGGTTATAGGTTATAGGTTACAGGGGACAGGGGGTAGTGATATGGGAGAGGGAAGTTCAAAATTCAAAAATCAGAGTTTAGGGTTTAGAGTTTAGAGTTGGGAAGGTTAGAAAGGTTAGGAAGGTTAGGAGGGTTAGGAGGATTAGGAGGAGTAATTTATTAGTTTTCAACTTTCAGTTTTCAGTTTTCAATTATCAATTGTCAATTGTCAATTGTCAACTGTTCTAGCTTCTGCGGGAGAATATGGAGACAATATATAGCATGATGCTGATGAGTGTGTAGAGGATGTCGATGAAGAGGATATGCGGGATGATGTCTTTTTCTTTCAGTTTGGCGGCGGAGAAGCCGAAAACCAAGTACTGGCACAGCGTTTTGAACACAAAGACCGACAAAACGGCAATCAGGAAAGGCATCACATGGACGGTGAAGCCGATACCCAGTCCCAGAAACACCCAGAACAGCACATTCAGCAGACCATACGCACCCAGCAGAAAACGGATGCCCGGCTTGTAAAACGAGCGGGTAATGACGTAGCCCTTTTTCTCCTTGAACCAGCGACGGAAATTCACTTTGGGACGGGCCACGGTAAACGATTCGCTAAAGTATTCTATATCAACATTTTTATCCGTAGCGGCACGACCTACAAAAATATCATCATCGCCATATTCGATATGATTATGTGAGGCAAAACCGCGCTGTTTCATGAACAAATCCTTGGTATAGGCTAGATTCTGTCCCTTACCCATATAGGTCATCTTGGCCAAGGAATAAGAGAAATACTGAATGGCGGTATGCAAAGAGTCGAAACGCAACAACCTGTTGAACAAGCCTTTCTGCTTCTCGTAGGAGCAATAGCCCAGCACAATTTGCTTGCCGTTCACGAAATGCTTGGCCATATTCTGCAACCAATAGGGAGATGCCGGCATACAGTTGGCATCGGTAAGCAGAATCAATTTATGCTTGGCCTCCTTGATACCGATAGCCAGCGGGAACTTCTTGCCTTTGATGGTCGTGACAGAAGAATTCAGATCTACAAATACCAAGTGGGGATACTGTTTCTGGTAGTCCTCCACCACCTGGGAGGTTTCGTCGTGAGAGTTGTCGCTGACCACGATGACCTCGTAATCGTTGTACTGCTGGGTGAGCAAAGCGGGCAAAGTTCTGCTTAAATGATGCGCCTGATCACACGAAGTGATGACAATAGAAATAGGATCCTGACGATAGTCTTTGATTTTTTTCGGCTTATGGAAGGCGAAACGGGCGAATATAGCGGCATAGTACAGCAAAAGGAAAAATGCTGTGACAGAAAAACATATCAGGAAAACAAGAGGCAGATTTATCGGTAGAACAACAAGCATATCTCTACATTTTATATTAGGTACAAAATTATTTTAAAGTTTAAGAATTTTGATGTATTTTTGCCGAAATTTACTAACAAAATGAGGTTTATAATTCAACATACCGACCCGAAAAGCTCCGCCCGTGCCGGAGTGATCCACACCGACCATGGCGACATCGAGACCCCAATTTTCATGCCTGTAGGCACTGTGGGTGCTGTTAAAGCCGTGCATATCAAGAATGTACGCGAGGACATCAAAGCCCAGATTATTTTGGGCAACACCTATCACCTGTACCTGCGTCCAGGTTTGGAAGTGTTGGAAAATGCCGGTGGTCTGCACCGTTTCAACGGCTGGGACAAACCCATCCTGACCGATAGTGGTGGTTACCAAGTATTTTCGCTGAGCGGCCGTCGCAAAATCAATGCTGAGGAGGGTGTGTGGTTCCAGTCGCACATCGATGGCTCAAGGCATTTGTTCAGTCCCGAAAAAGTGATGGATATTGAGCGCAGCATCGGCGCCGACATCGTCATGTCGTTTGACGAATGCACCCCCTACCCTTGCGACCATGCCTATGCGGAGCAGTCGATGAAAATCACCCACGGCTGGCTGGAACGCTGCTGCAAGCGTTTCGACGAGACTGAGCCCAAATACGGCTATTCGCAGACGCTGTTCCCCATCGTGCAAGGCAGTGTGTTTCCCGAACTGCGCAAACGCTCTGCGGAGTTCATCAGCTCAATGAACCGTGAGGGCAACGCCATCGGCGGTGTGTCCGTAGGCGAGCCCACCGAACTGATGTATGAAATCACGGAATTGTGCTGCCAGCTGCTGCCCAAGGACAAGCCCCGTTACCTGATGGGAGTAGGCACTCCCGCCAACATCATCGAGGGCATATCCATGGGTGTGGATATGTTCGACTGTGTGATGCCCACCCGCAACGGTCGCAACGGCATGATTTTCACCTGGGACGGCATCCTGAACATGCGCAACGAAAAGTGGAAGAATGACTTCACCCCGATAGACGCCAACAGCGAGCTGTTCGCTGACCGCGAGTACACCCGCGCCTACCTGCGTCACATGTATGTGGCCGACGAGATTTTAGGCCCTATGATCGGCAGCATCCACAACCTTCACTTCTACCTGGACTTGGTGAAGACCGCTCGCAAACACATTGCGAACGGCACTTTTGCCAGCTGGAAGAATGAGATTCTGCCGAGAATTTCGCAAAGACTGTAATTCCAGTGATCAGGGGTCAGGGATTAGTGATTAGGTTTTAGGTTTCAGGTTTCAGGGGTTAGGGGTCAGGATTCAGGGGTCAGGGGTCAGGGATTAGTAATTAAGAATATGGGATGTCAATGTAGGCAACTGCGTCTCGCAGTTGCGAGAAATAGATACAACCCTCATTTTTCAATCTGCAAGAATACACCATAGAGCCGGTGACGCAGTATTTCACCTTTCCGCACCATAGCTATTGTTTGATGAACTTGGAAACGGAAAAATGCTGATCAGTAGTGAGGATGCGGATAAAGTAGAGTCCGCTGGTCAGGCTGTTGACGTTGAGGGTATTCGGTTGTTCAGCTTGCCCTATACGACTCATAATCTGGCGACCGCTCAAGTCGTAGATCACGATTTGCTGTATTTGTTCGGAGCATTGAACATGGAGTATGCCCGTGGTAGGGTTAGGAAACACACTGGAAAGTATCTCGTCGCGGGTCGCGACACCCACATTGTCGTCCATGTCTTCCACACATAGGGTACCCATGCCGGGGAATACAATGTTGTCCACCCAAGCGCAGTCGCTGCCATCGATGACACCAGAGTCCTTCCGATAGCTAAATCTGAAGGTGTGCGTGCCTGAATTGACCGGAAAAGAAGCCTGTGACCAATCGGTGGAACCCGTTTGGCTATCCATCTCTGTATTGTCAATATAAAATTTGAAGAAGTCATAGCCATCCTCAGAAGAGACTTTACGGAAATAGGAGATGTTCGCAGAGGGGGAGCAGTTGACCGTAATAAAGAATTCAGATTGGTCGTTGTCGGCCAAGTCCTGTTTGGAACGGATGCAGTAGTTGCCGGCGTAGGTTTGCTCATTGGTAACAAACCAAGGGTTATTGTTGATTTGCCATGGGAAAGCGGTCAGATTACCTGTCTCGAAGGTTTCCATAACAGTACCAACAGTCAAGTAGATGGTGTCCACGATGATGTCCTGACCTACCACACATTTCACGTAGAGTGGTACAGTTGTCATGTCCGGAACAGAGGCACCGATTGACACTTGATACTGGGCAGTTGCGGAGGTGCCAGCAGGCAATACCGAGATGTTCTGGGCTGGGGTATTCACGGTCACCAAGCTGTAATGGCTGGTGAGGTGCAGAGCGGCATTGGTCAGTGGGCTGTGGCCGATGTTGGAGTAGGTCACTGTCACATTGGCCATGTCACCGGGGGCGAATGAGGTGGTGCCATTCGTGTTCTGAATGGCCACATTCGCAATGGAAAATATCGGGGTCACAACCATTATCGTGAAATACTTGGTGGTGGTCTCATTGCCGAAGGTGGTAGTAATGACAAAAGGAATCTCGTCGCCATCCTGGGCATCCGCAGGCAACACGATGGTGAAAGCGTTGTTGTGCGTGCTTGTGGCGTCAGCGGCGATGCTGTTGTCGCTCACGCTGTTTTGGACGATGGTGACGCCAGGATAGCTGCTGCTGAGCGTGGTGGTTACATTGGAGGCTGCTGCCACACCATAGTTGGTCAAGGCCACATCCATATAAACAGTGGAGCCTGGTTGCGGAATGCTGAACTCGGACAAGGAGAAAGAGGAGACGGCAACAAAGGGGCCCGTCGGGGCAATGACCTGCACGGTCTTGAAGAATTGGATGTAGTTTTGCGCTGATACCGCCAACTCATAATCACCCAGGATGTTGACAGCGCTGAAAGTGAGGTTGGCATAACCAAAGGCATCCGTGAAGGCTGCTGCTATCAGCTCGTTGTTATGAGTCAGGGCCACGTAGGCGTAGGGCACTGTTTGTACGTCATAGTTGGTGCTGCCCACCAAGAGAAATTCATCGGAGTTGACGCTCAAGTTGGAAGGAATACCCATATAGGGTTTCAGGGAAGGGTCGCCCATCAGGTGGTAAACCTCCCAGTAGTATTGCTTTAGATCTGAACTTGAGCCTTCTACCGCCAGATCACCGGCGGTCATATAGCCTGCAATGCTGGTAACCCAAGCATCGTGATTCTCCCCATGCGTGTGGAAGATTTTGTCGTAGGCACCCAGGTGGTTGGCACTGTAAGTCGGGTTGGAGTCGATGGTGCTGCGGAAGCCGACAGACCAGTAAAAGTCCTCATCCCAGTAAGTGATGTCGGACCCGCCGATATAGCCGACCGCCCCCTTGTTGGCGGCACGCAAGACCGCTTCGGCAAAACACTCAGGGTTCACAAATGTGCATGACAAACAGCAGTTTCCTATCATGAAACCATATTTGTCGGCATTGTTCATGTATGGCACATGGTCACAGGTGAACGCGGGCTCGTTCCAACCATATCCGGAACCGTGAGCTGTGTAGTTGACCCAACCACATCCGGCACTGATTTCCTGTCGGATGGTCGCAGCCTCATTGGAGCAGTCATACAGATGCTTGTACACCGTGGTGTAGTTGTGAGTGGTAGAGGTAGTGTTGATATAATTGTCAAAGATATAGTTAATCTGACCATTGAGGTGGGTGGGAGCCCAGGTGTCGTCGTTGCCGGCAATCAACACAGCCTTGCCTAAATATGACGGATCTGGCATGGTATATTGCTCGTACATCAAAGTCTTCTCTATCTGAGGAAGCAGTTGGCTGAGATTCTGAGCCGAGAAGCGGCCGTAATAGCAGTCCGGGAGATTGTCACCGTTAGTCCAGGTCGCATAGTACAAGTCGGTTTTGTGGTTCTGAGTGCCCGTGAAAGCGGGTATCTGTTCGACATCGCCGACGAGCAGGACAAAGGTGGGGGCGGGATCCTCGGCCGTAGCATTGGTGTACTTCGTCCGGATATAGTTACTGATGGCCGTGGTCGTAGTGCCGATGGTATTCGTATAGGCAACTTCCACAAGATAGCCGATACGCTTTTTCCAGTTGACGAAAGACATCAGTTGCTCGTTATTAGCAAACATATCGTGGGCAATGATCAGATACTTGACGGGAGTGATGTTGAACTCGTTGCGCGTGCTCATCGGGTTGATGACGGCCTCCTTGGCAGCATGGAATGTAGTATTTGTCCTTCATCTCCATGGTAGCCGGGATGTTGGCATTCTCGCAAGTAATCTCCACTTCGATACGGCTATATACCCTGATCTTGTTCGTGACAGGATTGTAGGCCACAGGACTCACCACCACATTGGCCATATTTACGTCTCGCATGGTGCCGATTTTGTGGGCAGTGACCACCTCCGGCTGAGAAGTGTAGAATGCATCGGTGCGATAAACGGCTTCGTTCTTGCTGAAGGTACGTTCTCCCGTATAGGACTTGGAATAGTTCTGTTGGCAGGGCATCACCGGATAGAGCACATTCAAGGCAGCAGCATCGTATTCCACATAGTCTGCCGACACAATATGGACGTTAACCTCTTCGCACAAGGGAATCTCAATCAACTTGGTAAGTTCCGGCAATGACGGGAAACCCACTTTCGTGGAGTTGTCGTAGCCATCCATTATAAGGGAAGTGTAGCGAGCGTCTCCGGCTTTCACCGCACTGCTCTGTAATTTGGGCGTATTGAACACAATGGAAAGATTGTTTATCGTATTCTGCCGGATGGTGTAGTTCTGTGCGCCCAGAAAGAGAACGCTAATCAGTAAAATACAGAATAATAATGTTTTTTTCATTTTGTTACTTTTCTTTAGTATATGCAATAATTAGTATATAGCAATAATATGAGATTTTGGCCTAATAATGAGCTATCAACAAAATACACAAGTATTATTTTGCGACGAGACGGACAGATAAGCCATAGCACATTTTGCTGCCAAAGTCATTTATCTTTGCTCCTTCACGCGGATTCAAGCCAAGGGAATAGCCACTGTCCGAACCACTTCGGCTGGATGACCAGTATAAGCCGGCATAGTATCCTTTATCGTCAAACTTGACCAAGTCCCAATTGCAATCCCTATAACTTGCCGCGGGCAGGAAAATGGACTTGCCATTAGGGCCAACCACCTTATAACCGCTATCACTCCATATCCATTTACATGAGTTTTTCAACTCTTCCAACTGCTCTCTGTTAGGAAGATTGTTTCCAAAGCTGCTCAACGCCTGCACAAAAGTGTAAAAACCTCCCTCTTCGTTCTTGTCTTTCCACAAAGTACCGCTGGGAAGGCCCAAATCCACATATCCTTGCAGCTTAAGTTCGGCCCATCGGTCCTGATTACTGGCGGTTTTCACTTGTTTTGCATCTGTTTGCGCATCTAATGATAATGCTAAAAGGCAAATCAAACATAAAGTAAAAACTTTTTTCATAGTAATTTGTTTTGGATAGATAAGAGTAAATAATAAATAAAGCTTCCGACAATTAAAAAAAGCAAAAGTTTATTTCCAACAAAAAAAAATCAACATAAAATTAATTTTCAACAATCCCTTCTCATTCGTCAGAAATAACTATTTTTGCATACGCAAAAAAAATTATTTGCATAATCCAAACACAAACAAAACCAAGTTCAACTGTTAATTATTAATTGTCAATTATTAATTAGAAATGATTGTTTGTATCGCTGAAAAGCCAAGTGTTGCCAGAGAAATCGCCAATGTACTCGGTGCCAAGCAGTCGCACGACGGCTACATCGAGGGCAATGGCTATCAGGTGACTTGGACCTTCGGACACCTATGTACGCTGAAGGAACCGCACGACTATACCCCGATGTGGAAACAGTGGTCACTCAGCAGCCTGCCTATGGTGCCACCCAAATTCGGCATCAAACTGATTGACAGTCCATCTATCAAAAAACAGTTTGGCATTATTGAAGGATTGATGCAGAAAGCCGACCGCATCGTCAACTGCGGTGATGCCGGCCAGGAGGGCGAGCTGATACAACGCTGGGTGATGCAGAAGGCCCGCGCCAACTGTCCCGTGGACCGACTATGGATTTCCTCCTTGACAGAAGAATCTATCCGTGAGGGTTTTAAACAACTCAAAGAGCAGTCGGGCTACCAATCGCTGTACGAGGCGGGGCTGTCGCGTGCCATCGGTGACTGGCTATTGGGCATGAACGCCACCAGGCTTTATACCCTCAAGTACGGCAAAGACCGGCAGGTGCTCTCCATCGGCAGGGTGCAGACCCCTACCCTCGCCCTCATCGTGAAGCGCTACCACGAAATACAAAATTTCAAGCCCACCGCCTATTGGGTGCTATCTACCATCTATCGCGACACTACTTTCACCGCCATCAAAGGCAAGTACCAGTCGGTGGAGGAAGGGCAGGAAGACTTGCAACGCATTATCGGAAAAGAATTTACCATTACCGACATCAGCACCAAGAAAGGGAAGGAAGCACCTCCAAGACTATACGACTTGACCTCTTTGCAAGTGGAATGCAACAAGAAATACGGCTATTCGGCAGAGCAAACCCTGCAGCTGATTCAGAGCCTGTACGAGAAAAAACTGACCACCTATCCCCGTGTGGACACCACCTACCTCAGCGACGACATCTATCCCAAATGTCCCAGCATCCTGAAAGGCATCACGAACTATAGCGCTTTGACGGCGCCTTTGTTAGGCAAAAAGCTGCCCAAGAGCAAAAAAGTGTTCGACAACAGCAAGGTCAGCGACCACCACGCCATCATTCCCACCGGATTGAACCCGAAATCGCCACTGTCGGCCCAGGAAGCCTGCGTGTACGATGAAGTTTGCCGCCATTTTATTGCCGTTTTCTATCCAGACTGTGTGTTTTCCAACACCAACGTGACGGGCATTGTGGAGGATGTGCAGTTCAAGACCACGGGCAAGCAAATTCTTGACCCAGGATGGAGGGTGGTGATCAAGGCAGAGCCCCCTTCGGGCAAAGATAAAAGCGAAGCCAAAGCCGACAGCAAGAGCAAAGCCAAGGGCAGCGATGATGACGATGAGGAAAACAAAAACGAGGAACGGGTGTTGCCCTTGTTTGTCAAGGGAGAGCACGGTCCCCACGAACCGACCCTGAGCGAGAAATGGACCAACCCTCCCAAACCTTACACCGAAGCCACCCTGCTACGGGCCATGGAAACGGCTGGCAAGACCGTGGACGACGAGAGTCTGCGCGAGGTGATGAAAGAGAACGGCATCGGCCGTCCCTCTACCCGTGCAGCCATCATTGAGACGCTGTTCAAACGCAACTATATCAAGAAGATACGAAAGAGTTTGGAACCCACCCCCACGGGCATCGAGCTCATCAGTCTGATTCGCGAGGAACTGCTCAAAAGCGCCGAGTTGACAGGTATCTGGGAGAAGAAACTACGACAGATTGAGCAGAAGCAATACTCCGCCCAGCAGTTCATTGACGAACTCAAGCAGATGGTGAACGACATTGTGCTGCAGGTACTGCGCGATGACAGCGACCGCCGCAAAATCGCCTCCACCTCTCCATCCTCAACCGCCGCCAACAGAAACCACAGCAATAGCAACAACAACCCCTCCGCTACTATCAACAACAGTAACAGCAATAGCATCAACAACGCCCCGGCTACCGTCAACAGCAACAACAGCGGCAGCAACAACAGTGGGAACAGCAATGCCTCCACCGCCGACAGTATTATCGGCCAGCCCTGTCCATTGTGTGGCAAGGGACGCATTATCAAAGGCCGGACTGCATACGGATGCTCAGAGTGGAAGAGCGGGTGCGGGTGGAGGAAGGCGTTTTAGGGGTTAGGGATTAGGTGTTAGGCGTTAGGGATTAGGGGTTAGAAGGATGAGGGGGAGTTTCGCTGCGCTCAAGGGGAGTCTCAGACTACGCCTTCGAGGGGAGTCTCGCTGCGCTCGAGGGGAGCTGGGTATAGGTTACAGGGGACAGTAGGGATGCACTGCATGCGTCCGAAGGGGAAGAGACGAATAGTTGACAGTTGACAAATGATAATTAATAATTGGCAGTTTTTTGGGGAAGAAATTGCAAGAATTGGGATGGATTGGGGCGAGGCGGAATTTTCTCTCTTATTTTCAGAATTTTACACATTGATTTAATTTACTAATAATCAATATTATACACAACAATCTCTCCTCAAAACAAATTTTCCTCCATACTGCTTTTTGTATTGATATTTTTTGTATTTTTGCACTCCAAAATTTGATTAACTATTAAAACCAAAACATAATGAAAAAAGGTATTCATCCAAAAGAGTATAGAACAGTGGTTTTCAAGGACATGTCCAATGAGATTGCATTCATGACCAAGTCAACAGTTGCAACGAAGGACACCATTGTTTGGGAAGACGGCAAGGAATATCCCTTGGTAAAATTGGAAATCTCCAACACTTCACACCCCTTCTTCACGGGTAAGATGAAGTTGGTTGACACCGCCGGTCGTGTGGATAAATTCCGCAGCAAATACGGCAACTTCGGCAAGAAGAACTAAGAGATTTAGCTGTACACAAAAAACGGGGTTCGATGAATCCCGTTTTTTTATATCTTTGCTTTCTAAATTCAAATACTATGGAATCTATCAAGAAAATCTATAAAAAAGGCTATGGTCCGTCGAGCAGCCACACGCTGGGACCGAACCGCGCCGCCATCAGTTTCAGAGAGAAGAATCCCAATGCCGCCAAAATCCGTGTCACCCTGCATGGCAGTCTGGCCGCCACTGGCAAGGGCCACCACACCGACAAAGCCATTATTGAAGGCTCGGCACCCATCCCCGTGGAGCTCATCTGGAAACCCGAAGTGGTGCTGCCTTTCCATACCAACGGCATGCTTTTCGAGGCTATGGACGCCAACGGGAAGGTGTATGACAGCTGGACCATCTACAGTGTGGGCGGCGGCAGTCTGGCCAACGAAGAAACCAAGGAGAGTGTGGAGCACATTTACGAGCATCATTTCATGAGCGACATATTGGCTTACATTGAAAAGGAAGGACTGACTTACTGGGAATATGTGGCCATGCACGAAGACAAGGACATATGGGATTACCTTGGACAAATGTGGGAAACGATGCAGCACACCATCGAGGAGGGCTTGCAAGCCGAGGGTGTGATTCCCGGTGGACTGCACCTGCGCAGCAAGGCGCGGCAGTACTATGTCAGGGCCAGCTCTTACAAGCCCTCGCTACAAAGCCGCGCGCTTGTCATTGCATACGCTTTGGCCACCTCTGAGCGCAACGCCATGGGCAGCACCATCGTCACGGCGCCTACTTGCGGGGCATCGGGCGTGTTACCTGCCGTGCTATACCACCTGAAAAAGAACCACGGATTCACCGACACAGAGATATTGAGAGCCTTGGCCACAGCAGGACTCTTCGCCAACATCATCAAGACCAACGCTTCCATTTCGGGAGCGGAAGTAGGATGCCAGGGCGAGGTGGGCAGTGCTTGTGTGATGGCCGCTGCCGCCGCCAACCAGCTATTCGGGGGCAGTCCGCAGCAGATTGAATACGCCGCCGAGATGGCCATGGAGCACAACCTCGGCCTCACCTGCGACCCCATGTGCGGACTTGTGCAGGTGCCCTGCATCGAACGCAACGCCATGGCCGCCCTCCGCGCCCTTGACATCAACATCTATGCCATGATGAGCGACGGTAACCACCTCATCAGTTTTGACAAAGTGGTGAAAACCATGAATCTGACGGGAAAAGATTTGCCATCACTTTATAAAGAGACGGCACAAGGCGGGCTCGCACTGCTGACGGAAGAATAAATTAATGTGCCAATGAGACAATGTGCTAATGTGCTAATTATTAAAAGAAGTTCATCACAGAGAAGATGACACAATCCCAAAGATAGTCACATTATCACACACAACGAGAGAAGATATCATGAATGTAGAAAATTGATACAAAGCACGATTTGCTAATTGGCACATTAACTAATTAGCACATTAGCACATTTTCTTCGCTTCTTGCCAGAAGGCTTCCATTTCATCCAGGGTCAGGTCTCCAATAAAGCGGCCTGACTCTTTTGCTTTCTGCTCGATATACTGGAAACGCTTGATAAACTTGCGGTTGGTCTTCTCCAATGCATCCTCGGGGTTGACCTTGATGAAGCGGGCATAGTTGATAAGGGCAAAGAGCACATCGCCAAACTCATCCTCAATTTTGTCACTCTGCTGGGAGACTTCGGTTTTAAGCTCATCAAGTTCCTCTTCCACCTTGGCCCAAACCTCTTCAGTGCTGTTCCAGTCAAAACCCACTCCACGAGCTTTCTCCTGGATACGATAGGCCTTCACCATAGCAGGCAGAGCTGACGGCACACCTCCCAGAACCGAGCGGTTGCCTTCTTTTTTCAGCTTGATTTTCTCCCAATTGTTGCGTACATCTTCCGCTGTGGCAGCTTGTTCGTTGCCAAATATATGCGGATGTCTGACAATAAGTTTCTCACAAATGCCATTGGCCACATCGGTGATGTCAAAGTGTTTGTCTTCCGAGGCGATTTTGGAATAAAAGACAATATGCAGGAGCAGGTCGCCCAGCTCCTTCTTCAAGTCATTATAATCTTTCTCGATGATGGCATCCGACAGCTCGTAAGTTTCCTCAATGGTCAAATAACGCAGGCTGTCGATGGTCTGCGTGCTGTCCCACGGACACTTCTGCCGCAGTTCGTCCATGATATCTAACAAGCGCTTGAAAGCGACTAATCTTTTATCTTCCATAGTATATTTTATTCTTTTGCTTGATCAAATAGCTCCTTCATCGTCGGGTTGCCACGGGTGAGTTTTTTGATGGTCAAATCCTCGGCTTTGTCGTTGGCCAAGCGCAAATTATTCTCAGAGCCAATCAAAGCGTCCTTGATTTTCTGCAAGTGATCAATAGACTTGTCTATTTCCTCTATGGCCTTCTGGAATTTCTCACTGGCAATGCGATAATTACGGCCGAACTTGTCCTTGAAATCCATCAACTGCTGTTCGAAATTCCTCACATCCACCGACTGGTTCTGCGCAATAACCAGCTGTTTCTTGTATTCCACGCTTTTCTTGGAGGTTTGTACCAAGAGGGTAATCAAAGGGATAAAGAACTGTGGGCGAATGACATACATCTTCGGAAACCTGTAGGATACATCCACGATGCCGGTATTGTACAATTCGCTGTCGGGTTCGAGCAGGCTGACAAGCACCGCAAACTCACAATTCTTCGCCGTACGGTCAGCATCCAGCTTTCTGAAAAAATCCTCGTTTTTATGCTTCGTCGCGGTCTCATCCAGTTCATTCTTCATCTCGAACATAATGGACACATATTCTATACCGTCCTCATAATCTCTGAAGATGAAATCGCCTTTGCTGCCACCGCTTGCGTCATTATCCTTTTCAAAATAGGCATTAGGGAAGAGGGGGCGTACCCGGTTAAACTCCGTGCTGCAATGGATTTCCAGCGTTTCACCCACCATTTTGGTGGACAAACGAGTTTTCATGTCTTTATAATAATCCACCTGTTCCCGGACCATACGCAACTCGCTCTCGTACTTGTCTTTCTGTGCTGCCAGCTTGGAAGCCGTCTCCAGCTTCTGAGCCTCCACGCCCGATTTCAGACCTGCGATTTCAAGTTCTTTCTGTTTCAGTGCCTCGCCATACCTCTGCTGTTCTTTCAAGACCGCCACCTTCTCCTTGCTTTCACTTTCCGACAGTTGCGCCCGTAGCTGGCCAATCTGTTTCTCTTTCTCAGCCAAAGCCAACTGTACCGCCGCGTTTTTCTGCTGTTCCGCAGCCTGCAAGTCTTTTTTCAGCCGAGCCATTTCCAGCTCAAGCTGCTTCATGGCACTTTCCTTCTGGTTCAGTTCCTGCTGATGTTTGGTTTCCAGCTTCGCCTCCTCTCGTTCCTGCTCCATCTGATGCTGCTGATGCAGCGCCTCTACCCTGCGTTTCAGTTCGTTGTTGAACTCAGCGTTTCTGACTTGGTTGACAATAAAAGCATAATCGGCTTCATCCACCGAAAACACCTTATTACAATTAGGACATCTTATCTCTTTCATACATATAAAAACTATTTCGCGCCACCACCAAGAGCAATATAGAGAGCGATAAGGGCTCGTGAACCTTCGTACAAGTTAGCCGCTTCGTTAATCTGTGCGGAGAGGAGGGTCTCCTGTGCAGTCAGTACCTCTAAATAATTCGCCTTGCCGGCATCCATCAGCTCATGCGTGCCTGCGTATGCGTCTTGCAGCACTGCAACCTGTCGTTTATAGTAGGTGTCTTTCTCACGAGCGACTTGACAGTCGGCCAGTGCCTCATTCACCTGGTTACCGGCATTGATGACAGTCTGCACATACTTCTGAGCCATGTCTTCCTGTGACAACTTGCTGATTTTAAGGTTAGCTCTCAGCTTACCCTGGGCAAAGATGGGTTGGGTAAGAGATGCCAAGGCATTCAGCAGCAAAGCACCCGGATTAGGTATCATACCCGAATTGTTGCCCCATCCCAACAAGCCCTGCAACGAAAGCTTGGGATAGAATGCCGCACGAGCAGCCTGTGTGTTATAAAAAGCCTCTTCCAGCGCATGGTCGGCCACCTGGATGTCGGGGCGGTTTGACAGCAACTGTGCCGGCACACCCGTACCGATACGTTGTGGAAGTTCGTAAGAGCTCCAACTACTGCGTTCGATATGCTGCGGCGTGATAACCAACAGTTTGCAGATTGCATTCTCCACCCCACGAATCCGGCGGCGAACATCCACAATCTGTGTCTTCACATTCAAGTAAGAGTTTTCCATTTGGTTAACCGCGGTGGAATACGCCTTACCATTCTCCCAAAGAGAGCGCTGAGTCTCCAAAGAAACATTCCAAAGGGAATCGGTGAAAAGCAGAATCTCCAACTGGCGGTCAAGGAGTTGCAACATGCAATATTGCTGTGCCACAGAGGAGACGAGATTAGCCTTCACCACCTGTTCACGCGCCTGTGTCTGCCACAGAACCGCCTGTGCCTTGCGTTTCTGGTTGGTATTCACCGCGAATAAATCGAGGTCCCAGTTGATCTGCAAGGGAAGATTGTATGTCCAGGTAGGCTGCAAGCTTCCTTCATTCAGGAAAGAATTCACTCCTGCGGACGGCGCGAAACTGATGGATGGCAGGTAGCCCAACTTGGCCGCTTTGAGAGAAGCCTGCGACTGCTCCACAGCGATACGCGCCGAATTCAAGTCGGTGTTACGCGCTATGGCGGAATCAATAAGCTTCTGCAACAGCGGATCGGCGAAGAACTCGCGCCATGACAGCGACGCAATGGAGCTGTCGGCCTGCGCTTCCTTCACATCCTCAGTGGTACCGTAGATGTCGGATGAAATCTGTGATTGTGACTTATATTTGTTGTAAATCTTGCAGCCAGTGAACGTAAAACACATTAGGCTGACGGCAAGGATGGTGAATACTCTTTTCATTGCTCTGAAATGTTTTCGTTATCTTTCTCTGAAACAACCACTTCCTCAGTCTGCGCCGTCACCGGAGCCCCTTGTAACTTCTCGTGCAGTGTTTGGAACACGATGAAGAAGGCGGGAACGACGAAGAGCAGGGCCAAGGTACCGACGGCCATACCGGCAGTGACACCGAGGGCAAGCACACGGTTACCATTAGCACCGGCACCACCAGCGATGATGAGCGGAATCATACCCGCAATCATGGTGACGACGGTCATCAAAATAGGACGCAAACGCTCTTCACAAGCGGCAAAAGCGGCATCGCGGATGCTCATGCCCTGTGCGCGTCGCTCAGAAGCGTACTCCGTGATAAGGATGGCGGTCTTCGCCAGCAGACCGATAAGCATGATGACACCTGTCTGCAGATAGATATTGTTCTCCATTCCCGGCAGGTGAAGCAGCGAAACCAGCCATACAACACCGAAGGAGCCCATCAAACCGAAGGGAACTGAGAACAGCACAGCCCACGGTGTGAACCAGGAGTTATAGAGCGAAGCCAGAATAAGATAGATGAGGATGGCGCAGATGACGTAGATGAGCGCTGTGGCGTTCGAACCGGCAGCTTCCTCAACCTCACGTGACATGCCACCATATTCGTAACTATAGCCCGTAGGCATTGTCTCTTTGAATACCTCAGCAATAGCCTGATGCGCGTCGCCCTCCGAGTAGCCGCTGGCACTCATCACACCGCAGGTGATACTCTGGAACAAGTTGAAATGGTCCACAGAGGCCGAACCGACAATCTCCTTGAGGGTGACAAACTCAGAGATAGGCGACATCTTGCCACCACGTACCCGAACAAAGATATTGTTCAATGAGGAGGGATCGAGACGATACTCCGGCGCGGCGTTTGCCATGATTCGATAAACCTTGCCGAACTGGTTGAAGTTGCCTACGTAGGCACCACCACAATAAGCGCCGAGAGTATTCAGTACGGTTGCGGGAGAAACACCGGCACGGTCGCACTGTGCCGCATCAACACTCACCTCGTATTTCGGGAAACGCTCGGAATAGGTGGACATCGCCATCATAATCTCCGGACGCTCGTTCAGCTTGGCGATGAACCTCGTGGCATCGGCATTGAACTCCGACATGGGTCTGTCCTGCATATCCTGCAGCACCAGGTTCACGCTGCTGCTTGAGCCGTAACCCGGCACCTGCGGCATCTGGAACGGGATAACCTGTGCGTTTTTAATTTCCTTGCAATCCATAGCGAAACGCGCATACACGAGCATGATGTTATGGTTCATACCCGGACGGTCGTTCCAGTTCTTCAGACGTATAATCAGCGTGGCGTAGCAGCTACCCGAACGGCCAGCCATCATACCATAACCGCTGACAACAGCGTAGTTTTCCAGTTCAGGAATCTTCTTCACTTTCTCTTCCACCTTCTTCACAATCTCCTCCGTCTCATGCAAGGTGCAGCCTTCCGGTGCACGCACTTCGGCAAAGAACACGCCTTGGTCTTCCTGGGGAACAAGACCTGACGGCAGACCGCGCATAGCCAGAATCAGCAGCACAGCGGCTCCTGCCAACAGCACACCCGCTACCCACGGACGCTTGATGAATCTGGCAACACCAGATTTGTATTTATTGAGGATAGCGTTATAGCTGACCGTATAAGCCTTTTTGACGTAATAGTTCAGATTCTTCTTCTCTTCTTCGTCCTTTGAATAGCGCATCATGATACCGCACAAAGCAGGACAAAGTGTCAAAGCTGATATACAGGACAAGCCGACAGCCGAGGCCAGAGTGACACCAAACTGCAGGAAGAACGCTCCTGAAGTACCGGGCATGAAAGCCACGGGGATAAACACGGCCATGAAGACCAGTGTACAAGAGATTACCGCTATGGACACGTCGCTCATAGCCTGGCGTGTAGCTTCGCGGGCGTCTGATATACCGCCCTCCATCTTCGCCATCACCGCTTCGACCACGACGATGGCGTCATCCACCACCGTTCCGATGGCGAGCACCAAGGCGAATAGTGTCAATATATTCAGGGAGAAGCCTGCGACTTTCACGATGGCGAAGGTACCCAACAACGACACGATGATTGACAGCGAAGGAATAACCGTTGCCTTGAAGTTCTGCAGGAAGAAATAAACCACGAGAATAACGAGGATGATAGCGATGATCAATGTCTCCACCACATTGTGGATGGCCGCGAAGAGGAAGTCGTCAGAAGTCTCCAAAATCTCGAATTCCAGTCCAGCGGGCATTGTCGGCTCCAATTCCTCATACAACTTGTTGATGCGGGCATTCACTTCCGTGGCATTGGCGCCAGGAGCCTGGAACACCATGTAGATGGTACCGGGTTTTCCATCAATGTTAGAGGAGAAATTATAGCTCACCGCACCGATTTCCACATCCGCCACATCACTCAGTCGCAGCAGGTGGCCGCCATCGTTTGTGCGCAGCACGATGTCATTGAACTCCTCAACGGTTTTCAGCGTACCTTTGTATTCCATCGAGTACTGGTAAGCGTTTTCGCTCTGCTCGCCTAATGAACCCGTGGCAGTGACGAAGCTCTGTCCACCAATGGCCGCGAACACATCGTTCGGTTCCAGACCATACTGCGCCATCACGTCAGGTTTCAGCCAGATACGCAGAGCGTAGGTGTTACCGAGTGACATCACATCACCCACGCCGGTGATACGCATCAGACGGGGACGCACATTAATGTCGATATAGTTGGCGATAAAGTCCGCATCATACTTGCCATCAGCGCTTTTCAGCGCACCGATATGCAAAATATTGCTCTGCTGCTTCATCACCTGAACACCCACCTTCGTCACATCCGCAGGCAGCAAGGCGGCAGCTCTGCTGACGCGGTTCTGTACGTTCACAGCGGCAATATCAGGATCTGTGCCCTGTTCGAAATAGACCTGAATAGAAACATCGCCAGATGAAGATGCCGAGCTGGTGATATAAGTCATACCAGGCACACCATTGATATTTTCCTCCAATGGCTGTATCACCGACTTCATGATGGTGTTCGCGTCGGCGCCAGTATAGGAGGTCGAGACGCGCACCGTTGGCGGCGCGATGTTCGGATACTGCTCAATGGGCAATGTGATAATACAGATAAAGCCCACCAACGCGATGACGATCGCTATAGCGCACGCCATCACATATTTGTTGATAAAAATGTTTCCCTTCATGGCTTAGTCCTTGTTTTTCGGTTCTTCGGGGAATATCACCTGCTCTCCTTCCTGCACATTATTCGCACCGACAGTCACAATTTTGTCGCCGACTTCCAAGCCGCTTGTCACGACGAAGTCTTTACCATTACTTACGTCTTCTATGGTCACGTTGACAGCGGTAGCGGTATTGTCGTCTTTAACCTTATACACCAACGCTTTGTCCTGCAGTCGCACCACGGCGTATTGAGGGATCACAATCACACCCTCTTTATTGTAAGGCATAACAATGGCGCCCTGAATACCGCTATACAGCTGGCCGTCGGGATTGGGGAAAGTGGCCTTGCAGGAAATGGTACCAGTGGCAGCGTTAACCATACCGGTGGCGCTGGTGATGCGTCCTTTGTGCGGATATTCCGTGCCGTTCTTCATCACAAACATCACATTGGGGAATAATTTCAGCGCATCCTCTATCTTACCTTCATAACCTTGGGCCACAGCCTCTTCCAGCACCGATTCGGGTATTGAGAACAAGGCCTCCATCTTCGAGTTGCCGCTGACAATGGTCAGTTGTGTGCCAGGTGACACTTGGATGCCTTCAGAGACAGGAATCTCTCCAATAACACCATCCACAGGCGCGGTAATGGTGCAAAAGCCCAGATTCACCTTGGCCCGGTTTACAGATGCATTGGCCTGGCTCACAGCCGCCTGTGCCTGTCGGTATGCGTTTTCTGAGTTGTCCAGCATATAGCGGCTCACGATATTCTTTTCAAACAGGTTCTTGTTAGACTCGTACTCCAGCTTCGCGCTACGCTCAGAAGCCTGGGCTGCCAGCAAGTTCGCCTCTGCCACCTCCAAATCCAGCTGCGCATTGCGCGAGTCGATGACGAAGAGCACCGTCCCCTTCTTCACCTGCTGACCCTCGCTCACACAGATTTGCATCAGCTGACCGCTCACCTGAGGTGAGATAATCACATCCGATTGTCCCTTCATTTTGGCACTGAACTTCACCGGCACGGTAAGGTTCTGTTTCTCCACAACCATCGTATCGTACGACGTTTTCGTTTCCTTAGGCAAGTCCACTCCGCAGGATACCAAGCCCAACATGAGGCCGAACATGCATAACCATTTCATTGGTTTCGTTTTCATATCTTCCTTTATTTCTTATTAAATCATATTTTATACCCTTTATAAAAAGGAGAAAAATAAACTGCAAAGATACAATTTTTTCTACAAAAAAATCATCTGTTTTTGACAACATATTCTTTGGGGGACATTCCCGTGGCACTCTTGAAATATTTCCCGAAAAACGACTGTGATGAGAAATTCAGCGCATCAGCTACTTGCTGTACGTTGTGATGTCCGTCAAGCAACAGCAGTTTGGCCTCCAGAATGACGCGTTCCTGAATCCAGTCACCGGCCATCTTACCACTCGCCTGACGAATCACTTGCGAGGCGTATTTCGGAGCGAGGCAAAGTTTGTCGGCATAAAAACTTATTTGTCGCTCTGTGGCGAAATACTTTTCCACCAAATCGAAGAAGCGGTTGAGGACCACCATCCTACGGGGAGAACGAGAAGTGACATACGTGGCGACAGTTGAGAAAGTGTCACTCCTTGAAGAATACAAAAACATGCTTGAAACACTGCACGAGCAGGTGGAAAACAGTGTTGCCGTGGGGATGGCCACCGATTATGACCTCTTGCAAGTCAAAGCCTCATACAACAACATATTATATCAGATGAAACGCACACAAAGCGGAGTGGCCTTATGCCGGATGGCGTTAAGCAGCATGATAGGCATTGACTACGATAGCGTTTATATTGCCCCTGACAACACCATCAACATTGCGGAAATGCCATCAAACATCAGTTCTGACATCAGTGAAAGGCCCGAAGTGAAGCTGATGAACCTTCAACTCAAAGCCAACAAGCTCCAGGTGAAGATGACTGTTGGCGACTACCTTCCCACACTCGGTCTCGCCCTCGGATACATTTGGTTCGGCAACATCAAACTCCGGGGAGACTTTCTCTTTGACCAAATCGGACTTCTGCCCATCAACCCACCAGTACCATATCATCTTAACAAAGAATTCAAGTACGATGCACCTGTACTGATGCTTTCCTTAAAAGTACCGATTACAAAATGGTGGGAAGGCAGTTACAACATCAAGAAAGCGAAGCTGGAGGTTGAAAACAGCCGTCTCGACAAGGAACGCAATGAAGAACTGCTGCAACTTGAAGTCCGTCAGGCCATATTCAAATTAGAAGAAGGCTACCAGCTTATCGAAGCTTCAAAACTGGCCCTTGACGCGGCGACAGAGCAGCTGCGAATGGCCAACAACCGCTATGAGGTCAGCTTAACTCCATTGTCCGATTTCCTAGATGCCCAACTAAAATGGCAGCAGGCCAAAAGCGATTACATTGAGGCGCAAACACAATATCTTATTTATCAGGTTGATTACAAGAGGGTGATTGGCTCGTTGCAGGAATGACCCACGCACAATCCGACAAATTGCCAAACATTCCCTCTAATCGGTTAAACCAAATGTGTGTAAAATACTGTTTCTTTGCACTATAATTTGATTTAACAAAATTTCGGCTTATGAAAAAACTAACATCCCTCATTGTCGCCCTTGTGATGACAATAGCAGTTGGAGCACAGACACCGAGTAACAACACGGTTGAAGTGGTCTATAACGGCACAACGGCAACGGTCGCCGTGGCAGATAATGTGGCACAGTACCTGACCGTCTCCCAGAGCGGAGCCCACGTCTCCATTGCGCAAAGCGACAGCCTTGCCAGCGAAATCACCTACAAGTTGAGCGGAACCTCAACCGACGGCGAGTTTTACATGTCGGGTTCCTACAAGGCTACCATCGAATTGAATGGACTCAGCCTGACCAATGTCACTCCTGTGTACAGCGGTGCGGCAGTGCATATCCAAAACAGCAAACGTATCAACGTAAAGGTCATCACAGGAACCACCAACACTCTTGCCGATGCGGCTACTGGTTCACAAAAAGGCTGTCTTTACGTGAAAGGACACGCCGAGTTCAAACAGCAAGGCACGCTGAATGTTGTGGGCAACTTAAAACATGCCATCAAGGCTGGAGAGTACATCTCTGTGAAAAACGCCACCATCAACGTGACTTCCGCGGTGGGCGACGGCATCTCTTGCAACGAGTATTTCCTAATGGAAAGCGGTAACATCAACATCAGCGGAACAGAGGATGACGGCATCCAATGCGACCTTGACGGAGACACCTCAACTGGCGAGACCACCGACCACGAGGATGAAGACTCTGGCAATATCTATATCAGCGGAGGCAATATCACCATCAACTGTGCCGCTATCGCCGCCAAAGGCATCAAAAGCGCAGGTGACATTTATATTTCCGATGATGCTGTTATCAATGTAACAACAAGTGGCAAAGGCATGTGGGATACTGATGATTTGGAAACCAAAGCGGCTTGTGGAATAAGTGCCGACGGCAATATCAATATCAGTGGAGGAACCATCTCACTCACTTCCACTGGATCGGGCGGCAAAGGTATGAAATGTGACGGTTTCATGAACATCAGCGGAGGTGATATCACTATTGTTACCAGTGGCGGTCTCTATTATAATAATGGTACAACGGAAAACACCAACTATACTGGTAATACCGATAATGTCAACAGTGACTACTATTCATCGCCCAAGGGCATCAAGGCTGGTTTGAAAACGGAGAACGGCAATAGCTACACCTACAGCGGCGGAATGGCTATCAGTGGTGGCAATGTCAAGGTGACCACCAGCGGCACCAACGGAGAAGGCATCGAGAGCAAGAACACTTTGGAAATCAGCGGTGGTGAAATCTATGTCAATGCTTACGACGACGGTATCAACTGTGCACAGGACCTGACCGTTACAGGCGGTTTTATCTATTCACACTCAACTAACAACGACGGTATGGACGCCAACGGCAACTTTTACATCAATGGCGGCTTGGTCTATGCCATCGGTTCCAGATCTCCCGAGGTAGCCCTTGATGCCAACACGGAGGAAGGAAAACGGCTCTACATCAACGGCGGAGTCATCATCGCCGTTAATGGCATCGAGAGTAACAGCTCCATCAACCAGCCTTATATCCAGTCTTCAAACGTCAGCAGCAACAGTTGGTATACCATAACATACGGCGATAATACGGTAGCTTTCTATACTCCCACTATCAGCACTGGCGGTGGCCCCGGCGGTGGCGGTGGTCCTGGTGGCCCTGGTGGCCCTGGTGGTGGCGGTAACTCGTCCACATTTATTTCCGCCCCCAGCACTCCCTCTCTTGCCTCTGGCAACAGCGTCACCGACGGCACCTCTTATTTTGAAGGGAATTGCTATGTTGGAGGCAGCGGCATTAGTGGCATCAACGAACTCGACATGGAGGGTATTACCATCAAAAGCCATAATGGCAATATCGTCGTGGAAGGCTGCGACAACTGCGAAGTGAGCATCTTCGACATGTCAGGCCGACAGGTAAACAACAGCGGACTCTCTACTGGCGTTTACATCGTTAAAATCGGCAACTATCCTGCAAAAAAGATTATCGTCACAAGATAATCACTATTGAGAACCTTTAAAGAGATTATACAGCTCCGAAATGTTGAATGACGTTTCGGAGCTTTTTTGTATCTTTGCACTATGAAAAAGACACAGCCATACACTCACCCAATCACTCTTTATAATCAGAAAATAAAAGAGGAAGGTATTGTTGTATTTGATGATGTGAGAGGATTGCCCACTATAGGCGAGCCATACATATCGCCCGATTATGTCATTTGCATCGGGCACAGAGGCCGCATAGATCTTATGTACGACGACATGCCTGATTATTCGGAAGCACATACGGTGGGCGTTATCTTTCCCAATCACAGACTTGTGAAGCAGAGTAAGACCGACGATTACCTTGCCACGCTGATTATTGTGGATGCCTCGGTGCTGAACGACCCCATGCTGCAAATTATCAAACGTATGCGCTACCGTTATGAGCCGCATCCCTGCGTGAAACTCGACAAGCATGAATACAAAATGATTGTGAATGTGGTAGACGGAATGCGCGAGATTGTGCGTCTCAACATGCCCGACCGCCGGATGCTGTTGTCCCGTCTGCTGGAGTTTTTGCTTCGCTTGCTCAGTTTCTATCGAAAAAACAAACTGGAGGAGACCCCTGTCGAAAAGCGGGTCAGCGAACAATTCCAAAACGACCTTGTGCAGCATTTCCGCCAGCACCATGACGTGGCCTTTTATGCCGAGAAAGCCTGTCTGTCCACCAAACATTTCAGCGATGTTGTCAAACAGGAGACCGGCCATACCGCCACTTACTGGATACACTCCCATATTGTGGCGGAAGCCAAGATGCTGCTGCACCTGCGGCACGACCTCAACATGCAAACCATTGCCGACATGCTGGGCTTCAACGAACAGGCCAGTTTCAGCCGCTATTTCCACCGCGAAACAGGCATGTCACCCACCGAATTCCGTGAGGGCAATTAGTATTATTTCCCGTATATTAAAATAAAATAGTATCTTTGCATATTTAAAGCAACTCGGATATGAGGTATAGATTGACAGAAGATGCATGACTAAACCATTGAAATCAGAAAAACCATTTCATCAACAATAGAAACTATATGAAAAAACATGTCTTCATTTTGGCATTGACAGCCTTGATTTTCAGCGGATGCCGCAAAGAAGCCGACTACCATCCCTATATCGGTGAATTCGGTGATTTAGCTTATAACAGCTACTCCTCACAGTTTGACTACCTCTGGAAATGCATGAGCACCGGCTATGTGTTTTGGGATGTGGACGAGACAAACTGGGATGCTGTTTACGACGAATATATGCCCAAATTCCAAGCCCTTGACGCGAAGCACGAGGCCGGACAGGATGTCACCCTCGCTGAGTTGGAAACGCTCTATAAAGGAGCTGTGGGTGGCCTAAAAGATCATCATCTGGCTTTTAGAGTTAAAAACCTCTTCCCCTCGCCCAATGACAACGCCCCCTATCTGACCATCAGACCTGGACAAATTGAAGTGGAAAGCAGGGATTATTATATTGAGTCTATAAACGATGAGCAAACGAAGCTTATAACGTTTCTGAACAGCATCGAATCGCATTACGACATCGCAGTGCATGAATCAGCTGACGGAGACGTTCCTGAACTTGGGGGAAGCGTCACCTATCATTACTGCCTGATCAACCTTCCCGATGGACGCAAGATACCCTACCTTTGGCAATCAATGGCAGCCATCACACCTGTTATGCGCACTCCCATCTCTCCTGCCTCCAACCTTATCGACCATTGGCTGACAGCCATCACAGAGACGCCACGCGAGCAGCTCGCCGGCATCATCCTCGACAACCGAAGCAACAGGGGTGGTTATCAGGATGATCTTGATTATCTCGTTGGCACCTATCTTAACGAAAAGACGGAGATTCTCAAAACGCGCTACAAGGAAGGTCCCGGCAGACTGGAGCATTCCGTTTGGACTCCCTATTACCTCAACCCACAAACCCAATACCATCGCGACATCACCGCTGAGAGAATCCCCTACGTTATCCTTTGCGACATCAACTCCGTCAGCATGGGCGAGATAGAGCCGCTGGTCATCAAAGCGGTGCTCCCCACAAGCTATGTCATCGGCGAGCGCACTTTTGGCGGCACTGGGCCACTGCAACCTGCCACTTCCATCAACCTCAACTACGGAGGACCTTTTGGCAATATCAGCACCATGCACCATTACGTCTATACCTCTTCCTTCGAGGCAATGATTGGTGGCCAAGTACGAGAAGGCATCGGCTGTGTACCCGATCAAGAGGTGCTTCGTAAGAACTACAACGGAGACTTCAAGCCTCAGTTGGATGCTGCCATCGAACACATCAAAAACAACGCTATACATTAATGACAAACTGAATAATATGAAACGAATTTCACTGTGTATGTTAGTCGCCATCCTGATGGGCACATGCTTTCAGAGCAAGGCTCAGAGCGACACCCCAACGCTGTATTTCAGCACCGAGAAAATGCCCAACCTCATCAAATGTCTTCCTCCCCCACCTGACACCATTGGAACGGATTTTGCCCACGACATCATGCGATACATGTGGGGCAAGACACAGCGCAGCGACAAGGTCCGCACGGCCATTGCGGTACATGACGCAGTATGGAATTTAGACTCGCTTTTTGCGGCGTTTACCGTGCCTTTTGGCCTCGAGGTATCGAAAGAGAAAACTCCAGAGATCTACAAATTATTATTCAACAGCCTCTCCACCATCGACCAGATGCGTGTCGCACCGAAGGCCTACTATTTCCGCAAGCGCCCCTTTGTCCGCTTCAACGAACACATGTATACCCAATATGAGGAGGCGGAGCTGGCAGGCGAGGGGTCCTATCCCTCGGGGCACAGCCAGCGCGGCTATGCGACAGCCCTGCTGCTCTCCGAAATCAACCCCGACAATGCCGACACCATCATGGCACGAGGCTACATGTATGGCGAGAGCCGCATCATTGTGGGTGCCCACTGGCAGAGTGATGTGGATGCCAGCCGCCTCGCAGGCGCCATCGGTCTGGCACGCTTGCATACCAGTCCGGAGTTCCTCGCACAACTGACTAAAGCCCAAAACGAATTCAAGCGACTGAAAGGAAAGATCTCCCCCACTGATGACGCATCGCAGTTTGTGGAATTGGCGGAAGCTATCCCCGATGTCATTCTGGAAATCCGCTATTACAGCACCTACAACTTTTTAGGGGCAAAGGTGGACGGTTATCAGGAGCCTATAACACTGATTACCCGTCAGGCTGCCGACAGCCTCCGCGCCGTGAGCGATGAACTGCTGAAACAGGGTTACCGCCTGAAAATTTTCGATGCCTACCGTCCGCAGTGCGCCGTTGACCACTTCATGCGCTGGGGTGCCGACATCACCGATACACTCATGAAACCGTATTTCTATCCTGACGTGCCCCGCGACAAACTCTTCGAACTCGAATACATCGCTGAACATAGCAGTCACACCCGCGGTTCCACTGTGGATCTCACCCTGTTTGACATGAGAACGGAGAAAGAGGTAGATATGGGCGGCACCTTCGACTGGTTCGGCCGTGAAAGCCATCCCGATTTTGGAGGCAATCCCGAAACTGGAGAATACCAGCCCAACAACCACATCACCGCTGAGCAGTTCCGCAACCGTATGATCCTGCGCAGAGCCATGTTGCGCCACGGTTTCAAGCCCTATCCTACCGAATGGTGGCACTTCACCCTGAAGAATGAACCGTTCCCGGACACCTACTTCACCTTCCCCGTGAAAAAACTTGACGACTAAAAATATAATTATGAAAAAATCATACCTGAAAATCTTAACAGTCATTCTTTTGTGCTGGATGACGATAGAGGCCAACGCCCAAGAGAAACCCAGATGGATCATTGGGGTGAAAGGAGGCTGGAGTTATACCAGCATCGCCCGCTCAAACATGGGCCGTGTGGATGAAACCTATTCCCCACTCAGCGGCTATGATGTAGGGGTGCAGGCACGATGCAGACTGCTTGACTGGCTGGCCATACGCATCGATTTGGGCTTCATGTCCCGTTCGCACAAAATGGACCGCAACCTCCATTATATTGACAAAGTTTACACCAAGTATTCCAACGATTACCTCATGCTACCCGTAATGGCTGACTTCTCCTTTGGCGGAAAAAAATTACGGGGCCATGCTTATTGCGGTGTATATGGCTCCTTCTGGATGCAAGCCCGAGTAAAAGGAAAAACCTATTGGATGACAGACTATTATATCTATTTTAACGACTTCAAGGAGAAGCGTGCGTTCAACAGCGAGGACCGACGCCTTACCGCAGGAGCCGTTGGCGGGTTGGGATTAAGTTATGCTTTTCTTGATACATGGAAAAACGGTGGCGGTCCCGTCATCACTCTCGACGCGCTGTATTACTACGACTTTGTCAGCCATCACAAGGGTTATCCACATCTGAGCGACCCCCGCTATCTGAGCACCCTTTCCATCACACTTGGTCTGGCCTTTTGTTTCTAAGTCGTCAATCCTTAAAACCTCACCTACGGCGGGCCCTTTGGCAACAATGAGACTATGAATCATTACATCTACACCGCCACATTCGAGTGTGCGACTAACGGGAAAGTGCTTGAAGGCATCGGCATTACTCCTGATTTAGAGGTGCTTCGCAAGAACCACAACGGCGACTACAAGCCCCAACTGGATGCCGCCATCGAATACATCAAAAACAGGCACTGATTCGTCAGCGTTGGTCAGCACCCTGTTTAGGCACAATCCAAAGTGTTATTTTCCCTTACGGATATAAGGTTTTTTTGTATATTTGCAACCTTAAAAGGATTCTTACAAGTAACGACGGCGACGGGGGCGACAACGGTAGAGACAACGCATGCGTTGTCTCTACGTCATCCGATTCCCCATCGTCGTCATCCGATTCCCCATCGTCATGCACACAACAAACGACACAACCGTGCAAAACCATCGGACAACAACGTTTTCAACATCAGTAAAAAATGGAAAACAAAACTATAAAGGCAGTCTTTGTGAACGGAGGGCCGCGAAAAAAATGGAACACGGTACAATTGTTGGAAAGTGCCATGAAAGGGACTCAGGAGGCCGGTGCCGAGGTGGAAATCATCAACCTCTATGACATAGATTTCAAAGGATGCAAGAGCTGCTTCGCCTGCCAGTTGAAAAACGCCAAGACAGACGGTATGTGCGCCATTCGAGACGATTTGCGTCCCGTGCTCGAAAGGGCATGCGAGGCAGATGTGATTGTTATCGGCTCGCCTGTCTATTTCAGTTATCCCACGGGTGAAACGCGCTCATTCCTCGAAAGGTTGATTTTCCCAAACTTCACCTACGACTACGACGAGCAGGGGAACCGTCGTCGTCCCATCCGTGAGAAGCAAACAGCTATGATTTTCACGATGAACATACCCGAGGAAGCTATGGCAGAATGGAAATATCCCGTGCTTCTGGGTACTTGTGAAAAGCAGTTGCGTGAAAATTTTGGCCACAGCGAAACACTCTACGCCTGCAACACCTACCAGTTCACCGACTACTCCCGTTACGCCATGACCGTGTTCAAAGAAGAGGACAAACGCCAGCACCGCGACGCACACTGGCAGACCGACCTGCAGAACGCTTACGAGCTCGGGAAAAGGCTGGTGGAAAAAGCAAAAGGAGAATAAACAAATTCCTTATCTCCACAGATTGCACGGGTTTTCATGGATATCAACAAAAAATGGAAATAAAAAATTTCCCCCTGTTGATTCAAAAAAAAATCCGTACTTTTGCCACTGATTTTGAGCCTTGGTAAAGGCGAGGGGTAGCCCTATAATATTCCACTGATTATTAACAAATTATAGGACTGCCTTATGAAAAAGACAAAACTCCGTTCCTACATTTACAACGCCGTGATAATCCTACTTCTGATAACGGGAATCGTTTATGTTGTGCTTCAATTCACCCATCTCGGCCATGTAGAATACACCGACAACGCACGTGTGTGCCAATACATCGCCCCACAAAACACACGCGTGCAGGGTTTTATTCGCGAAATCCGCTTCGAGGCGTACCAGCACGTGAACGAGGGCGACACGCTCGTCACCCTGGAGGACAGTGAGTACAGGCTCCGATTGGCACAGGCCCGCAGTGACCTTGCCCGCGCCGAACAGCAGAGCAAACAAGCCGGCTCGTCGGTGCTCAGCGCCACCAGCAACATCAGCGCCACACAGTCGCTGAAAGAAGAGGCTCTCGTGAACATGGAGAATCTCCAGCGCGATGACCACCGATACGAGCAGTTGTTGCTTGTCGGCGGCGTTTCGCAGCACCAGTACGACCAGACCCACACCGCCTACCTTGCCGCCAAGGCCCGCTACGAGCAAATATGCCATACCGTTGATATGCAGCAGAATGTTGCCGACGAGCAGGGCTACAGCCGTTCCGCCTCCGAAGCGGCGGTGAAGTTGGCACAGGCGGCCGTAGAGCTGGCAGAACTCAACCTGTCATACTGCTACATCATCGCCACCCACTCGGGTGTGGTCGGCGCACGCGACATCAACGTCGGTGAACTTGTCAACCCAGGGCAGACCCTCGTCAGCATCGTCGATGAAAACCAAAAATGGGTGGAGGCCAACTACCGCGAAAGCCAACTGTCTCATATCAAGGATGGGGCGGAAGTTAACATCGTGGTAGATGCCATCCCCGACCATAAGTACAAAGGCCGTGTGGAGCGTCTCTCCGATGCCACCGGCAGCGCTTTTTCGCTGCTGCCCGTCGATAACGCCACCGGTAATTTCGTCAAGGTAGAGCAGCGGCTCACCGTCCGCATCGCCCTCGACGAGAACAGCGCTGAGGACCTGAAAAAGCTCAAGGCGGGCTACAGTGTGGAGTGCGAAGTGAAATACTAACGTTATGCAAACCAACCATCCTTTCATGATGCCCATGTTCCGGGCATTCGTGCCGCGGCGCATCCAACCGTGGATTTACCTTGTGCAGGTGATGTGCATCCAGTTCTCCGGCGGGGTCTATCTCGGCGCGTTGGAGGCGGTGCGTGGCACCACCAACCTGATGATCGAGGACCTGCTGATGCTGCTCTACACCGGCTTAGCGGGTATGGCGGTCTGGTTCCCGATGCTCTTCCGGATGAAGTTCCGCTTCACCAACCAGCAGCTGCTCTGCGGCGCGGCGGCGGTAATCGGCATCTGCAACTTCATCACGATGAGCACCACCAATATGGCCATACTTCTGCCCATCTGTTTCATCGCGGGCATCGCGAAGATACAGGGCACTTTTGAATGTATGAGCAACATCCAACTGTGGATCACGCCGCCGCGCGACTTTGGGGTCTTCTTCCCCGTGCTGCACATCGTCTTGCTCACCGCCATCACAGGTAGCGCGTGGCTTGCGGCGGTGGTCGCCTTCCACCTACCGTGGCAGATGATGCACGTACTCACCATCGGCACGATGTGCTTCGTCATCCTCGTGCAGTTCACCCTTTGCAAGCCCTTCTGCCCGATGCCGCAACGAATGCCACTCAAGGGCATTGACATCACCACCGGGCTGCTGATGAGCGTGCTGATGCTGATGGTCAGCTACTTCCTCGTCTATGGCGACTACCTGATGTGGTTCCGGTCGCCGCGCCTGCGCTGGATTGTCGCCATTGCACTCATCCTGTTGGCATTCGTCATGTACCGACTCAAAACAGTGGAGAAACCGTATATCTCGTTGGAAATTTTTCGATACAAAAATGTGATTCCCATACTATTGGTTACCATAGTAGCAGAGGTACTGCTCGGCGCAGAACACACTTTGGAGGAAATTTACTGGAGCGAGGTGCGCGGGTTGGAGGAACACACCAAGACGGGATTGTGTCTGTGGTCGTTACCGGGCGTATATGCCGGCGTCGTCATCACCCTCTTCTGGCTCGGACATCGAAAATGGAAAGTATGGAAACTTTTTGCCATCGGTTTCGCCTGCATCACGGTATATGCGATACGGATGTACTTCCTGATGGACCTCAACGTGCCCATCACGGCCTACCGGTGGGCGTTGGTGCTCCGGGGGTGCGCCTACGCGGTGCTTGCGGTGTCGCTGATGTGGTCGCTTCACGAGTCGGTGCACGAGCTGGAGCACTTCTTTATGGCGCTGTTCATCTTCAACGTCATCCACATGTACCTCGCCGGTGCTTCGGGCTACGGACTCTACACCTCGCTGTTCCAACACTTTATGGCCGACAACATGTCGCGTTATGGCTCGTACCTGACGCTCACGGGCGTGGACATGCAGCAGTTTGACATGAACGGGTTCATGAACGGCTATTACCTCCATTCAATGATGTCGGTGACGCTGAAGCAGATTTTCGGGCAGATAATATGGGCAGCAGGCTTCATGACGATGGCGTTCCTTCTGTTGGAAATCCCACGAGTGCGCACGGGCATCGAGAAGGTTCCCTACTGGACGGTGTATGGTATCAAGATGCTGACGCGCGAATAAAGAATCCTATTTTTTCTTATTTTTGCCGCCTCAAAAGATGAAATAATAAATACGGACAAATGCAATATGAGAAAATTTTTTTTGATAATCTTTGCCTTGATAATATTTACAGCATGTCGTGGCAGACAAACGCAGGCAGAAAATGCTGGTGCAGCTGTTGCAGATTCAACGGAAGTAATGGCACCGGAAGAAACGGACTCGATGGCAAGTCGTCCCCAAAGCTACCATCTGACGGGCACCATTGGTGAAGACAAAGCCAACATGGTGTTGGATAAGAATGGCAACGATGTGACGGGTGTCGTCACGCGATGTGACTATTGCGTGCCTATCAATGTAGAAGGCACCTGGCAGGGTGACAACATCACAGTGGATGGCGTAAGCCAAGCTGGCTCGCATATTGAATATGAATTGACTGTCACAGGCAGCGCCGTTCAAGGTGCAGAGATGTTGTCTGCCGAAGGAGAAGTCGAAAAGCAAAACGTCATTATGACGATAGAACACACACAACTGGGAAAATGAATTTTTTCACGATTGGCTTGTAAGTAGTTGTAATTCGGGAAGTTTTGCAAGCATATTCCGCATCTCACGCAAAGGCCCGATGTCGCGTTTTTTTGTATCTTTGCAAAGTAAAAAGAAAATCATGGCATTATTAGACGAACAATTTCTGCCTGTCAAAGGTATTCCCAACGCACGTGACCTCGGCGGCTATAAAACAGCTGACGGCATGATAGTCAAAAGCGGAATGCTCATCCGCGGCGCTTCATTGGCTATGGCAAAAGATGCCGACCTCCAGCTGTTGGCTAATCTTCAAGTGGTCAAGGTCATCGACTTCAGAACCGACTTCGAGAAAAATGGCAAAGAAAACAGGGTGTTGCCGGAGGGTGAAATTCTTTGGCGGCAAGGAGGAAGAACTGGCTGTGGTGAAAGCTTTCATTGGTGCCAACACGGAAAATTTTATCCACGCCCTCGACTTAATCAACTCGGAACATGGTTCAATGGATACCTATCTGCGCAACGTTTTGGGTTTGACCGATGCGGATTTCGAGATATTGAGAGGGCGTTACCTGAATAGCATGAAGATGCATTTTGATGAATGATTAAGCACAAAGTCGCAGTTCGAAGGCTGCGACTTTTTTTGTATCTTTGCCCCAAAATTTGAACAACAATTATGAAAGTGAAAAACATCATTATTGCAACTCTCGCTCTGTTTGTGACGGTGAGTTGCTTCGGACAAAGCAAAAAGTACAAAAACATTTACGACATTACAGTCA
>JAGBPS010000041.1 GCA_017633255.1 Bacteroidales bacterium
AAAACGGTGACGACTATACAAGTCCGACTGCCTCTCAACGGACAAATACTCTCCAGAACAATGGTCATGAAACGTCACAAACCCATAGAAAAACTCTTTGACGATAACTTCTGGGGTACGCAATGACGAAGTCAGGAGAAATTATATTGCGTTATGGAACTGATTTCAAGACCCAACTACGTGTAAAGTAAAAAAATAAAGAAAAGTGTAAATTTTTATGCGTTTATATTTCGGAAAAGTGTATTTTTGCATTGTCATTTTTAATGGAAAAATGTATGCTAAAAAGAAAGATTCAAACAAAAATAATTGATTATCTGGAAAATAGGTCAAATAAAATTCTAATCTTGAACGGTGCCCGACAGATTGGCAAATCATATATCATACGCCATGAAGGGCAGAAACGTTTTGAGAACTACATTGAGATTGACCTGATAGAGGATAAGAAAGGCGACCGTGTGTTTGAGGGCACCCGAAACAAGGAGGATTTCTACCTTCGCCTGAGCACCATTGCGGGTGACCGTATGAAGGAAAAGGAAAACACTCTCGTCTTCCTGGACGAGATTCAGGCTTATCCCGAGATGCTGACCCTCTTGAAGTTTCTCAAGCAGGACGACCGTTTTACCTATATCGTGAGCGGTTCGCAACTGGGAATCGCTTTGGACCAGACGCTGTCGAAGCCAGGTGGAAAGGTTGAGGTGGTAAAGATGTATCAGTTGGATTTTGAGGAGTTTCTATGGGCTAACAACGTAGGGGAAGAGTTTATCGACCATGCCCGTAAATGCTTTGAACAGAAGACCGCCCTATCGGAAGCACTTCATCGGCAGATGATGGAACTTTTCAAGCTGTATCTCTTGGTGGGTGGTCTGCCGGATGCCGTGAATGTGTTTCTTGAAACAAGAAACATTGTCCGTGTCAGAGCCGCACAGGAAGAGGTTTATAATTTGTATAAAGGTGATGCCAGCCAATATGACAAGGAACACAAACTGAAAATCGAGCGCATTTACGAACTGGTGCCGTCATATTTGGAGAACAAGAAAAAACGTGTCAGATTCAAGGAGATTGAGAATAAGGCACAGGCTCGTGCATCACAATATCAGGATGAGTTTGAATACCTTGTGAAAAGCGGAATCTGCAACGAGGCAAAGGCCATATCCAATCCAAAGTTTCCTTTGGTGGAATCTGAGAGCAAGAACCTGTTAAAACTTTATTTGAACGACGTGGGATTGCTTACGAGGCTGCTCTATCAATACAACATCTCGGCCATAATGGAAGAGCAGAAGAGCATCAATTTGGGCACTGTTTATGAGCTGGTGGTCTGCAGCGAGCTGTCAGCCCACGGCTTCCCGCTGTTTTATTACGACAATAAGAAAAAAGGCGAGGTTGAGTTCCTGGTCAACGACTATGACCGTCTATCAGTCGTTCCTATTGAAGTGAAATCAGGCAAAGACTATGATTTGCACGCTTCGCTTGACACTTTTGTGGAGACTCCCGATTATAACATTCAAGAAGCGATAGTGCTTTCAAATGAAAGGGAGATTAGGCAACAGGGGAAGATTGCCTATCTCCCAATATATTTCGCTATGTTTTTGCAGCCTTCCACGCCGCCTGACCAAGTTATTTTGTCCCCGAATAATTATTCTAAACCATGAAAAAACACATTCTAAAGTCTCACCTGAGTCCGAATTTTATTCAAATCAGATTTTGAAGTGAATATTGCATTTTTTTACATCATTGAACAATTATTACAATAATTTTCGTATTATTGCGATATATTTACGTATTAAAAAAATTGTCACATGACGTATTTACTCATTCTTTTAGCGGTTTCCCTTGCCGTTTCGGCAGTGGGTTGGAAGTATTTCATTTATTTCTTCAGTGTCGGTTACGGTTATGGCATCTCGGCATTGGCTGTGACGATAGCTATCCTATTTCACGCCAACCTGAGTCTACCCACCATTCTGCTTCTTATCTTGCTGTTTATCTTTGGCTTGCGCCTGGGCACCTACCTGCTCATACGAGAACGCAAGGCGGCAGAGTATCGCAAGATTCTCTATGCCCCGTTGAACCAAAAGCAGAAACCCCTTGGAGTCATTATCACAGTATGGCTGTTTTGCGCACTGCTGTATGTAACCCAAGTGAGTCCCGTGGCATTTCGTTTAGCCAACGGCCCTCACGCCAGCGAACTGTGGGCGTGGATAGGAGCAGCCGTGACATTGTGCGGCATTCTGTTAGAGGCCGTCAGCGATGCGCAGAAGGCTGCCGCTAAAAAGGTCAACCCCAAGCGCTTCGTCGATACTGGACTGTACCGCATCGTTCGTTGCCCTAACTACCTCGGTGAGCTGGTCATCTGGACCGGTGTCCTGCTCAGTGCTATCGGTGCCCACCTCAGCTGGTGGCAATGGATAGTGGCCGGTATTGGCTATATCGGCATCGTATTTGTCATGTTCAGCGGTGCCCGCCGATTGGAACTTCGACAGAACGAGGCATACGGCAACGACCCTGAGTATCAGTCTTATATCAAAAAGACCCCTATTTTGATTCCTTTCTTACCTATTTATTCCGTTGCGCGTTATGAATGGCTCAAGGCTTGATCTTTTTTCCAAAAATGGAGCGCTCGTCCCCAAGGACGTAAGTCCTTTCCAGACTTTTTCCGGCAAGGGGATGACATTTCATTTGCAGTCATACGACTGGAATGGTTGTGCCTGTGTGTCGTATCTCACCATGCGGGCATTCCTCGGCCTGATGAAGATGGACACACTGATATGCACGCCTTACACCAAAGATATGCCACTTCTCTCTTACGATTTCATCTCCGCCATGGGAAGACGGACGTTGATGGTAGAAACGTATGACACTTTAGTGGAACCTGTTGACCTCTCCTCCATGCTGGCAGTGAAAGAAAAATATCAGGATTTGAAGGACAAAGCAACCAAACCCGCATGGTACGATTCATTGAAACTACCGCCCACCGTTTGCAAAGTGGGAGACAGCGCACGGCTGTCCGCCCTGGCCACAGAGATGATTACCGCCTATCTGGATCTCTTCGCCTCCGCTCGCGACATAGACCGCACAGCCAAGACCGCCCGCAACAGCGCTTACGTGGAAGGTCTCATCAACGATGGTCCCACTTTCAAGGTCGTCCGCAAAATGATCGGCACAAAGTCTGCCCAAACCCTTTTCCGCCGTTTCCTCTTCGGAACGAAGTAGTTTGGAATAATATCCAAATTGAATTTTTGCGTAAATTTGCAGCGCCATATTTTCAGCTTATGTTCAACGGACCTCGCGAGGTCTGGAGGTATGACGAGAAAAAGTTAAAAATAGAGGTCCCCTTAATATAAACAGAAGCGATCAACTCTGATACACAATGAAAAAAGCAATGATATTTTGCGTAGCAATGCTCTTTTCCATAATTGCATGGGCGCAAAACGATCTCCGCAGAGCCGAAGGGTTGAGCGACCAAGATTGGGAGATAATCAACGGCAACCCCGACTATTTCAAAGCCGTCCTGGCCGTGCAAGACAGTCTCATGGCGGGGCAACTCATCTCCGTGCAACACCTTCAGGACCTGATGCCAAAGACATACGAGGAATTCCAAATATTCCTTACAATGGAGTATTACGCTGTCATTAAAACAGATAAGAATATTATTCGTGTCGAAGACGAAAAAGCCATCTATACCATTGCCGAAAACCTTGCCAAATCCGACATTTTGGATATGATGAGATGTTATCTGAAATGGAAAGAATGGTGTGATGGCTGGATCGGAGAAGTAGTATGGGATGCAACTGTGGAAATTGAAAATCGACATCCGGAAAAATTCAGGCAGCTGGCGGCTAAATCCCAATGGTATGAAGACTGGAAAGATTATCGAAACGAATATGTCAAAGAAGTCCTTAATCCCTTAAAAGTCCGCTTTCAGAATCAAGTATATCAAAATAAGCAGATGGACTACGACACAAGAACGTACCAGTTATTTGAATCTGCCCATTGGGAAAGCGGAACATTGGACTCGAATTTTTTCGTTTTGATGTTCAACTACATTCTTGTCGATCTAAAACACAGTGAAGAGTTTTCTGAAAGTTTCGCTTTTCATTTATTCAATTTGCTAAAAAAATATCCGTACAACATTTTTCAGCTACAAGATTTTGTAAGTTTGATGGAACGTGAAGATCAAGAAGAAATTATGAATGGTGTTTTGTCAGATTTGTTTTTTGAAACGACAATTAGGTTGTATGACAGCGAGAAAAAAGTATCTGAGACAGATTTCTTTCTGGAATTTCCATTCTTGAACAGCGAGGAAAATGCTGTGTGTGTACGCAAAATCATTGAGGATTTTTATGAGGAGTGAGTATTGGCATCGAAGAATTCTCGTACATGGACAGCTTCCGTTTCAAAACGGCAACCGCAGTTTACAGTTTCTTTAACAATGGCGACCGGCTCATATCTGTAGGGTTGGTGCCCATAGTTCCTTCCGGCACACGCATGTGTATTTTTTTGAAGTGCTTCACCCAGTATTTCGGCAAGTTGCCGTTGGCATCGCGCCAGTTCATGGGCTTTGATTCAAAGAGGTCACCAAAGGCTGCCTGAACAAGCTCGGAACAGTAATAGGCGTCGTTGTCAGGAAGGAAAGCGTCGTCGTAGGGTTTCCCAATAAGGTTCTTGGCACGGGTGATGACCGCAACAGTATCGAAAGACACAGTGAGGCGGTAAATATCGAAAGATTCCATGAAAAACCGAAGTTGGTGCTCTCTTTCGAACTGACTATAGGATATGCGCTGCACACCGTTTTCCGGCATGGCCTCGATAATCCACACGTCATCCTCACTGTCTCGTTCCACTAACGCCACGTGCGTGTATTCGCCGGTGCTGGCGGAAATAGCATGCTCCATATCCGACCTGTTTTCCGTCAAGAACAGCAGGTCGCCGCTTTGCAGGGTGTACCTTGGATGAAGGGTACTGTTGTCAAGAAATTCGCGCAATCGCATGCTGTCGGGCATCATCTCGCGCAGAGTTTGCCACAGGACAGGTTGGTAGGTAACAAATTCGGCTTCTCGCCAACACACGACCATGGGTAACATCCATGGATAGTGCGTGCTTCCGCCAAGGTCAACGTAGGCGGAAGTGTTTCCCCAAACGATAAGGGTGTCGTTGGATTGGTTGACGAAAATTATTGTGTAGCCGCATTGGTTGGTGCTATATACGCTTCCGCTGGCATATACTTCATGCAAGTCTAACGAGTTATCAGTCAGGCCGAAATCCTTCGGAGTGGGATAAATATGATAACGCTTGCCAAGAGTCAACAAGGCTTCTTCAATAGACGTGACAGAAAGTTGAAGTGTGTCAGAATCGTTGTCTTTAGCCATGGGAGAAGTATGTATAGAATATCCATTTTTGAGATGGGGGTCAAAGCTCTCTATGGTTATCGTGCGAGAGTTCTCTGTCATGCGCTTGCCATCACGTTGAAAGCCGATGGTCTCTTTATGAACGCCATATCCCAGAGTACTGAATGTCGTAATTTCCATACTTTGCAATCCTGAGGCAACAAAAGAAGCCAATGGTTGAGGATAGGTGTAAGGTTCTATGCGGCCAGCGGTGTCGATGCTAAAATTCGCTCCCTCGCCAGTTCTGATAACTACACGATCCTTGTAGTCGGGGGCGGGAGTCATGCCTGCGATGTCGAGAGGTCGCGCCACACGGTACCAGCCGTTAGCATCTCGGAGATAGACACTTTTTTCGTCGAAACCCCATAGACGATTATAATGATTAAGCGTCCGTTCCGGTTCGACGAAGGAACGTTCGGCAGTGAGAAACGGACAGTGGTCCACTACCCCATCGGTTCCCACACGCATCACACCTTCGTTGACCCGGCAATAAAGGCGACCGTCGTGTATCCCGATGATGGACAATGCGGTCACCCCCATCGCTTTCCATCGGTCGATTTCCTCCATTAAGATAAGCTGACAGTTGTCGTCTAGTGCCCACATCATCCCGGAATTGCAATCTACCTCAAAATCCCGTAAAGCAAGTGGGGTGCACTGCCAGCGACCATTACCATCCAGTTTGGTATAATAACTCTTACCAGCTTGCTTTATGATTAAATAGTTTTTCCACAGCCTCACACAACTCACTTTTTTATCATTAGGGGTGGACATGCGATGGTAAGTACGCCAGTTGTCAGAGGTGCTGTAGAGTCCTTGGCCAGCAATCCAGCCACTGTCTGCCGAGAACATGTAGATATCGTCTATGCCCATCTTGTAGTCGAAAGACTTGTCGAGCAATGGGGTAAAGGTACGTCCGCTGTCGGCGCTGAAGGCCAGATAACCATCCTGGGAGCCTGTCCACATGTATCCCCCCTGGCCGCGCCATACAGGATGGAACCATTCTTGTCCTCGTTTGCTGATGTATGGGATGGAATCCCACGATTGGCCTCCCGTTGTAGTATGCTTGAAAAAACTGCCCCACATATAGCCCACGATGACCGCTGTGTTGCGATCGAAAGCTACGATATTTTCAAAAGTTTCTCCAAAGAAGCCACCCAGTTCTCCCTCCTGGATAATGTGCCACGGGGAATGAATGTCATCGGCACGATAAATCTCATTGCACCTTGTCGCCATCCAAATTGAGCCATCAGGGGCCACAGAAGTGTAAGTAACGACCCAATTGCGGCACACCACATTAAGTTCCGCAAGCCGGTCGTATTGTTGCGCCCACCCCAACAGCATAAAATATAACAGCAGCGCCCAAATCAAAACTATCTTTTTCATGTTATGGTTTCATATTAGAATCACTTTTTTATCTGCAAATATACAAATTTAAACATTAGCATGGGAAAGTTTCCTGACGAATATATCGGAGGGACTTCATTGAATTTTTGCGTAAATTTGCAGCGCCATATTTTCAGCTTATGTTCAACGGACCTCGCATGGCTTGAAGGTATGGTATAACTATGGTAAAACAGAGGCCCATTAATAGATTTATGAAGAAAAGAAATCTACTTTTTGCGGCCATTTTCGCAATGGTCACGTTCGCCGGACTTAGCGTGAAAGCCCAGGATTCCGTGTTCAGCTATGCCTATCAGGGCACAACTCTCTATTACATCATTGACAGCAACCAGCATGCGCGGTTAGTTCCCCCGCTCTACCCCGACATGTACTATAACGCCGACAGCACAGAGAGCAGCTCTTGGCACGGTTACGCTCAACCGCAAGGTGACGTTGTGGTTCCCAGCTCGGTGGTGTTCAACGGAACAAGTTATCCCGTCACAGCGGTTGAGGCATTTGCTTTTTACCCCTGCGATAGTGTGACAAGCGTGACACTGCCAGCTTCGGTTACTTTTTTGGAACACGATGCCTTTACTGAATGTTCGTTGGAATCGATCACCATGCCTGGCGTCACCGAGATGGGCGAAGGCTGTTTCTACATTGCCTACGCCTTGACAAGTGTGGATATTCCCGCAGGTGTCACCAGCATCCCCGCTTGGTGTTTCAGCGAATGCGCAGCCCTTCAGTCTGTGACTTTACACGAAGGTTTGACTAACATTGGTTTTTGTGGTTTTCAATCATGTCCCAGCCTCCAATCGGTAACATTCCCCCATACTTTGATAAGCATTGGACATAACGCTTTCCTTTTTTGTACAAGCCTTCAGTCGGTGTCGTTACATGACGGTTTGACTAGTATTGGAGTTAGCGCTTTCAAAGGATGTAGCAGTCTCCAGTCGGTGACATTGCCTGAAAGTCTGACTACTCTCAGTCTTTCCGCTTTCCAAGGGTGCAGCAGTCTCCAGTCTGTTGACATTCCTGGCAGTGTGAGTATTATCGAGGAATGGTGTTTCAACCAATGCAACAACCTGGCTACCGTCACCCTGCACGAGGGCACGGAAAAGATTGCTTACTGTGCTTTCCGGGAATGTTACAACCTGACCTCTATCAACTACCCCGCCACACTGAAGGTGATAGCCCCATTTGCGTTCCAGTACGACACTGCGCTCGCCAGCCCTCTGATTCTACATGAAGGACTCACCACTTTAGGAATGGTAGCATACGGAGATTGCAAAAGTATTGTCACCGCAAGTCTACCGGGATCGTTAGGAGAAGTCTCGGCTGAAGTTTTTTTTGGTTGCACCTCCCTCTCGACGGTCACTATTGGAGATGGCATTACGGCTATTGGTGAACAAGCCTTCAACCATTGCCCTAATATTGATACCTTCTTTGTGAATTGTGCCGTGCCACCCACCGTTGGTCCTCAATCCGACAGCACTTTCTTCACTTATAACTCCACTGTTGTTGTTCCTTGTGGTTCCGCAGAGGCTTACCGCCAACATACGGCATGGGGACTCTTTTCTGATATTGTTGAAGACTGCAACGTGGGCATCCCGGAGACGAATCTTCCCAATTTCACTATCCGTGTCGCAAACAGCAGCATTGTTGTTGACGGTGCCGAAGGTGAAACCGTGCGCGTATTCGACATCTCCGGCCGTCAGGTAAACAACTGCGGACTCCCGAACGGTGTTTATATCGTCAAAGTCGGCAACTATCCCGCCAGGAAAATTGTCGTTACAAGGTAAAATCAAAGTCATCAACCGGCTTCGGGATGGATTTGAAGGGAAACTCAACAACGACCGCATCGCCAACACAGGCCGCCAAGTATTGCGAAATTTTGGAGAAATGGTTGGAGGAAAATGATTAATCAAATATTTGATTTCATCGATACTACGGGCACAGTCCGCAAAGACGATCCCATTATGCGCAAGATAGAGGGAGAGATGATACGGAGCCACGCCTTATGCCTGAAGATATCGTCCAAGAAGCCCACAGACCCCGATTACAAAGCGCTGCTGGAAGAGCTATTCCAATGTGAGATTGACGATAGTGTCGCCATCGTTTCCCCTTTCTATTGTGATTGCGGCTGCCGGATGAAGCTTGGCAAGAACATTCTCATCAACAAAGGAGCCACAATATTGTCTCCTGGGATTGTTGAGATAGAGGACAACGTACTGATTGCACCCGACGTCAAAATCACAACAGTCAATCACGACCTTCAGGACCGGCATAATCTGTTTCATTTCGGGAAGGTGACCATCAAGGAAAACGCATGGATTTGCATAGGGGCCACCATTTGTCCCGGTGTGACGATAGGCAGGAATGCCGTTGTTGCCGCTGGAGCTGTGGTGACGAAAGACGTGCCGGACAATACCATGGTGGGAGGTATTCCTGCCCGCAAAATCAAGGATTTGGGAAACCTTATGATATGAAAATCATATCTGGTCACCAGTGGATGAGTTTCCTGTCAACACCACAGTTCGAAGGGTACTTGTTCTACCATGGGATGAGGAAAAGAAAGAATGAAGGTAAATACAAATCACATAAAACCGCGGCTTTAGAGCTGCGGTTTTTTTTCGTATTTTTGCCGCAAATTTTTTATTATGAAAAGAGTATTGATTTTCACAATTTTATCATTTTTTGTATTGGCCAGCTGCCATCATAATTCAACCGGAACTGGATATTGCACGGTGAAAGGCACCGTCAAGGGATTGAACGACGGAGCAAAACTCGAATTACAAGACCAGTTCAATCATTATGAAATTGTAGGAAAAGGAATAGTGAAGAATGGCACCTTCGAGATTTGCCCTAACGTTTCGGCACCCACTCATGTGTATCTCTATACAAAAGACGGAATTCAACTGAAAGACTTCATCCTTGAACCTGGGACAATTTTTGTAGAGGTGAACGCCAACGATGAGAATGATTACCGCACCGGAGCCTCAGGCACCCCTTCCAACGATATCGACCGCAGGCACCTGGAACTTTATGACCGTGGAGACAAAGATACAGCCAAAGCCCTGTTGGATTCGATTATTGATGCCGAACAAATCGGAGCTCTGGCCCTGGATTATGCCTATAACTGGTGCGATTCTACGGCACAGGCGCTGGAAGCTTTGGACCGTTTATCGCCCGAATTGGCAAAATTGGACTTTGTTGCCGAATTCAGGGATGAACTGACACGCCGAATGAAAACCGAAGTCGGAAAAAAATACATCGACATGGAATATCCTGATGTGAACGGCAAGACTATCAGTCTAAGTTCAGTGGTGAACAACCCCTCCAACCGTTATGTTTTGGTTGATTTCTGGGCCACCTGGTGCGGAGGGTGCGTGGAAAGCATACCTGAGTTGGTTGAGCTATACGCCAAATATCACGAAAAAGGTCTTGAAATCTACGGTGTTTCCATGGATCCTAAACGCTGTTACGATACTTGGAAAAACTTTCTCTCAAAAAACAAGATGACCTGGATTAATGTATGCAATGGCAATGGAGGAAAAAATGAGGACAACAAGGCCTGGTATGATTATGCCCTTTCCGGTATTCCGACGACACTGCTGATTGATTGCCAAAACGGAAAAATCATCGCCCGCAACCATGCCAATATAGATGCAAAACTCGCAGAATTGCTGCAATAAACATAATATTTCAAAAACATTCTCATGAAAAATCTAATAAAACTCATAGTTTGTTTGTTGTTTTTACTATCAAATTATTCCATTCTTGCACAGGAACAATACGACGCGCATTTGGTGGGACACGTGGTAGATGAGAAAAGCGGCGAGCACTTGCCATACGTAACAATACAGATAAAAGGCACTGACATAGGCACCATCACCGACGAGACCGGACACTATTTCCTCAAGAACCTGCCTGTTGGCAAACAGACAGTTGTGGTCACCTATGTGGGCTATGAGACCGAAGAATTGCCTGTGGTGATCAAAGAACACGTCACCACCGAATTGAAAATTGTTATCCGAGAAATATCGCAACAGCTGAACGATGTGGTGGTGACTGCCAATAGGCATGAGACCAAACGTCAGGAAGCGGCTACGATAGTCAACGTGATTTCCCCAAAACTGTTTGCGACGACGGCAGTATCCTGTGCGGCCGACGCACTCAATTACCAGCCCGGTTTGCGAGTGGAGAACACCTGCAGTAATTGCGGCAAGACCGAATTGCGTATCAACGGTCTGCAAGGCCAGTACAGCCAGATATTGATGGACTCGCGCCCGGTGTTTTCATCCCTGGCTTCGGTATATGGTTTGGAACAAGTGCCTACCGCGATGATTGACCGTATAGAGGTTGTCCGTGGTGGCGGATCGGCCATGTACGGTGCCAATGCCATTGCCGGTGTGGTGAATATCATCACAAAGGAGCCAGTTCGCAATTTTGTGAATATTTCCAATGTCAGCGGAGTGAACGAACGGGGTGCATACGACATCAACACCGAACTGAACGGTTCGGTTACCAGCGAAAACCGGAAAATCGGGGCCTATTTGTTCGCTGCCCACCGCACACGCAGTCCTTACGACCGTGACGGGGATGGTTTCAGCGAAGTGCCCCAACTGCGAACCACTACCGCTGGAGCGCGTGTCTTCTTCAGAACAAGCACTTCCAGCAAATTGACCCTTGAATATCACCATATCACCGATTACCGTCGCGGGGGCAACAACTTCGAATTGCCACCCCATGAGGCGGATATCGCCGAACAATTGCGCCATAATATCGATGCGGGGTCGGTGGCATTCGATTGGATGTCTGCCGACAGCAAGCATTTTGTATCTGCCTATTCGGCATTGCAACACATAGGCCGTGACAGCTATTTCGGCGCAGGCCAGGATCCCAATGCCTACGGCACCAGTACCGACCTCACTTCTAACACCGGTTTGCAGTACCGTTTCTCCTACCCTTGTGGCAAAATGAACGGCGACCTTAGCGTTGGGGCAGAATACACATATAATGGACTGCACGACCGCATGCTAGGCTACAATCGTGACATTCGGCAGGATGTGCATGTGGCAGGCATTTATGCGCAAAACGAATGGAAAAACAAAAAGTGGAGCGTGCTCATCGGAGCCCGTCTGGAAAAACACAACCTGCTTACCAAACCAGTGTGCAATCCACGTGCCACCGTACGATTTACCCCTATTGACGGACTGGTGCTGCGAGTGGGATACAGCAGCGGTTACCGTGCGCCGCAAGCTTACGAGGAAGACTTGCATGTGGCCGCGGTGAATGGTGCGGTTTCGTTAATCTCGCTCGACCCGAATCTGCGACCCGAATACTCACACAGTGCCACCGCCAGTGTGGACTGGTACCGCCGTTTCGGCAAATGGGAACTCAACCTTACTGGCGAAGGATTTTATACCTATCTGAAAGATGTGTTTTTCCTGCGTGAAGACGGTCATGATGACGAGGGCAACCTGTTGCTGACCCGCACCAATGCCCCGGGCGCATGGGTGGGAGGTATCAATTTCGAAGCCAGACTCGCCTATACCACGCTTTTGTCATTCCAGTTGGGCTACACCTGGCAGCAAAGCCGTTATGTGGAAGCATTACAATGGAGTCCTACGGTTGCCCCTCAGACACACATGTTGCGCACTCCCGACCACTATGCCTATGTACTTCTGGATATCAAGCCGGTGAAAGACTTCACAATCTCTGTCAACGGCAAAATCACCGGTCCCATGCTGGTGCCACATCTGCAGGGTTATATAGCACAAGACGAGGAAGTAAAGACTCCCACTTTCTGGGATTTTGGCCTCCGGCTGGCCTACGATATTCACATCTACAAACATTATTGCCTTGAAGTAAGCGCGGGAGTGAAGAATATTCTGGACCAGTTCCAGCGTGATTTGGACAAGGGTCCCAACCGTGATGCCAACTACATCTACGGTCCTACTCAGGCCCGAACCTATTTCGTCGGTGTCTCACTGAAGCTGTAAGGTTTCCTATTTGGAAAATTTGTATTTTTGCACCGGATAACCAATTATTCGGAAATTAAAAATCATTCCAATATGAAAAATTTATTCTTTATTTTGTTGGCGGCGGTGATGGCTTTTGCCGCTTGTACCACCCCTGAGTACAAAACATTGCCAATGGACGAGTTTGAGAAAGCTATCGCCCAAGCAGATGTAATTGTGGTGGATGTGCGAACACCGGAGGAATATGCCGAAGGACATATCCCAGGTGCCATCAATATCGATTGGAAAGCCGGCCATTTTGCCGAACAGGCCGACGAGTTGTTGGACAAGGACAAAACCATTGCGCTGTACTGCATTCATGCCCGCAGAAGCAAGTTCGCTGCCGAAGAGCTTCAGAAAATGGGTTACAAAAATGTCATCGAACTGCAAGATGGTCTGGAAGTGTGGATCAATGCCGGAAAGCCCATTGAAACAGGTGTGGAAGAGGTTATTTATCATTAAAAATCATTCCATAACTGGTCAGTATTTGCAGATTCATAATTCAATCTCATCAAAGCGGAGAAATACATTATGACATTCAACACATACGGGAATAAAGAAAACCAAAGTTTGCTGCTGATTCCGGGATTAGGGGTGTCCTACGAGATATTCCTGCCGCTGATAGAACTGCTAAAAGACCAATACCACATTATTGCGGTTGGCATCGACGGATTTTTGCTTGGCCAAGAGTCGCAGTTTACCTCTGTCGATGACCAGGCCGTTCAAGTAATTCAATATACTCAGAATAATCTAAATGGGCACTTGGACGTTGCATACGGACTTTCTTTGGGAGGGAAGATTCTATCCAGAATCCTAGAGCGGAACGAGATTGTCATTGACCATGCCATCATGGACGCAGCCCCGCTGCTACCCCTGCCCAAGTGGACTGTGAATCCGCTGCGATATTACCAGAGCTTGAATGTGTGGACCTGCTATCACTGGACTGGATTCTGGAAATTTATATTCCATTCCCACTATTTTGACGTGCTTTTGGATGAATGCAAGAAAGTGTGGCCCTCCGGCAAAGGAAAAGCCGTACGCGACGGTTACAAGGATGTTTATACCCAGAAACTGGAATCCATCCAAGGGGCCGACATTCACTACTGGTACGGCACAAAAGAGGCATTCATCGCCAAGCCCCAAGCCGAGCATCTGTGCAAAATCTATCCAGACACCCACGTGGAAATCTTTCCCAAAATGAATCACGGGCAGTTGCTGATAGATCATCCTAAAGAGATTGCAAATAGGATTCTAAGAATGAGTACGAAATAAATAACAGATATACCGACAAAAAAGCACCCTTTCTGGGCGCTTAAACAAAATAGGGCCGCCACAATGTGACAGCCCTTCATTTTGAGCGGAAAACGAGACTCGAACTCGCGACCCTAACCTTGGCAAGGTTATGCTCTACCAACTGAGCTACTTCCGCTTATTTTTTTTCGTACCTCGGGCGGGACTTGAACCCGCACGCTCGCAATGAGCAAGGGATTTTAAGTCCCTCGTGTCTACCAATTCCACCACCAAGGCATCCTTCAAAGAACGAGTTGAACTTCAAAATTGAGGGTGCAAAAATACGACTTTTTTCAATATGTTTTGCACCCTCAGTGATTTTTTTTTATTTTTTCATCATTTCTCCAAAATATTGGTAGAAATACGGGATGGTTTCAATGCCTTTCAGGAAGTGCTCGAGCTTGTAATTCTCATTGGGTGAGTGAATTGCATCTGAGCCCAGACCAAAGCCCATCAGGATGGACTTCACGCCCAAAATCTTCTCGAAACCGGCAATAATGGGAATACTTCCACCGCTACGGGTCGGAATCGGGCGCTTTCCGAAGGTAGTTTCGTAAGCTTTTTCGGCAGCTTTGTACGCAGGCATGTCAATTGGCGACACGTAAGCCTCGCCACCATGGCATGGAGTAACCTTCACTTTTACGCACTTTGGAGCCATCGATTCGAAGTGTTTTTGGAACAATTCGGCAATCTTCTGCGAGTTCTGATTGGGCACCAGTCGCATTGAAACCTTGGCATGAGCCTCTGACGGCAAAACGGTCTTGGAACCTTCGCCCGTATAACCGCCCCAAATACCGCAAACATCCAGCGTAGGACGGATACCAGTGCGTTCGATGGTGGTATACCCCTCTTCACCATGAACTTCCTCTATATCCAAAGCTTTCTTGTATTCTTCCAAATTGAAAGGAGCCTGTGCCATCAGAGCACGTTCCTCTTCGGAAACCACCAAAACATCATCATAGAAGCCCGGGATGGTGATTCTGTTTCTCTCATCGGTCAAAGAGGCAATCATCTGACAAAGGATATTGATGGGGTTGGCCACCGCGCCGCCAAAGATACCGGAGTGCAGGTCGGCATTCGGGCCCTTCACTTCCACTTCCAGATAAGTCAGACCACGCAGACCCACTGTAATAGAAGGAGTATCCGTAGCAAACATCGAGGTGTCTGAAACCAGAATAATATCTGACTTCAGCAGTTCTTTGTTCTTCTCGCAGAAACCATAGAGGCTGGTGCTGCCGATTTCCTCCTCACCTTCGAGCATGAATTTCACATTGCAGGTCAGCTGGCCGGTTTTCACCAGGTATTCGAAAGCCTTAGCGTGCATAAACGACTGACCTTTGTCATCATCAGCGCCACGAGCCCAAATTTTACCGTCTTTGATTACCGGTTCAAAAGGCTTGGTGTTCCACAATTCTTCAGGATCAACGGGCATCACATCATAATGGCCATATACCAACACTGTGGGAGCCTTGGGATCCACCATTTTCTCGCCATATACCACAGGATTTCCGTCAGTAGGCATTACTTCAGCCTTGTCAGCACCAGCCGCCAGAATCAGTTCTTTCCAACGTTCGGCGCAACGCACCATATCAGCCTTGTTTTCTGTTTTCGAGCTGATAGAAGGGATTCTGATCAAGCTGAAAAGTTCTTCCAGAAAACGGTCTTTGTTTTGTTCGATGTAATTTTTGAGGTCTTTCATATTTTTTGGGGATTAAGGGATTACAAGGTTTGTTGATTCGTTAAGACGTGGAGATGTTAAGGCGTTAAGAAGGATTTCGTCTTAACGAATACACGAAGTGCATGACTTCACTCCTCCACGTCTATACGAAAAACACATTCAATTCTTAGTTTTTAATTTCATTGGCACATTAGCACATTATTAATTAGCACATTATTAATTGGCACATTAACTAATTAACTAATTCGCTAATTTGCTAATTATCATCATTCTCCGAAAAGTTGTTTCAAGGCATTGCTCAGGGCCTCACCACGGAGGTTCTTGGCGATGATGCGACCATTCTGGTCAAGCAGGAAAGTGCTCGGAATCGAAGACACACCATAAGTTCTGGCAGCCTCTGACGACCAGTATTTCAAGTCACTGACATGATTCGGCCATACCAATCCGTCGGCGGCAATAGCACGTTTCCAAGATTCTTTGTCGCGGTCCAATGAAACGCTGAACACTTCAAAGCCTTTGTCATGATATTTCTGGTACATCGCTACCACATGTGGATTCTCGCCACGGCAGGGACGGCACCATGAAGCCCAGAAATCCAGCAACACCACCTTGCCTCTCAAATCCGACAATTTACGGATATTGCCATCGGGATCAGGGAATGCCAAATCCGGAGCGATAGCCCCGATGCTCGTAGCTGTCGCCGGAGAGGTCTCTATCGCATATTTCTCTTTAACCAACTGATGATCGGGATATTTCTCATGCAAGGCCATTACCACTTCATTGTGCAAAGCGGCATTTTTCTCTCTCGGGAAATTATCCAAGAACATTAACACCGCAATATCATCCTTATTGTCCAGCAGCAAATTCTTCAGTTTTTGACTGTTCTTATCACTTTCCCGATTATACATAGCCTGATACTGTTGCACAATGCCGCTGATGATATTCTGCGACTGGGTATAAATAGCACGTCCCTCCTGATTGGACTCATTCACACGCTGCTCGAAAGTCTGTTTATCTTTTTGCACCTTGGCATACTGGCTATTGACCAAAGCCACCACCTCAGCGCACCATGCTTGTTTGTTTGATTTTTTGTCAAAAGCGTCATGAAACACCAGACTGTCGCGTTTGGCAATCAAGCGGGACAACCGTTCCACAAAAGGCTTGTAATTATTGTCCATAATCTGGCGAGTGGACTGTACCTTGCTCAGGTATTGGTCAACATCTCTAAAAAATTCAGTGTTGGAAGCCGGACGATCGCTCTTGAAATCATACATGGCATAAGCGCCTTGGGTGAACATATCTGAAGCGGAAAAATCCTCTGTGATAGCACGCATGAATTTGTTGGCATAATAGCTGAAATCATTCAGGGTTTTAGGGGCAATCTTGCCATTGGGAGCATACTGATCGCACACCCGTTTCAAAGAGTCGATTTGCTGAACAGCCTCTCCAACTCGTTTATATACATCCACATTGGTTTGGTAGAAGCGACTGAAATTCTGCGAAAAACCATGGAAATACAGCTGGTTTTTATCCGTCTGCAACGCATGGTTGACACTGTCCAGTAGCAGCTGACTGCTCGTCAACAACTCTGTAACATCCTTGGCAAAACTCATGGATTTGGAACCCGAAACCGAAGGAATTTCGCGCAAATTATCGGCATTGATCACCAATTCCACAGTTTCTCCCGGAGACAATACCAGCAGAAAATTCTGTTTCTCAGCAAATGTCAACATATAGATGTCATTACTTGTCACGGTGGATTGCAGAGTAAAGTTGCCCTCTTTGTCAATCTCTGCTTCTCCGAATGAAGCGGGATTGTTGCCATACGCCAGCTTCAGCGTCACCTTGGAGAAGGTGTTGTTCATCACTTTTCCCTTAATCACAGGGGATTTCGGAGCCACTTTAGCCACTGTCAATGCAGCAGGGTTAGCCATAACACTATAGGACATACCCGTCATCAGCAGGCATGCCACAGCCATCATCAAAGATAAGAATTTTAATTTTTTCATTTCAGGATAATTCTTAGAATTAGCCTGCAAAGATAAGGAAAAAATCCATACAAACGGCTTACATTGTCACCAACTGAACTGTAGCCCTACTGCGTTGTTCCACCAACACATCTTTATTCTTAATCACCTTATTCACAATATCATCCGTATAATGGCGAATAGTAATCAGCTCAATGTTCAGATTATATTTCACCTTATATTTCACCGATAAATCGGTAATGAGTTTTTCGATTTTATGAACTTTGTTATCACAACAGATAGAAAAACTCAAGGCCGAGTTCTGCATCAGGTTGATTTTGATTTTATTTTTTGAAATGATAGAGAAAATCTCATCCAGATTCTCCACCGCGATGAAAGAAAAATCCTTGGGATAGATGGAAATCAGCACCTGATTGGTTTTGAAGATATAGCAAGGAACACGTTCGGTCATCTTTCCCGCATCAATCCTGCTTCCACTTTCTTCAGGATGCAAAAAAGGTTTGACAAACAATGGTATTTGCTTATTCTGCAATGGTTTAAGCGTTTTTGGATGAATGACACTGGCTCCATAATAAGCCAACTCTATGGCCTCCTCATAGGGTATTTGTTCCAACTTGACCGCATCGGGAAAGAACTTGGGATCGGCATTGAGCAAGCCAGGAACATCCTTCCAAATGGTCACGCTTTCAGCACCCAACACGTAGGCGAAGATGGCTGCTGAATAGTCTGAACCCTCACGGCCCAATGTGGTAGGCAACATCTCTTCTGTTCCACCTATAAATCCTTGTGTAATAACAATATGAGTCTCATCTCCTTGTAAAATCTTCCCCACTTTTTCCTGAATCAGACGGGCTGAAACTTCCCAATCCACCTTACCTTCACGATAGTTATGGTCGGTACGTATCAGCAGTCGTGCATCCGCCCATTCATTACGAACCCCAACTTCGTTTAAATAAGTGGAAATCAAAGTGGTGGACAATATCTCTCCGAAACTGACAACACGATCATAATCATAGTCGAAATTGCCCGAATGAGGACCTGCCAGCACCTTGTCCAGAAGTGCGAAAATCTCATTCAAACGATTCATTATCAATGAGTTGTCACCCAATTCTAATTCCCTCACAATAGTATAATGGTTCTCTCGGAGAGTCGCGGTCAGTTCTGGGAGTTTGGACTTATCGTAATAATAAGCGTCCAGCACCTGTTCCAACAGATTGGTGGTTTTGCCGATGGCAGAGATCACGACCACCAGACGTTCTTGCGAGTTGTGACTTCTCAGTATTTTTTCAAGATTACGAACCCCATCAGCATTTTTCACGGAGGCTCCACCGAATTTATAGACTTTCATTTTTCAATTGATAATTGATAATTAAGAATTAAAAATTCAAAATTCAAAATTCAAAGTTCAAAATTCAACATCCTCTAACCTTCTAAACACTAAAACCTAATCCCTAACTCCTAACTCCTGTAACCTATTCACTGGCAAGCACAGCCCGCAGCGTGACGCCCACCACACCTAACGTTTTGGCGTCAATATTATCGATATTGTCGTAGGTGGTATGCCAAACCGAACGGAATCCTGTGCCGGATCTATTGTCCTGATGAATGATGTCAATCATGGGGATATGGGCCAGTTTATTTACATAGTAATGGTCGTCAGTAATAGGATTAGCCTGCTGATTGATGAAATAGGAGCCATAGCCCAATTTGTAGGCGGTTCCCCACACTTTTGACAAAACATCTTGGGCAAAGAAACCTGAAAAATACTCATGATAGAACTTGGCATCGGGGGCACCCACCATATCCAGCAAGATGCCATACTTGGCCGTATAACCCTCCACATGCAGATTCTGCGCCCAATACTGAGAACCCAGGCACCACCAATCACCAGGAAGATTCACGCCTGACGGGGTACCATAATCCTCCGAGTCAAAAAAGATGATGTCCACTCCCACATTGGGTCGTTCTTTCTGCAACTGGCGAGCCAGTTCGAGTAGCACTCCTACCCCACTGGCGCCATCGTCAGCCCCATCAATAGCCTTGCTGCGATTGGCTTCAATAGCATCGTGGTCGGCCATCGGTCGTGAATCCCAATGGGAGGCCAGTAGCACCCGCTCGGTCTTATCCGGATCAAAGCTGCCAATAATATTCTGTGATTTCAGCTGCTTGCCATCGTAGGCGGTAGCCGTAAAATGCTGCACGTACACCGTGTCGCAATAAGCCCGCAGCTTGGACACCAGCCAAGCCGCACACTGCTCATGTGCCTCACTGTTGGGCACACGGGGGCCAAAATCGGTCTGTGCCTTTACAAAGGCAAAAGCGCTATCGCTATTGAAAGCGGGAGCGCTGATAGTTGCTTGTGGTTGTTCTTTCTGCCCTTTGTCTTGCTTCTGTCCACAGGAAAAGAGCAAGAGGGAGAGAGGGATTATAATGAGGATGAGTTTGGGTTTCATTGGTTTGAAGGTTAGAAGGTTAGAAGGTTAATAGATTATAAGATTTGGGGTCAATTCATTAGCACATTAGCACATTGTTAATTAGCACATTAACTAATTTGCTAATTAACTAATTGTAACTACATTACAATCAGTTTGCCTTTGTACAAGTACGACTGTCCTCCACTGACAATCCACAAGGCGTAGGTATAGGTGCCATCAACGATACGTCCTTTGACTGTTCCATCCCACAACACCAAACGTCCGTTCATCTCGGCTGGCAAGTTGCCAAAAGGAGGCTCCGGTTCAAATTGTCCCAAAGCATTCTTCACTCCTTCGTAAGCATACACCTGTTCTCCATTGCGTGCATACACCATAAACTTCACTTCGCTGATGAATCTCTGCACAAACTGGTCCAAATAGAAATAGTCATTCTGTGCGGGGCCTTCATTAGTGCTTCGGGTAGGAGTAATACAATTGGGAAGGAAAATATTCGGCACACATGGGTCTATTTTGTATGAGGTGGCAGCCTCGCAACCAGTCGTAGCATCCACAATACTGACCGAATAGGTACCATCGCTCATAGCCAACATAGTGTTTGTCCTACTCATGACGGAATCCATATACGTCCATTCATATTCCACTGCATCCTCGCGCACATTGCTGACCAATGCTTCCAGTGTAGTCTGAGCACTGTCGCAGAAATCCGTTCCTGCCTCCTGAATGGTCACAGCCGGTGTCAGCACATCGAACTGTACCTTTACAATACTGTCACAACCGTTCCACGCACGAATATCATACTGTGGCAATGCATACGAATAGTTCACCGTGCGCTCACCCACCGCATTTAAATCCCACTTGGTTTGCACATTATCGTAGCCAAACAATTCAGGTTTGTAATAGTACGGCAATTTACCCTCGCAAGTGGTAGCCTCATCGGTGGCGTACTGTTTCTCCATATACTCCTGTAATACGGTCACTTCCTGAGAAGTGTCAGGAGAGGTGCAGATATTATCATAATCCGTGATATGGAGTTTGATGGTGTAGGTTCCTGGCTGGGCATAAACATGCTGAGGCTCAAAACCATGGACTTCGGGAGTACCATCACCGAAATCCCAAGTACACTGATTGGGATGATTTTCCAAATCTTGCCAAGTAGTATCCACCCCTCCCTGGCCGTCAGGTCTGATTACACCAATTCTACTGTGATTATGCACCACCACTCCCAAATCACAATTTTTGCCGTCGGTCAGCGCTTTGGGTTCCACTGTAAATGCGGGTTGCAAATCATAATAGTTGACCGTAGCCTGATAGGTGAACGGAATACCCGTATATGAGTGAACAACACAACGATAATACGGTTTAGCTGGATTAGCATGCAAAACAGGATTATATTTTGTACTACCCTGAAGTACGCCAGATGAAGAAGGATCATCCGGATCAAACCACTCGTTTGCGTGTTCGGCATCTGTGCCATTATACCACTGATACGAATTGGTTTCGTCGAAGCCCCAAGGCACATGCAGATTCAACTCATCACCGCCACAATATTCCACATGCAGTTTTGCCGGAATCATTTTGGCCGTGAAGTAGCAATATGCCCAATGGAAACGAGAGGTACAAGAGTTCACACGAATTCTGAAGTCCACTGCTGTATGATCACGCGCCTGCTGCGACAAGTCATAAGCCACAATAGTATAGGGATACGTCACCACGGGACGACCAGAATTCTGGATAGGGCAATTACCGTGCACAGCGATATATTCAGGAGCAGAATTGACAGGGGTATTATCCGGATCTTCAGGGCTATGGCTCGCATTCGACGGAGTCCTATACCAGAATCTGGAATAGGGGTGAGTAGCATCATAATTCCCCAAAGGCAAGTAACTATTATTGGTGGAGTAATTGTTGCTATGGTTCAACACGGCAAACTCCACCGCCGGATTAGAGGTATAACTATGCTGACCATCTTCGGTCACAAAGGCGAAATTCAGCAACAACACAGGATTCATGGTATCCGGAACAAAGGAATAAATAATCTGCTGGGCATAGCAACCTGACGGATTCTGTCCATTGGGGCCCACCTTACCCATCTGGATAACTGTATCCACATACGTTCCCGGATAAAGGTCAGAATTCCAAGCCTCGGCCAATATGGGCTTATTGAAAAAATTACTACCCAACTGACCCCGGAAGCAATAGTCATTGGTGGGTGACACTGTGGAATCGGCGCCACGGATAATGAACCTGTGAGAGAAGTTGTTTCCTAAATCCGCTCCCATGTGGTTGGTGAAATTGAATGTACTTCCCGAACCGGAACCCTCATAGCTCGGTTTCACCCATGAATTTTCCCAGCCACCTGTGGGAGGCGTTGTGGGCAGATACATAAAGCTACTGGGAGAGCCTTGGTACACGCCATTGACAACCTGTTGTCCCATGGCCACACCCGTTACAAACACCATTGCTAATACAAATGCTAGTCTTTTCATGATTATTAATTTTATCGTTTTTATTCTTTCATTTCTACTAAAGACGTAATTTCCTCATTTTTGTTGCCGAGATTTTTATTTTTTTTGAAAAAAGATACCACAGGCACCCTTTCCAGGTCAATGGTATAAAAGGCGCTGTCTATCTGTTTGAACAAACCCGTCCGGTTTCCAAACAAAATATAATAGTCACCTTCCAACTCATCCATCGAATGGACATCGGCACGAATAACTGACAATCGCAAATTTTCCCCTGACAGCATCTGGCAGAAAGCCTCACTTCCGTTAGTATATACCGACACAGTATCCGGCTCCATAGCATACATCAATGAGTCAAGACTTTGCATATCCAACGCCATACTGTCCACATATAACAGCAGGGAATCCATCTGTCTCTCTCTCTCAATATCCAGACTATCCTGAACCCCAGCCATATACTGCGCGAACCATTGCTCCGCCACTTTCGACGACTGGTTGTTGATATCCAACTCATAACGCTCCGCCGCATTGTGAATTCCGCCCGACACCTCATTAAAATAGCACAGGGTCAAAGGCCGATTGAAAATGACATGCCGCAACGGCAGAGCAGCCAGAAATATGGCCAACACCACAATCACCGAATTGGTGTATCGGTCATCTACCTTCCGTAACACCGCCTCATAACCCAATGCGGCCATCATCACCAGCAAAGGCAGCATCATGAAAATCACCGTGCATACAATGTCCGACCCCATATACTTGGACGAAAACGACCACAACAAATACGAGATAGTAAAGGTCAGCGCAAAAATCGTAAACAGCGAGAACTCCTTCAATATGGTTCTGAAAAACACCACACAAAGCAGCAAACCCAGAATCACCACAAAAGGAGTGGTAATAAAGACATATTTCGTGACATAATTGGTCGGAGGCTGCGCTATACTGATAGTTTTTCCTTCGAAAAACTGTGGAAGCTGTTGCGACGTAGCCACAAACATCTGCATGAATTTGTCACCGCCCCGTAAATCCTGTATCTGGAAGCCCGGTGAAAGAATCAGATTCATCAAAACCACTAACAAGGAAGTTGCCCCGACAATCATAATCAGCGTCAGCAACGACACCCAGTACTGTCCGGTGAAAAACTTCTTCATGGGATTTTTCACCACATAATAAATGATGGCAAAGAAGAAGAATAGCTCACACAATGCAAAACCGCTCAGCGAAGTAGTGGTGGCCACCAGCATGCCCAGGAAAATCCCTGCCACCCGAATCCAACGAATCAGAGGGAAATCATAACAGAACTGCCAAATTTGGAACAAGGTGAAGAAGAACGCCAGCGCGAAAAGGGTATCGTTGAAATTGCCGAAGGTGTAACCCAGAAAACGTGGCGTGCAGAACATCAGCAGCGAACAGAAGAACGCACTGCGCCAACTGACATTTTTCGCCAGGAAGAAACCGCTCACCACTATCAGCAACCAGCCCAACAGGGCCGACAAACGATGCTTCAGTCTGAAAATGTTCTTGAAACCCAAAGAATGCGCCACCGACACCAGCATAATATCCGCCATCTGTCCTTTGGTAACATATTGAGGCATAGTGGTAAAGGTCTTGTCACCAGTCTGATAGTACTTGTACACCGCCTCCGAATACTCGTTCTGCTGCCACTCGCGGGTGGAGACACCCACATTCCGGCTGAAATAAGGCATCAGGAACAACAAAGCCAGTATCAGAATAAAAAAAGCGTATTTGAAACCATCGTCCTTGCTTTTGATGGCAAGGGACAGGAATTGTTTCTTGATATCATATCGAACTTTGGGGCGCCGGATATTCACAAAGCGGAATTCCATCGGCTCCTCCTCAAAAATATGATAGGGATAGAACCAATGGAAGATCTCGCTCATCAGAACTCTGACCTTCTTCCACCAAATTTCCAGTTTATCACTCATTTATCTTCGTCACTTTCATTTCTTCGGTCACATCATCATAATCCAGCAGGACTCTTGTCCCCTCGGGGAAGGACTGGATCAGGATTTCCTCTGCCAGCACGTCCTCCACATGTTTCTGGATGGCACGTTTCAGCGGACGGGCGCCAAAGTTGGCATCCCAGCCCTGATCGGCCAGTATCTCCTTGGCTTTATTGGTCACCTCAGCCTCCAATCCCATCACACGTACTCTATCCAAAACTTTGGCCAATTCAATATCAATAATTTTGATAATATCCTGTTTCTCAAGACTGTTGAAATAGATAATATCGTCAATACGGTTCAGGAATTCCGGCGCAAAGTTTCTCTTCAAAGCATTCTCCAGGATTCCCTGAGCCACCTTGTCTTTCGCCGCATCAGTAGCGGAAGTACTGAAACCGACTCCCGTTCCGAAATCCTTCAGCTCACGGGAACCGATATTGGAAGTCATGATAATGATGGTGTTTCTGAAATCCACCTTACGTCCGATACCATCAGTCAGCTGACCATCATCAAACACCTGTAACAAAACATTATAAATATCGTGATGTGCTTTTTCAATTTCATCCAACAAGACAATCGAATAGGGTTTGCGGCGGATTTTCTCAGTCAGCTGTCCACCCTCTTCGTAACCCACATAACCCGGAGGCGCACCTATCAGTCGGGAAACTGTATGTTTCTCCATGTATTCACTCATATCGATACGAACGATAGAATCCTGTGAATCAAAAAGATATTCAGCCAACACCTTAGCCAGATAAGTTTTACCCACACCCGTCGGTCCCAGGAAAATGAAGGTTCCGATAGGCTTGTTCGGGTCTTTCAAACCCGCACGATTACGGCGTATAGCCTTGGCAATCTTGACGATAGCGTTATCCTGACCGATGACTTTGCCTTGCAACTCGTCAGACATTTTCATCAGACGCTCGCCCTCGTTCTTGGCAATACGTTTCACCGGCACTCCTGTCATCATGGCAATCACCTCTGCGACATCCTCTTCGGTCACCTCGGGACGTTCCAGATCTTCCTTCTCTTCCCATTCTTTCTTCATTTCCGCCAAACGGATCTCCGCCTCCTTGATTTTGTCGCGGTAACCGGCGGCAGCATTGTATTGTTGGTCTCTGATGGCCTCCTGTTTCAGTTGTTCGTACTGTTCTATTTCTTTTTCCTGCTGAATCAGATCCTCCGGAACTTTGATATTGAGCAAATGCACACGTGACCCAACCTCATCCAAGGCGTCAATAGCTTTATCGGGCAGACAACGGTCTGTGATATAGCGAGTTGTCAAGCTAACGCAAGCATTGATGGCTTCATCGGAATAACGCACCATGTGATGATCTTCATACTTGTCCTTGATGTTATTCAGAATCATCACCGTCTCTTCGGGGGTGGTCGGTTCCATCATGATTTTCTGGAAACGGCGTTCCAAAGCACCGTCTTTCTCAATGTACTGGCGGTACTCGTCAAGGGTGGTGGCACCGATGCACTGCAGTTCACCACGGGCCAGGGCCGGCTTGAACATGTTGGAGGCATCCAGGCTGCCCGGTGAGCCGCCTGCCCCTACCATCGTATGCAACTCATCGATGAAGAGGATAATATTCGGATTTTTCTCCAGTTCGGTGAGGATAGTTTTAATACGTTCCTCAAACTGTCCACGATATTTAGTGCCGGCTACAAGCGAAGCCATATCGAGGCTCACCACCCGCTTGCCATGCAGGGTTCTGGACACCTTGCCCTGAACAATACGCATAGCCAAACCCTCAGCCACTGCCGACTTACCCACACCTGGTTCACCTATCAGCACAGGATTGTTTTTCTTACGGCGGCTCAGAATCTGGGCGATACGCTCCAGTTCCTTCTCACGTCCCACAATCGGGTCCAGTTTGCCCTCTTGGGCATATTTGGTCAGGTCTTTGCCGAAGCTGTCCAGCATCGGGGTAGCCGATGCCTTCGCCCCCTTTGTGGAGCGGGTGCTGCTACGGCGGTCATCGTCATCGTCGTATTCGTCTGTACCCGCCGACATGGAATCCTCCTCACGTTTCGCCTCGTGCCGCAATTCCGACACCAGCGAGTCGTAGGACATACCCGCACGTTTCAGCAACATTTTCACCACACTATTGGCATCGTTGCCATTGTCGCGCATCACCGCCAGCAAAAAATGCTGCGCTTCCACGATCTCACTACGCAATTCGCGTGCCAGCAGGAAAGAACGGCGCAGGGTGTTTTCCGCCTGAATATCCAACTTGATATTTTCTGCGGACACATCGCTTTTATATTCGTTATTCTCCAGCATCTCCTCCAGCTTGGTACGCACACTGACTTTGTTAATCTTAAATATATCAAACAGTTGCTGCATCTCGGAGTACTGGTCATACTTCAACAGGGCCACCATGATATGCTCCACACCCACAGACTGGGAACGGTAGTTGACGGCCAGTTTCTTCGCCTCCTCAATGGCATATTTCAACTCATCAGAATACTTTATGTCCATAGTACTAAATTTTTGCAAAGATACAAAATTTTTCAATTTGCCAATTAGTTAATGTGCCAAATATGGGGAGTCTCGCACTGTAGTGCTCGAGGAGAGCTGGACTTTGTCCAGAAGGGGAGTCTCGTGCTACGCACTCGAGGGGAGTTTTGCTGAGCTCAAGAGAAGCATTTGCCCTGACGATGCGTGCGAGGGCAAGGCCGACGGTTGGGGGGAGCGGGCATGTGCGGTGGCACTTACCGTCGGCTTGATCTTTTGCCGACTTTTCCATCAAAGGAAAAGTCGGAAGAAAAAAGTCGGAAAAGATCTTTGCATACTTTCCTTCTTTGGAAAGTATGAAGAAAAACGTTATCTTTGCCGATTCAAATTTTTACAATGAAAAACACTCTCCTTTCCACCGCTTACCTCCCCCCTGTCGAATACATTTTGAAATGTATGCAAGGTCCAGTGACACTGGAGGTTTGCGAGCATTATATCAAACAAACATACCGCAACCGCGCCCTTATTGCCACGGCCAATGGGGTACAGACACTGTCCATTCCTGTAGTGCATGTCTCTTCCAAAATGCCCATTTTGGATGTCCGCATCGACTATGCCACAGCTTGGCAGCGACTACACTGGAAGACCTTGGACACCGCCTATAACAGCAGTCCGTATTTTCTTTATTTTCAAGATTATATCAGACCATTTTACGAAAAAAAATTCGAATTTCTCTTTGATTTCAATCTGGAGCTGATGCAGGTCATTCTGAAACTTTTCGGGAAAGACTTGCAACCCCAACGCACCAGCGAATTTATTGCCGATTACAGCGACAATGAAAACATAGATGACCTGCGCAACGCCATCCATCCCAAACGCTGTCGTGAGGCCGGGTACCCGTTTCCCCACCCCACTTACACCCAAATTTTCGAGGATCGCATCGGCTTCGTGCCCAACCTCTCCATCGTGGATTATCTGTTTAATGAAGGAAACAGATTAATGTGCTAATGAGACAATGTGCTAATTAATTGGGTTAGAAGGTTAGAAGATTACAGGATTATGGATTATGGATTATGGATTTTGAATTTTGAATTCTGAACTTTGAATTCTATTTAATGTGCCAACCATAAACTAGTAGAGACGCGATTAATCGCGTCTCTACCGATAACAAAATTGAATTTTTTCATTTGCAGAGACGCAAGGCCTTGCGTCTCTTCAAACGCATTACTTCTTCACAATCTTCTGGGTGGTTATGCCATTGTCTGTATGGATGCGGACGAAATAGATGCCGTTAGCATACTGGCTCAATGACAAAGTCATAACATTCTCAGTTGGAATAACGCTGTTCAACAGTTGGCCGCTCATGGAGAACAACTCTACAGTTCTAGCGTTCAGTCCGGACAGGTCGAGGGTCACATCGCTGGTGGTCGGGTTGGGATAGATGCTCACCTGCTGTTGTGCATCCTGAATTCCACAGCAGATTACGACATAATAACTTTCCTCTGCAATATCGCTATTCGTCATACCGTCTTTCACTGCGTATGCTTTAACCACTTGGTCACCATCAGAATAGTCATGCAATACAAATGGTTCCGTATAAACAGCATTCTCTATAACAGTATTAAAAGACCCATCAATGTGGGAATGTCTTTCAACTGAATAATATATAGCAGCATTTTCCGTAGCACAGTCTATGCTAACTGTAACAGTATTACAAAACGATTCAATCACTTCATCGTATGTTACAGAATCTGCTGTAATTACCGGCATAGCTACCTGCTCCATCGTCTGGATAGTGAAGTCATTGTCATCGCGAGGATATAATCTCACCTCACCATCACGGATGGCCACAAAGCCCGTAACATTTCCCATATCACCCTGTTCGGGAGCATTGGTAATAGAATTGAAATTGTCATAATATACCATCGTGTCGGTACCATTGACAAATTTTCCATTATCAAGGAAAGTCACATTCTGAACCGTTACAAGACGACACTCGTATGTGCTATATTGGGATACTAAAGTCGGGATGGTTGCCACGATAGGTGTCACGGCACCAGTATTGCCGGAGGCTTCTGCCGTATTACGCGCAGGCACCATCTCTGCCATACCGTGATACAATGAATATGACCCAAAAACGCCACCACTAATCACATCACCTTCATTATATGTAGTGGTAATGACAGGGTTGCTGTTGTCATAAATCATCAGGGCAGCGGAGGCGTCTTCCACGATCATATATCTGCCACTACGGAACACGAAAGTTACATCACCTGCAATTTTATACACAGTATTATTGGTTTCCGTGTTGGCAGCCTTGAAAGCGGCTATATTAGGCACTTCGGGCGGGAAGTTGTAAGTAGCTGCTGCTACAAAACTCGGGGTCATACCGGTTTTCCATGCCTTTGCCTTCAAAGTTGTTGTACTGCTAATGTTAATAGGAACTGTGTACACTGTTGAGTTTTCATCTGGGTCAGTGCCATCGGTAGTATAACGGATAACGGCATCGGCAGTAGCGCAGGTAATGGTTGCGTCAATAGCATTATAGTAAGTGCCACCGTTCGGGGCGATAACAGGCGTTTCTACCACATTCGCCACCACGCCAGGAACGCCAAACACCACCACACTGTCAATCAACAGCTTGCTTGTACCTGAAGGAGCTGTTTCCGGCAAAACAACAGCGAATTTCAGACGGACAAAATCATATTCACCTGTCTCGCTCACATTGAAGCGATAATTATGTCTGCCACCAGTAGCAATGGTATAAAGAGAGTCTCCCACGTAGGTATTACCACCGTCAATAGAGTATGAAACATTCAATTTCAGACCATTGGGTGACTTGGCATCAAAAGTAACATAGGTTACATTACGGATGTCGAAGTTGGTAAAGGTATAACCCAAGGTGTTAGGGGCACTGGTGTACCAGCGCATCTGCATGGACTGAGCGCCACAAATATGATCGTTAGTGGCGGGAGTGCCATACACAGTACCCCATTGCTGACCTTCAGCGCCAGTATAAACAATATTAGCATTCTGATAATAGGTCGCAGCCACAAATCCTTCTCCAGCCTCAAAACCAGTGGAATACATGATGGTATCAATATCAGGAACGACAGGAGCCACCACGGTATAAGTAGCAGTAGTGATCTCGCTGGCACCCCAACCTTCATAAAAGGCGTATGCCTTGACAACATATTCACCCGGAACATTCAAGATAATGGGCTGTTGATAAACTGGAGAATACACATCCGGATCAGTACCATCAAGGGTATAAGAGATGCCGGCGCCCTGAACATCGTCGGACATTACCACTGTGATAACAGTGTCAGTGGTGCCGCTGGCAGGTGTAATCACCGGTGCTGGCAGTTGAGCGGTAGCCACCAGGTCAATCTGCGCACTCAAAGTGCCGCTGCTGACCGTCACCATACCGAAAGCAGGACCAAATCCGGCGTAGGTAATGGTGAATGAAGTATTACCCACATTGGCAGGGAAAGAGGTTGCTGACAACTGGAAATCATTATTGTTACAGCTGATAGTGATAGGTTCAGTCAGTGAAGCGCTATAAATATTCACGGTGCTTGTCAAGTTGTTGGGACCAAAAGCGAGGCTTGTGGGATCAACCGTCAATGTGGGACCACTAACGATGGTATAAGCGGCTTCAGCCACCGGACTGTCTTCCCATGAAACATTATTCATAAAAGCTTTTGCTTTGACTGTGCGGGAAGAATTCAAGGTAAACGGACCCTCATACAAGGTAGAGGTAGCACTTGGTTCTTCTCCATAGATGGTATAACGAATCTCAGCGCCAGGAGTAGCGCAGGTCATTGTAACCACCACGCTGTCAGCGTAAGTGCCAGCATCCGGACTAATCAGAGGAGTTGCGGCAACAGGGGCAGTGACAATGAAAGTGACAGTTTGGCTAACCGCAGGGGTCAAAGGCTGCATGGTCATATCCACCAAAGAAGCAGTAACCGTGTGAGTACCAGCGGGAAGTGGGGAGAAAGTCTGTGCCAGGAATAATGCCAAAATTTGATCGTTCATATACATTGGATTATTCATTCCCATTGTGGTAAGCAGTTCGCCTTCAAGTTTTAACCAACCTTCAGTACCCAAGGTGAAATTCTGGATATCAATGTTTACCTGAAGGGTATCGAGTGTAGAGAACTGTTCGCCATTGAGGGTAACCGTCAGTGACGGCATGTCAGGCTGAGGAGCGGCTGACAAATCGGAATTAAAACGAGGATAAATCTGCACAGTAGTGTTAAATTTTGCTGCGAAGCCCGTCACGTTGGTCACAGTACCCACAGCCAAAGTAGTATCCAAGGAAAAACGATTAAACAAAGTCAATGAACTACTACCTTGTTCAATAGTGGTTTCGTTTCCTGTAAATCCATTGGGGAAAGTCACATTTTCAAGGGTAATCAGCTGAGCGTCATAGTCATTATAATTGGCTAACAAATCGGCTATGGTCACCACTGTAGGCAGAACAGCACCCGTGTTCTGGGTTGAAGCTGCAGGATTCTGGGACGGAACAAATTCCACCTGACCATTATATCTACTATATTTGCCATGCATACCCCCAGAAATTACATCTCCATCAGTATACTCATTTGTGATGACTGGATTATTGTAATCATAAATCAGCAAACCTGCAGTAGCATCCTTAACATACATGTATCTCCCACTGCGAAACACATACGTCACATCCCCGGAAATAGTGTATTGATTATTGTCATTATTGATAGTGCTGCTGGTATTATCAGCATGAAGAGCTTTGAAAGCCGCAATATTGGCAAAGGGGAGAATGTAGGTAACCTCACTTAAGAAACTGGTGTCAGTACCCAAATAAGCCACCGCTTTCACAGTAGTAGTGGTGGAGATTGTCAAAGGATCGCTATACACAATACCATTGGTGACAGGATTACTGCCGTCGATGGTGTAAAGGATGGTTGCGTCAGCGGTAGCACAGCTAATACTCACCGTTTGAGGTTCAGTATACGAACCAGCAGCAAGGCTGAATTCCGGAGCAGACACAGCAATCTGTACCTCCTCATAACGATAAAGTGCAATTGGCTGTTGACCTGAGCCATAACACGAGAAAATATCGCTACCGCTGTTATAACGCATAATTTTACGAGCTGTCTCTGTAGTTTGAGCCACAATACTTTCAATAGCGCCATCATCTGAAAAAGAGACAAGCCAATTGCTTCTACCCTCATTATCAAGAGTATCTTTCGTTCTCATATAGTTATTGTTTCCCGTTCCTGCCGCATACAAATATCCGCCATTGGTTCCATAATTGGGATCAAAAAAGGCTATCGTACCAGGGGCATTTCCAGCTTGAACAATTAATATTTGTGCTGAACCTATCGAGGTAATCATACCTCCATCAGAAGTTTTAATCACATCAACAGCAGCACGATTGTTATTATTTTGTGCCCCCATCGCCTTATCGTAAGTAAGTGCGGCAATAATAACGGTGTCACCTACCGACAAATTAGAGTTGTAAGTTACTTGTACCCAACCTCTGTCGGCGAACACATTCCCGACGGTCAGCAGCATGGTCAGCATGACCGCCAACATGGTTTTCAAAAAGTAGAATTTTTTCATTGCGATTTGTTTTTTAGTTGATATTTTAATATATTAATTTGATTATCAATCAGTTAAAAATTCAATACAATATTATATAAAGTGTGCAAAAATACAAATATTTGCGTAAGCACTCCACCATGGGAAATGAAAAGTTATGAATAGTTATCAACAGTAGGAATTAGGGATTAGGGAATAGGGATTAGGGGTTAGGGGTTAGAATTCATAATTCAAGATTCAAAATTCATAATCCAAATCTCATAATCCTGTAATCCCGTAATCCCGTAATCCCATAAATCTTCTAACCTCCTAACCTTCTAACCCCCTAACCCAATTAATTAGCACATTACCTCATTGGCACATTAAAAAATTTTGTATCTTTGCAGATTAATTTGAATAAATCAATAATATTTTATATGGCGAAGAAAATCAAGGTAAAAGCAGAAGTTAAAGAATTCGAGGGAAAGATTGAAGAACTTATCATTCAGGCACTTATAGAAAAACAAGGTGTTGATATCGTGAGTATCGACCTCAAGAAAATCAACCACGTATTTTTCGACTATTTCATCATTTGCAGCGGCAACTCCAAACCGCATGTGGAGACTTTGTGCGATTTCGTGCAGGAAACCACCAAGCGCTACGCCAACACCCTGCCCAAACATGTGGAAGGAACGACCAACGGCGAATGGATCCTGCTGGACTATTTCAACGTGGTGGTCCACATCTTCCAGCCCGAAGCCCGCGAATACTACAAGCTCGAAAATCTATACAGTGATGCGGAGATACAAGCGATTAATTAGCAAATTAGTTAATTAGTTAATGTGCCAATTAATGAAGTTGAAAACTGAAAACTGAAAGTTGAAAGTTATAATTTGAATTCTGAATTCTAATCACTAATTTCCTAATCCTGTAATCCTGTAATCCTGTAATCTAATTAATCTCCTAACCTCCTCACCTTCTAACCTTCTAACCCCAAAACCATGTAACCCCAAAACAACCCATGGCAAATCAAAAAACACAAAATAAAAGAAAAAACAGCGACTCCTCCTTTTTCGGAGGACCGAATCCCAGCAGCGCCAACAACAAGAAGCCGAAATTCACATTGACCTACGTCTATCTGATCGTGGCGGCGGCACTGTTGGCCTACTGGTTCTTCACTGCCGAAACACCGGCCAGCGAAATCGACAACAGCCGCTTCAACAAAATGGTGGTGGCCAAAGACATCGACAAACTGGAGTATGTCAAGAAGAACGACCGGGTCAATATTTACCTGAAAGAAGAGGCTATCAAAACGAAAAGCGACTATGAGAACCTGCGCAAACAGAACAATCTCACAGGTCCGCAATTTTATATTGTCACCACTGATTATCAAGTATTTAATGAAAACTTGAAAGCCACCCAAGAAAGAGCCATCAACAATATGCTGGCCAGCGACAGCACGCTGACACGCAGCCAGGTGGAACAAGAATACGAGATTTCCACTACCGAAGACAATAGCAAAAGCTGGGGCTTTGAACTCATTTTCTGGATGCTGCCCACCATACTGATTTTAGTGCTGTTATTCTACTCTACCCGTTCTATGCGAGGCGGAGCCGGCGGTGGCGCTGGAATGGGCATCTTCAATATCGGCAAATCCAGAGCACAGCTGTTCGACGAAACCTCACAGCTGAACGTCTCTTTCAAGGATGTGGCCGGTTTGGAGGGGGCCAAATACGAAATCGAAGAGATTGTGGATTTCCTGAAAAATCCGCAGAAATATACTGTTTTGGGTGGCAAAATTCCCAAAGGAGCCCTGTTGGTAGGCCCTCCGGGAACAGGTAAAACCCTGTTGGCCAAGGCCGTAGCTGGCGAAGCCAAAGTGCCTTTCTTCTCATTGTCGGGTTCCGACTTTGTGGAAATGTTCGTCGGTGTGGGCGCCTCGCGTGTGCGCGACCTGTTCCGTACCGCCAAGGAGAAAGCGCCTTGTATCATCTTCATCGACGAGATTGACGCCATCGGCCGTGCCAGAGGCAAAAATGTCATGAGCGGGGCCAACGACGAGCGCGAAAGCACCCTCAACCAGTTGCTGACCGAAATGGACGGTTTCTCCAGCAACACGGGTGTCATCATCCTCGCCGCCACCAACCGAGCCGATGTGCTGGACCGAGCCCTGCTGCGTGCCGGCCGTTTTGACCGTCAGATTCATGTGGAACTGTCCAACCTCAACGAACGAAAAGGCATTTTCCAGGTACATGTACGTAAGCTGAAACTCAACTCCGACGTCGATCTGGACTTTTTCGCCAAGCAGACTCCCGGCTTCTCGGGTGCCGACATAGCCAACGTGTGCAACGAGGCAGCCCTGATTGCCGCCCGCAACAGCAAGAAGAGTGTGGGCAAAGAAGAGTTCCTCGCCGCTATCGACCGTATCGTGGGAGGTTTGGAGAAACGAGGCAGCATCATCTCTCCGCAAGAGAAGAAAGTCATCGCCAACCACGAGGCAGGTCACGCCACTGTCAGCTGGCTGTTAGAGCACGCCTCTCCTTTGGTGAAAGTGACCATTGTGCCCCGTGGCAAATCACTCGGCGCCGCCTGGTATCTGCCAGAAGAACGCCAAATCACCACTTTCAGCCAGATGTTCGACGAGATGACCGCCACTCTGGGAGGTCGCGCCGCCGAGGAAGTCGTCTTTGGTGAAGTGTCCACTGGTGCCCTCAACGACCTCGAACGTGTGTCAAAACAAGCCTACGCCATGGTGACATATTATGGTCTGAACGAAAAAATAGGCAATATCAGCTATTATGACTCCACCGGCCAGTCCGACTACACCTTTACCAAACCCTATAGCGAAAAAACCGCCCAGGAGATTGACGAGGAGGTGCACAAACTGATTGAAAGATCTTACAACAAGGCCAAAGAGATACTGATGGCCAACAAGGAGAAACACGCCCAGCTGGCCCAGTTGCTGCTGGACCGTGAGGTCATCTTCGCCGAGGATCTGGAGAAAATCTTTGGCAAGCGCCCCTTCGGCCATCAGGAAGAACTGACTAGCGGTGATGCCAACAACAACGACAAGGCTATTTCTAACGACAACGGCAATACAAGCATCAGTAACGCAGACCAACATACCCCTGACGCTAACGAATCCAGTGATAACAAACCCAGTGACAACGAAACTGCTCCGCAGCAGGCATAACATACCAACATCATGGAAACTTTAAGTACCGAAAGCAATCTCACCACCTCGAAAGAGTCCATCCGCAAGGATATCCGGCATGCCCTTTCGACCAAAGGGGTCAACAAATATCCGAATCTGGATTTGTCCGAAGACTTCTTACAGCCCAGTGATGACCTGGTCAGGGACTTTGTGGTAAGGTTCCGCGCCTTGGGCGGCAAGTATGTACCCTGCAGCAAAGAGCAGTTTGTCGGCCGACTGGTGAAATTGCTGCAAGTGCAGAACTATCCTGTACTGCTCAACACCAAACCGCAGTTTGTCAATGTATTGAAAGCCAACAACATCAGCTTTGTGGATGCGATTGACGTGAACAATCCTGCGGACGCGGCCATTGTGTTCAGCGACGCTCTCATCGCCCACAGCTGCAGTTTCGTATTCTCTCCCCGCAACTCGCTTTATCCTTCGGTCAAGGGAATCGCCTCCGACCTTATCATTGTGGCTTTTGCCAACAACATTGTCCCTGATATGAAGACTGCCCTTGCCCTGCAGCAGAATCGTAACGAAGGCAACCTGTACGAGCTTAACGAGGTCATCTGCCCCACCCCGCTCACCATCCGCGACAACCAGGAGATACGCACTCCGCTTACCCCTCGGTATATTTTGATGCTGGTGCTGTGATTAGGGGTTAGTGATTAGTGATTAGGGGTTAGTGATTAGAACTCAGAATTCAAAATTCAAAATTCAAAGTTCAAAATTCAGAGTTCAAATGTTTAATGTCTAGAGTTTAGTGGTAAACAT
>JAGBPS010000042.1 GCA_017633255.1 Bacteroidales bacterium
ACGACTGCCAGGAGTTCATCCGCAAGTTGAACGCCTTGACAGGCAAGACATTCGCGCTGCCCACAGAGGCACAGTGGGAATATGCGGCGCGGGGCGGCAACAAGAGCCGGCATTGCAAATACGCAGGCAGCAATACTATTGGAGATGTTGCATGGTACAGGGAGAACTGCTATGACAAAGGCAGTAGCAGTCCTGATTACGGCACCCATCCCGTGAAAGGCAAGCAGGCCAACGAGCTGGGTCTGTACGACATGAGCGGCAATGTGTGGGAGTGGTGCTCAGACTGGGAAGGGGAATATAGCAGCTCATCTCAGACCAATCCCACGGGACCCTCGTCGGGCTCGCGCCGTGTGTACCGGGGCGGCGGTTGGTGCGGCTACGCCTGGGGCTGCCGGGTGTCTGACCGCAACTACGACGCCCCCGACAACCGCAGCAACTACCTCGGTTTCCGCCTGTCCTTAGTTCGCTAACAGGGGTATCTGACGCAGTATTTTGAGCTAAAGGGAGGAGACTTGCCCAATGAGTGCCGGAAAGCGGCTGAGGGATGAGGCCGCAAGGAGGCACGAGAAGGGCGAGGTGATGAAGAAAGTTGGATGAAGAATAAGAATGTAGAATGAAAATCATAGAGTAATGAAAAATACCGGAAATTTTATCCTTGGGCAGTCCCGAATGGACACCACGCGCGAAGTGCAATTAACCCCGCACAAGCGAAGCGCAGTGTGGGGGTTACAAACGAATATGAAACACATCATAACCCTCCTCCTGCTCCTTGTCACCTTCACCGTGGCAGCGCAGAGCTACAGCCCTTGCTATACTGAATTTATGGCCAAGGGAAATGCCGCCTACAATCAAGGTAAGTATAGCGAGGCAAAGACGTATTATGCAAAAGCAAAGCAATGTGCAGGAGGAAATCCTACTGAGGCGCAGAAGAAGATAAGTGCTTGCGAGATGAAGTTAGAAAACACCAAAGAGAGTGTAGCCTATGGCACTGGCAACAGGGGGTATACTTATATGCCAGATCTGACTGTTTCGGAAAGTGGAGTGGTATTTGTTGAAGTACATATTGATACAGAAGGTAATGTGATAGATGCACGTGTTGTTAGCACTGACAAATATCCCACAACTATTACCGATAAACATATTCTGGAAGACTGTGTGGCCAGAGCCAAGACAGCCAAATATCGAAAGGGAAAGGAAGAACTACGCATTATTGTTTTTAAGTAGTATTGAGAAAAGACACACAGATTGCAAAGTAAAACAACTTTATCATTTGTACAAAAATCAATAAACAATGAAACATATCTCATTACTTATCACATTGTTATTTGTTACGGTGCTGTCGCTTTCGGCACAGAATAATTACAGTCCATGTTATATGAAATTTATGGCGGAGGGGAATGCTTTGTATGATATGGGAAATTATAAAAAAGCGAAAGCCAGTTATAGCAAAGCTATGAAGTGTAATGGTGGTAATCCTGCTGAAGCAAAGAAAAAAATCAAAGACTGTGATGCGAAGATAGTAGAGTCTCAGGATAATAAAAAAAAACAGGAGGGGAAAGATAAGGAATCTAAAGAAGAGGCTATGGTAAAGGAAACAGATATGGGGAAGGCGGATAGTTTGGCGGCGATGAAGCAGCCGGAAATTTCTGGAAAAGAAATTGTAAAAGAAGAAAAGGTGGCGCCAAAATCCGCAGAGCAATTACAAGAAGAAGAGACGAAACGGCAAATGATGGAGGATAAAAGAATGGAAGCAATGTGCAAGTCGCTAAAGGATTACGATGGGAACAAGTATGCACTTATACAAATTGGAAGCCAATGTTGGATGGCGGAGAATCTTCGTACTACGCATTTTGCAGATGGGACAGAAATCCCATTAGGCAAAAGCTATCCTACATTATGGTTTAATCCTGTTGATTTTAGCAGATATTATCCTGATAACAATAAGCGTAATGTATCCACCTACGGATTCTTGTATGATTGGGCAACCGTGATGTATGGAGAGTCCTCTTCAAAAAGTAACCCTAGTGGTGTTCAGGGCATTTGCCCAACAGGATGGCATGTTCCAAGTGAAGAAGAATGGAATCAACTTCAACAGTATTTGGCAGCGCAAAGCCAATATTCTTGTGAAGGGAAGACCAAAAATACGGCTAAAGCCCTTGCTGCTACAACAGGATGGAAAGAAAGCAAAGTGTCATGTTCTCCGGGTAATATGATGCAGGAAAATAATGTGTCTGGATTTAATGCTCTGCCGGCTGGTCGGTATAATCCGCTTAAAACAGATTATATTAATTCAGGTCCTGCGTATTTTACTGGGGAAGCTAATTATTGGACTGCAACTGCCGAAAAACCATCTCTTGACCCTTATGGCGCAAGGATGATACAAATAGGGTATAATGACAAGGCTGTGAGACATGGGGTTGGAGGACAAAATCCTAAAGCAATGGGTTACTCAGTCCGATGTGTACGTGATTAGGATGCCGCCAAGCAATATTTCAAACAGGCGCGGATATACTCGAGATGGGCAAATGAGGCATTGGATAAGTCTATGACATGCAAGAGATGTGCGGAGGAGGCGAAGGATAGAGCCAAGGCGTGTTTGAATGAGGAAATTGCCTGATTAACGAATGGATGAATTAAGAGATAAACAACTCAACTAAAATGAAACACACAACAATTCTTATTACTTTTTTAATGGTTGCGATACTGACGCTTTCGGCGCAGAGCTACAGCCCTTGCTATACTGAATTTATGGCCAAGGGGAATGCCGCCTACAATCAGGGCAAATACAGTGAGGCGAAGACTTACTATGCAAAGGCAAAGCAATGTGCAGGAGGAAATCCTACGGAAGCACAGAAGAGAATCAACCAGTGTAATGCCAAACTCAACCCCGCACCGAAGCCCTCGCAGCCTTCGGCATCCACTCCCAAGACAGACCAAACGTTCACCGTGAACGGTATATCCTTCAAGTTGGTGTATGTTCAGGGTGGAACCTTTACTATGGGCTGTACCTCCTCGCAGGGTGGAGATTGCTTCGATGGTGAGAAGCCTTCGCATTCGGTGACGTTGAGCGACTTTTGGATAGGGGAAACAGAGGTGACACAGGCATTGTGGAAGGCGGTGATGGGGAATAATCCGTCGAACTTCAAGGGTGACAACCTGCCGGTGGAGAATGTGAGTTGGAACGACTGTCAGAATTTTGTCAGGAACCTGAATGAGTTAACGGGAAATACGTTCCGTCTGCCCACGGAGGCGGAGTGGGAGTACTCGGCGAGCGGTGGCAACAAAAACAGAGGTTATAAGTATGCCAGCGGCAATAGTATAGAAGACGTAGCATGGTACACAGATAACTCTGGTTCGGCAACGCATTCAGTGAAGGGCAAGCGGGCGAACGAGTTAGGCTTGTATGATATGACGGGCAATGTATGGGAGTGGTGCGAGGATTGGTATGAAAGTTACAGCAGTTCATCCCAGACTAACCCAAGGAGCCACTCTACAGGCTCGAACCGTGTGTACCGTGGTGGCAGTTGGAGCAACAATGCATGGAACTGTAGGGTGTCTTATCGACACGGCAACAGTCCTGGTTACCGCAGTAGCAACCTCGGTTTCCGCCTTGCTACAGTTCGTCAAGAAACGACTGAAAGACAACCAACGGAGACGAGAGGATGCGAAAGTCAAAGCCAAAATAAATCACCTAAAATCCAGTTTGATCAAACCTCGTACGATTTTGGAAAGATAAAAGAAGAGGATGGGAAAGTGACGACTCGCTTTTATTTTACCAATGTGGGTGGTGGTGAGCTGTTGCTTGTGTCTGTTCGGCCTGGTTGTGGTTGTACGACCACTGATTACACAAAAACAGCGGTGGGTCCTGGACAAAGAGGATATATTGATGCCACTTATAATCCTTCAAATAGGCCTGGGGCATTTAATAAGAATATCAAAATAACTACCAATGAACCTGAGATGCAAGTGGAAAAGCCTACTCCGCACATGATTTTTATAAAGGGGGAGGTTTTGCCAAAACAGAGTAGTGAGACATCGAATAGTGGGGAGAAAGCAAAAAAAGAAGCGGAAGAGGAACGTATAAAAGAAGAAATAAGACAAGCAGATTTATATGGAAATGAAGATGAAATGCAAAGACTAAGAAAATCATGTTCCTCGAAGTTGACAGATTATGATGGGAATACGTATAATACCGTTTTAATAGGTAAACAGTGTTGGATGAAAGAAAACATGCGTACGACGCATTATGCCAATGGATCAAGCATACCTATGGGAAGCACTTACAGCTATACAGATGCTTATCGGTATTGTCCCGACAATAATTGTTCAAATGTAAGCACATACGGCTATTTGTATAATTGGGCGGCAATGATGAAAGGCTCACCATCCTCTGACCGAAGACCATCTGGTGTGCAGGGGATATGTCCCAAAGGATGGCATGTGCCGAGTGAAATGGAGTGGAAACAGATGCTTTTTTATGTGAAAGAACAACCAAAGTACCATTGTGAAGATAGTAAATATAGAATTGCAAAATCATTGTCCTCAACAATGGGATGGTATAACAGTGATAAGTCATGTGTTGTCGGGAATAATCCTTCGACTAATAACGCCACGGGATTTTCTGCCTTTCCCGCTGGTAGAAGTCTTTCGAAATGTTGTACTAGTTGGGGCGAGAAAGCTTATTTTTGGACTTCTACCCAAGACAAAGATAATTCGGCATTTAATGTATTTATTTCGTATGATAGTTATTCTGTAATAGATGTTACTATTGGTTCTTCCAAGTATTATGGGTATTCTGTACGTTGTGTAAAAGATTAATATAATAATTATTGTTTTCATCACCTCAAAATTTAATTCTCAAATTTATAATTCTTGACTTATCATAAAAAAACTCATCACACTTATTGTAATTATGATAATGACCGTCAATCTTGTGGCACAGAGTTATAGCCCATGTTACACTAACAATATGGCCCAAGGCGACGAGGCGTTCAAACAAGGCAAGTACAGTACGGCAAAAAACTATTATGCCACCGCCAAGCAGTGTGCCGGTGGCAATCCCTCGGAGGCGCAGAAGAAGATCAACAGCTGCGATGCGAAGCTAAAAGCGCAACAAGAGGCCGCGGAGGCAAAACGGAAGGAGGAGGAGGCGAAACGAAAAGCGCAACAAGAGGCTGCGGAGGCAAAACGGAAGGAGGAGGAAGCAAAGAATAGTCAAATCATTACGGTTAATGGAGTGTCTTTTAAGATGAAACGGGTGCAGGGCGGTAGTTTTACCATGGGCTGCACCTCGGAGCAGGGAGGCGACTGCGATGGTGATGAGAAACCATCACATCAGGTGACATTGAGCGACTACTGGATAGGGGAGACGGAGGTGACGCAGGCGTTGTGGGAGGCGGTGATGGGGAGCAATCCATCATTTTTCAAGGGGGATAACAGACCTGTGGAGAGTGTCAGCTGGGACGACTGCCAGGAGTTCATCCGCAAGTTGAACGCCTTGACAGGCAAGACATTCGCGCTGCCCACAGAGGCACAGTGGGAGTATGCGGCGCGGGGCGGTAACAAGAGCCGGCATTGCAAATATGCGGGTAGTAATACTATTGGAGATGTTGCATGGTACAGGGAGAACTGCTATGACAAAGGCAGTAGCAGTCCTGATTACGGTACCCATCCCGTGAAAGGCAAGCAGGCCAACGAGCTGGGTCTGTACGACATGAGCGGCAATGTGTGGGAGTGGTGCGAAGATTGGTATGGGAGTTATAGCAGCTCATCTCAGACCAATCCCACGGGACCCTCATCGGGCTCGCTCCGTGTGTACCGGGGCGGCAGTTGGTACAGCTACGCCGGGAACTGCCGGGTGTCTTACCGCTACGACTTCACCCCCGTCAACCGCTTCTACTACCTCGGTTTCCGCCTGTCCTTAGTTCGCTAGCAGGGGTATCTGACGCAGTATTTTGAGCTAAAGGGGAAGAGACTTGTCCAACGAGTGCCGGAAAGCGGCTGAGGGACGAGGCCGCAAGGAGGCACGAGAAGGGCAAGGCGATATATGGGCGTAGTGGGCATGAACTACCGCAACCGTTGCGGCGGTCTATCCGTGCGTCTCGTCCAAGGTTGATGATACTATAATAAAGATGACCTTGAAATGCATGACCTGATTCTGCATATTGCCGACGATTTGTGGCGAGGAGAAGTGACCAAAATGTAAAAAGAAAACCATCATTTGCCGAATACACGAATAGGGTAAATAAATGAGCTAAGACATGATGTGTGACAGAGATTATATTCCACGGCTTTTTGACGCATACAAACGGGGCTTCGAGTTGCGGTACAAGGAGGCAGAGAAGGCTCCCGAGCGGAAAGACTATTACTTCAAGCTGAAGGATGTTTTGCCACGGGTGCCAGTGGTGTGTGGAACGCCACTGACTTTACCACGCAGATGAGGGAGGCGCTTCTCTGCAGAAATAAATTTCTGAATTTTGCAGATAAGGTTTCGGGAAATTTATGTAACTTTGCCGAAAATATTGACACAATGAAATACCCCATCGGAATACAGCATTTTGAGAGCCTTCGCAAGGATGGATACGCCTATGTTGACAAAACACAACACATATACAATCTTGTCAACACGGGCCGTTATTATTTCCTGAGCCGCCCCAGACGCTTTGGAAAGTCACTGCTGCTATCGACCATCCGGGCTTATTTCGAAGGGAAGAAAGAGTTGTTTGAGGGGCTTGCGCTTGGTGCACTGGAAGAGAAGTGGGAGCAATATCCTATATTGTATCTCGACCTCAATGTGGGGAAGTACGATACACTGGAATCCCTTACCGCAGTGCTGAGTCGCAACTTGGAGCTTTGAGAAGAGGTGTATGGAGACCGATTCCGTGAACGTTCGCTGGAAGAACGATTCTGGCATATCATTCGTCAGGCACACGAAAAGGCTGGACAAGGTGTCGTCATCCTGGTGGACGAGTACGACAAACCCATGCTGCAGGCCATCGGCAACGAGGCTTTGCAGGCCGAGTTCCGCTCCACACTGAAAGCTTTCTATGGCAACCTCAAGTCGTGTGACGAGTACATCAAATTCGCTTTCCTCACAGGTGTCACCAAGTTCGGCAAGGTGAGTGTTTTCAGCGACTTGAACCATTTGACCGATATTTCACTGCTGCCGCAGTTTGTCGATATTTGCGGTATCACTGAAGAGGAGTTGCATCGCTGTTTTGATGAGGGAGTTCTGGAATTGGCCGGTGCCAACCGGATGAGCAAGGAGGAGTGTTATGCCAAGTTGAAATACAGTTTTGACGGTTATCATTTTTATCCGGGTTCGGGAGGTATATACAACCCGTTCAGCCTGCTGAACACTTTGGCTTATAAGGTGTTCAAAGACTATTGGTTTGAGACGGGTACCCCCTCATTTCTTGTCAAACAGTTGCAGAAAACCAACTATCCTCTGGAGGAGATGACCCGCGAGGGGCTCACAGCCGATACCCTCAACAGCATCGACATCATGGACGAGAACCCGTTGCCTCTGTTGTTCCAGAGCGGCTATCTTACCATCAAGTCTTACGATGAGCGTTTTGGTGAGTACTATTTGGGCTTTCCCAACCGTGAGGTGGAGGAAGGTTTCACCAAGTTCCTCTATCCATTTTATGCACCTAAGATAACCCTCAACAAAAGTTCGTTTTCGGTGGCTCGTTTTGTCAAGGATGTTAGAAACGGCGATGCCGAAGGCTTTATGCGGAGGTTGGAAGCTTTGTTTGCCGATGGTGACTACCAAATAGTGGGCAATGCGGAGGTCTATTTCCAGAACACGCTGTATGTCTTCTTCAAGCTGTTGGGCTTGTATGTAGATGTGGAGCGCCATACTTCCGATGGACGTATGGACATTCTGATGCAAACCACTGACTATATTTATATCCTTGAGTTGAAGGTTGATAAGACCGCCGCCATCGCTTTGCAGCAGATTGAGGACAAGGGTTATGCGCTTCCATTTGCGAATGACCCCAGAAAACTGTACAAAATAGGGGTGAACTTCTCCAACGAAACGCATAAGATTGACGACTGGAAAGTTGTTGCTATGTAGCATTGATATTAGATTAATCAAAAAAAAAGTTGTATCTTTGTAATTTGCAATTTGTAATATAATTAAATGACTATGAAAAGAGCATTGGTGAGCGTGAGTGACAAGACGAATCTGATTCCTTTTGTCCAGCAATTAATAGAAAACGGTTATGAGATTATCTCGACCGGAGGAACGCAAAAAGCTATAGAACTGGCTGGTTTGCCCGTGATGGGCATCAGCGAGGTGACCGGCTTTCCTGAAATTATGGACGGCCGTGTGAAGACCTTGCACCCGATGGTTCATGGCGGTTTGCTGTCGGTGCGCACCAACCCCAAACATCAGGAGGAAATGCGCCAAAACGGCATACAATATATAGATATGGTGGTGGTGAACCTCTATCCTTTCAAACAAACCATTGAAAAAGAAAATGTCACTTTTGCCGAGGCTATCGAGAATATCGACATCGGTGGTCCCAGTATGCTGCGCAGTGCGGCCAAAAACCATCAATTTGTGACCGTGGTTTGCGATGCTGCCGATTACGATGCCGTTATTGCTGAAATCAAAGCCAATGGCGACACCACTTTGGAGACCCGCTCACGTCTGGCTGCCAAGGTGTTCAGACACACCGCCGCTTACGATGCCATGATTGCCCAGTACCTGACCGACAGGGTAGGAGAGGAGGATCCTGAAAATATGACGCTGACATTTACCCGCAAGCAGTCGCTTCGCTATGGTGAGAATCCTCATCAGAAGGCAGCTTTCTATGCTGGCAAAAAACAGGGTTATTCCATGGCATGGGCCACTCAGTTGCATGGCAAGGAATTGTCATATAACAACATACAGGACGCAGATGCCACCTTGCAGATTCTGCGTGAGTTTGACGAACCCACTGTGGTGGCCGTGAAACACAAGAACCCCTGCGGTGTAGGCATTGGCAAAGACGGTATGGAAGCTTGGACCCGTTGCTACGAGGCTGACAAGGTTTCCATTTTCGGTGGTATTGTGGCCACGAATCAAGTTGTGGATGAGGCACTTGCTACAGCTATGAAGCCGGTGTTCCTGGAAATTATTCTGGCTCCCGAGTTCACTCCGGAGGCTTTGGCGGTGTTGACCACCAAGAAAAACATCCGACTGATGACCTTCGATTTGGACAAGAGCAAAGCTGATCAGAAGATGTTTATCAGTGTGACTGGCGGTATGCTGATGCAGAGCATTGACCGTGCCGGTGCCGAGGATTATGATATCAAGGTGGTGACGAAAAAACAGCCTACTGAGACTGAAATGCGCGATTTGCTCTTTGGTATGAAAGTTTGCAAGCATGTGAAATCCAATGCCATTCTTTTGGCTAAAGATATGAAGACCATTGGTGTGGGCGCTGGTCAGATGAACCGTGTGGGTTCTGCCCATATTGCCCTCGAACAGGCCAAAGAGGCTGGTCATACCGACCATATCTGCTTAGCCAGCGACGCCTTCTTCCCCTTCGACGATGTGGTGCGTATGGCCGCCCAGTATGGAGTGACCGCCATCATCCAGCCTGGTGGCTCCGTCCGCGACGAGGATTCCATCAAAGCCTGCGACGAGCTTGGCATCGCTATGATATTCACGGGAGTACGACATTTTCGTCACTAGTTGATCAGACCCCACACTTACGTGCGGGGTTACTGAGATTCGACCTCTTCGAGGCCGTAATCTAATTCGTTCAATTGATATTTACTACATTAATATTATAGAACACTCAAATTTTAATGCACCAGTAGTAATTCAAAATTTTTAAACTCTAAACACTAAACAATATTCATTTGAATTTTGAATTTTGAATTCTAACCCCTAACCCCTAACCCCTAAAATGATAACACCGAATATCGAAGAATCCTGGAAAAAGGTCCTATGGGACGAGTTTCAGCAGCCTTATTTTGCGGAGCTGAAGCAGTTCTTGGTGGAGGAGAAACAAAAATACACTGTATATCCTCCGGGACCGTTGATTTTCAATGCCTTTAACAAGACACCTTTTGACAAGGTGAAGGTGGTGATTATCGGGCAGGATCCGTATCATGAGCCGGGACAGGCGCATGGTCTGTGTTTCTCGGTGCAGGACGGGGTGCCGCATCCCAAGTCGTTGATTAATATTTTCAAAGAGCTGCATGATGACGTGGGTTTTGTGGTTCCCCGAAGCGGTAATCTGGAGAAATGGACAGAGCAAGGTGTTTTTTTGCTCAACGCCACACTGACGGTGCGTGCTCATGAGGCGGGCTCGCACCAGAACCATGGCTGGGAGCGCTTTACCGATGCGGCCATCAGCAAGTTGTCGGAGCAGCGTGAGGGCTTGGTCTTCCTTTTATGGGGAAATTACGCCAAACAAAAGGAGGCCATTATCGACACTTCCAAGCACCATATACTGTCCACAGTTCATCCTTCGCCTTTGTCCGCCAGCAGGGGCTTTTTCGGCTGCAAGCACTTCTCGCAGACCAATGCCATTTTGCGAGCCGAGGGAAAGACGGAAATCGATTGGCAATTGTGAGCTGAAAAAAAACTGCGGAAAAGTAGGAATATAATTAAAATTTTTTTATAACTTTGCCGCTTGTTAGACACTCACAATGTTAACAAAGGGAACAAACGCTTTTACTTAAAATGGAAAAAAAGACTAAAATACTACCTTTTAATGCGATATGCATGATTTGTATGGCTTTATCCTTGGTGATAGTGAGTCAACATGCGCAAGCGCAGGAAAAGTTCATTTTCACCCCTCAATGGACCGCGCAGGCGCAGTTCGCCGGTTACTATGTGGCGCAGGAAAAGGGATTCTACAAGGAAGCCGGGCTCAACGTGGAGATCGTCCACCCTTCGCTCACGCAACCGGCCATGAAGCGCATCCAGAACCAGGAAAGCCATGCCACCACGCTGCAGCTCAACCAGGCGATGGAGATTGTGGACAGCGGCATTGAACTGGTGAACATCCTGCAGACCTCCATGAACAACGCATTGACTATCGTGTCGCGCCGAGGAGTCAATCCTTTGACGCAAAAGGGTGCTCGTGTGGGTATCTGGACATCTGGAACTAGCGATCTTGCGCTTTGCGTGAACATGAAAGAACAGCTTGATTACGAGTGGGTTCCCTTCGCCTCCAATGTAAACCTTTATGTGGCGGGTGCCGTCGATGCGACTGTGGCGATGAGCTACAACGAATACTACCAGCTGTTGCAAACGGGCCTTCCTTTGGACGAGACATGCGTGTATCGCCTCAGCGAGCACGGCTATAATTTTCAGGAAGACGGGGTCTATATGACACGGGAATATTATGACGCACACCGAGAGCAGGCGAAAAAGTTCGCCCAGGCCAGCCGCAGGGGTTGGGAATGGGCTGCCTCGCATCCCGATGAAACACTCGACATCGTGATGAAATACGTGCAGGAGAACCACATCATCACCAACAGAACCCTGCAGAAGCTGATGCTGGAAGAGATTCTCCGCCTGCAAGTGGACCGCGATTCCGGGAAGCGGGAATTCCGCCTCCGTCCCGACATGGTGAAAAAACTCAGCCAGCTTCTGATGGAGTGCAGAATGCTGAAACATGAAGTCACATACGAACAACTAATCGCCAAATAGCCATGAAATTCAGAATCCTGTCCTTCGTCAAACGGTCGTTGGCCACGCGCATGAGCCTTCTCACTGTCTTTTTTGCCGCCATCATCCTGATTGCCGCATTGGGTTACATGTTCAGCGTGTCGCGGCAGGCCATCCGCAAAGAGGCGGTTGACCGGGCCACGAACCAACTCGAGAACACGGTCTTGCGGGTGACCAACATCCTCGACCAAGTGGAAGTGGCCGCCAACAACACCGCATGGCTGATCAACCGCCATCTCGACTCACCCGACCTCATGTTTGAGTATTCACGCCGGATTCTGGAGAACAACCCCGACCTCAACGGCTGTTCCATCGCTTTCGAGCCCAATTTCTTCCCCGGGCGCGGCCGATACTTCTCTGCGTATTCCTACAATAACAACGGAGTGATCGAGACCACCCAGGAGGGCAATGAACATTACGAGTATTTTTACCTGGACTGGTACCAGCTCTGCAAACTGCTGGACCGTCCGGTTTGGACGGAGCCATTCATGGACTACAATCCCGAAAACATCTACTCCAAGGACATGATCGCCTCCTACTGCCAACCGCTGAAAGACAAGGAAGGCAAGTATATCGGCACCCTTTCCGTGGATTTGTCGCTGTCATGGCTCTCCAACACCATCTCGTCCGTGAAGCCTTACCCGAACTCCTACAGCATCATGATCGGTCAGGGCGGTACCTATTTCGTGCACCCCGACTCGACAAAGCTGGTGTATCAGACCATTTTCAC
>JAGBPS010000043.1 GCA_017633255.1 Bacteroidales bacterium
CGACTCCCTCCGCTACCTCTCCTCCGACACCTACTATCTCACCACCACCGATGTTAACGCTCCTTTGTGCCAAGCTCACGACACCATATTGGTTGATGAGTATTCCTTTAACTACCTCGCAACCAAATGGGGCAACTGCGTCGATACTGACGACGGCTGGATTGAGCTTGTGATCAGGCAGTTCGAATTCAACAGGGACGGTTCGCCGTATTCGATTATGTGCTGGGATTCGAACCATAGGTTAATAGCCGACGACACGATCCCCGCCCTCAATCCCCCCGACGAATCCGGTGTACCGAAGGGCTACGACACCCTGTTCAACCTCGCCAACGGCTTGTATTACATGACCATCACTGACCGTTTAGGGTGCTATCAAGATAAACAGATTAAAGTCAACGATCCTATCAACCCCAAGATGACACTCCGCGCCAAGGGTTTCAAAAAGGTCTATGACGGCACCCCTGTCTCGCTCAACGACATCAACAGAATCAACGTCGTGGAATATGACGATAATTGGAAGGTTCCGGAACGGGCTGAATACTATGTTACCAGTGACCAGTGGAGGCAACTCGCCCTCAGGATAGGCGACTCGCTGATAGTGTCTCTTTCGGATCCGAATATGATGATCAAGGATGTCGACAGCGTGAGAAATAAAATTGTAGGTTGGAGTATCAAAGACGCGGAGACGGGTAAAGACAAGACCTGCCTCTACCACTTCTATCCCATCGACAGCTGTATCGTCATCGTGCCCGCACCACTGACCGTCACCACCAGCTCCGCCGCCAAAGAGTACGATGGCACGCCGCTGACCAGTACTGATGCGAAAGTCACCGGATTGGTGAACAGCGAAACCGCTACGATTACGGCTAACGGCAGTCAGACGGATGTGGGCACCAGCAACAACACCTACCATCTCGAATGGGGAACGGCAAAGGAAAGCAACTACACAATATCTGAAAATCTAGGCACGCTCACCATCACCGTAAACGCCCAACCGATAACGCTGACCGCAAAGAGCGCTAGCAAAAAATACGACGGCACGACACTGACCAACGACACTGTCATCGCCACTGGTCTGCCCAACGGATTCTACGTAGAAGCCACCACGAGTGGCAGCCAGACAAATATCGGCACCAGCGCAAACGTAGTGAACAGTTACGTAATCAAGAATGCTGATGGTGAGGACAAGACCGCCTTCTTCTCCAATATAACCACGGTAGATGGTACGCTGACGGTGGAGCAGACTGAACTTTTCATCACCACCCCATCCGCCACCAAGTCCTACGACGGCACTGCGCTCACCGCTGCATTCGACCCCTCCACAGGGGCAGGCAGTATTTCTGGCCTGGCCGCGAATGAAAGCATCACCGTGACTACCACTGGCAGCCAGACAGATGTCGGCGAAAGCGACAACAGCTACACCATCGACTGGGGTACCACAAATCCCAACAATTACCTCATTCACGACAACCTCGGCACGCTGAAGGTGACCTCCGCCTCCATAACAGTAACTGCCGACAACAAGAACAAAACCTACGGAGAAGTCGACCCAACCCTCACCGCTACCGTTTCCGGTTCTGTAGAAAGCGATGCCATCGCTTTCACCCTGTCCCGTGAAGCAGGCGAAGATGCCGGCACTTACACCATCACGGTCACCTTGGGCAGCAACCCGAACTACACAGTGACCGCCATTCCCGGCACCTTCACCATCAACAGGAAGGCCGCCACAGTTACCGCTATTGACAACAACAAAACATACGGTTCTGTCGATCCAACCCTCACGGCCACGATCTCCGGTTCCGTGGGAGGCGATGCCATCGCCTACACCTTATCCCGCGAAACAGGTGAGGATGCTGGCACCTACGCCATCACACCCTCTGGCAATACTGAACAAGGTAACTACACGGTGACCTACGTGCCTGGCACGTTCACCATCACACGAGCCTCCGCAACGGTGAAAGCCGATGACAAAGAGAAAATAGCCAACCAACTTGATCCTGTACTGACCGCTACAGTTAGCGGCCTGCAAAATAACGATGCAGCAAGTGTGATTCACTATACGCTGAACAGAGAGGTGGGTGAAGTGGTCGGCACATACGCCATCACACCTACGGGTGAACCTGTGCAGGGCAACTACAATGTAACCTATCTGTCTGGCACCTTCACCATCACCCCACAAAACGAAGTAGTGGTGAGAATTGTCGGTCACAACAACACGGCCGTTTACGACAAAACCGAACATGTCGTGAATGGTTACGACGTTGTTTCTATCAGCAATCCGAATTACACGGCAGCGGACTTCGACTTCAACGGTACAGCGGAAGCCAAAAGGACGAATACCGACACCACCTATATGGGACTGGCGGCAAACCTATTCATCAACAATAATTCGAATTATACGGTGACTTTCCTCGTAACGGACGGCTACCAGGCCATCACCCCGGCACCCGCCTCTGTAGTTGCAAACAATAACAGCAAAACTTACGGTGAAGCCGACCCAACCCTCTCCGCCACCGTTTCCGGTACCGTGGAAGGCGATGCCATCGCCTTCACCCTCTTCCGCACTGCTGGCGAGAATGCCGGCACTTACCCCATCACGGTAACGCTGGGCAGCAACCCCAACTACGAGGTTACAACCACTAATGGCACCTTCACCATCAACAAGAAGGCTGCCACGGTCGCTGCCATTGACAACAGCAAAATCTACGGTGAAGCCGACCCAACCCTCTCCGCCACCGCATCCGGTACCGTGGGAAACGATGTTATCGTTTTCTCATTGTCCCGCGAAGCTGGCGAGAATGCCGGCACTTACCCCATCACGGTAACGCTAGGCAGCAACCCCAACTACGAGGTAACAACCACCGATGGCACCTTCACCATCAACAAGAAGGCTGCCACGGTCACTGCCATTGACAACAGCAAAACCTACGGCTCCGCCGACCCAACCCTCACTGCAACTGTAACTGGTTTCGTGGGGAGCGATGTTATCGATTTCTCCTTGTCCCGCGAAGCTGGCGAGAATGCCGGCACATACCCCATCACGGTAACGCTCGGCAACAACCCCAACTACGAGGTAACAGCCTCCAACGCCATCTTCACCATCAACAAGAAGACCGCCACCATCAATGCCAATGATGCCAGCAAAACCTACGGTTCCGCTGATCCGACCCTTACCGCCACCATAACCGGTTCCATGGAAAGCGATGTTATTGATTTCTCCTTGTCCCGCGAAACTGGCGACACCGTCGGCACTTACCCCATCATGGTAAGCTTAGGCAACAATCCCAACTACGAGATAAACACCACAAACGGCATCTTCACCATCACGAAGAAAACCGCCACAGTGGTGGCTGACAACCTTGGCAAAACCTACGGCGACACCGATCCAACCCTCACCGCCACCGTTACCGGTACCGTGGGGAATGATACCATTGCCTACTCTTTGTCCCGCACCCCCGGCGACACGGTTGGCACCTATCCCATTACCGTGACCCTGGGCAGCACCCCCAACTACGAAGTGACCTCCACCAACGGCATCTTCACCATCAACAAAAAGGCCGCCACCGTAGTTGCTGACAGTCTTGGCAAGACCTACGGTGAAACCGACCCAACCCTCACCGCCACTGTTACAGGCTCCATAGGAAACGATACCATCGCCTACTCCTTGTCCCGTGCTGCCGGCGAGAACGCTGGCTTCTATACCATCACCGTGACATTGGGCAACAACCCCAATTACGAGGTGACAGCAACCAACGGTATCTTCTTCATCGATAAAAAAATTGCCCAAGTGACGGCTAACAACAGCAGCAAAATCTACGGTGAAGCTGATCCGGAATTCACCGCAACAGTGACCGATACCCTAGCAGGTGATACCCTCAACTACACCTTAGTCCGCTCGGACGGCGAGAATGTCGGTTCCTACTCCATCACGGTGAACTTAGGCACCAACCCGAACTATGAGGTGATTAGGAGCAATGGTGTTTTCACCATCGAGAAGAAAGCAGTCTCAGTAACTGCTAGCGACAAGAGCAAGATTTACGGCTCCACCGATCCCGAGCTCTCTGCCACCGTCACTGGTTCCTTAGGAAACGATGTTATCAATTACACCCTGTCCCGCGCCGCAGGTGAGAATGTCGGCACATATCCCATCACCGTGACGCCGGGCAGCAATCCGAACTACGAGGTGACCACCACATCTGGCACTTTCACCATCAACAAGAAAGCCGCCATGGTGGTGGCTACCAACAAGAACAAATACTACGGCACTGCAGATCCTGCTCTCACTGCCACCGTAACGGGTACCGTTGGCAACGATGCCCTCAACTACACGCTTGCCCGTGAAGCTGGCGAAAATGTCGGCTTGTATCCCATTATCGCCACCCTCGGCGACAACCCGAACTATGAGGTGGCAACCACCTCGGGCACCTTCACCATCTACCCGGCTACTGCTATGGTGATGGCCGATAACAAGGAGAAAGTGCATAGCGCGCCCGATCCGCAATGGACCGCCACCGTTACCGGTCTGAAGAATGGCGATTCCGAAAGTGTGATTACATACACCATTTCCCGTGATACTGGTGAGGTTGTTGGTACTTACGCCATCACGCCCTCCGGCGCAACCAAGCAGGGCAACTACAACGTTACCTATATACCCGGCACGCTGACCATTGTAAACGACACCCTCATCATCACCGGTACCTTGGCCAACCTTACGGTATATGGTTGTAGCGGAGCTGACGCCACTCCTTATACGACGGTGGCAGAACTCGAGGCCGCCGGTCTGACCATTCAAGGCGACTGCCAGGCTGGCAACGTCTTCCACGTGTCCTACAACGACCTGAACATTGGAAGCGACTGCCCTACCGTGACAAGAACCTACACCATCTCTGACGATTGCAGTCACAGCGTGACGACAAGCCAGATCATTTATTTCACCCACAACGAAGCGCCTCACGAAATCAACGGTCCCGTGCCTACTTCTTCCGAGGTACATTGCTACTTGAGTGAAACCAATCCGCCACACGAGAACCTCCTCAATGTCGCGATGCCTACCGTGGTGGATACCTGCGGAAATGTGCTGGATTTCGACACCCCCACATTAAGCAACAACTACGATACGACCACCTGCTCCGGTGATTTCATCTACCACTATACCTATACAGACTGCGCAGGCAAGGTGTTCCAATGGAATTATACTTATCATGTCTTGCCGCCAACTTTAAGTTTCACTGCTCCCGACAACATTGCAGTCTGCCGCAATTCTGACGACAGCTACACCATCACGCCTGATGTGACAGGAACAGTGCAGAATGTATCGGCTACATGTTCTACTCTTGACACCACCTATTCAGATGCTGCGCCCGTTCAAAATCAAGACGGCACACTGACCATTGTCAGAACATGGACGGTAAGCGACACTTGCCAGAATACCATTCAGAAACAGCAGGTCATCACCGTGAACCCTCTGCCGTCACTCACGGTCACTCCCGTCTCCCAGGAGATTACTTTCGGCGATAATATTACGCCTGTGGTGATTGGCAATTCCTACTCCACCATCACCTTGTCGGCACTGCCTGCAGGTTTGACATACAATTCCAACGCACAAACCATTTCAGGTACACCTGCCGCTGCCGGCAACTTCACCATCACCGCTACGGCAAGCAGCAACCTGACTCCCAACTGCGGAACCGCAGAGCAGGAAATTTCCATCAAAGTCAATCCAAAAACACTGACCATTACGGCTCTCAATCAAACCTACGTTCATAATGGCAATCCCCAGGGTGAAGACAATACCACCTACACCAATGCTGCGGATATTGCTTCCAAGATTAGTGTCTCCGGGCTAGTGGGCAGCGACCAGCTGACCAGCATCACCCTCGACGGTCAAGAGACACATGTTGGCATTTACCCCAACACGATTGTACCCAGTGCAGCGGTAGTTGGTAATTATACGAACAATTATGACATCTCGTATGTAAGTGGAACGCTGACGATAACTGAAGCTTCCCTTACCGTCACTGGCACATTGGAGAATCTTACAGTGAGTGGCTGTACCGCAACGGATGCTCCCGAAGCATTCACAACCGTGGCACAACTCGAAGCTGCGGGTCTAACCATCCAAGGCAACTGTACCGTCGGCAACGGCTTGCAAGTATCCAGCAATGACGTAAGCACAGGCACTTGCCCAACTGTAACAAGAACTTACACCATTGCGGACGATTGCGGCCACAGTGTGACGACAAGCCAGACCATATATATCACCCATAATGAAGCGCCTCAAGAAATGAACGGACCTGTGCCCACTTCCTCTGAGGTACATTGCTATGTAAGTGACGTCATTCCCCCGCATGAGAACACCAATATCATAATGCCAACCGTGGTGGATTCCTGCGGCAATGTGCTGAATTTCGGCACACCTACGGTGAACAACAACTACATTTCAACCACCTGTTCTGGCGATTTTACCTATAATTACACATACACAGACTGCGCAGGCAAGGTATTCCAATGGAATTATACTTATCATGTCTTGCCGCCAACTTTAAGTTTCACTGCTCCTGATAACATTGCTGTCTGCCGCAATACCGATGGCAGCTACACCATCACGCCCAACGTAACAGGTACTGTAAGTAATGTGTCCGTCACATGTTCCACCGTTGATACCTCCTATTCCGATGCAGCACCCGTTCAAAATCAAGACGGCTCGATGACCATTATCAGAACATGGACAGTGAAAGACACCTGCCAGAATGCCACACAGAAACAGCAGGTCATCACCGTGAACCCTCTGCCGTCACTCACGGTCACTCCCGTCTCCCAGGAGATTACTTACGGCGACAATATCACGCCCGTGTTGATTGGCAACTCCTACTCCACTATCACCTTGTCGGCATTGCCTGCAGGATTGACTTACAATTCCAACACACAAACCATTTCAGGCACACCTGCCGCTGTCGGCAACTTCACCATCACCGCTACGGCAAGTAGCAACCAGATTCCTGGCTGCGGAACCAAGGAGCAGGATATTTCCATCAAAGTCAATCCAAAGACACTGACCATTACGGCTCTCAATCAAACATACGTTCATGATGGTAATCCTCATGGTGAAAACAACATCACCTACACCAATGCCGCGGATATTGCTTCCAAGATTAGTGTCTCCGGGCTAGTGGGCAACGACCAACTGACCAGCATCACCCTCGACGGTCAAGAGATACATATTGGTGTTTACCCCAACACGATTGTACCCAGCGCAGCGATAGTTGGTAATTCTACGAATAACTATGACATCTCGTATGTGAATGGTACGCTGACCATTGGTTTAGAACCTGTGGAAGTCACCATCACTGGCAGCACCGCCATGATAACCTATGATGGCAACGGGCACACCGTGACAGGCTACACCATGAGCATTCCCGCAGGCGTAAGCTTGACAGAGAACGACATCATCGGTCCAACAACTGCAATCGCCCAAGGTACCAATGTGAAGACTGAGAACGATAGCAGATACCTGATGGGGTTGACAGCTGAACAGTTTAGTTCAATCAATCCGAACTATGCTGTGACTTTTGTCGTGAATGACGGTTGGTTGGACATAACACCGCGAAGTGTAACGCTAACAAGTGCCACCGACCAAAAAGTCTATGATGGTACATCCCTAACTAACAGCAACGTTACAGTAAGCGGAGAAGGATTTGTGGAAGGCGAAGGTGCAAATTATGTTGTGACGGGTAGCCAAATGTTAGTTGGCAGCAGCGAAAACAGTTTTAGCTACACGATGAATAGTAACACAATAGCTTCCAACTACGATATCAGCACAATTAATGGTGTGCTGACTGTGACCGATGGTACGGACCCCGGTAATCCTAATCCCGTGAATGATAGACTGGTAGTTACGAAAGATGTGGTTTCAGTTCCAGAAAATGGAGAGAAGTTCAAACGAGGCGAAGAGGTAATCTTCTCCATCACGGCAACCAATATCTATGATGAACCTAAGACAATAACCCTTTCAGAGATTGCGGGTGTTACCCTTGCACAGAGAACGTTTATGAATGTTCCTGCAGGTGAAACAATCACCACTACTGCAACCTATACCATCACCGCAGCTGACGTTCTAAGAAACCACTTTACCAATACGGTAACGGCTAGCGTTGGAAACCTGATAAAGTTCGCCGAAGCAACGGTGGAGACAGTCTTGGCACCAACAATTGTCATCACTTCTGGCGACAAAGACTTCCACTATGATGGCTTCGCCCATTCATACCCAAGTTACAAGATAGAATATGATGGCGTTAACATGGCTCATTTGGCAGATGATAGTACCAGATTCATACTGCCTTATGGTGATACGCTTTCTGTGATCAATCCGCCAAGTATTACCTATATCTCAGACAACACATTGCAAAACAACAGCTTTGCATATACGCTGGATCATGAAAACAACTACGATCTTTCTAGGGTGACTCTCGTTTTCGGTACGATCAGCATTAGCCCCAATCCCAATGTCATTACCATTACTGCTGGCAGCTCGCAAAAACCATACGATGGCACGCCATTGGTTGACAGCAGTTACACCTACACCCCGGCCGATGTCCTCGCTCCTGGCGACACTTTAGTGGTTCAGATTGAAGGTAGCATCACCGAGATAGGCCAAACCGACAATGTAGTGGTAGGCTACACTGTTTACCGTAACGAAAACTATAACGGCACGAGGACACGCAATGGATTGCGTTCAATACCTGCCGGCTATACCATGGATGTGACCAACTGTTACACTTTCAATAATGAAATGGTAAACGGCACACTGACCATCCTTTGTGATCCTATCACCCTGGCAAACTCCACATTCACTTGTCCCGAGAATATCAACGACACCATCCGTCATGGCGGCTGCAATCTGGTAATTACCGATATTGGCACACCAAACTTCACCACCACCTCAAGCGTTCCGATGTCTGAAATTACCATCAGCAACAACGCTCCCGCCGATAACATTTATCCTGCTGGCGAAACTGTGGTGACCTGGGTGGCCAAGGGTATGTGCAATGACAGTATCATCTGCGAACAGATTATCAAAATCAACTTCATGACCTGTCCCGACGCTGTTGACTACGAAGATACCATCTACCCGTCAGTACGTTTGGGCAGTGGTTGCAAGTGCTGGATGACCAAGAACTTGAAATCAACCCAATATAGTGATGGACGTAGCATCAACAATGTGATGGATTATTACTCTGAAACCCACCCCAACACAACTGAGAATGTAAACATCTTTGGACATCTCTACGACTGGTATGCGGCTGCCGATACTCAGAGATATGGTTCTGTAGATTCTGTAGAGCGTGCCTACACGCTAGGACACCATATCCAAGGCATCTGTCCCGAGGGTTGGTATCTGCCCACAGATGAAGATTTTGAGGACTTGAACGCCTATACTACCTCCGAACTCAGATCTACCAATTACTGGATCAATGCGAATGGAGTAGTTAATGTCAATTCCACTGGTTTCAATGCAGTACCATCTGGTATGTATAACTGTTCAACAGGCAGGTATGAGAATGTCATGGGTAATGCCTTTTATTGGAGTTGTCATCCTGTTTATGACATGGCAACGGGTGCAATGATAGACTACGTATGCAATAAGATACTTTCGTCGCAATCCGCACGTTGCAACGGCTTCAGCGTCAGATGCATTTTAGAGGAAAACTAACCCAACTTTATCACTTGCCTGGCATAACTAGGCTGTTTACAGCAGATTTCCGTTATGCTGATTCAGGTTTGGGTAGTACAGATTTTTATTTCCCGGAATGGGTAGTGACGGTAAAGTAACTTGTCGTAGATGGCGGCGGAGGAGAGGATGGGCTCGCTGCACTGCCGTAGCTCCACCCGCTCGTCCAACGCATTGTAAGCCTCAGTGGTCAACAGCTTCTGAGTGGACATGCGGCGCACAATCTCCGTCCAATAGCAGTTCTCGCCTTGGTGGTTCATGCACTCCACGTAGAGGCCGTACTAGGTCTTTGATAATGGTGCTGAATTTTTCATGTTTTAAATCGCTTAATTGACGAGTCCGCTGATAAAGATAACCAAAATTGCCAAGGGAGCCAAATACCTAATAATAAAGAAAACGGCAGATTTCAAAGGTGCCTTCAACGCACCCTCGTTGGTCACCTCAGCAAAGAACTCGGTCTTGCCTAAACGCCAGCCCAGGAAGAGGACAATCAACAAGCCTCCCAAAGGCAGCATAATGTTAGCGGTGATGAAATCGAGGAAATCGTTGAATGAGAGGCCCGCAATGGTGTAAATAGTAATTGAAAAGTATACCAGGTAATAATCGAAAAGTATACCACAATTAGGTGCTGCAAAAGTACAAAAAGTTTGGTTACACATTAAATTTTGAATAGTTTTTTTGTTTCTTTAATTCTATATGAAGTTCCTGTCATATTGACAAGATAGGATTTGTGGCAAAGTCTGTCAACGAGAGCGGAGCAAAGTACCTTATCCTTAAGGACTTCCTCCCATCTGGTGAAAGGGAGGTTTGTGGTGATGATGGTGGCTTTTTTCCCAGTTCTGAGCGAGAGGTGGTTGAAAAGCATCTCAGCGCTTTCCTTGTCAAAGCCGACATAACCGAGTTCATCACAGATGACGAGATCGTACCTTTCAAAACGCATCTCCATGTTTCTTAACGACTTTTGCGTTTTTGCCGCCCGGATAAGAGTCAGCAGATGCGGCACGGATGTGAAGAAGACGGAGTAGCCTTCAAGACAGGCCTTGATGCCGAGTCCGATGGCGATGTGTGTTTTTCCCGTTCCGGGGTTGCCATACATGACAATGCTGCGTCCCTGCCTGATGAAGTCCAGTGTTTCCATCTCTGGCAGCATTGTCCGTCCTTCAACGGGAAGCTCCTCCCGTTGGAGTTCCTCAAGGTACTTCATCTGTGGGAAACAGGCCCTGTGGATACGGGTTGTCTTGCTCCTCTCACGCCGTCTGTCCACTTCCGCTTCCAGCAGACGTCTAAGGAAGGTAAGGTGCCCCCACTGTTCTCTGAGGGCATCCTCTGTGAACAGTGCCACGTTCTCCCTGACGGCGGTTATTCTCAACTCTTTGGTATACAAATCAATGGCTTCAATATCATTCATAATGAGCACCTCCTTTCCCGACTGCTCATGCCACTGGAGTTTCCCTGCATGATGCCTTCCAATTGTGAGAGCACGTCCTCGCTGCCCAGCTCTATCTCCAGGAAGGCTTCTGTCCTTTGGCTTTCCGTGAAGACAAGCGGGATATTGTCACATGTCTCCAGCGCCACCTTTATCTGGTCGAAGTTGATATGGCGGGCTCCACGCATGCGTATCCTCTTCACCGCGGCAAGTATGTCATTATAATCATGCCCATGCCCTTTGCAGTACTTGAGCAGCCGCAAGAAGTCCCTGCCGTTGTCGGCGAAGTGCACACGGAAGAGCTCCTGCATCTTCTCAGGCATCTGTCGCAGCGCCACAGAGCCGTCAAGCGCGCCGGGCTTCCTCATCATGGTGTTGATGTAATGGTTGATGTCAAACGTCCACGAGCCGGTGGAGTAGCTTCGCTCATGTTCCGCCACCTTGTTGTAAGCGGTGTCATAGACACGTATCTTCTCACTGTACAGCTTTACGATAACCGTCTGTCCCGCGAGATTGTCGGGGACGGAGTAGTGGCTTCCCTTCACAGATATCGTGGACTGCTTGTCCACGGAGCACTGCAGCAGGTCAAAGCACCCGAAGTCGCCCGGAAAGCGCAGCATGCACTCAAGATCCCTGCGCAGAGCCTCCCGCTTGTTGCCTGTGGCCAGACTGCCGCTCTCCGTATTTATATTGTCGCATATGCGACTCAGCCACATCTGGGCGTCCTCAATGGAGTCAAAGTCCACGCGAGTGGTGAACGCGCGTCCCCTAACATAGTCTACGCTGCGCTCCACATGCCCCTTCTCCCAGCCGGCGCGGGCGTTGCAGAAGCGGTATTCAAAGCCGTAGTATGCCTGCATGCGGAGCAGTGTCTCCGTGGGCTGTTTGCCACCTGGCTTCAAAATGACCGCCACTCTCATGTTGTCGTACACCATCATGTGCGGAACCCCGTGCATGTCGTGGAAGAAGTTGCGGTGCGACTCCATGAAGGCCAGGTTGTCCTGATGGCGGAAAAGGTACGCCCAACGACCCTCGCTGTGGCACAAGGCGAATACCGCCATGGTGAACGTGACGGGCTTGCCGCCAATGCGCAACTTGACCTCATCCCAGTCAAACTCACACTCCTGTCCTGGTTCATAATACTGTTTGATGAAGACTTCCCTTGGCTTTTTTGTCTTCTCCTGTTTGCGCTTCTGTATGTACTTGCATACGCTGGAATAGCTGATGTTGAACCCCTTCTCTATCAGGCATCTGTATATGTCCTGACGCTTCAGGCACTGCTTGCGCATACCGGTCTGCCGGCGCTTGGCGTTCTCTGCCAGCCAGTACTCTATCTCTGTACAAACCTGTTCGGTGAGCCTTGTGCGCTTAACTCTGCGTCAGGGATACTTTGGCCTGCTTGCAAGGCTCAGGTCTACACCTTCCTCCGGATCTGACTGAGCTAGGGTCTCATACTCACGAATGTAACGGGTCACGGTCTTTCTGTTTAGACCTGTCTTGCGGGCAATCTCCCGCAAACTCATTCCATCAATGCGATAGTAATGAAGAATCTGTTCTTTTTTGTCCATGTTGATCATTTTTACTTCTCATACGTTTTACAGCACTCTTACGAATCGCTAATATAACGTATAACTAACGACCCTCATGGTATACTTTTCGATTATTATTGTGGTATACTTTTCAATTACTATTTACATCAAACTAGAGCAAGAAATCACACATATTGGTAGTAAAAAATACATAAATCGGTAGCGCTTTCTTGCTGCGCATAATTTACACAATACATAAAAACAGTATTTTTGCCGCTGTTTTTGAAAACATAGGCACATTGTCTAATGTGGCATCTCGAAGAGGCGAGTTAACTGGAACAAGCGACAACCTATTGCGGTCGCAAATGATTAACCCAGTCAACTCAGATTAGTCGCAAGACACAAAAGTGACAACCTAAATCAGCGAATCACACTATTTCACCAACATCCAGTTCCAGTTGGTAGATATTGACTTCGACGATGCCTTCGAGAATGCCATCAAAGAGAAGCAGGTGGCCGAGCAGAACGCATTGAAAGCCAAGAATGTGACCATCCAAGTGGAAGAGCAGGCCAAGCAGACCAAAATCAAGGCTGAGGCCGAGGCCATGCGCATCAAAGCCCACGCATTGGAGTCGAACCCCAAACTAGTGAGTTATGAGGCGGTACAGAAATGGGATGGACAGCTGCCACAGTACATGCTAGGAGATGCGGTGCCGTTTATCAACCTCAAATAAACTGAAAACTGAAAACTGAAAGTTAACAATTACCACTGAAACAACATTTTTATATTCATGCCGAAGGCATGTGACGTGCCAACAGGCACAATTAACACCATACAAGCAACGGAATTGCGCAGTGTGGTGTTAGTTGCGCTGCGTGCGTATCACCTCTCCAAGGTGAGAATTACTATACTTGTTAACTGAATCAGTCTTTGACGCAGCGGAGGGAGATAGCGGTCCCTACCTGGCCGCCTGCAGTCAGACCCGAAATATCAGGAGAAAAACAGTAGAAACGGGGGGCGGCAACCAACTTATAGTTTACATTGATCATTGTGGTACTCCAAAAGTGCGCACCCAAGTTCTGATCCATATAATTACCGTTATACGTTCCACATGGATAGGCGGAGAAACCAGTGGCATTATTGCTCCATGATTCCCAACCTGGGCAACATTCAAAGCCGCTGCTAGCGCTTTCCCAGTCTTTGGCAACACACAACGATTTGACTATGTGTGCGGAATTGCCATCGCAGACATACTGGCTCTGGCTGCCCACATAACTGAACAGCTGTTCCCACTCTGCCTTGCTGGGCACATGCCAGCCTGTAGGGCAAATTCCCTGCACTCCCGACGGATTGGCCGTAGTGGAGCCTGAGCCATGCATTACCGCCGACCAATTGTACAGATAGCCCCAGAGTTCAACATGTGCTTCATCTCCAGCAGGAGCATAACGATAGGGATCTGTATCGCTCCACTGACCATCCGTTCCCATCGGGATTGCTGTACCATCGGCATAATGCGTGACACGGAGATTCTGGGCCATCCACTCCTGATTGCCTAAAACAACCGTATTATATTGATTCCCGTCGGCATCCGTCACACCATTGGGAATGATATGATCACCTGTTTCTTCCTCTCCACCACCTTCCTCTCCACCCGGTTCATCTCCTTCACCCGGGTTGTCTCCAGGATTTTCTCCACCACCTGGCACTTCAGTATCAGTGTTATTCTGATTATTGGATAAATTTTCCTTGTGACAAGAAACCGTCAGCAAAGCCAAAGAAATGAGCAATGACAAGCCTACCAAAATAAACTTTTTCATATTTCCGTGTTCTCGTTTTTATACATGTACATTTACATGACGCTTTAAACATCAAAAACGTTACAACAAAATATGATTTTTTTCATCAGATGTGATGTGTCACTTCCGCGGTGGGTTGGTGCAGTGCTTCGGGGCAAGGGCTGAGCACACCGCGGGAGGCATACGGGTTATCCTCAGGCCCCACACTGCGCGACTGCGTCGCTTGTGCGGGGTTACTAAAATGTGGCATCTTCGACGCCATGGTGCATATGATGGAACACAAGGAGAAAGGAATAATGCCTGTGTCTATTGAGATTAAACCCTCTGCAAGGGTATGATTGAATCTGTGAAATCACAATATTCTATTGAGATTAAACCCTCTTCGAGGGTATGTCTTTATACCTAAAATCAATCACCGACGGCATTGGGCATCAGTATAGCGCAGCGGTCAATAATCATGTTGGCATAGTCAAAGCCCGAGTCACAGGTCTTTTTATTTCCCGTGCCGTCATATCCCATGTGCAGGTGCATGGTATCATATCCTGTCACAATGTAGGCAAGCAACTTCCGGTCTCTTTCGCCGGCAGCCTCCTTGTATTTATCAATTGAGGGACGGCCTTTGCCCTTACGGATGTTCAGCACCGCATCCAACGCAATCAGACAACCCTTCCACAGTGTATCGCCTGCCATTTTCACATACTTTCCATCCATATACATTTTGAACTTGCGATCATAGTTCGCATTCTTAATGACATCTTTCGCATTGGAAACATATCTTCTAGCTTCATCAATAGGATTTTCCATTTCAATAATTTTATCGTTTTTTCCGATTGCAAAAATACATGGAAAAACAATATAAATCAACGAACTTGTGAAATTTTTACGCATTGAAAGTCAATATATTGAAAATTCAAACAAAATATTTTAACAATTATAAATTATTTGAATGGTCATATTTTAACAATATAGCGTCAATCTGTCCATTTTTCACCACCCGTTGCCCTCAGACCAATAGCCTGCAAGACCCATAAATCAGATACAAGACCGCCTTAATTATCGCCTTGTCATCCTCGTTGCCACTTAGTCCCTACAAGGTCGCTGGTCGATAAAATATCACCTAATACCAGACATCTAATGTCTAATACCTAAAACCTAATACCTGCAACCTATCAGTCTTTGATACAGCGGAGGGGTTGGGCGACAGCCATCTGACTTCCCGAGGTCAGGCCTGCAACGGTACTACTATAACAGATAAAACGTGGTGCGGCAATAAGTAGATGAGTAACGTCAATAACAGTGGTACTCCAATAAGCAACATTCGTTCCCGGATCCATATATGCCCCTCCATACCAACCGCTGGGATAAACAGAGAATCCCGTAGCATTATTGCTCCACGATTCATAACCAGGTGTACAATCAAATTCATACTCATCACACGCCCAATCTTTGGTAACACACATCGACTTCGCTATGTTTGCTGGATTATCTCCACATACATACTCACTCTGGCTTCCCACATAATTGAATAATTGTTCCCACTCCGCTTTGCTGGGCACGTGCCAGCCCGTAGGACAAAGTCCTTGCACACCAGAAGGATTTGCCGTTGACGATTCAGCGCCATGCATAACAGCAGGCCAATTGTACAAATATCCATGTTGACTAACATTATTCCCATCAGCAGGGGCATACCAATATGGATCTGTATCACTAGTATGACCATAGCCATACTCTCCCTCCGGTACCGCAGTCCCGTCGGCATAATGAGTAGTTCGGAGATTCTCTGCCATCCACTCCTGATTGCCCAGCACAACCGTAGCATATTGATTTCCATCGATATCCGTCACACCATTGGAAATGACATGATCTCCTGTCACTTCTCCGCCACCTTCACCACCGCCAGGTTCATCTCCGGGATCCTCACCACCCGGAACTTCTGTGTTAGTATTGTTCTGGTTATTGGTCACCTTATCTTTATGACATGACACGATGGCAAGTGAAAGGCACAAAAGAATAGAAAACAAAAAAAGAGACAAGAGTTTAAGTCTTTTCATAATATATTGATTTTTAATAATTTACAATACAACCAAATTATATTTTCATATCCTATAATATAAAAGACGTAAAAAGCGAAAATTTGTTGCTCTGATTGTGCACTTTTTCAAGGATAATGCTTCCATCTATTGAGATTTAACCCTCTGCGAGAATATGATTATGTGATGGCAATACCACAACTATCTTCGGCAAATCTGCCAACGGATGCCAGCCTTCATGAAGAAGGTGGAATTCAGGCAGACATTGCCCGCCACCCAGCCTTTACTCTTCCAGCCCAGTTCGAGATAGGGATCGCAAAAACGGCTATGGTAGGAGACTCTTGCTTTTAGCAGGCCGCCGACAGAACCTTTATCCGTATAAAAAGACATATCCTTGGGCTGCACCCAGAACATTGCCACGCCTCCTATCCGCATCCGGTTGTTCAGCAAAGGAAAATCTATCAAGCCCGCTTCGATACCGCCAAAATGATGATGAAGGTTATTATAACTGTGCAAGGTGGCATACAAATTGAACTTGGGAGCCTGCAAGTAAAGATCAAGGGAGACATCATCGCCGAAAGAAGTCAGATAATGACGGAAGGCGAAGTTGCCGTAATAGGCACCCTCATCAGTGTTGGCCAAACGGATGCGGGAAAAGCCTATCATCATGGGAGACATGAAGTTAAAGACATCCAGACCGACCTGACGCTTCAGGTATTTACGTCCTTCCTCGGAAATATCGTCATACATGATGTATCTGTCATACCCCACGCCGCTCGGATGAATTCCGCGAGCAGCATACGGTTTATCGGGAAAACACAAAGCGTCAATCCAGGCGTTCATGTCCATGCCTGTAAAATCACGGGATTCGATAGTATTTTCCACCAAATTGCGTTCCCTTATACCCTTATCACCCAATCCCCTCGCACAACTGTTGATATACATGATATTCTGAATGGAATACATGATATACAGCACCTCGTTATCCAGATTCTGGTGATAGAAGAACTCATTGGACTGGAGGTTGCGGACAATCTGCACCTCCGCCTCATGTCCGGCACTCATCAAGCGCACAAAGTCAGCATGATGTTCATTACAGAGTCTCTCAAGGTCTTCATCCTTAACACGATTCACCGCTATCGAACTTTTGCCGAAAGGGAAAGTCAGCACCTCGTTAAAGCTGTTGATACCATACTGGTTCATCACCGCTCTATGATATTCCTCATGGAGCCACGGAACGCCTAACGGCAACCACTGGCTCAGCACATCAAAACCACTAATCAGAAAACGTTGCAAAAAAATCTGCGCTCCTTTGCTCTTTTTGATGCGGATATTCTTAAAGCCAAAATGCACAGCGGTATAAAAATCCATGGAATACGCCAGAGAAGCCTCCATCCCAGGATTCATATACATCTTGAAGAAGCCTCCCGTGGTATTGTAGGAATGAATCTGCGAAGGCAAGTCCACCAAGGGCATGTCGAGATATACCTCACCGATGCTGTCGGTGTAAAATATCAAATTATTCTCAAAATTGCGCTGTCCACTCACAAGCAGTGGAAACAAGAGTACGCATAATAGCACGTGCAAGCTCAAGCACCGTTTCATCATGATTTGGTTTGATTAATGATACATCTACTGTGCAAAATTACATAATAATTTCGATTAATTTCTATTTCCACTGTTTTTTGTTGTATTTTTGCAAAGACTAAGGCAATGGGGACTATATTATCAGTCAACTTTATACTACCCCGGCCTTCGGCCACCCCTTCTACAAGAAGGGGAATTTATAGTTCTTAATCATCAACAAGGCAGCATGAACAAAGTACACATCGGCATTTTCGGACGGAGAAACCAAGGAAAAAGCATGTTAATCAACGCATTGGCGGGACAGGACATTGCCATTGTGTCGGACGTGGCAGGCACCACCACCGACCCTGTGAAGAAAAGTATGGAGATTTTCGGCATAGGTCCCTGCGTTTTGGTGGACACCGCCGGACTGGACGACAGTGGCGAGGTGGGCGAGAAACGTGTGGCCAAAAGTTTAGAAAGTCTGAAAATCATCGATATAGCCCTGCTGCTTATCAGCAACAATCAGTTGGGCAAGGAGGAGGAAGAAGTAATCCAGCAATTCAAACGATACGATTTACCCTATATAATAGTACATAACAAAGCCGACTTGCAGCCCATGACAGCATCCTGCCGTCAGCAATTGGAAAGCTTCGGTGCGCCTGTTGTGGAGTGCAGTGCCGCTACCAAGCAGGGAATGGAAGAATTGGTGCAGGCTATCGTCAAGACCACACCGGCTTCGGCCTATCGCCAAGAAAATCTTTTAGACGAAATCATCCACGAAGGCGAGACCATCGTGCTGGTGATGCCCCAGGATTCCGAAGCCCCCGAAGGAAGGCTGATTCTGCCACAAGTGCAAGTTATCCGCAATATCCTCGATAACAAAGCCATTGCCATCTGCCTGCAACCGTCAGAGTTATCCACCTATTTGGCTATCCACCAACCTGATTTGGTCATCACCGACAGCCAGGCCTTCAGAGAAGTCGCGAAAATCGTGCCGACCAGCATTCCGCTGACGGGTTTCAGCATCGTACTGGCCCGCTCGAAAGGCAACTTCGACAAATTCATCCAAGGCACGCAGCATCTGCGGCAGCTGCAAGATGGGGACACCATCTTGATGTTGGAATCATGCACGCACCTCAGCTCCTGTGAGGACATTGGCCGACACAAACTGCCTCGGCTGATACAACAATTCACCGGGAAGAAGCTGAACTTCCAATTTGTCGCGGCATTGTCCCCTCTCCCCTCTTTAGACACCATCCAGATGGCCATCCAGTGTGGAGGGTGTATGGTGACTAAGCGCCAGCTAATGAACCGCATCAAAGAGATTACCGACAAAGGTATTCCAGTGAGCAACTACGGCATGACTCTGTCACTTGTTAACGGAATTTTCGACCGAGCCACTGAAATTTTCAGAAAATAAAGAAACAGGCTGACGCGAATCAGCCCACGCTATTTTTGTTAAAAATTAATGATACTCTACATCATATCATTCAGTTCATCGATGTCATCCTCACGAGAGCTTCCGGGGGCAACCGAACGCTGGAGAGAGGCCACCAACGAACCGATCATCTTGGTCAGTTCCATCAACTGATTGCGAGAATAGTCCTTTTGTTCCGCATTGATAGCATTGAGACCAGAGGCGATTTCTGTATAGACAACGCACTCTCTCACAGAGCTTTTAGCCATCTTCAGATAATAAACGAACTGAGCTTTATTGCGGGATGAGCCCTCGGCAATATTCAATGCAATGCTCTGGGCTGACTTCAAAAACATGTCGCCTAAAGCCTCTTTCTTATCAGAAGGGAACATCGGAACAACGCCATAGAGCCAGTTGATATAATCCAACGCTTTAGCGTAAATTCTCAAATCCTCGAATCTGAAAAAACTTACGGGGTTTTCTTGTTCACTCATTTTTTGTGTTATTTAAAATTTCATTCTGCAAATATAAACATAATTTTTCAAACAAACACACTTTTGCGATAAAAAAAATTTTTTATCTTTGCATCCTTGAAAATAATGTCAAAAAAATATATAATATGAAGAAACATCAAATCTCCTCAGAACTGATCAACCTTGAGATTATCAAGAAGATTCTGGACAAAAAAATCAAGCTGGAACTTTCGGAAGAAGCGACGGCTGCCATTGAAAAATGCCGCAACTATCTGGATGAAAAAATGAAAAACAGCAAGGTGCCCGTCTACGGTGTCACCACTGGTTTCGGCTCATTGTGCAACACCAGCATTTCCAGCAAGGATCTTTCCACCCTGCAAAAGAATCTCGTGATGTCTCACGCTTGCGGTTTCGGCGAAGAAGTGCCTCAGGAAATCGTTCGCATTATGCTGCTGCTGAAGGTTCAGTCCCTGTCGTACGGACATTCCGGTGCACAGTTAGTCACCATCCAGCGACTGATTGATTTTTTCAACAATGGCGTATATCCCGTGGTGTATCAGCAAGGTTCACTGGGAGCTTCCGGCGACTTGGCTCCGCTGGCACATCTCTGTCTGCCCTTGATCGGCATGGGAGAAGTTTATTACAGAGGAAAGAAATACGCCGCTGAAGAAATCAACAAGAAATTCGGCTGGGAGCCTATCACACTAAAATCCAAAGAAGGTTTGGCCCTGCTGAACGGCACACAGTTCATGAGCAGCTACGCCGTATGGTTGCTGCTGAAAGCCGAGAAACTCTCATGGTTGGCCGACATCATCGGAACAGTATCTTTGGAAGCTTTCGACGGCCGTATCGAGCCCTTCAACCTCAACGTGCATCTGGTGAGACCTCATGTGGGACAGATTTTGACCGCCACCCATATCAGCCATCTGCTGGAAGGCTCCGAAATCATCAAGAGAGAGAAGAAACACGTTCAAGACCCATACTCTTTCCGCTGCATGCCGCAGGTTCACGGTGCCAGCAAAGACTCCATCCAGCATGTTAAAAATGTGGTGGAGACCGAAATCAACTCCGTGACCGACAACCCCACTGTTTTCCCCGACGAAGACCTCATCATCTCTGCCGGCAACTTCCACGGACAGCCGCTGGCCTTGGTACTGGACTTCTTGGCAATGGCAATGGCTGAACTGGGCAATATCTCCGAACGCCGTATTTATCAATTAATTGCCGGTAAACGCGAACTGCCTTCCTTCCTGGTGAAGAACCCCGGACTGAACTCAGGCTTCATGATTCCGCAATACACCGCCGCTTCTATCGTGAACCAGAACAAGGCATTCACCATGCCCTGCTCCACCGACTCCGTAGAATCCTCACAAGGACAGGAAGACCATGTGAGTATGGGTGCCAACGCCGCTACCAAGTGCTATCTGGTGGTCAACAATGTGGAGAAGATTCTGGCTATCGAACTGTTCAACGCCGCCCAGGCACTGGAATTCCGCAAACCACTGAAATCATCACCCTTCATCGAAGAATTTGTGGCCAGTTTCCGCAAGACCGTTCCGTTTGTGGAGAACGACCGCTACATGCATGAGCTGATGGTGAAAGCGCAAGAGTTCGTGCAGGGAGTGGAAGTGGTGATCAGTTGACAGTTAACAGTTGACAGTTAACAGTTGATAATTGACAGTTGACAATTAATATAGAGGTGGGAATGTTATTTCCGCCTCTTTTTTTGTATTTTTGCATTTTAATATCAGAAAAAATGATCAAGTACAAAAAGAACATTGCCATAAGCGTTGTGGAAAACAGCGGCAATATTGAAGGAAGAATTTCCAAAGACATCATTCTCACGCCCGAGGAGATGTTGGACAAGGCATTGATGTTCAACGTTATCACCCTTCCTTCGGGCAGCAGAATCAAAGAACATTCACATCAGCCGGATGCCGAAATCTATTACATGCTGGAAGGCGAGGCCATCGTGACCGACAATGACACACAAGCGGTGATCCATGCCGGCGATGTGGTCTTTACCGGCAATGGCGACAGGCACAGCATCACCAACAACAGCGGCAAAGACATCCGCTTTCTGGCCTGCATTCTCAAATAATCAGCAATTTTTAAAAACATAAACGATATCCCATGAGAACCATCATCAACCCGTGGATTGGCAATACGCACGGTTACAATTGTTTCGGCTGCAACCCCAACAACCCTTTGGGGGTACACATGCACTTTTACTGGGACGGCGAGCAGGTTATTTCTGTTTGGAAAGCCAACCCCAACTTTGTCAGCTGGGTAGACACGCTGCATGGCGGCATCCAAGCCACCTTGTTGGATGAGATATGCGGATGGGTGGTCTTTTACCAACTCCAGACCGCCGGTGTGACTGCCAAAATGGAGATGCGCTACCGCAAGAACGTCAACACCACCTGGCCTTACATTATGCTTACTGCCAAGCTGGTGGAGCAGAAAAGAAACATCGCGGTGGTACACGGGGAAATCCGCAATCCCGACGGGGAGCTTTGTGCCGAATGCACCTGCACCTATTTCCTATACCCCACTGAGAAAGCCATTGAGATGGGTTACGAGCACACCCACCTGGGAGAAGAGGAAGTGACTTTGGAAGAGGCGATAAAGCACGTTACAATTTCATAGTCTTCAATTTAAAATAATAGCCCTCCATATCCAACTGTTTACCATTATTGGAGAGTTTAATCTCATAATCGTAGATTACCTCATCATCGTAAATCACTGATAATTTTGTCATGCTGTCATTGACAGTCCATCTTATTTCGTCACCGTCCCATGAGCCGGAACCGTTTGCATCAAAACGCAAAACCATACCTTCATACTCTTCCTGTCGTACCCATACAGGAGCAGTCTTATGTTCAGCGACAGTATTGTAATAACCTTCTACAACCTCCCACGAGCCGACAAGTTCACTTGTCGACATCTGAGGTGATTTGTCCTTTTTACAAGCTGTAAACAGCATGGCAAAACATACGAGGATAATAATAAAAACATTAACTCTCATAACTTTCAATTTAATAATACGACCATCAATATAACAGTGGTAAATTCTAATGACTGATCACGCGCTTGTACACAGACATGAGATCGGCTGTTTCAATGGGAAAGAGGCGATTAAACACATAGTACAACACGGAAAGACTTCCTAAAACTTCGTCAATAGCGTGTGTCACAAAAAGGAGATAATTACTTGGTATATTCGTATTCGGTCATGCCAGAATATCCAGAATAACTGCCCCCACTCCAAGCTTCAACGAATGATTTTCTATAACTGACAGGATATTGTCCCTCGTAGGAATAATCATACGTTACCTTATAATAATCACTACCGTTATTCCAACGTTCTATACTTTCCACAATATTGTTTTTGGAGCGGTTTGATACAATTGACACATCTACATCTGAAAAGCCCAGGAAAGGATTCTTTTTGTTGTCATATTTCGCTTCCCAAGTATATTCCTCATATTCTCCGTCATACTCGGTGATGAGCGCTTTTGTGACATTTCCCTTTTCCCAGGTTAAACTTATAGTCGTGACCTCCTCCACACCTCCTTTGCCCTCCTTGGCCTTTCTCTTGTTATATTTCGCAACGGCCTCATTGAGCTCTCTCGGCATAATAAAATCCAAAGCCATCAAATTGTCCTTTTCTCCGGAAGACTTGTAATAATCGTCATCCAACCATTTACTTTCAATTTTACTTATTTTTCCGTCTTTATACGTGAAAGTGTAAATGCAGTAAAGAATATTATCATCATAACAGTTGGCTTCTTTCAATTTATACCCATCATATTTGAATTCGACATATTCATTGTGAGTATAATCATTTATTTTCACCAAACGTTTATTGTCGTACGTATAATTGTTGGTACGATAGATAGAGTTTCCTGAATAATAATCAATCTTTTCGAGGGTATTGTTTTTATTCCATGTCCATACCTCATCAATCGACTTAACTCCATCAGAATTAGTATGATAAATCTTGCTGATTTTTTTTGAGGGATTGTACACGCCCTCCTTATGGCAAGCTGTGCAAAGCATGGCGAGACATGCCACAAAAAAGATTGCTGTAATTTTTTTCATAATAAACAGAGCTGTTTTCCCATCGCCCACATCGGTTTTTACATGAAATAAGATTTATAAACGCAAAGTTATATCTTTTTTGTACAGGATTTGTGTCATAAACATTGCCCAGATAGGGCTATATGCCCATATCGGGCGTGTCTTTAAGCAATTTCGAATACACCTCAAAAAAATCAACACCCAAGGCATACGAAATATGCAACAATTGCTGGGTATCAATTACACTTTTCTGAAAAATCTTATTGATGGTGCGCGGATGCACGTTAATACGTTCTGCCAACCAACGGTTAGTTCTACCTTGTCGGCGTAACTCATTCAGAATGAGCGAACCTATATGCACACTATCCTTCATCGCTGTCAATTTTTTTGGGTCATTTTCCTAAAAAAAATTTATAGTAACAGATTTGATTTTAGTGATTTACAATACACTTGCTCCCTGACATACGATTGGCTGTTTAGATGTGGAAGAACTAAACTCACTACCCATATACCTCATGTATAATATGTTATTAACGGTTGGGGGTAGCCGCCGCTCTTGCAAGCACACTGCCATAATTTGTGTTAAAGCAATGTGAAAACCTCGTTGCTTATGGTCTTATTATCCCGCGTGCCGCTGGCATAACCTTCACTCGGTGAAATAAAATACAGAGACAAGGAGCCCGATGTACTATATGACATGGTTTCTCCCGAATATGAAGAACGGTAAGTAAAACTCACATTGTATGTAAAAGTGGCACCATTATCACTATTCTTGGCATAACTCACACTTTTAGAGGTCAATTGAAAATTGGGATATAAGGTTGAGTACTTTGCTGTCACATTCCAGGAAGAGCCATCATAAGAGAAATTAACATGATTGGACAAACCTTGAAATGTTTTTCCTGATGTCGCGTCCAAGGTTGGTGCATAGCCGCTATAAGAAGTTGAATTATCTCCTGACACTTTCTCTTTTTTGCAAGAAACTGTCACTAAACCCATTGAAAGCAGTAATGCAAATAGAAAAATGAAATATTTTTTCATAAATTGCCAAAGGCTGTTTTCCCATCGCCCACATCGGTTTTTACATGAAAACTGATTTGAATGTGCAAAGTTATACCTTTTTGTGTAGGATTCATGTCATAAGCATTGCCCAAATAAGGCAATATGCCCATATCGGGCATATCACCATATCAGGCATATCTTTTAATACTTAAATAGTATTTGACTTGATTTTAGTGATTAACTATGCACTTTCTCACTGACATGTAGTCAGCTGTTTCGATGCGGAAGAAGTAAACACCATTCTCCAGGCTACTGACATCGAAGCTTTCCGAATCATTATTCACGTTGCGGCGCAACACCTCACGGCCTGTGGCGTCATAAATGGTTACACGACGCATATCTTTGGCATCAACCGTCACCACAGTATTGGCAGGATTGGGATAGAGATTCCAGCTTGATGTACCATCAAACGAAGACACAGATTGTTGCGACTGTGTGACAACAATAACAGGATTACTATAAACCGCCGTATCCTCGCAATCGGTTCTGATCAAGAAACTGTATTGTGTACTTGGGGTCAGACCTTGAACAGTATAAATAGTTTCAACGAGGCCTGTGGTATCAACAATCATGTCATCTCCGGAAAGATACAAAACGGTGTAACTTGCATCCTCGTTGTCCGAATTTACCCATGAGAGCGTGACACTAGTCGCACTGATGTCCTCAACCGAAAGATCAGTCACAGGCATACAGATATCCGCAATTTTACTGATAACCAAGCTATCGATAAGAAGGCTGGACTTGTCAAAGGCTGTGTATTTGATAGCAACATACTTAACGCCAACAACTTCCATTTGTTCAACATAGCGATTATAAACTTCATTAGTGATATCGGTTACTTCTGTACTCCAAACAAATGCACTGATATCATTGGTCGTAGTAGAATAACCCACCGCAAAACTCTCTGCAAAGAAGCTTGACATTGCCCTATAGCCGAACTCGAATTGCACACCAGCGCCTGTGCCGGTAAGTTCAGGAGAAATCAGGTACTGCGGAGGATTCGGACTATTGGCAAAGGCAAAAAAGCCGATCCCACTCTCCGCATAAACGAACATATCCATGCGGTCTGTATATGCGCTTGTAGCGTGTACTGTCCAGCAGTTGTAGTTTCCGTCAGCTTCAAAGTCCTCGGTATATGGAAGTTCAAAAGCCTCACAAGCAGTCATCGCATCAATGAGAACCGGAGTAGATGCATCTTCTTCAGAGCAATTGGCGACCACCGCATACGTGATTGTAGCAGAGGGATACAAACCATTAATCGTATAATGTGTCTCCGTGACATTTGTGGCTACCACGCTGGTATCAGCCATATTATATATAGTATAAGTGGCACCATCGTTCACCACATCGGTCCAAAAGAGGGTGACACTGGTAGCAGTCGAGTTTCCGAATGCAAGATTAGTGACAGGCATACAACTCGGCAAGGCTTCAATTACCAAACTGTCGATATAAAGGGAATATGAAGCATTGGCAAAACTTTTGATAGCCACATACTTAATGCCGCTAACCATTACATCCTCATCAAAGCGGTCATAAAAGTAAGTAGGGATGCCCGTTATTCTGGTACTCCATACAAATGCGTCAATATCATTGGTAGTGGTGGAATAACCAACCACGACACTATCGGAGCTGGAGGCTGAGAATGACATATAGCTAAAGCTCAGTCTCAGGCCATTATCCGTACCCGTAAGTTCAGGCGAGACGAGATACTGGGGTGGGTTGGCGGAAGATTCGAAAGCAAATACATATGTGCCGCTCTCAGCAAATGTAGCGAGCTCCATAGGGCCTGTTTCCAAAGCATCTGAATACACTGTCCAGCAATTGTAATATCCATTCTCCTCAAAACTTTCGACATAAGGGAGTTCAAAGGCCAGGCAATCAGTAAAAGCATCTACAGAAACAGCGTCAGAAGAAACGCTGTCCAAACAATGGGCGATTACCGAGAAGGTATAATGAGTGGCGGGAGTCAAACCAGTAAGCGTGTAGTGAGTGTCGGTAATTCCGGTAGCGACTTGAACGTTATTGTTCATCACGGTATAACTGACGGCGTTACTCATCCAGCTCAAGCTAACGCTGGTTGTACTCACACTTTCCACCAACAGCTGATCCACCGACGAACAATGTGGGACCATAGCTGTTATAGACACCTCATCGAGATAAATGTACGCATCATCACTTCCGTAATTGCTGGTACCCTGGAAATAGATTGTAACATTATGGCCAGTGTAAGCAGCCGAATCAAGAGGGAGTCCCACCTGCATCCAATCGTTGATAGAAGTAAGATTGGTGATAAGAGTATCACGTGTGGAGTTAGTGTCCACTGAAATAAACACGCTCAAATCTCCCCCATCAGGGTTTTTGCACCAAAACGACAAAATAGCATTCTCGCTAATGGTCACTGAAGGGGTGGAAAGGACATTTGTATTTCCATCTTCATTCACATAACTGTTGAATTTCAGGCCTGTTCCACTATAGCCTGTAGTATCATGTTTCCACTTCCATGAATTTATGCTGGTAGTTCCCTCGCTGTTATCCCAGCAGGCAGGTATACCAGAAACGAGACCATTGAAATCTTCATGGAAAGGTATCGTGCGGATTCCGCAACTCGTTTGCACACTGACTGTGGTAGGGGTTGATGACTCAGTGGCCGAACAATTTGCCACCACACTGAACTGATAGTTGGTACCAGGTGTCAAGCCTGTAACGACATACGAGTTACCACTACAGTTTGTAGCTAACACATTACCGGAGTTAGCATTATAAACCGTGTAAGTAGCTCCCGTATTCTGAGTATCTGTCCATTCGAGCAACACGCTATTACTTGCGGGGGTGGCGGTAAGGTTCATGACATGCGAGCAGGAAGCAGGAGCTTCGATACGGATATCATCAATGGCCACTCCTTTTCCCCATCCAGCTTGAAAATCAAAGGCGATCTGGTAATCGGCAGTGATATTGGGCAAAGCCAGATTCTCTTCTGTCCAGTTCTCTATGGCATCGGTATAACTTGCCAGCAGCACCCATGAGGAAAGCTCAGAAGTGCGGTAATAAACTTTGAGTCCGTCATTATCGCCAACCCACGAACGCTGCAAGTGCCAGAAAGAAAGATGCACTGAAGGGCCGACATTTGTCAAATCAAGTTGAGGCGTAATCAGTTTTGCGGTGCCATCATAGCTGTCGGAAGTGATCAAAAAATTATGGCTGCCTGAATGGGCGCCAGTTGCAGGCTCATGATCTCCTGTACCCACGCGCCAAGTCCAAGCACCATTCTGTGTCCAACACGGAGGCATGACACCACCTTCAAGATCCTCGACGAAAGGAATGGTGGAAGGCATACATACAGTTTGAGTGTTGATGGTCGTAACAGGGGACACTTCGGTAGCGGAGCAATTAGCCACCACACCGAAGGTATAAGCAGTGGAATGGGCAAGATTTTGCACCACATAAGATTGAGCAGTAAGAGCTGTGGCCAAGGTATCGCCCGTTGTCATATTCAACACCGTATAACTGTGACCACTAACCGTGTCAGACCAGCTGAGCATGACCGCATTGTAACCAGGAATGGCGGTAAGATTGGTGACCGGCATGCAGCTTGGAAGCGCTTCCACCGTCACATCATCGCAATACCAGTAATAGTAAATGTAATTGGGAGTATGTCTGAAAGCGATACGCGCACCGGCAGGAGCCTGGGTCATCGGCACAGTCAGTTCCCCGTAGGTAATATAATCTGAGTAGCTGACATTTTCCAATGCGACAAAAGAAGTTTCATCGTTTACATTGGTAAGATAGCCCACCTGAAACGAACCACAGCCTGTGTAATTTCCATCGGCTTTGGTCCACAGGGTAACCTGCGTTGTATTAATCGGGACTGAAAGTTCCGGCAGAGCCACCACATTAGAGACGGCCCCTGAAAAACGAAGGCTATGATACCCGTTATGACCATTGCTGGTACGAACAGCCACGGTTCCCGGGCCCACAGAAACCCAACCTGTAGGAAGGCCCGAACTGACAGTTTCAAAATCTTCACTGATATAGGTCTGTGCCTGGATGGAAAAAGACAGCATCACAAGCGCAAACATCACTCTAAAAGCATTCTTATAATTCATCTATATTCAGTATTTTATATCCTTATTAATTTAAAATTTTTGAGGGCGCAAAGATACGAAAAAAAAAAACAATTGAACGACAGGCTTTTAAATCAATATTTTTTTCAATTGCCGAGTTAAGCAATTCACCAATTGAAAAAGATTCCGTATCTTTGCAGTTTGTCATCTATTGAAGCAGGCAGACATGTCAGAAGAAACGAATAGCGAGAAAATCATCATCAGGGGGGCGAGAGTCAACAACCTGAAAAACATAGACGTAGAAATTCCACGCAACCGTTTGGTTGTCATCACCGGACTATCGGGCTCGGGTAAGAGCTCACTGGCCTTTGACACGCTGTATGCCGAGGGTCAGCGACGTTATGTGGAAAGTTTAAGCTCATACGCGCGGCAGTTCATGGGCAAGATCTCCAAGCCCGACGTGGACAGTGTCACGGGCATTCCGCCCGCCATCGCCATTGAGCAGCGGGTCATTTCGCGCAACCCGCGTTCCACGGTGGGCACCACCACTGAGATTTACGAGTATCTGAAACTGTTGTTCGCGCGTATTGGCCGCACATACTCTCCCATCAGCGGCAAGGAGGTGAAACGGGAAAATGTGGGTGATGTCATCAGCTACCTGAGGGGAATTTCCTCCGGCACTGTGGTTTATATTCTGTCGCCGTTGCAGATATTCTCAGGGCGCACCCCTGCCGAACAGCTGGAGATATTGAAACAGCAAGGCTTCAGCAGAATTTTCTATAACAAAGAACTGAAAGAAATTGACGAAGTGCTGGCCGGCAAAGTCAGCAAGAACGCCGACATTTACATCCTCATCGACCGCTTCAAATCAGAACGTTTGGAGGACAACCTGCCACGTCTTAGCGGCTCCATCGAGACCGCCTTTTACGAAGGCAAAGGCAGCTGTGTCATCCAGTACGAAGCAGAGGGCAAGGTGAAGCGCAACAAATTCAGCAACCTGTTCGAGGCGGACGGCATCGTCTTCGAGGAACCATCGGTCAACCTATTCAGTTTCAACAACCCGTACGGTTGCTGCAAGACTTGCGGCGGCACCGGCATGGTGGAAGGCATCGACCCCGACCTGGTCATCCCCGACCGCAGCCTGTCGGTATATGACGGAGCTGTAGTTTGCTGGCGCGGCCAGGTGATGAGCGAATGGAAAGACTACTTTGTGCGCAATGCCGCGAAGGAAGGCTTTCCCATCCACCGTCCCATCGACGAGCTAAGCGAGAAAGAATTTGACCTGCTATGGAACGGATGGCCATACAAGAACATTGAAGGCGTGAAGCAGTTCTTTGAATTTGTGGAGAAGAACATCTACAAAATCCAATACCGTGTGATGCAGTCGCGCTACCGTGGCCGCACGCTCTGTCCCGACTGCAAGGGCACCCGCCTGCGCAAAGACGCCAATTACGTGAAAGTCGGTGGCAAAACCATCACCGAGCTGATGCTGATGCCCGTGGAACAGCTGTATCACTTCTTCAAAGAATTCAATTACAAAAACGAGACAGAAGAGCAGATTGCCCACCAACTGGTCAGCGAGCTGGTCAACCGCATCGGTTTTTTAGTGGATGTGGGCTTGGGTTACCTGACGCTGAACCGCAACAGTCGTACGCTGTCAGGTGGTGAGTCACAGCGCATCAATTTGGCCACTTCCCTGGGCAGCAGTTTAGTGGGTTCACTGTACATATTGGACGAGCCCAGCATCGGTCTGCATGTACGTGACACGCAGCGACTTATATCTGTCCTCAAGAGACTGCGTGATATTGGCAACACGGTAGTTATCGTAGAGCATGATGAAGAAATCATCCGTGCGGCGGACTATATCATTGACATCGGTCCCGAGGCCGGACGTTTAGGCGGAAAGGTGGTATTTGCCGGTGATATCAAGCAGTTGCTCAGGCAGAAAGACAACCTTACCGCCGCTTACCTGCGAGGCATGACCGAACCCGAAAAGGCTGGGAATCTATACATTAAAGCACCTGCCAAACGCAGGAAATGGCGCAATTACGTAGAAATTATCGGGGCTTCGGAAAACAATCTGAAAGGGGTGGATGTGAAGATTCCATTGGAGATTTTCACGGTGGTGACCGGAGTGAGCGGTTCGGGCAAGAGCTCACTCATCAAGAACATCCTCTACCCTGCCCTGAAGCGTATGCTGAACGAGACGGCAGACAAGCCCGGCAGACACAGCCGCATCAATGCTGACCTGAGCAAAATCAGCGATGTGGTGATGGTGGACCAAAACCCTATCGGACGCTCAACACGCTCCAACCCTGTTACTTATATCAAAGCTTACGACCTCATCCGCGACCTTTACGCTGACCAGCCTTTGGCCAAGCAGCGCAATTACAAAGCCGGCTTTTTCTCGTTCAACAGTCCCGGCGGCCGCTGCGAGGAATGCGAGGGCGAGGGTGTAGTGCACATCGAGATGCAATTCATGGCCGATGTCGATCTGGTATGCTCCGAATGTGGCGGCAGCCGTTTCAAGGAAGAAGTTTTGGACATCAAAGTAGGCGGCAACACCATCAGCGACATCCTCAACATGACCATTAACCAGGCTGTGGAATTCTTCAAGAGTCTGCCATCACAAAAAATCATCGACAATATTATCGCTAAGCTCACTCCCCTGCAGGATGTAGGTTTAGGCTACCTAAAGATGGGGCAGTCTTCCTCCACCCTCTCTGGCGGTGAGGCACAGCGCGTGAAGCTGGCCTATTATTTGTCGCTCGGCAACAACCAGCAGAACACCCTTTTCATCTTCGATGAGCCGACAACGGGTTTGCACTTCCACGATATCCACAAACTATACGAATCCTTCAACCGACTGATTGAGAAAGGCAATTCCATTCTGGTAATTGAGCATAATCTGGAGTTAATCAAATGTGCCGACTGGGTGATTGACATGGGACCTGAAGGCGGAGACCAAGGTGGCAAGATTATCTTCGAGGGCAAACCCGAGGATTTAATCAAGTGCAAGAAATCACATACCGGGAAGGCGTTGCAGGGGAAGGTTTAGTCAAGTTACAGGTTGCAGTAGGGACGCACTGCGTGCGTCCGTGGGGGGAGTCTCATGCTGCGCATTCAAGGGGAGTTTCGGGCTATGCCCTCAAGGGGAGTCTCGCTTCGCTCGAGGGGAGTTTAGAACATATTATTTCCGTTTTTCCACTTCAAAAATCTTAAAAATTCAAAATTCACAATTCAAAATTCAGTTTATAATATTAATTATCAGCAACATATATCATTTTAGATTTTTTCATTTTTTTATTCTTCAATAAAGAAAAAAGATGTATCTTTGCAACCTCATTAGACGATGACCAATGGTGTAATGGTAGCACTACAGTTTTTGGTACTGTCTGTCTAGGTTCGAATCCTGGTTGGTCAACTAAGCGAACTCTCACTTCACGAAGTGGGAGTTTTTTGTAAAGAAGGAAAGATATGCGGGGGCGATGAGCCCCCTTTGTGTTGTAAGGGGAAACATGGAAACTGGAAACTGGAAACTGAAAACTGAACGTTGAAAGTTGAAAATTGATAGTTGGGAAATTGATGGAGAAAAGCAAACATTGCATAAAAAAAACAATAATAACATATAAAAAACAAAATTAAACAAAAATGGAAGACAACAGTTTGAATTTAATTGAAACCTTTGCCGAGTTCAAGGAGTTCAAGAATATTGACAGAGAAACACTGATGCGCATTCTGGAAGATGTTTTCCGTTCCGCTTTGACGAAGAAGTACGGTCCTGACGCCAACTTCGAAATCATTGTGAATGTGGACCGTGGAGACTTGGAAATCCAGCGCTACCGTGAAATTGTGGAAGACGGCGAGGTGGAGAATGAATTCACCCAGATAGCCCTGTCGGAGGCCATCAAGATTGAGCCCGACTTCGAGGTTGGTGAAGAGGTGATGGAGAACATTAAGCTGACTGACTTTGCGAGAAGAGAGATTTTGGCACTGCGTCAGAACCTGATCACCAAGGTGATGGAATACGAAAAAGACCTTGTATATAAGAAATATGAACACCGCATCGGCGAGTTGGTTTCCGGCGAGGTGAGCCAGGTATGGCGCAAGGAAATCCTGGTAATTGACGAGGACGGTGTAGAGCTGGTGCTGCCGAAAGCCGAGCAGATTCCCGCTGACAAATACAAGAAAGGCGACACGCTGACCGCTGTGGTTTTGAGAGTGGAAGTCCGCGCTTCAAGCCTGCTGATTATCATCTCCAGAACTGCTCCTACCTTCTTGGAAAGACTGATGGAGACCGAGATTCCCGAAATCAACGACGGTCTCATCACCATCAAGAATGTGGTACGTGCTCCCGGTGAAAGAGCCAAGGTGCTGGTGGAATCTTACGACGACAGAATCGACCCCGTTGGTGCCTGCGTTGGTATGAAAGGCAGCCGTATCCACAGCATTGTGCGTGAGTTGCGCAACGAGAATATCGATGTCATCAACTACACATCCAATGTTGAACTGTTGATCAGCAGAGCCCTGAGTCCCGCCAAGATCACTTCCATCGAAATCAATGAGGAAAACAAGACCGCCAATGTATATATGAAGTCAGACCAGGTATCACTGGCCATCGGCAAGGGCGGTTACAATATCAAACTGGCTAGCAAACTGGCAGGTTATGACATTGACATCTTCCGCGACGATGTAGCTGAGGAAGAGGACGTTGACCTGGACGAATTCAAGGACGAATTCGATGACTGGGTGATCGAGGCCTTCAAGAAAATCGGCTGCGACACCGCCAAGAACGTGCTGGCCATCGAACGCAACGAACTAGTGCAGCGTACCGACCTTGAGGAAGAGACTGTTGACGAAGTGCTGGCGTCCATCAAGAAAGAATTGGAAATTGAATAAAACTGAAAACTGACAGTTGAAAACTGAAAATCAAGAACTAAAAATTAAAAAAATTAATTGAAACTGAAAACTGGAAGATAAAACAACTTTCAACTTTCAACTTTCAACTTTCAACTTAAAATAATATGGCAGAAGGAAGAAAAATACCACGATTAGGCAAAGCTGCGAGCGAATTCAATGTCGCTATCGGCACGATTACGGCATTACTGAAAAAGAAGAATTTCGACATTGTTGAAAGTCCGAACACAAAACTGACCCCCGAGATGTATGACATTCTCCTTCAGGAATTCCTAGGGGAGAAACTCGTCAAGGAAGAGGCCCAAAAAATCGAGATTGGCACTTTCAAGAAAGAAGAGGACGTGGATGCGCCCGCAAGCGTCAAGGAGACCTCTGAAGAGGAAACTCCTACTGATGATGTGATCATCCAGATCCCCAATGTGATCAAACCCGAGCCCATTGAAATTCCTGTAGAACCCATTAAGCCCAAGGTCGTCGGCAAAATCGATATCGAACCCAAGAAAAAATCTTCTGCCAAAAAAGGTTCGACCACCGAGACCAAAAAGGAGGAAACTACAGTTGTGGAGGCTCCCGCTCCAAAGAAAGAGCCCAAGCCTGCGAAGGAAGTGGAACATATTGAGACGGAGGTGGAGAACATCGCCGACCATATTGTCACGGTAGGCAAAATCGACCTGGATAGTCTGAACAAGAAGGGTAAAAAATCTTCCAAGAAGGAAACCAAAGAGGCACAGTCCGCTCCAGTAGAGAAAGTCGAAGAAAGCACCAAAGCTGAGGAGAAAGTCGAAGAGAGCGCTCAAGAGACAAGCGAAACCAAAGTGGAAGCTGTCGAGGGTGACGAACAGCCGAAGGAGATGCAGAAAGCCGCTGCTCCTGAAGTGAGAGTACCCGAACACATCGAGACTCGCGTGGAGAAACTGCAAGCTCCCAAAATCATGGGCAAGATTGATCTGCCCGTGGAGAAGCCCAAAGCAGAAAAGCCTCAGGCCCAGAGCAACAAAGATCAGAACGAGGACAATAAGAAAAAGAAACGCAAGAGAATCAAGCAGCAGGCGGTGAAGACCCACGGCAAGGAAGAAAGCAGCAAGAAACCCGCCGCTCCGAAAGTGGAGATTTCCGAAGAGGATATCCAGCGTCAGATCAAGGAGACCATGATGCGCCTGGAACCCCTTGGCAAATCTAAGACCTCAAAACGTAGAAGAGAGAAACGTCAGCATATCCATGCCGAGATGCTGGAGCACGAGCAGATGGAACTCGAGCAGCAGAAGATTCTGAAGGTCACGGAATTCCTGACTGCCAACGAATTGGCCACACTGATGAACGTGAACGTCAACAAGATTATCGCCACCTGTATGAGTGTCGGATTGTTCGTGTCCATCAACCAGCGACTGGATGCCGAGACCATCTCCCTGTTGGCCGACGAATATGGCTTCCAGGTTGAGTTTGTGGGTGCCGATGTGGATGAAGAGCAAGCCATCCATGAAGAGGACAATCCTGAAGACCTGCAGCCCCGCCACCCCATTATCACGGTGATGGGACATGTGGACCACGGTAAGACCTCTTTGCTGGACTACATCCGTAAATCCAACGTCATTGCCGGTGAGGCCGGTGGTATCACCCAGCACATCGGTGCTTACGAGGTGACCCTGCCCGACGAAAGAAAAATCACCTTCCTGGACACTCCTGGTCACGAAGCATTTACCGCTATGCGTGCCCGTGGTGCCAAGATCACTGACTTATGTATTATTGTCATCGCCGCTGATGACAACATCATGCCGCAGACCGTTGAGGCTATCAACCACGCCCAGGCTGCCGGTGTTCCTATGGTATTCGCTATCACCAAGATCGACAAGCCGCAGGCTAATCCTGAAAAAATCAAGGAAGGCTTGGCCAAGATGAACATTCTGGTAGAGGAATGGGGCGGCAAGTACCAGTGCCAGGAAATCGATGCCAAGCATGGTACCAACGTACAGGAACTGCTGGAGAAAGTGCTGTTAGAGGCCGAACTGTTAGACCTCAAGGCCAATCCCAAACGTCCTGGTGTGGGCACAGTTATCGAATCATCTTTGGACAAAGGCAAGGGTTATGTCGCGAAAGTTCTGGTACAGAACGGTACTTTGAAGGTTGGCGACCCCATCATTGCCGGTCCGTGTTATGGCAAAGTTAAAGCGCTGTTCAACGAAAGAAACCAGCAGGTGCAGTCGGCTGGTCCCGCCACCCCTGTGTTGCTGTTAGGTTTGAATGGTGCGCCTCAGGCTGGTGACCTCTTCAAGGTAGCCGCCTCCGAGCACGACGCCCGCATCGCCGCCACCAAGCGTGCCCAACTCAACCGCGAGATGGGTCTGCGTACGCAGAAACATATCACCTTGGACGAAATCGGCCGCCGTATCGCCATTGGCGACTTCAAGGAACTCAATATCATCGTCAAGGGTGACGTGGACGGCTCAGTGGAAGCTTTGTCCGACTCTCTGTTGAAACTCTCCACCGAGCAGGTACAGGTCAACGTGATTCACAAGTCTGTGGGTCAGGTTACCGAGAGCGACGTATTGCTGGCAACGGCCTCCAACGCCATCATCGTGGCCTTCCAGGTGCGTCCTTCGCCCGGTTCGCGCAAGCTGGCCGAGCAGGAGCAGATCGATATCCGCACCTACTCCATCATCTACACGGCCATCAACGAAATCAAGGACGCTATCGCCGGTATGCACTCCCCCGAAATCCACGAGAAAATCTTGTGCAACATCGAGGTCAAGGAAGTGTTCAAAATCACGAAGGTCGGCAATGTGGCAGGCTGTATGGTTCTGGACGGCAAACTGCAGCGTAACAGCAAGATACGTCTTATCCGCGACGGTATCGTTATCTACACGGGCAAGTTAGGCTCCCTGCGCCGTTTCAAGGACGATGTGAAGGAAGTCAGTGCTGGTCAGGACTGCGGTTTGAACATTGAGAACTTCAACGACATCAAGGTCGGCGACATCATTGAGGGTTACGAAGAATACGAAGTAAAAGTCACTTTATAAAACTATAAAACTACTGAATCATGTCTGGAGAAAAAACCATCTACAAGATAGGCATCACGCATGGCGACCTCAACGGTATCAGCTACGAGGTGATCCTGAAAGCCCTTGCTGACAACAAGATCCTGGATATTTGCACACCCATTGTGTATGGACTGTCGAAAGTAGCGGGATATTACAAGAAAAACATGCAGATGCAGGATTTTTCCTTCCAGTACATCAAGAATGCAGGGCAGGCCTCGCTCAAGAAAGCCAATCTCATCAACCTGAGTGAGACAGAAGTGCCGGTCAACATGGGAGAATCGACACCCGTGGCCGGCAAATATGCCGAAATGGCCTTGAGCTATGCCTGCAACGACCTCAAGAACAAAACGATAGACGCCATTGTCACCGCACCCATCAACAAGAACAACATCCAGTCGGAGCAGTTCCATTTTCCCGGACATACCGAATATCTGGCTTCCGCGTTCGGGGCTGAAAATCCCCTAATGATGATGATTTCGCCTGCGGTGAAGTTGGCTTTCGTCACCAACCATGTAGCCATTGAAAATGTGGCAAAAACCATTTCCAAAGAATTGATTATCAAAAAGCTGCAAGTGCTGAACCAGAGTCTGGTCAAGGACTTTGGCTGCACCAACCCCAAAATTGCCGTATTGTCACTGAACCCCCATGCGGGCGACAAGGGACTTATCGGCAAGGAGGAGGAGAATGTTATCATTCCCGCCATCCGGGAGGCTTTCGACCAGAAAATCTACGCTTTCGGACCCTACCCTGCTGACGGACTGTTTGGTTCGGGCAATTACAGCAAGTTTGACGCGGTGTTGGCCATGTACCACGACCAGGGAATGATACCTTTCAAAATCTTAGCGGACCGCGAAGGCGTGAACTACACAGCAGGATTGCCTATTGTGCGCACCTCTCCCGCCCATGGCACCGGCTATGACATTGCCGGCAAGAACATTGCTGACGAACAGTCGCTGCGCAGCGCCATTTATTTGGCCATTGACATCTTAAGAAACCGCTTGCAAGAGTAGCAAGATACTTTCTCACACTTTCCAAAGATGGAAAGTGTGCAAAGATCTTCACCGACTTTTCTTCCCGATACTTTTCCAGAGATGGAAAAGTATCCAAAAGATCTTCGCCGACGGAAGTGCAGCCGCACAAGCCCGTTCCCCCCGCCCGTCGGCATTGCCATCGCACGCATCGACATAGTCTGATGCATACCTTATATTTTTCATAAAGCACAATATTGCAGAAAACCAAGGCCGCCCTGACGGGCGGCCTTGGTGAGTATCATACATTATGCTTCGCTCGCCTACTCGCTGTCGCGAACGCAGCGGGCGGAAAAAAAATTGCATCTTTTTCTGTTTTTTCTCCGAAAAACAAGCTTATAAATTAACATCTTAAAATATAAAAACTAACATAAATTTCAAATTTATTGATTTTCAGGAACTAAAAATTTCAAGAAAAATTTATCGGAAGAAAAACCGCTTTGTATCTTTGTCCAACAAATTTCTTGATGTCAGCACTTGACACCAAAATCTCAAATTTATTTTAACGAAAAAACTGTTATATGAACAGAAAAGGAGAATATGAAGAGGCCTCGCTGGGAGTAGAACGAAGTACGAAGCAGCTCGAACTGACAAAGCAGGAAGTGGACACCATCATCTCGGAGAGAGGACTCGTTCTCATCGACCCGCTTTCAGACTTCGGTTTCAAGAGACTGCTGGGGATGGAGCGGAACAAAGAGATCACCATCCACTTGCTCAACACCCTCATTGGCGAGGATACCGGTTTGATCACCGACATCACTTTCATCGAGTCCGAAATGGTCGGCTTCCTGCCTGGGAAAAGGAAAGTCCGCCTTGACATCCACTGCAAGACGCAGAACAGCGACCACATCATCATCGAGATGCAGCGGGAAGGACAGCGTTATTTCGTCAACAGACTAAGGGTGTACACAAGTCATTCCACCATTAGCAGCGTGAAAATCGGCGACGAGGTTTACGCCTCTGTTCCAAAGGTTTATTCGCTTTGCTTCATGGAACAGAACATGCCAGAATTCAAAGGCAGGGAGCGGTTTTTCTGGAAAGTTTATCAGAAAGATGATGACAACGAAATTTTTTCCAAAGAAAATGTTTTATATTTCGTAGAATTATGTAAATTTGCAGCGCATTTGGGAACATTGGACTTGACTGATGAGAAGAATCTCTGGCTATACATGCTCACCCATGTAGCGAATATCAGCAAGGAGGAGGCACGAAAGATGAGTCCGATTTTCCAGCGATTTTACAACGAGTGTCTAATATCAAACCTCACTGATATGGAAAAGAAAATATATGTCAGAAATGTATTGGAGTACGCCGACGTAAAGGAGTCGCTGATGTGCGAACGCGAGGAGGGTATTCTTCAAGGAATTGAGCAAGGACGTGAAGAAGGGCGTGAGGAAGGACGCATAGAGGAGAAACGTTTTCTCGCTTTCAACATGCTTGCTGAAGGCATTGACCCCGCTGTCGTTTCAAAAATCACAGGATTAACAGAAGAGGAGGTTATGGCGTTGATGAGAAAATAACACTTCTCAGAATTCAAAATTCAAAATTCAAAACTACTCTATCTTCTAACCTTCTCACCTTCTCACCCTATTCAATTAGCACATTAGCACATTAACTAATTAGCATATTTACATCATTCTGTACAAAAAATTAAGGCCGCCCGTCAGGGCGGCCTTGGTGACTATCATAACATTATGCCTCTCTAGCTTACTCGCTGTCGCGAACACAGCGGACTGGGAAAGCATACGTATCATTTGTTGTATCTATATCAAAACCCTCCGTTTCATATTGTAAATGGAAATAGTATGTATCATCATCGTCAAATGAACTGGACCAAAAGAATGCATCTTCCTTTGGAGGATAAACATCGTCTATCATGTCCCAAGATATATCGTACCATCCAGCAGGCAATGCACTGAAAAGGGTGCTATTTCTTAATGTATAGTTATAGTTACCTGGATTAGAATAATTAAACTCATCATATGAATCATCTTCCCAGTCTGTTCCTCCAGAAAGTTTTCCAGCGCCATAACTAGGATCATCCGTAACCTCATTAACTAACGCCACCCATTCAGATTTTGAAGGAATATGCCAACCCGACGGACAAATACCCTGAACTGGTTCCGTAGGATCCTCAGAATCACCACTTGGGCCAGAATAATCGTTTCCTAATGCTGCATAGCGATTGTAATACAAACCATAGGTTTCATTATAATCAAGGTCATAATCCTCAAAATCTTCTGCTGGCTGATAATAGAATGGCACCTCGGGAACGCCAGAAGAGACCGCCACTTCGTCTAATGGAGGTAAATTCCCAATTGTTCGCAAATTCTCTGCCATCCAGCATTGGCTACCAATTTCCACTGTGGTGTATTCATTGCCATCAGCATCAAGCACTGTGGAAGTTCCGCATACGAATCCGGTAGATTCCGGGGTTGTCAGGAATGACCTTTCGCCACTCTCGTCTGTAACCGTTCCTCCTTGATAGGTGATATATGCATAATAGAAGTACGTCGTGCCCGGGTTCAAATTATCAATAGAAGCAGTGTAGCTGACAGTCGGATCCGCCAACTCAACCGTCGTATAAACATCTTGATAAGTACTCTCCCCATCGGCTTTATATTTGAATCCCCTTCCTATAATAATCACATCATCATCATTCGTGATGGTAGCACTCAACGTGGCAGTGTTTTGAGTAACGGCAGAATAGCCACCGGTGGTCACGGACGGTGATATCTGTGCAGTGCCACTTCCTTCTTCATCTTTCACACAACGGACAGATAACGCATTTTCAATGTTTTCATAAGAACGATCTAACGTACGTCTTCTTTGTGCCAGACTATAATAGAAAGCCTCTCCATCACTAACTTTCATAGAGGTCCAGAAACGGGCAATATAACCACCCAACTCTTCAATATAATCTGTTGGAATAGCTGTAAATTGTGAAGCATTGTTAGCTGAGAAGTTCTCACCCGGCGCACAATTCACACCATACGCCCCCCATCCAGTTGTAGTCGAAGCCAACGCCCTTGCAATATACTCGGGATTATTGCCGCACCAATACTCACTATTACTGCCCAAGTAATTTTTCAGTTGTACCCATTCAGCCCGACTCGGGACATGCCAACCTGTGGGGCAGACACCCTGCACATTGCTTGGATTTGTGTTGGATGACACAGCACCATTCATCAACGCCGCCCAATTGTATAAATAGCCACGACTTACAACTGGGAGATCATAATTGAATGGATTATAGTCATAATAGTAGGGAGTCGTCGTACTGATATTTGAAATATTACCACCATTAGTAATTGGTGTCCCGTCGGCATATTTCGTAGTACGAAGATTACTCTTCATCCAACATTGGTTACCAATCTGCACAGTATTGTATGTGTTATCATCAACATCGCTCATCGTAGAAGTGCCGCAGACAAAACCTAGGGTTGTGAACGTCGCCACAGAGCCAGTATCAGCACCGTCCTCAAATGTGACGAACGCCTTGTAGGTATATTCCGTGCTGGTGGTCAGGCCGGTGAGGTTCGCAATGATGGTGTCACCCTCGCCTGTACCTGCAACTGATATCCATGTAGTCCCAGTGGTTTCCTTATATACAAAACCCTTGGCGGTGATGGTCACATCATCGGGGTTCGTGATCGAGGCACTCAATGTGGCGGTAGTCTCCGTAATGGATGAGACCGTTTCGTTGGTCACCGTCGGATCGGTCTGCGAGGTGCTGCCACCATCTTCGTTACGAACACAGCGGACAGAAAGTCCGTTTGTTTTTTCAGTCCAAGATTGTGAATCATTTACATTCTGACCAACTTTAACAAAAGCTCCTGCAGATTCATCGTCCATATCATACTGTGTTGATGACCAGAAAGCGGCTGTGTGGGCAAACTGAGAATATGAATAGCCGTTATATTTGCCTGGAAGAACATCACCCACTGTTATTTCTGACAACGCCGTAATCTCACTGCTACTTGGCACATGCCAGCCACTTGGACAAACTCCCTGCACACCTTCGGTGGTGCTTCCGTTCATGACGGCACTCCAATTGTAGAGATAACCATAGTAGGGAACATTATCCTCATCCCCGTCGGGTGGATAAATGCCTATGATAGCGGTGCTAGGCATACCGTTATAGTTCGTACTTCTCAGATTCTCCGCCATCCAGCAGTGGTTGCCAATCTGAACTATACTATAACTATTTAGTTCGGCATCCTTCACTGCTGTAATTGTACCATTCTCGTCCGACACCTCGTTGGCACCAGGTGTGGTAACTGTACATGAATTAGTCGGTGTCTCTGAGCCACCACCATCCTTCACGCAGCGCACGGAATAAGCATATGCAACCTTATTATCCATGTGACCAGTCTGCACTCGATGTGCTGTACCATCAGAATTGCATTGTAAGTAGCAAATTTTGTTCGTTGACGAAGGAGTTGAAGACCAATAATATGCGTGTCCATCTACATCATAAGGAGGATCTATTTGGCCCTGATCATTCCATAAGAAACCGGCCAACTGGGTATTAAAACCATCAGGAAGATTGCCTGACTGCTGACCTCCGATCAACGTCAAAATATCGCTTTCAGTCGGAATGTGCCAACCATCAGGGCAAATACCTTGCGCACCCGATTCCGTACTTCCACCCATAGCGGCATACCAATTGTAAAGCAAACCGTAATTATCTTCATTATTCGAATTATTTCCGGGATAACCATAATAGGCACCATTGGCATTGAAAGAAGAAATATTATTTGATAGCGTGGGAGCCCCTGAGATGGAATAGCTCCTGTTTCTCATATTCTCCGCCATCCAGCACTGCTCGCCAACAGCCACTGTCGCATAACTATTGCCATCGGCGTCGCTCACCGTGGAGGTACCACAGACGAACACTTCTCCTTCACTGTCGCGCACACAACGGACAGAAACGGCATATTCCGGTTCAAAGTCCAAGAATGAATTATTATCATACCATAGACATTTGTATGCTTCAAATTCACCCTGTGTAGTTGACCAAAATCCAACTTCACTTGCAAAGCCATCGTAAGTACCAGTGAAAAAACCTGCTTTGGCTACAGTACCGAAACCACCATTGTTCATCATAGTCTCAAGTTCTGCCTTACTCGGCATATGCCAGCCTACTGGACAAATACCCTGTGCACCTGTAGTGGTGCTTCCATGCATAGCGGCGGAAAAATCATAGAGATAACCGTATTCAGCAACATTACTTTCACTATTATCCGGGGCATATTTGCCAGAGACTGAATTGCCATCAGTATATTTCGTACTACGCATATTTTCCGCCATCCAACACTGACTACCAATCTGGATTACAGAATAGCTATGTTCATTATTGTAATCCTTTACAGCGGTAATCGTATTATTTTCGCCTTGTGTCTCGTTATCACCAGGAGTGGTGACGGAACAAGAGGTAGTCGGGACTACCGGACTGTCGCCGCCCTCACCATCACGCACACAACGGACGGAATAGCCGCAATCTCTATAACGATTCTTAGAGATTAATCGTGTCGAATCTTCAGCAAGATGCATGGAAACCGCTTCTTCGCTTCCAACGGATGAACTACTCCAGAAATAAGTTTCTGCCCAAGCAAAAGCACGATGCAAAAAGGCTCCTCTAGCATAAGAAGCACTATATCCGTACTCATTATTAATAGGTTCTTCATTATTGCTACCACCGGAAAATCCTGTGCGGATAGCAGAGAACTCGCTTGCATTACGGGATTCTGAAGCAAACCATCCTGGCTCATTTTCTTTTTCAACAAGTAACGACCCATCATTCCAGTCATTACCCTCTGCCAACAAGTGGGCATAATTCCCTTCCTGGCCACCATATTGGCTCACCACAACTCCTATCATGGTGTTCCATTCCGCCTCTGACGGCACATGCCATCCGTGCGGACAAAGTCCCCGTTCATCCATAACAGCTGGCCAATTGTAGTAAAGGCCATGGACTTTTTCACTATACGGTCCAGCAACTTGTCTAGGATGAGGAGAGTAAATATCAGCGAACATTAGTTCAATGTCATAGTCTCTAAACGTGCTATTACTTTCAGGTCTATAATAATAAGGAGTGGTCTTACTTGTCGCATTAACCATTTTATGATGGGTGTTTTCATACCTGTAATCTGCACCATTTGTTACGTCAATACCATTGCTGAAATGACGGGTTCTAAGATTGCTCTTTATCCAGCATTGGGTACCGATTTGTACCACAGGATAGACATTCCCATCATAATCGGTGACAGAAGTGATGGAATCCTGACTACTGGCCGTAGTGGATTCATGGCCCTCACCGCTACCCGTTTGGGCGGGGTGAGAAGCTGTGACAACGCAGGGATGAAGCGTTGAATTAACCCCATTGCCCACAGCAACCTTCTTTGTTGCTGTACAACCATTATTATTCGTAGCCGTGATAGTGTAAACACCCGGAGCGCTGTATGTATACGTACCTGAACTACCCACTCCAATATTGCTAGCCGTTCCAGCACCGCCCCAATCGGTTATGGAGACACCCTCACCGATATGTTTGATGATCACGCTCGTAGTATCTACCGCAAAGGTGAAGTAGGGAACACCTGAGACAATGGTCACGCTGCCTGTGGCCGTAAGTTCATAGCCCTCATCCGTATGGGTGGCCGTGCATGTTACCGAATATGATCCAGAAGTGCTGTAAGAGACCGTGCAGGTGGTTTCAGTGGAAAGGACATTTGTACCGTCCGACCAGCTGTACGTAAAGTCACCAACTTCGCCGGCATTGATTGTAGCGGTGAAAGTGACGGCCTCGTTTGCACAGACGCTCGTGTCGCTCGGGGTGACCATCAACGCAGTCTCGGAAGGAATGGATGCCTCGTCGCGAACGCAACGGACGGACATACCTGCATGAGCAACTGCGGTAGATAATAAGGCACCAGCCTTTGACCACTCAAGTCGTCTATAATTTGATTCCCAATTTGTTTCAGAAGTCCAAAAATAAGCATCAAACATGTATCCCTCTATGACAACATTACTGTAATCCTGACCAAACGCTCCCGCAGGTAACGCACCAAAACCGGAAGCATTTCGATTACTATTCCTGTAGTCAGATGGCGCATTTGCCGTATATGATTCAACGTGCCAGTCACAGCCGTTGGATAATTTGCCTGCATGGGCACCTCTCCAACCTGTACCTGTTATTGAGTTGTCGTTTACATGTTCTTCCATTGTTGTCCATTCATCACTGGTCGGCACATGCCAGCCTTTAGGACAGATACCTCTTCTGTGAACCGTCGAGAAATCACAATCAAAAGTTCCATCTCCGGGAAGATTTCCCTCTGCCACCTCTGGTTGACTTACATCAAAAGTGTCAACCGCCGCACACCAATTGTACAACAAACCAAGATGTTTTGGAGCATACACAGTACTATCATTATCGTACCAATGCGCCACTTTAGAACGAGAATTCTTTATAGCCGCATTTCCTGACAAATTTATTACCAAATATTTGTGTTCTCCACTCGGTGAGTGCGTACAACGCATGTTCTCGGCCAACCAGCACTGGCTGCCAATCTGCACCACAGGATATACATTACCATCGTAGTCGGTTACGGTAGTAATATAATTGGCATTGGTATCCGAAGGCGTTTCGAAACCATCATTCTTTCCTTGCCATCCATTGCTTTGATAATCCGAACCGTTATGGACTGTATTCACATGACAAGGACGAATAGTCTTGTCACCAGTGACAATCACCTCATTCGTCGCTTCACAGCCTTTTTCGCTGATAGCCATGATTGTGTATGATCCAACGGTCTGATAAGTATGGGAAGTCTCCGAATTGGTTGTTCCATCACCCCAATCCATGGAAGCCACGTTTTCAGACAATTCCTCCTTTATAGAAATCTCATAATCTTCAGTACAAGTAACTACTGTAGGAACTGATGCCCAGTCCACTTCGGTATTCACACTCTTTTCCAAAGGAGAACCACCTGCAATAGGCGTTGCCGTACATTTGACTTCAAATGGTCCAAGAGTGGATTTAAAAATAACCGTACACGAATCTCCGTTCGATGTCAACTCGTAATCGTCCGCATCCGCACCAGGAACAGTCCACACAAAGTTATAGTCAGAAGGATTTGCTCCCACCAACTTGGCCTTGTAGCCTGTTTCTTGATAACCGGATAATCCACAAATATAGGCCGTATCATTTTCAGGGCCCTCCACATTCAGTACCACTGCCACTCCAGTGGTTACATTTCCATGACCAGACCAAATGCTGTCGCCATTGTCCACCGTCACAAACACACAATAGGCGGTGGTAGCATTCAGATTGAGAATGGTAAATGTGGTATCTGCGGTACTGCCAACAGGGATGGTGACGGCCACGGCGGGCACACATGTAGTGTCTGCAGCATCTGCCGGACAGTCTGTACCTTCCTTATAACAAATAGTTATCGTACCATTCTCCGATTCCTTGAGATTGATACCAGTCAAATTCACTATAAAGCCGGCAGGCACCGTATCGTCAAGGGATAGGGTTGTTACGATGGGCTTATTGGCAGGGGTACGCTCACTTGCCGTAGCTGTGCTGGCTCCTGCCACATTGGTAGCTCTAACCATCACATAGTAAGTCTTATTGCCTGTAAGATTTTCGAATGTATAATTATTTTCGCTTATGGGTGCCGAACAGGTTGGGTTGTTCATGTTGCTGTTTTCAGAAATACAGAACTGATATGAAGTGATGGGGGTTCCATGACCATCAGCGGCAGCCGTGGCCTTTATCGAATTGGAGCGAACATCACTCAAGGTCAAGCTCACCGTAGGCGGAACCGTATTCTTAATTCTATTAAGTTCGGCCGTCAGTGAGTCAATCCTACGGCTCAAGCTATCGAACACGGCTAACAAGTCGCAAACATTAACGGCATTCATATTGTTGTTACAATCAACCGTCGTTGGCGTTGGTCTCGGGATAGCATTTTCGTTAGAAGGCACGGTAATGCTGCCGTTGGTGAAGTCATTGGCGGCTGTAAACGTATTAGGAGCATTCGTAACAGCAACATTTTGCAAATCGATGGTTTTGTCCGCACTTTGGTTAAGGGTAAATGAGCCAGCAGGAGTTGCATTGCTGTTAACGGTAATAGCAACAGTTGCATCACTCACCGTAGGAATGATTGCGCGGATATGTGAAGACACCGTGTCTATATTGGCTTGCAGTTTCGTACTGTCATTGAATATTCTGGTAGCCAAAGTTAAGCTATCATTATGCATCTTGCCCCTTACCACTTTCAGGCTGTCTTTAATCCAACTTGTTACACAAGGCTGGACACTGTCGCACACGTGCTTCAACAAAGTATCCATGCGATGTGCTAATGCAGTGCTGTCGGCAAGAATTCTGTCTGCTAGTTTAGTACTGTCGTATGTCATGCGGTTGTTCACTTTCTGGATGCTGTCTCTCATGTTTTGGATACCGTCACAAGCCATCACATCCTTGCAGAGGTCTGTCTTCTTCACGAAATTCTTCAAAGTGTCCTTCGTGGCATAATATCTGTGCAGAGTATCCATCACGGTCACACTGTCCGCATGGATGCGGTCGGCCAGCACAGTGCTGTCGGTGTGGATTCTGTCGGCCAGTCTCGTGCTGTCCAAGGTCAGGCGAGCGTTCACCTGCTGGATGCTGTCGCGCATCGTCTCGATTCCGTCGCAGGACATCACGCTGTCGCAAAGACCGTTGATGGTCAGGAAGTTCTTCAAAGTGTCCTTCGTAGCATAATATCTGTGAAGGGTGTCCATCACGGTCACACTGTCCGCATGAATGCGGTCGGCCAGCACAGTGCTGTCGGTGTGGATTCTGTCGGCCAGTCTCGTGCTGTCCAAGGTCAGGCGGGCATTCA
>JAGBPS010000044.1 GCA_017633255.1 Bacteroidales bacterium
ATGGACGAGTGCTTGCCTTAGTTGACCAACCGCCGCATCCCTGAACCGGATCATGTGGATGAGAATGTTAGTGCGAACGTGGTGAAAACTATCCAGAATTATCACACCTGCCGCAGCCTCGAAAGCGGCACCGTGATCATTGAGTTCAAGAACACAAAATACACCCCCGCCGGCACGGAAGAGTTGTAGAAGGGGAATATTCCCTCCGCCCGGCATCTGCTCACGCTCCCTTCCTACAAAGACGACTGCGTGCCGCAGACCCTGGCCTCGGAAGGCTACAAAGTACGCATCTACGAGAACGTGGAGCGAGGTTGGCTGCACCTTCCGTCTAATCTCTTAGTAAATGTAAGCTTCCCCATGATTCAAAGTTTTAGATAAAATGTTTCAAAAAAGGTTGTGGTAATACAACTTTTTTGATAAAATTTTGTATTTTTGCAGCGTCATTTGTAATAGAAGAACCCCATGAAGTATCTGAATATCAAAAAGGCACTGGAGGCATGGAATGAGCTGCAACCCTTGTCGGAGAAGGACAGGTATAGGCTGAGCCGCAGGTTTACCGTCGATTTCAACTATAATAGCAATCACATTGAGGGCAACACGTTGACCTACGGACAGACGGAGATTCTGTTGCTGTTTGGCAAGGTGATTGGTGAGGCTGATGTGAGAGATGTGCAGGAGATGACCGCGAGCAATGTGGGCCTTCGCATGATGACGGAGGTGGCTGCTGTGAAGGAGATGCCGCTGACGCAGAACTTCATCCGCACGCTGCACAAGACCCTGTTGAGGGAGGATTATACAGTGTATCGAGATTTGCCTGGCGGTGTGCAGACGAGCTATACAGTGCATGCCGGGCAGTACAAGACTCGCCCAAATAGTGTGATAACCCGCTATGGCGATCGCTTTGAGTACGCTCTGCCCGAGGAGACTCCTGGGCTGATGACCGATTTGGTGGACTGGTATAACGCGGCCGAGCAGGAGGGAAAGCTGTCGCCCGTAGAGCTGGCTGCACTGTTCCATTACCGCTACATCCGCATCCACCCCTTTGAGGACGGCAATGGACGTATAGCCCGCCTGATGGTGAATTTTATATTATGCAGGCATAACTATCCGATGATTGTGGTGAGGAGCCGTAAGAAGAGTGAGTATCTGGAGGCGTTGTATCAGGCGGACTTGGAGGTGGGACCGGTGCCCAATGACGGTGCTCATGCAAAACTCAAGGACATCAAGCCTTTTATGAAGTATTTCAACAGGTTGGTGGCCACCGAGGTTTATAATGATGTACTTTTTCTGACAGAAAAGGACGAGAACGTATGGTGGTATGACGGGGAGCGGATTCAGTTCCGTACACCCAACTATACGAAGATACTGAACGCCATGCTTACCCAGTCTACGCTGACCTTGGCCGACATGTGTGAGGTGACGGGCATCAGCATTGCCGCCATCCAAAAGCTGCTTGACCAGCTGACGACGAAGAAATACGTGGAGCGTGCCGACAAAGATGGTAGCTGGCGGGTGTTTGTAACGCAGTGAGGGAACAAACGAACGAACACAAGTTTTATTGCTGGCCATTCCTCACCTCTTATACAGCCGTGGTGCCAGTCGGAGTTCGCATTCATTAAGAAGATGAAAACCAGAAGTTTTTTTCTTATTTTATTGGGGGTTTATATCCTGTTTTTCTTTTTTATGGCGGTGCTGAGCAGAATTACAGAGCCGGAGGCGGGGTATAGGGTGAAGTCGGATCTGTTTTGGGGTTACGACAATCCAGATGAGGTTATTGTAAAAGACAATATCATCAACATCGCTTGCTTTGTCCCCATCGGCATTTTGGTGGGCCTGATTGCCAGAAGACACAGGCTGCTGTACGGAATGCTCGTGGGTTTCCTCACCTCGCTGGCCATTGAATGCACTCAGCTGATGTGGCAGAAAGGGGTGTTTGACGTGGACGACCTCTTCAACAATACCGCCGGCGCCTTCATTGGCGGACTGATAGCTTTGCTGATACTGGGATTCAGAAGGGAGTTATAACTTAATGAATTATAAATACATCGGGCCGGGCCTCGCAAGAGACCCGGCCCTTTTAACATTTAAAGCAAAATAAAATAATTTTTATTTCCAAAAGATTATTATCTTTGCATTTTGAAATAATACACTCACAAATGAACGCAAATCTTATCAATATCCTCACTGTTGCAGCGGCTGCGCTGACGGCTGTTGTCGCGGTAAGATGGGCTTATTTCAAGATTCTTTGCATAGCGAAAAACAAAGGCCTCGTTGATAACCCCGATGCACGCAAGTTGCAGAAAGAGCCTGTCCCCGTGATGGGCGGTATCGCCGTGTTCTTCGGCATGGCGATGGGTCTGCTGGCCGGCTATACTGTGGGCGGATATATAGGTGCCGACTTCCAAATACAGCTCATGCCAGTGCTCGCCGCCATGGTGGTGATGCTCTATATCGGCGCGATGGACGACATCATCGGTCTTTCACCAAAAAGCCGTTTCGTGATTGAGGTTCTGACCGTTTTAGGCCTCATCTTCGCCAGCGATGGCTGTATCGACACCTTCCACGGAATGTGGGGTATAGGAAATCTCTCATGGTGGATAGCCGTTCCCCTTACGGTGTTCGCTGGTGTCGGCATCATCAACGCGGTCAACATGATTGATGGTGTGAACGGCCTCTCAAGCTCGTTGTGCATTCTGTGCAACTTGCTCTATGGTTTTGTGTTTATGCGTGCCGGTGACGTGTCCAACGCGGTGCTGGCCTTCGCCACAGCGGCTGCTTTGGTCCCGTTTATGGTGCACAATGTGTTCGGACAGCGTTCCCGAATGTTTATCGGTGACGCCGGCACTATGGTGATGGGCCTTTTGATGACATGGTTTACCATGACCCTGCTGCGTAGCGACAGTCCGATAGCCTATTACGATTCTGCTGTGAATATCAATATGATAGCCTTTTCCCTCGCTGTGCTCTGCGTGCCGGTGTTCGACACCATCAGAGTGATGTTTATGCGTATTGCGAAAGGCAAAAGTCCGTTCCATCCCGATAAAACCCATCTTCACCATGTGTTTGTACGTATAGGTGTAAGCCATTTTGTCATCACCCTTATTGAAATCTTCATCCTGATAGCCGTGATACTGATATGGTGGGTGAGTATGAGATTCCACGTGAGCAAGGATTGGCAGCTTTATATTGTCATCATGGCCTCAGTAGTTGGGGTGTGGGGTACCTATGTGTTTATCAACTATCATGCTGATCATCACACCGAGTTGTTGCACCGTTTGGTGAGTTTCAACATTTTTACCCATTTTGGCCGGAAAGAATGGTGGCAACGGCTTGCCAATTCCTTGGATAGGCCGGAAGACAAATTACTAAAAAAACTGGCTAAAAAGACGGAGCCGGAGCCAGTGGTGGTGAAAGAGGAGCCTATTGACCCTGACAACATGAAAGAGCAGGACCGCAAGAAGATTCTGGATTTTATGAAGGGACGCGCGGAGGTGATGGTGTACGACATCACGGAGAACAGCGGCGCCAACCGTCTGAGGGTTTATCCTATCCTCTACGAAGAGGCGATGAGAGGCAGGGTGAGGATTATCAAAACCCAGGGTCTGGGAGCCCCGGAAATCGTGGCTTTGAATTACTAAATTTTTCAGAAACTATATTCCATCAACGGGGGAGTCAGTCCCGCGGGATTCATTTCCAAGGACTGTCGCTGGGGGAAATGTGGAAAAATGAAAAAAAATTCAGTATCATATTAAAAAAATAATTACTTTTGCATTTTAATCATCAATTAAACCATTAAGGCCATGAGAGTAATTATTGAACAAAACTATGACGCCATGTCGCGTTGGGCCGCCAATCACATTGTTGAACGTATCAATGCCTTCAAGCCGACGGCCGAAAAACCTTTTATCCTTGGTTTGCCTACGGGTTCTACTCCCATCGGCACTTACCGCGAATTGGTCCGCCTGCACAAGGAAGGGAAGATTTCTTTCCAGCATGTGGTGACTTTCAATATGGACGAGTATGTGAAGATTCCGGAAAACCATCCCGAAAGCTATCACTCTTTCATGTGGAGCAATTTCTTCAGCCATATCGATATCAAGAAAGAAAATGTGAACATTCTTAACGGCAACGCCGAAGACCTGGAGGCCGAGTGTGCCCGCTATGAGGCCAAAATCAAGAGCTATGGCGGTATTGACCTGTTTATGGGCGGTATCGGTCCTGACGGCCACATCGCTTTCAACGAGCCCGGCTCCTCACTGACTTCGCGCACCCGCGTGAAAACCCTGACCATGGACACGGTGATTGCCAACTCACGTTTCTTTGACAACGACATCAACAAGGTTCCCAAGACCGCTCTTACCGTTGGTGTGGGCACGGTGATGGACAGCCGCGAGGTGATGATATTGGCCAACGGTCACGGCAAAGCCCGCGCTTTGGCCCAGGCTATTGAAGGCGGCGTGAGCCAGATGTGCACCGTCAGCGTTCTCCAGCTTCATCCCAAGGGTATCATTGTGTGCGACGATGCCGCCTGCGACGAGATTACCTATGGTACGGTGAAGTATTTCAAGGATATTGAGAAAAATAATTTATAAAAAGAATCAATTATTTGACGTATGTCGGTTTACACTCGATTAGCGCACCGGTTTAACAAGTACTTGGATGTCAAGATCGTCTTCTTGATGGATACCTTGCTGTCCATGCTGGCTTCGTTGGTCACTTTATTTTTGATCGGCTATTTTGGAGGAGAGGTCTATTCTGAGCAGGAATTTGTCATTCTGTGGCTTTCGGGCGCTTTTGCCGCCACGCTGGTGTCCAAAATTATTTTCAGAAGCTATAAAATTGTAATCCGGCATACTACCTTTAGCGACATACTCCGCTTTTCGTTTGAAACGGTTGCCAAGGATGTGCTTTTTCTGCTGATTATTATTCTGTGGAGAGGAGTGCACCGGGGTGTCTTTGCCGCTATGGCGGTAGATGGCATGATGACGATAAGCCTGATCTTGCTTGTGCGCATGGTGATGATCACTGTGTACAAATTTTTTTACTACAGAAATAAATCGGAGAAAAACAAACAGCGTGTGCTGATTTATGGTCTTTCTGACAAGTCGATGTCTGTGGTGATGAGACTGAAACCCTCGCATATTTATCATATCGTCGGTTTTATTGAAAAAGGCGAGAAGACAAAGGATTTGACGGTGTTGGATCTGCCGGTGTTCAGCTATGAGGATGTGGAAAGTGTGGTGGAAGCGCAGGGAATTAACGCCATTCTTTTTGCCAGTGAGAAGGATGCTTATGAGGAAAACACGGGATTGATAGAGTATTGCAACCAGAATGGGGTCACATTGCTGATCACCCCTGTTATCGACGAATATGTCCAGGGAAAGTCCATGAAGGACGTTGTGCGCCATATACGTATCGAGGATTTGCTGGGCAGGGAAGAGATTGATATCAACCTGAAGGAATTGTCTTCTTACTTCAAGGGAAAGGTGGTGATGGTAACCGGTGCCTCCGGTTCTATCGGTGCGGAACTTTGTCGCCAGCTGGCCAAATTCGAGGTGAAAAAGCTGGTGCTATACGACAATGCGGAAAACCCGATGCATGTGCTCAGGTTGGAATTGGAAGCCCGTTTTCCGCAATTGAATTTTGTTCCTATAGTTGGTGATGTGCGGCATTCTATACATCTGGATTATGTTTTCAGAACCTATCATCCGCAGGTGGTGTTCCATGCGGCGGCCTATAAACATGTGCCTTTGATGGAAGAGAATCCGTGCGAGGCTTTACGGGTGAACTTGTTTGGAACGCATAATGTGGCGGACAAGTGTGTGGAATATGGTACGGAAAAGATGGTGCTGATTTCGACCGACAAGGCGGTGAACACGACCAATATCATGGGTTGTACCATGCGTTTGGCGGAGATTTATGTGCAGTCGCTGGGTTTGGACATCGAAGCAGGCAAACGCCAGGGTGTCACCAAATTTATCATTACCCGCTTCGGTAATGTGCTGGGTTCCAACGGTTCGGTAATCTCACGATTCAGAGCGCAGATTGAGAAAGGGGGACCGGTGACGGTGACCCATCCCGATGTTACCCGTTACTTTATGACTATTCCCGAGACCTGCCATCTGGTGATGGAGACCACTCTTTTGGGCAATAAAACGCAGTATTTCGTATTCGATATGGGCAGGGCTGTCAAGATTGTGACTTTGGCCCGGAGGATGATTGAACTGGCGGGCTTGAAGCCGGGAGTGGATATTGACATTGAATACACGGGGCTCCGTCCGGGCGAGAAGCTGTATGAGGAAGAGCTGTCCGATAAAGAGAAAACTCATGAGACAGAGCACAAGAGAATCATGGTTGCCGAAGTGCGCACGTATGAGTATGAGCAAATTCTTCCCCAGATTCTTGAGCTGGAAAAACTGGCTTTGGATGTACAGGTTCCTGAGATGGTGATGAAAATGAAGGAAATAGTGCCCGAATATGTCAGCAAAAACTCCGTTTTCGAACAATACGACCATTAAAAGTAGCAAAAGCTTTTATGATTTATGATCAACAAAAAAGCACCCGATTGGGTGCTTTTTTTGTTTCGATTGTTTATGAAAGCTTGTGCTATTATTTGTCAGCTTCTTTGGATTGAAGTTGCTGTACATAGATAGCTTTCAGCTTCTGCTCCCTCTTGATAACACTGGGTTTGGTGAATTTCTGTCTTGCGCGCAATTCACGTACAACACCGGTTTTCTCAAATTTTCTTTTCAGTTTTTTCAGCGCTCTTTCGATGGTTTCGCCTTCTTTAACGGGAACAACGATCATAAAAAATACCTCTTTCTTTTAAAAGTTAATACTATAATTTTTTGGGGCTGCAAAAATACACTTTTTTTCAATATGTTGCACAATTTTTTAATGTGCTAATGTGATATTTTTTCGGGGGAGTCTCATGCTACGCATTCGAGGGGAGTTTCGGGCTTCGCCCTCAAGGGGAGTCTCGCTTTGCTCGAGGGGAGTACCATGCTTGTCACCACACTGCGCTCCGCTTGTGTGGAGTTAATTGCGTCTGTCGACGCGTCTCATGCCTCCGGCATGCCGTCATAACCAATCCATCATCTTCTCACCTCCTCACCTTCCTAACCCTCCTAACCTTTCTAACCCTCCTCACCTTTCTCCCCTTCTAACCAAAATTCAAATAATTGCTCATATCTCGAAAAATTCCCGTACTTTTGCATTCCCAAATTTCAAACTATGAAGAAAAACACGTTATATATCATTATTGCCATCGTGCTGGTGCTGGCTTCTCTTGTCGCTGTGCTGTTCAAAACCGGTGTCATCGGTTCTTCCGACGACCATCTGTCGTACGACGCATTTGCCATTAAGGATACTAACAACATCACCAAAATCTTCTTGGCGGATATGCAGGGCGAGTATGTGCTGCTACAGCGTACCGACGTCGGCTGGATGGTCCACGACAGTATTCTGGTGATGAAGCCCATTATGGAAGAGTTCCTGACCACCATTGCCAGCCTGACGGTGAAGCAAGTGGTGCCCAAAACCGGCCAGAACACCATCAACAAGGTGCTTTCCACCAGTTCCGTCAAGGTGGATATCTATCAGAAAAAGCCGAAATTCAAACTCTTCGGTATCGAATTTGGCAAGAAAGAACGTAAGGTCAAGACTTATTACATGGGTCCGGCCACCATGGACAATCTGTCCAATTTCGCCCTTCTTGAAGGTTCCGAGGATCCTTACATCGTGTATGTGCCCGGTTTCCGCGGTTTCGCTACCCCGATTTATTCCACCAACTATGCCGACTGGATCAACCATGATATTTTCCAGACCAAAATTACCCGCATACAGTCCGTGGAATTTATCGATTTGCTTCACCCCGAAGAGTCTTTCAAGGCGGTGAAAACAGGTGCCAGATTCTTCGACGTATATGATTACCAGAATAATAAAGTAGCGTATGATACTTTGAAACTTGTTGACATGCTTTCTGAATTCAGAGACAAGAATTTTGAAGATATCATCCTTTCTTTTTCTCCTGAAACAATTGATTCCATCTATCAGGAAAAGCATTTCAAAACCATTGTGTTGACGGATATCGAAGGCCATCAGACCACGCTGGAGCTTTGCCACAAAATGAACCAGCTGGTGGATGAGGAGGGAAATCCTGTTACAGAGGCCGATGAGGATAATTTCTATGGCATCATCAACAAAAATTACCAGCAGATGTACCTGTGCCAGTTCTTCCATTTTGACCGACAGGTGCAGCCGCTCTCGTATTTTGCCCTGACTGCTGTTCAAAAATAGTAGCCCATGACCCGTGATGAGATGTACATGTCGCGCTGCCTGCAACTGGCCGCTTTGGGCTTGGGGAAAGTGCAACCCAATCCCATGGTGGGGGCGGTGATTGTGCATCACGACACCATCATAGGGGAGGGATGGCACCGCCAGTATGGCCAGGGCCATGCCGAAGTGAACGCTTTTGCCTCGGTGACACAGCCTGAGCTGCTGAAAGAATCCACCATGTACGTCAGTCTGGAGCCCTGCTCGCATTTTGGCAAGACACCGCCTTGCGCCGATGCCATTATCCGCCACGGTGTTCCGAAGGTGGTTATCGGTACGGTGGACAGCAACGCCAAGGTGAACGGTGGGGGAATCAAGAAGTTGCAGGATGCAGGTATCGAGGTGGTTACGGGTGTTTTGGCCGACCAGTGCAAGGAACTGAACCGCCGTTTTTTCACTTATCACGAGCAGAAACGCCCCTATGTCATCCTGAAATGGGCCATGACCCGCAATGGCTACATGGACATTGACCGCCAGCGGCAGCCTGACGGGCAGTACTGGATTACCAATCCCGAATTGAAAACCTTGGTGCACCAGTGGCGCAGCGAGGAAGACGCTATCTTGGTGGGTTACAATACCATGGTCAACGACAAACCGCAACTGACTACCCGAATCTTTCCTGGCAAAGACCCGCAACGTTTCGTGTGCCAGCGTAATCCTGAATCTTCAGAAATAGCATATTATCAAGCGCTTCCTGAAAACCCCGCCGAGGCATTGCAGCAGCTGTATGAGCTGAAAATCCAGTCGGTGATTGTGGAAGGCGGGCGCAAAACCCTGCAGCGTTTTATCGACAGCCAGTTATGGGACGAAGCGCGCATTTTGGTGGGCAGCCAGCTGTGGGAATCCGGGGTGAAGGCCCCGTTGCTCGACGGCATCTGCATCAAAGAAGAGAGTATTCACGACAATACCATCCGCTATGTTCGAAGACACCTATAAAACCATAGCGGGACCGGCGGAGGGAATTTACCGCGAGAAGGGCAGCAAATTCATCGCCTTGGCTTTTCCTGTGGAGAACGAGGCGCAGATCAAAGAGAAGCTGGCCGAAATCCAGAAACAGTATTTTGACGCGCGGCACCATTGCTACAGCTATATTTTAGGCCCCAACAAGGATGCGTACCGCCTGAACGACAATGGCGAGCCTTCGGGCACAGCGGGCCGTCCCATCCATGGTCAGCTGCTCTCGAAAGACCTTACCAACACGCTGGTAATTGTGGTCCGTTATTTCGGAGGCATCAAATTGGGCGTCAGCGGTTTGATTAACGCTTACAAAACCGCCGCCAAAGACGCGTTGGACCACGCCATCATCATCGAGAAAACCGTGGACGAGACTTACAAGGTGAGTTTCGACTACAGCGTGATGAACAGCGTGATGCAGCTGCTGAAAGACCCCTATGTGAGCATTCTGGGGCAGGGCTATGAGGACCGCTACCTGATCAGTTTCAAAATCAGAAGGCGCGAGGCCGACAGAATCGTCACCGCTTTGAAAAAAATCAACACGGTGACGGTAGAGTAACGAAATTTTTACTATCTTTGCACGAAATTTTTTTCGAGTATTAAAATTTCATAATCATGTCATTTATTGAAGATAGAGTAAAGTTGGAAGGTTTGACCTTTGACGATGTCCTGCTTATTCCTTCCTATTCCGAAGTTTTACCCAAAGAAGTTTCCTTAACCACAAAATTCACCCGTAACATTACGCTGAACACGCCTTTTATTTCGGCTGCCATGGATACGGTGACTGAGGCAACCATGGCTATCGCCATCGCCCGTGAAGGTGGTATTGGTGTGATTCACAAGAACATGCCTATCGCGGAACAGGCCAAGCAAGTGGCATCGGTGAAACGTGCGGAAAATGGCATGATCAACAATCCCATCACGATTCTGCCGCACAAGACCGTGGGCGATGCCCTGTCCATCATGGCGGAATACAAGATTGGCGGTATTCCCGTGGTGACGGAAGACCATGTGCTCATCGGCATTGTCACCAACCGTGATCTGCGTTTCGAGAGAGATTTCAACAAACGCATCGATTTGGTGATGACGCGCGAAAATCTGATCACCACTTCCCGTTCCACCGACCTGAACAAGGCCGCTGACATTCTGCAGCAGTACAAAATCGAGAAGCTGCCGGTGATTGACGAGCACGGTGTGCTGCTGGGATTGATTACCTATAAAGATATTACCAAAGCCAAAGATAAACCCAATGCCTGCAAGGATTCGCAGGGACGTTTGCGTGTAGCTGCCGGTATCGGCATCTCCAAGGAGACGCTGCCCCGTGCCGAAGCTTTGATTGAAGCCGGTGTGGACGCCATCGTGTTAGACTCCGCCCATGGCCATTCCAAAGGCGTTCTGGACGCTTTGGTGGAGGTTCGCCATCATTTCCCGAATGTGGACATCGTGGTGGGTAACATTGCCACTGGCGATGCCGCTCTGCGTCTGGTCAAGGCAGGTGCCGACGCCGTGAAGGTCGGTATCGGACCCGGTTCCATCTGTACCACCCGTGTGGTGGCCGGTGTGGGTGTGCCCCAGCTGAGCGCCATCTATGCAGTGTACAAAGCCCTGAAAGGCACAGGAGTTCCTTTGATTGCCGATGGTGGTATCCGCTATTCAGGCGACATTGTGAAGGCTCTGGCCGCTGGCGGCAGCAGTGTCATGCTCGGTGGTTTGTTGGCCGGTGTGGAAGAGTCTCCGGGCGAAACCATCCTGTACAATGGCCGTAAGTTCAAGGCTTACCGTGGTATGGGCTCGTTGGAGGCCATGCAGCGCGGTTCCAAGGACCGTTACCTGCAGAATGATGTGGACGATGTGAAGAAACTGGTGCCGGAAGGCATTTCAGGCCGGGTGCCCTTCAAAGGCAACTTATACGAGGTCATCTATCAGATGGCTGGCGGTTTGCGTGCTGGTATGGGTTATTGTGGTGCCGAGAATATCGAGAAACTGCACGAAGCCCAGTTCTGCCGCATCAGCAACGCCGGTGTGCTCGAAAGCCATCCGCACGATGTGACCATCACCAGCGAGTCGCCGAACTACAGCAAAGGAAACTAATACCCTATATTTCCCTAAACGAAATCTTATCCCTCGTGATAAACGCTCCGGGGAATAGTCCTTGGATTTTCATCAGGAAGCGATAGGCGTCGATACGGTTTTTGAAGTTGCCCACGCGCACGCGGAAGGTAGGTTCGGTATAGGAAAGGTAGGCGTTTGCCTCGGGAAAGGCGGCTTTGAAGTCATTGTAAACTTTCTGAGCCCCGCTTTTGTTGGACACCGCCACTAGCTGGATGCGGTAGCCATCGCAGTATTTCACCGTTTTCCAGGCGTTTTGGTAGGCTTGGTCCACCGAGTCGATGAGGGCTTCCTTGTCGTAGCGCACTTGGATTTGGCCGAACACAAGGGTGCTCAGAAACAGGAGGCAAATGGAGAATATGAGGCGTTTCATGTCTTTTCTATAAATAGTTGCTGCAAAATTACATAAATTTCCGGAATTACGCGCATAAAAAAAAACGGTGGGGGATTCCCACCGTTTTCTGCATCAGTTAAAAACTGGATTATTTCTGTTCGCCTTTGCAGCAGGGTTTCTCACCTTCGCCTTTGCAGCAAGGTTTGCCTTCGTCACCTTTGCAGCATTTGTGACCCTGGCAGCAGGGAGCGTTTTCGTCGAAGAAAGCTTTCTTCTGATCGATGGTCATATTGTCCCAGTTAGCCATAACCTTGTCGATTTCGGCTTTTTTAGCTTCGCACTCAGCTTTCTTAGCTTCGCATTCGGGTTTGTTAGCTTCACATTCAGCTTTGTGAGCTTCGAATTCAGCCATTCTCTTGTCGAAGCATTCTTTTGCTTTGGCAATCAGTTCGGCTTTTCTCTCGTCGGTCTGGTTTTCCCAGTTTTCCCAGTCAGCCTTGAAAGCCTTCTGTTCTTCGGTCATTTCGTGACAGCAGGCGTGCTCTTCGGTAACTTCGGTGGTTTCTTCAGTAGCAACCTCTTCTTCTGCGGGTTTGTTGTTGCATGATACAAATACGAAACATGCAGCAGCGATCAATAACATTAATTTTTTCATTGTTTTTGTTGGTTTTTTGGTTGAAAATTAATTTAAATAGTTATCTTCATTTTTGGGCTGCAAAAATACAAATTTTTTTTATCTTTGCAGTCTCAAAATAAAAATTATTAACCTTTAAAATATAAGGAGTTTTATGCAGAAAAAAGGCAACAAATACGGCACGCACCGTGTGATTGAACCCAAGGGTGTTCTTCCCCAACCCGCCAACAAGATTGACAACAACATGGACGAGATCTACGACAACGAGATCCTGATCGATGTGCAGACCCTGAACATCGACTCCGCTTCATTCACCGACATCCACAACTACGCCAAGGAGCAAGCTGGTCCTGGCGCAAGCGAAGAGAAAATCATGGAAGAGGTGAAGAAAGAGATGTTCCTCAATGTTGAGTTGCAAGGCAAGCACCGTAACCGTCGTACCGGTTCTGGTGGTATGCTCCTCGGCAAGGTGGAGAAAATCGGTGACGCTCTGAAAGGCAAAATCGACCTCAAAGAAGGCGACCGCATCGCTACCCTCGTGAGCTTGTCACTGACTCCGTTGCGCATCGACGAAATTCTGGAAATCCGTCCCGATGTTGACCAAGTGGACATCAAGGGTAAGGCTATCCTCTTCGAGAGCGGTATCTACGCCAAGATCCCGACCGACATGCCTGAGAAACTGGCTTTGAGCGCATTGGACGTTGCCGGTGCTCCCGCCCAGACCGCTAAGCTGTGCCAGTATGGCCAGACTGTTCTGATTCTCGGCGCTGGTGGCAAGAGCGGTATGCTCTGCTGCTACGAGGCTAAAAAGCGCGTTGGTGTCACTGGTAAGGTTATCGGTATTGCCAACAGCCCCAAGTCAACCCAGCGTATCAAAGACCTCGGTTTCTGCGACGTGGTGGAAAGCGCCGCTGGCATGACTCCCGTTCAGGTTTACGAACTCGTGGAGAAACTGACCGATGGCAAGATGGCCGATGTGACGATCAACTGCGTTAACGTTCCGGATCAGGAAATGACTGCTGTGCTCTGCACCAAGGACGACGGTATCGTTTACTTCTTCTCCATGGCTACCAGCTTCACCAAGGCCAGCTTGGGCGCTGAAGGTATCGGCAGCGATGTGAACATGATCATGGGTAACGGTTATACCAAGGGCCACGCTGAGTTCACTCTTCAGGAACTGCGCGAAAGCCCCGAATTGAGAAAAATTTTCGAAGAGCTGTATGCCTAATCGTAAGTTTTTCCAAAGAAAAATCAGGGGTTGTCTTTCGACAGCCCCTTTTTTTATCCTCTCCTCCCCCATATCGCCCACAGCTCAAAACCTCACCGCCCATCGCTCACCGCTCACCGCCCATCGCTCACCGCCCATCGCTCATAGCTCACCGCTCACCGCTCACAGCCCATCGCTCACAGCCCATCGCTCACCTTCTCACCCTCTCACCCTCTCACCCTCTCACCCTCTCACCTTCTCACCCATCACCCATCACCCACAGCTCATAGCCCATCGCTCATCGCTCACCGCTCACCGCTCACCGCTCACCGCTAACGCCTATCCCCTAACCCCTATCTCCTAATCCCTAACCCTCACGACCTCTTCAGCCTCAACAGCTCCCTCAGCCGCACAATATAGATTCTCGATACGGAGAAGCGTTCATTGTGAATCCATACCTCCTGGTTCTGGAAACGGCTGATCTTGGTGTAGTTCACCACCACCGACTTGTTCACACGGGCGAAGCGGTTGGCGGGTAGCAGGAGGAAGAATTTCCGCAGGGTGGAACGGTAGAACAAAGGTTTGCCGTTCTCCATGACGATTTGCAAGCTGTTGCCCACATTTTTGATAAACAGCACTTCGTCAAATACGATTTTGTACGATACTTTGCCATTTTTGATGAACATCTGGTCGTCGCTCACGCTGGGTTCATTGGCCTGGTATTTGATAGTGTCTTCCGCTGCCGAGGGACTGGTAGGGGAGGTGTACCGGTAAGCGTTGGCGATTTTGAACACCTTGCCGAACACATCGCAGAGGTTCTGCTCCTGAATGGGCACCTTTAACATATCGAAATACAAATTCCTTTTATTCTGGTCTGGCGGCAGTCCATGTTCCTTTATGACAACCACAAAAGGCGGTTGGTTGATATTTTGCAGCATTCCGCAGTATACATCGCTGATAAACAGGATATCCGTCGGTTTTTGGTGCATCTTTTCCACCAAATCCATATTGTTTTTCAGGATGTGTAGCAGTTCAACACTTGAGGTCTTTTTTAATTGGTCGGTCAGCTGGTTTTCTACTTCTTTGTTGTAAACAAAAATAGCACATGTAAGTATATTCATGTCTTCCGCATCAAAAATTAGCAAATTATTTGACTGCAAATATAGAAATTTATCTTCCTCAAAATAATAAAATCTTTAAAAAAGTGTTATCTGTATAGATTTTTTTCAAAAATTAACATATTTTGTTAGAAAAATCGCAATATTTAGGATAAATCACACAAATTTATTCAAATATTAAAATAATGAAGGATGTTTTAACCTTTTTCTGTGTTAAAGATGTCATTTTTTGGAATATTTGACGAAAAAGGAATATTGCATTTTGGGAAATAAAAACCCCCGCTGTCGCAAAAAAACAGCAGGGGATAACCAAATCTATAAAATGGAAAAGTGTTTAGTCGGGAATATCTTTGAAGAAATCGGACAGGTCGTTGTCCAACTCAAAAGCACGGTTATTCTGAACTTCGAAATCCTCCTGGCGCTTGTTTCTCAAAATAGCCGGGGTGTTGACCAGGTTGTTGAAGAAGTCGTTGTTCTCGTACTGTGAATCAGCGCTTCCGATACGCTGGGGGCTGTATTGCTGCATGTGGACATCGCCACCGAAAACAGGCTCAGGAGTCAAAGCCGGCTCCAGCACAGTTTCTTGGGCGAATGTTTCCTGCTGCATCACAGGATGCGATGTATCAGCTATGAACGAAGTCTCATTCTGATTGCTCATGCTGAAGAAGTCGTCTTGAGTATTTGCCTGGTTCTCAGTTTTGTTGTCACCAAAAAGATTGTTCATGTCATTGTCGCCGAAAGGCCAGTTGGGATCCTTTTTCAAGTCAATATCCGCTACTTGATCAACAATCTGGTTTTCGTGTTCGTAGTTGGTGATGATCACTGACAGACGGATTTTGTCGCCCAGATTCGGATCTTTGGCACGACCCCAGATAACGTCTGACTCGCTGGTTTTGAGCTTGTTGAACTTCTCTGTAAGGGCTTCTAATTCAGAAATCTTAAGTACTTTTTCAGGACCATAGCTGATGAAGAAGAGGAAGTTCTGGGCTTTGGTGATGACATCCTCGCTCAACAGCGGGCAAGCCAAAGCGTCTTCCACCACCTGGTCGATACGGTTTTCGCCGCCGGCCTCGGCCAGACCCAGCATAGCGTGACCGCTGTCTTTCATGATGGTCTTGATATCGTTGAAGTCGATGTTCTGGTCGGCATTGACGGTAATCAATTCGGCGATACACTTGACGGCGTTTTTCAGCACATCGTCAGCGTAAGCGAAACCGGCGTCCACATCCTCGTCGTTGTAATATTTCATGATATTCTGATTCTTTACAACGATTAGAGAGTCAACATATTTTTCCATTTCGGCGATACCTTCCTGGGCGTATTTCTCACGCACTTTGCCTTCGAATCTGAAGGGGAAAGTCACCACGCCGATGGTCAGGATGCCCATTTCATTGGCCACTTTCGCCACCACTGGGGCGGCACCGGTACCGGTACCTTTGCCCATGCCGGCGGTGATGAACAGCATCTGGGTTTCCTCGCCGATGAACTCTTTGATTTTGTCGATGCTCTGCTCTGCCAATTCGCGGCCCACTTCGGGTTTCGCGCCGGCACCCAGACCCGTGTCACCCAGAACGAGTTTGGAGGGCACCACGTTTTTCATCAGTGCCTGGGCATCTGTGTTGCAAATCAGGAAGTCCACACCTACAATACCTTCACTGTACATGTGTTTCACAGCGTTGCTTCCGCCGCCACCGACACCGATTACCTTGATGATGGAGGTGTTTTGCTTGGTGCCATAGTCAGGTGTAAAATCAATTCTGTCTCTCATAATATATTTTTTTATTTATTTCTTCTGATTGATAATGGGCGTTAGTTAGGAATGAGTTTTAGGAAGTTTTGTCCAGCAGGCCGTCAAAGAATTCCTGGATTTTCCGCATGATAAAGTTGGTTATGCCCGAATTGGAATCATAGTCCTCATCTTTCTTTTTCTTGGGTTTCTTTTCGGCTTCGGGTTTCTTCTCCGGTTTTTTGAACTTTACAACGGGTTCTTCCACTTCCGGAGTGCTTTCGCCGCTTTCTTCCTCTTCGGCTTGTTCGGTTTTCATGATACCGTATTTCAGCAAGCCCAGGGCGGTGGCGTACATCGGATGTTTCAGGTCGTTGGGGATATTGCGCATGAAACCGTATTCGGGGATGCCGATACGCACCGGTTTCTGCAGGGTGTATTGGCACAATTCCTTGATGTGTCTAAGGGTGGCGCCGCCACCAGTCAGTACCACACCGGCTCTCAGTTTGTCGGCGTAGCCCGAATTTTCTATTTCGCGTTTCACCTGGTCCAGAATGTCGTTCTGCACCCGCATGTTGATGATTTTGGCCAGGTAGGTCTCGTTGATTTGCTGGGGTGGTTGTGCGGCATGGAATTGCGGCAGGGTGATGTAATGGTTGGAGTTGCTCTTCTCCACAATGCAGGTGCCGCAGGTGATTTTCAGTTTTTCGGCCAGCTCTTCCGTGATTTTGCACACTGTGGCAATGTCGCGGGTGATGATGGTACCGCCAATGGGAATCACCTTTGTGAATACCGGGCTTCCGTCGTAATAGATGGCCAAATCTGTGGTGCCGCCGCCGATGTCCACCAGGGCCACACCTTGGTTTTTCTCCTCTTCGCTCAGGCAGGACAGTCCCGAGGCGATGGGCTCCAGGATAATGTCTTCCGCTTTCAATCCTGCGCTTTCCACGCAGAGCAGAATTTTCTTGATTTCGCTTTCGTTACCGGTAATCAGTTGGAAATAGCCTTCGATCAGCTCGCCCAGCATGCCCACGGGTTCGGTGGTGTCAATTTCCTTGTCCACCACGTAATGTTGCGGGATGACCGTGATGATGCGCTCACCGGAGGGTACGGAAATGTTGTACAGGTCCTTCAGCATCCGGTCAATCTCTTCCTGCTTGATGACGAAGTTCTTGCCATTGATGCGGGTCAGCACATGCTTGTATTCGATGCTTTTGATATGACGGCCGGCCACACCGACAAACACCTTGTTGACTTTGAAGCAGTCGGTGCGTTTTTCGGCTTGTTCCTTGGAAACGTTGATGCCGTCAACGGTTTTGTTGATGTTGTAAATCAGTCCGTGTTGCACACCGGTGGAATCGCCCTTGCCATGACCGATAATATCGATTTTGTCATCGCCTTGATAGCCGATGATGGTTGCTATTTTGGTAGTTCCTATGTCGAGGCCGACCACGATGTTCGGCAGGTCTGTCATTTCTTCTTCTTTCATGGCTGATTATCTTTTCTTGGCGATCACTCGGTTTTTATATCTCACATCCAGCGTTTTGTATTGGTCCATGCCCATATAGGCCAGTCCCTGCTGGTAGGCTTGTTTCAGGTTGAACAGCTTCTCTTCCATGTCTTTGTCGGTGCCGAAAATGATTTTGTGGCGTCCGACGGTTGGCACCAGAATCACCTCGTTGGTGTTGGTCACATACAGCTGGCGGAATTGTGCGCGGTAGAAATCGTCGTTGCTCATGTAAGCGGCGATTCTGAACACACGGTGGAGGTTGCTGTTGCTGTTTTTGACATTTTTTCCCTGGACAAAAGTGTCGGGAATTCTGCCATTGGCGATGGGTACATTTTCGGTCACCACCATGGAGAACGGAAGCATGAACCCGTTTTCGTCAACAAAGTACTGGCTGCCATTCTGGGCATACACGTGCAGCAGGATATTTTTCAGCGTAATCACGATGCGAAGTCTTGTGCTCGAGAACCGGACTTCGTTGACTTTCTCAATGTAAGGATTTTCTTGCAGATGCTGTGCGATTTGTTCCAAATCGACGTCTTTCAGCGGCACCCCGATGGTTTCGATATGGTTATCTTCAATCATCTGCTGGATGTCGGCTTCTTTCACCGCGGGGTATTCTCCGTCGTAATTTACCACCAGTTCGTAGCCAGAACAGGGGCGTTTGGGCATGTTGACAGCAGCAAAAACTATGCCCGCCAAAACGGCAAGGCATAGGATAATAGCTGTAACAAGACGGAATATTTTCATTATATCTTTTGACTCTTTTCGATAGCGTACAAAAATATAACATATTTGCGCGCCAATTTAAAAAGAATCAAGATATAATAAACAGGCGAATGTTAATAGGCAAATTTAACGAACATTCTTATTTTGCAGGGTATGGAATGACAATATCATCGCAATATTCGCAGCGATATGATCTCTTTTTCTCGTCCACCAAGTGGAAAACATGGTCGAAATAGTGTTCGACGGAGGTCACGCAGCGCGGATTTTTGCATTTGATGATGTTGCGCACCACCTGGGGAACTTCCAATTTCACCTTCTTCACAGTTTTCCCGTTGTCGATGATGTTCACGGTGATATCCGGATCAATCAGGCCCAGGAAAGTGTAGTCGATATCGATGACATTGTTGATTTTGATGATGTCTTTCTTGCCCATCTTCTGGCTGTAAGCGTTGGTGATGAGGGCGACATTATATTCGGCCTTGTCGAGGTTCAGATAATTGTAAACCTTGAACCCGAAACCTGCTTTGATATGGTCGATGACAATACCTTTGTCTATACTGGTGATTTCTAACATGACTCTCGATTTTAATAGATTCCTAATAATTTCAATATCAATGCCATACGGACGTACATGCCGTTTTTGGCCTGGGCGAAATACTGGGCGCGCGGGTCGGCGTCGACTTCCACGCTGATTTCGTTCACGCGCGGGAGGGGATGCAGCACGTAGGTGTCGGGACGGGCATACGACATTTTCTCCATATCCAGGATGAAGCGGTCTTTCAGGCGGATGTAGTCTTCCTCGTTGAAGAAACGCTCACGCTGCACACGGGTCATGTACAAGAAGTCGAGCTGGCCCATGTAGGGTTCCATCTCCTGCACTTCCTGGAAAGGAATGCCTTTTTTCTTGATGATTTCCTCGCGGATGTATTCCGGCACTCTCAGTTCCTCGGGCGAAATCAGGATGAATTTCACACCCTCGTAGTTGCTGAGGAATTTGATGAGGGAATGCACGGTACGGCCGAATTTGAGGTCGCCGCAGAAACCGTAGGTCTTGTTCTCGACATTGCCTCTCAAACGCTCGATAGTCAGGATGTCGGTCAGCGTCTGGGTCGGATGCTGGTGACCGCCGTCGCCGGCATTGATGAGGGGCATGTGGATGTAATGGCTGGCCACGCGGGGGGCACCTTCCTTGGGATGCCTCATGGCGGCAATGTCAGCGTAACACTCGATGGTGCGGATGGTGTCGGCAATGCTTTCGCCTTTGGCGGTGGAACTGGAGTTCGGCTCGGAGAAGCCGATCACTTTTCCGCCCAAACGCAGCATGGCCGCTTCGAAGCTGAATCGTGTACGCGTGCTCGGTTCATAAAAAAGAGTTGCCAAGATTTTACCTTCACAACTCTTACTGAACTTTTCCGGATCTGCCACGATTTGATGAGCCAAATCAAATATTTCACGAAATTCTTCGCGCGTGAAATCCGAAGGGTCTATAAGGCATCTGTTTTTTAACACTATAAGGTCCTCCTTTAGTTAATTAGGTTATTATTTGAATTATGAATTTTCATGTAGGGAATATTTGTGCAAAAATACGAAAAAAATTTTTTTGAAATACAAAATGCTGAATTTTTTCGTGAAGACGTGGAGACGTGGAGACATGCACTTCGTGCATTCGTTAAGACGATAAGAAAATCCGCCTCCACGAACGAGCGAAGCGAGTGTCTCCACGTCTTCACGCCTCCACGCCTCCACGTCTTCACGCCTTCACGCCTTACCGCAGACCCACAACCGCCTGTCTCCCCCGTTTCTTCCCTGACAAATTCCAATAACTGAGCCTCACCACATACAGGGCTGGCGGCATTTTCCGTCCGTTGGCATCTGTTCCATCCCACAAATACCGCACTTCGTTTCCGCATAGTTCATTATTGGCCAGATTTTTAACCAGCATTCCTTGACGGTCGTACACACTCACGGTCACCCGGTTCTCCAAGTCGCTGAAGCGGCAATAGATTTCCGTAAAGTCCTCCACGCCGTCGTTGTCGGGGGAAAAAATCTCAGGTTCGATGCGCAGCACATCCTCGTTGGACAGCCATTCCGCATACTGCGAGTTCACATAGCCCGGCGTGCCGTAGTTCACGCTGGCCGCCGCTGATTTCCAATTGCTGTTATCCTGTGTTTCTCCTTCATAATGAACACGTTCCAATGCCACACCGTCGGTAGAGGAAAGCATGGAGTAGTGCATGTCATCACTGTAGCTCAGACGGTCGAGGGTGCGCAGCGAGAGGTCGGTGAGTTGCACCACGCCTTCCGCGTTGGCGAAAGCTGGCAAAGAATCGCATTGGAGCAGAGTCTGCGGATATAGCGGCTGATAGTGTTTTTCCGTCAGTTTGCGGTTTTTGCACAAGGCTGCCATTTGTCCGGGAAAGAGCTGGTAGCCCTCGCTCACGGCAACAGCTGTCTTTTCAGGGAAAGCGTCACCGCCACTGCCGATTTTAACGTTTTTTAGGTCGATAATATGGTCCGAACGATTGTAAATCTCCACATAATCGGCATCTTCACTATTGGGTGGATTGAAAAGTATTTCATTGACTATCAAATCTTTGTAATATGGCAGAACATCCAAGCCGAATGAAATGCTTTGTCCTTCCCAGGCGTTCATTCCGGCACAGTCGCAAACACCGGTACCCAAGGTCAGCTGGTAAATAATGCCCGCTTGAAAGGCATGGTCAAAAAATAAATCCACCGCATTTTGATGAGGAGGAACGGGCTGTATCGAAATCAAGTTGAGGTCGTGGTCAAGGGAAAAACTTACTTGCATGGGGTTTATTAGCACGGTTTCGGAAAAGCGTACCCGCAGGCAATTGCTGTCCATCACGGTAGCGGCAGTAATGGCAGGCGGCTCTACATCGGGATTTTCCGCTGCGATGGAGTTGGGCTGGCCGGGTGTTCCTCCTTTGGCATCGCAGGAAGAGTCCCAGTTTTCCTCGCCGGTGCAAGGATTGCCGGTATCTATCATCTCCAGCGACCAGCCGCCGTCTTTCTTGATGCTTTGCCGGTGCCAGCTGTTGCTGAATTTCACCAGGTGGATGGCTTCATCATAGTTATTATAAAGTATTAATTCCTGTCCGCCATCGGTAATGCTCAATGAAGAGAGGGTGTAAATGTTGTCGCAGTAAGTTTGGAGCAGGGGAGCGTCCGCTGCTGCGGTAATGACTGCGAAACCATGGCCCGGCAGCACTATGTCGGGCAGGGTTTTCAGGGTTCTGCCCAGCTGCAGTTTCCAGTTTTCCAACAACAGCTCCCCTTCGGTTCGGTTGTACAATTCTAAGTATTCCACCGGGGGAAGGCCCATCACGGGGGTAGGATCCGCCATTATCTCATCGATTAGCACGTCATTCCGTTTGATTTTGTGGCAACGGAAAGTTACGCAGGTGTCATTGAGCACATTGTCGGCATGGTCGCGAACCCCGCTGATGCGTAGGTGATAATTCATATCTTCTTCCAGATTATCTGCAAAAAACAACATCAGCTTATCGTAATTCGGGAACATATATTCGCAGGCTATCGGCGTCATGCCGTTTTCTTCTATCCGGTAATGGTAAAGGTCGAGGCTGCTTTCTTCCACTATTTCTGAAAAACCGATACTCACGGTCCGGAGATTGTCGTAGCCATGGCAGAAATTAACTACAGGCGGAATTGTGTCTATCCGCTGCGGACCGATATAGATATTGTCAAAATAGAATTTGTTGATATTGCCCACCGTGTATTTGCAGTAGATTCCCGCCGCTTTGGCCTGGAAATGCCGGGAAAATTCTGTTTCCGTCACTTGTTGGTACCAGCCGATATTCCGCTCATCAACCCACAGTTGCCAAAGGTCGTTTTCGCTTTTGATGACTTTGACTTTCAGCTCAAAACTGTTGGCAATCATGGCATCGGGACCCCGAAACACGGATACGTTTTGCTGGCCATCGGTGAAAAACAGTTCTATGGCGTCTTGGCTGAGGTTTTCGCCGAACTGCAGATAAAAGCCCGTCAAATTTCCATTTTTCAAGTCTAAGGTATCCGCCAAAAGGTAAAAACGGGCGAAATTGTTGGTCGAAGGCGAAAACGAGAGCCGTATCTGAAAATCCCATTCCATACTCTGGTTCCAGATATCCATGTTCTCCAAACTGACACTTAAAGCGGAAATTCCCGCCTGCAAGGCGTTCAGCTGGAGCTGGCCATTGCTGTTGTGTGTGAAATCCGTGGTGTCCCCATGCCAGATGGTTTGCGGTCCGAAGTAGGCGGAGGAGAAGTTCTCGCTGATTTGCGAGAACAAAATATCAGAATATAAAATATTCAAAATCAGTAAAATAAGTAGCTTCTTCATCATCTGTTCAGTTTTTTTTCAGTGCATTGGTTTTTCAAGTCCACAAAAATAGTATTTTTGCATCATCAAAAACGCTATTGTTAATAACTTTTTATAAAATTGTAACAAAGATGAAAATTGCATTGGTTGGAGCCACAGGATTAGTCGGCAGTGTGATGCTGCAAGTATTGGAAGAAAGAGGTTTTGGTAATTGTGAATTGATACCGGCGGCCTCTTCCCGATCGGTTGGAAAAACCATCAAATTCGCAGGCAGAGAGCTTGCTGTGGTGAGTGTGGAGGATGCTATCGCCCAGCGTCCGGCCCTTGCCATTTTCTCCGCTGGCAGCGGGGCTTCGTTGCAATATGCGCCGAAATTCGCTGAACAGGGCACCTACGTCATTGACAACTCTTCGGCATGGCGTTACGAGAAGCATATTCCCTTGGTGGTGCCCGAAATCAATGGCGATGTCATTAGCGAAAATGACCATATCATTGCCAATCCCAATTGTTCCACCATTCAGATGGTGATGGCCTTGGCACCACTGCATAAAGCTTATAAAATCAAGCGTTTGGTGATTTCCACTTATCAGTCGGTGAGCGGCACAGGCGTGAAAGCGCTCAACCAGTTGTTCTCCGAGCGTGCCGACAAAGAGTGCGAGATGGCGTATCCCTATCGTATCGACCTGAATCTGCTGCCTCACGGCGGTACTTTCGAGGACAACGGCTACACGACTGAAGAGATGAAGCTGGTGAAGGAAACCCGCAAGATTTTGCGTGATGATAGCATTCGTGTAACTGCTACGGTTGTGCGTGTTCCTGTCACGGGCGGTCACTCCGAAGCGGTAAATGCCGAGTTCGAAAAGGATTATGAATTAAAGGATGTTGTACGCCTGTTGCAGGAAATGCCAGGTGTGGTGGTGTTGGACAATCCCGCCGAGAACAAATATCCTATGCCGTATTTCGCCAAGGACAAGGATGAGGTTTTCGTGGGACGTATCCGTCGTGACGAATCTCAGGAAAAGACATTGAATTTGTGGGTGGTGGCTGACAATCTGCGCAAAGGCGCGGCTACCAATGCCATTCAGATTGCCCAGTTGATCTGTGCCAAAGGCTGGGTGAAATAGTATCCTTTTAAAAATCTGAAATTACCGATACTGAATGTGTCGGTGATGTTTTTGACGGTAGTGGGGAAAGTGAGTTACATCACTAATTTGAAGCCCACGCCGTGCACATTGATGATTTGTACCTGCGGTTCTGACACGAAATACTTGCGGAGCTTGGTGATATAAACGTCCATGCTACGGGCGTTGTAATAGCTGTCGTCACCCCAGATTTTCTTCAGGGCGAAACCTCTTTCAAGCACCTCGTTTTTCTTGTTGATGAGCATCATCAGCAGTTCGGTTTCACGAGTGGTCAGTTTTTTCTCCTCTCCTTGGATGGTGAGAATCTGGCGCATTTTGTCAAAAGTGATGCTGCCGAGGTTGATGATAGTGGGTTCCTCCTCATGGTCAGCTTCTATGGTACGGCGCAGCAGCGCTTGCACACGGGCCAGCAGCACTTCCATGGTGAAGGGCTTGGTTACGTAGTCGTCGCCGATGGACAACCCCTCGATGATATCCTCTTGCTGATTTTTGGCGGTCAGGAAGATAATGGGAATTTTCTTGTCCATTTTCCGTATTTCCTTGGCCAGGGTGAAACCATCCTTGAGCGGCATCATCACGTCCACGACACAAATATTGTAGTCGTCGGAGCAGAACATATCGTAGGCCATTTCGCCGTTGCTGGCGTGTCCCACAATATAACCTTTGACCTCAAGATAGGTGGTCAGTACCTTGCCGAGGTTGACATCGTCTTCGGCTAACAAAATTCTGATGGGTTTATCCATAGTTTTACATTTTAATTGGCAAAGATACAATAAAAGTGCTTCCCTTTCCCAGCTCACTTTTCACCGACACACTTCCATGGTGCAAAGATACAATTTTTTTGACATATCCCAACCCCAGTCCGAAACCTTTTGTGTCGTGGCGGTTTCCCTGCGACACACGGTAAAATTCATTGAATATCCGTTTGGTCTCTTTCTTAGCGATACCGATACCATGGTCTTCCACCTCGATTATCAGGTTTTTGCCTTCATTACGCGTCCTGATTTCGATGAAAGGTCTGCCGGGAGAGTATTTCAAGGCGTTCTCCAGCAAATTCACAATAATATTTTCAATATGAACCGGGTCGGCGAAGATGTTATGCTCCTTCGCATTGAGTTTGGCGGAGATTTTTCCGCCTCGGCTGATGACCTGCAAGGAGAGGCTGTTCAGGATTTTCTCAATAAGGGCGCGAACATCCACCAGTTCCACATTCATCCGCAGCTGACCCTTGTTGAGCTGGGCGGTGAGCAGAATGTTCTCCACCATTTTCTGCAGGCGTACGTTTTCATCCTTGATGATGGAGGCATAGGCCATTTTGGCGTCGAAATCGTTCACGCTTTTGTCCGCTATCGCTTCGCAAGCCAGTGAAATCGTGGATATCGGGGTTTTGAACTCGTGTGTCATGTTGTTGATGAAGTCGTTCTTCACGTCGGCCGCCCGTTTCTGCCGGTACAGGGCGGTCAGCGTGGCCCCGCAAATCAGCACTATCAGAATGATAAAGCAGACAATCAGGATAACGATGGTACTCATTCGCTGGAAGAAAATACTTCTTTCAGAAGGAAAATATAATATAAGATAATGGGGAGCGATGAACTTGTCGTTGTTTTTCAGTTTGAACAAATATTCGCTTTGCAAAATTTTCTCTTTGCCCACGAGCATGGGACTCACCACGAAGTGCGCGGTATAGGCGTTGTACAAAGCGAAATCGAAAGAACTGGAAATTTTCTCTTCCGCAAGCGCCTCTTTGATAATGCGATACAGAAAATCCCGGTTGAGCAGCATCACATCGTTGCTGTCCATTTCCACCAACTGTGTCTGGTCTTTGTTTATTTTTGCCTGACTGGCCTCATGAATATTGCTGCTACCCCAAAGTTCGTCAAACTGCTGGATGGAGGCCAGGTAATTGGTGTCGAAGTAGAGGGTGTCCACGATGGCGTAAATGGTATTGTCTTTGTCGAAATCGAAGGTAGTGTTGATGATACCGACAGGACGCTGGGTGGCGGAGTCGAGAAGGAACTTGTTGGTGAATTTCTTATAGACTGTGGAAACCGGCACCGAGTCGGGGCTCACCTGGTGAATGGACGACAGGGCGATGGTGTCGTTTTTCAGTGTGGCGTCAATCTTGTCCAGCACAGTTTCCCCTGCGATGAGCACCTCGTTGACGAAAATACTCCGCTGTACTTTCTCCGCTTCCTTATACAGCTGGAAGATGGTCATGACCAGCATGATGGCGATGCAGCTGATCAGAAATAATAACGGTATGAGCAGACGTTTTCCCATTTTTCATTTTTGAAAATGCAAAATTACGAAAATAAATTAGTTAATGAGCAAATTAGTTAATGTGCTAATGTGCTAATTGTTTTCGGGGAGACGGGGAGTCACTCACTACGTTCGTTCGGGGAGACGCTCGCATTGCTAGCTCGGAGAGACACTCATTTCATTCGCTCGGGGAGTCGTTCACTTCGTTCACTCGGTCAGTCGCTCGCCACACTCTCTCGGATATACAATCTTTTCTTTCCGTCTTCCCGCCTTCCCGTCTTGACGTCTCCACGTCTCAACAACAGCATGTGAACAAAAATCCCACTCGGCTTGTGAAAATCGCATAATATTTTTGTATTTTTGCGTTATAGGTATATAGGGAGGAAAAGACGTGAACACGGCATCTGTGACAGCATATTTGGATTATCTGCGCTACGAAAAGCGTATGTCGCCGAACACTATTGTGGCGTATCAAACTGATTTAGAACAGTTTGAAGCTTATGCTGAACAGAATTTCCAGCTACAGGATTTGATTGATGCGGATGCGGATGTGGTGCGCACCTGGACGCTGACCCTGATGGAGGAGGGGGTCACCACCCGCAGTATCAACCGCAAAATCAGCTGTCTGAAATCTTTCTACAATTATCAGCATAAAATGGGCAAGGTGGAGGATAACATCATGCGGCAGGTGGTGTCGCCGAAGATGTCCAAGCGCTTGCCGCATTTTGTGGAAGAGCGTGACATGGACCGCCTTTTCACCTCCGACATGTTTGACGAGGGTTTCGAAGGCCGCCGTGACCAGGCGATCATGGAACTGTTTTATTCCACCGGAATGCGTCTGTCGGAGCTGCTGAATATCAAACTGGCCGATATTGACTTTTACGAGCGGACAGTGAAGGTGCTCGGAAAACGCAACAAGGAGCGCATCATTCCATTGAATCATGTTGCTATTGAGGCAATTGAAAAATATTTGGCGATTTATGAGCAGGAATTTGGCGAACTCAACAAAAATAGTTGTATATTTGTTACGTCAAAAAATAGAAAATTGTATCCGAAGGCTATATATAATATTGTAAGGAAATATCTGGATGTGGTCACCACCATCGACAAACGGAGTCCGCATGTGTTGCGGCACACTTTTGCCACCCACATGCTGAACAACGGGGCCGACATCAACGCCATCAAGGAAATTCTTGGCCACAGCAGTTTGGCAGCCACCCAGGTATATACCCATAATTCAATAGAGAAATTAAAATCCATTTATCAACAAGCCCATCCAAGGGCATAAAAAAGGAGGTTCATTATGAATGTAACGATTTCTGCAATCAAATTCAAAGCCGATCAAAAATTAGAGGCTTTCATCACGGACAAACTGGAGAAACTTTCGAAGCTGCACGACGGCATCATCGGTTCCGAGGTAACCTTGAAATTGGATAATACAGATAAACCTGAAAATAAAGAGGTGGACATTCGGGTGAAGATCAGAGGCAATGACGCCATGGCGTCGAAAGTGGCCAAGACTTTCGAGGAAGCTACCGACCAGGCCATCGAGGCTATCAAGAAGCAGCTGGTGAAAAGCAAAGAGAAGGAACGCAATAAATAATATATAGTATTATTGATTGAAAAATCCACTTCCGATGAGGGGGTGGATTTTTTGTTTGAGGGGAGGGGGGATGGGTGATGAGTGATGAGCGATGAGCGACGAGTTGTGAGCGATGGGCGGTGGGTGGATTAGATGATAATGGATTTTGGATGGATACCGTAGGGCTGTCACATCGTGGCAGCCGCCTGTAGGGATGCATTGCATGCGTCCGGAGGAAGGAAAATTTACCACATTTGTGTGCATATCGTATCTTCGGAGGGGTATTTTGATGCGATTTTTGGGGTTCAAAATTGCGTTTTAAAACACGCTTTTGTGCGAAATTTCCAGAAAAGTTTCCAAAACCGCTCCCAAAATCACCCAAAAAAGTCCCAAAAAACACCTTTTTTTGCCCTTTTTTTCATAAAAAATGACCCCTAAATAAATTTTTTCTCATTGATAATCAATAAGATAAGAAAAAAAAGCAAAAAAAGTCAGGAAAGGTATTGCCAGATAAAAAAAAGGTAGTACTTTTGCAATCCCAAAACGAACGGAACGGGGCGCGAGAAAATGAGGGAGGTTTTGGGAAGTTCTTTGAAAGAATGGAATGATGTAGCAAATGGCTCAAAAAGACTTTTGAGAGATTCGCAAGCGATAAAGTCGGGACAGACAAAAAAGAAAAGAAATTAATTAGGATGGAGAGTTTGATCCTGGCTCAGGATGAACG
>JAGBPS010000004.1 GCA_017633255.1 Bacteroidales bacterium
TACAGTTGCCATAATAGATATCATCAAGGAAGAAACGATGATTGCGGTCTATCTCCCATGCGCCCGACTCATTTTGAACCACAGGGGTCGCAATCGAGACCAAGGTCTGCGAATTGACAAACGACTCCTTCACATCTGTGTTGTGCGACTGGTACGAGAAGCGCTCCAGTGCCAGATAATCGAGCATGTGCTTGAAATTCTTATCAGGATACAAGGACTTGATTTTCTCCCTCACTTTGGAATAATCCGCATCGAGAGCGGCCAGCAATTGTGCCGACACATCATCATAATCACGATAAAACATGGGCACATCCTCTTTTTTCTCCCAAGTGGATCCACACACCTGATACAATCCCAGGCAACGTGAAGTATGGATAATCTGATTGTCCACCGACAAAGTCAGCGAGAGGAAATTGTCGCTTTGCTCCGTCTGTCCCTTTCCGAACCAACGGAAACAGATCTGGCTGAAGAATTCCTCATCCAATTGAGGGAAAGCCGACTTCGGATAGCAGGCGGCATAGTTGAGCGCCTTCGCCCCATAGGTCACGCCCATATGTCCATATTCAATTATACGGCATATCCAGGGCAGCAGGCCAAAGGCAAAATAAACCAAATGCTGAAGTCCACAGCGTTCCTTCACCTCTTCCACCATCCAGTTAAAGCCTGCCTGACCGTACAACGTCCCCAATGCCACTGTTTTTTCTTTGTTGATATAAGGTGCTATGGTATGGAGACATGACCTGTACTGGTGCACTGGCATGCAGAACACGATATAATCCGCCTGCGGAATCAGCTCCGCCGGGTTATCAGAAGCTTTTTTCAGACTACCGGCATACCTGCCAAGCACCTTGCCAGAAGGGTCATGGTGTTCCAATTCCACGGTATTGCCCCATCGGCCCGGTTTTGACGTATAGATTGAAACATCGAAAGCGGAATCCGCCAACATGGGAATCAGTGTATGCGCGCTGCTTCCACCTCCACAAACCACCAGTTGTTTCTTCATAAGTATTAATTTATTGAGATTTATGATTTTAACTTAGACAAATCGAGCCATGAGCCGATCATTTGGGAAGCTTCCACGGTATATTCCCGTTCCGGAACATTTCCGTCAGGACTGAAAGTCAACTCCCCAAAGAAAATCTGATCTTTGATGGCGTACAAATCCACCCTGACATACGGGAAATCGCGGGACAGTTTTTTTGCCATTTCCAACATCTCCGGCAGTCGTTGCGGCTGAGGATACGAGCAGGCCGGGTCATCGCCCTGCAGAATCATCATCCTATCCCATGTAGGAGAATAAATCAGTCCTTTTGAGGAATGCGTCACAGGATCTCTGTCATAGCATACCCCGATAAACTTGGGTTCACCATTGAAGCAATGTATTTTGAAATCGACTACATCTATTTCCTTCTCTACGGGCAGAAAAGCCTCCGCTATCACACAAGGTTTGATTTTGGAATAATGACGCTCTCCCGACATTTTACCCAAATCCACTTTCAACCATTCATTCAATTGATTTACAGCTTCTTTCTTATTCAGTCGAGCTTTATCCGTAACCAAAATATTCATGGCGCAACCATGATTGCATTTCAGCACAAATCTGTCAGGAAGCGCGTCAAAATCAATATCATTGGCATCCTCCCAGACACCCAGCAGCGGAATCAGGATATCCTCCAGGCCCTGTTGCTTGATAAATTCACGAACTCGATATTTGTCAGCGCACTGGCTTTTGACGTCCGGCTGCCAATGGTGGTTGAGCCACAAGAGTTTCTCCCCCCAAGTTGAAGGTTCGGAAAGATTCGGGAAGCGCTTGACATGATTGAAATACACACATTTCTCTTTGGCTTCCGTCCCGAAAAGAACACGCACCAAAGACAGTATTTGCTGTTTGGCAGATAAAACCAGATTACTCATTTTCTGTTTCTGAAGATTTATGATTAATAAAAACTACTATTCGTTTACAAGCGGTCATCCACCATATCTCTCGGCAACACACCTTTCACATCATACACCACACCCCCTTCCCGGAGCAGCGCTTTCAGATTGACCTGCTCAAACTGACGATGGGCCACACCCAGAATGATGGCGTCGAAACGCTCTTCGGGCAAATCATTGACAATGGCAATGCCGTATTCCGAAACGGCTTTCTCCTTATCGGCCCAAGGGTCATATACCGTGATATTAGAGGTATATTCCGACAAAGTATGATAGACATCCACGATTTTGGTGTTTCTGATATCCGGACAGTTTTCCTTGAAAGTGAAACCAAGAATCAGTATTTTGGCATCTTTCACCATTACGCCCTTTTTGTTCATGCACTTGATGGTCTGGTTGGCCACATACGCGCCCATGCCGTCGTTCAAACGGCGAGAGGCATGCATAATGCGAGGCAGCACGCCATACACCTGGGCTTTCTGTATCAGATAATACGGGTCAACACCTATGCAATGTCCCCCTACCAAGCCGGGATTCAACTTGATGAAATTCCACTTGGACGCGGCGGCATCAATTACATCATGCGTGTCAATGCCCATGGCGTTGAAAATCTTGGCCAGCTCGTTCATGAAAGCGATATTCACATCACGCTGGGAATTCTCAATGATTTTGGAAGCCTCGGCAACCTTGATAGACGGGGCTTTGTGCGTGCCGTTGACCAACACGCTATTGTACACGGCGTCTACCTTGTCAGCAATTTCCGGAGTGGAGCCGGAGGTCACTTTTTTGATCTTCTCCACCGTATGTTCCTTGTCACCAGGGTTAATACGTTCAGGACTGTAGCCGGCGAAAAAATCCACATTATACTTCAAACCAGACACCTTTTCAATCACAGGCAGGCATTCTTCTTCCGTCACGCCAGGGTACACTGTTGACTCATACACAACAATATCACCTTTGCCTATCACTTTTCCCACCGTCTCACTCGCTTTCAACAGAGGGGTCAGGTCTGGCCGATTGTTTTCATCCACGGGTGTAGGTACCGCCACCACATAAAAATTACAAGCACGGATGTCATCCAACTCGCTTGTGCAACGGAAGCCATGGTTGTTGATGGCCTCCTGCAGCAACTTGTCATCCACCTCCATGGTAGTGTCATGACCGCCCATCAGCGCCGCCACCCTACTCCGGCTCACATCAAAGCCTACTGTGTCAAATTTTGTAGAAAACAAGCGGGCCAAAGGCAGTCCGACATAACCCAGTCCTATCACCGCAATTTTGATATTTTCCATGATAAAAAATTATATTCCGTTATTATTATCCATTGACAAATTAACATCTGAAGTGTTTTCCGTTTTTGAAGAGGACTTCAGCGCCACTCCGAAAAAGATGAAACCCACCACTGTGGAAGTCCCCGGTCCAAACGGGAAAGTATATTCAAAAAACGACACCACAAAACCTATCAGCAGGGCATAAAAACCGACAGACATCACTGATACCGTGCGGAGTGCGAATAATTCCTTGACATCCTTGACAAACAGGAACACATAAATAAGCAGCATCGGCAAGGCACCCAGCAATCCGAACCGGAACAGTTGCCATAAGGGATAATTATGCACCACACCAATCTCTTTGGCATTCACCAACTGTCCGAACAGGGGATTCTGGGCCCATATACTCATTGCCTGATAATTACGGGCCATTCTGCCTGAGCTGATATCTCCCACTGTAAAACCAGAGAACAGACTTTGGTAAACATACTGTTTCATGGAATGTGGCAAAAGAATAAAAAACGCCACCACCAGAAGAATCGCCACCCATAAGGAAAGCATGGTGTACCTGGATTTGAAGCGTCGGAACAGCATCAATGACAGCACCACCGCCACAGCCAAAAGAGCAGCCCGGGCGCGGATGGTCAGAATCAGCAGAACGCACAAAGCCGACAATGCCAGTCCCAACAAAACCATAGGCAACGCTGTTTTCCCTTTAGCATTGATAACCAATCCCATGCACAGCACCGCCGCGGTCGCCAACATCGGACCCAAGGCGTTTTTCTGATCTGAAAAATACTCCGTGATACTGAAACCGCTACCCTGCATGAAAACCACCGCTAATCCCACCATCACCACACCTACGGTGAACACCCCCGCCAAAAGACTCAAACGACGTTCATCCATTTTCATCCGCCAACCTACCCATACAGCACATAACGGGATAAATGTCATTCTGACTTCATCTCCGAAATCCCTCGCAGGAAAAAAAGCGCCAATAGCAAGCCATGCCAGTAAAAACAGAGCAAAGAGCACGCCTATCGTTTTGAAGAACGGAGTTATTTCAGCTTTTTCCCCAAACAGAGACAAGAATAGCGACAATCCAAATACCGCCACAATCAACTTGTGCCATAACCCCGCAAGCGCCATACCGGCTACCTGGCCACCCTCCATCATCGGAAGATAGGTCATGGATACCGCCAACGACAGTAACAACAACAGCCCATAACCGAGACGGTCTGCCACCGTTGCAACGACAGGATATTGCGCCGTATTCAGCATCATATAATGGGTTCCAAATTCTTTATCAACAAATCACCAGTTCTACTGGGCAATGGTCCGAGCCGTAGATTTCGTTGTGAATGTCCGCTGAAACCACCTTGCTCATAAACGGCGATGACACCAAGAAGTAATCGATACGCCAACCTGCGTTCCGTTCACGGGCGTTCATGCGGTACGACCACCATGAGTATTTCACCTCTTCGGGATGCAGTTGCCGCCAAGTGTCAGCGAATCCCGCTGCCAGCATCTGGTCCATGCAAGCACGTTCCTCGTCGGTAAAGCCCGCGTTTTTCCTGTTGGTGCTGGGATTCTTCAGGTCTATCTCCTGATGCGCCACATTCATATCACCACACACAATCACCGGCTTCTTCTCGGCCAGTCCCTTCAGGTAATTTCTGAAATCCTCTTCCCAGTGCACACGGTAATCCAAGCGTTTCAGACCATCCTGCGAATTAGGCACATACACATTAACCAAATAGAAATCAGGCATTTCCATAGTGATTACACGACCTTCATGGTCATGTTCGTCAATGCCGATACCGTAGGTTACATTCAAGGGCGAATGCTTGGTATAGATGGCTGTTCCGGAATAGCCTTTCTTGTCGGCATAGTTCCAATATGACTGATAGCCAACGAATTCCATATCGATTTGGCCTTTTTGCAGTTTGGTTTCTTGCAGGCAAAAGAAATCGGCATCCAGAGACTCGAAAATCTCGGCGAAGCCCTTTGCCGCTACTGCGCGCAAGCCGTTAACATTCCAGCTAATGAATTTCATAGGGATTATCTTTTCTTTATTTCTTGTACCAAGTTGAGGAACTCCTCGGTTTCCTTGCGGATTTGTTTCACGAAGCTGGCGCCTTCCGGAGTGCCGATCACGGCCTCTTTCTCCTCGTCGTTGCGGAAGGTGGCGTTTCTGTATGGATTCTCGTAGTCTTTCTTTCTGGAAAGATAAACCTGGTCGCAGATAAACTGCTGAATATCACACACTTTATCCAAGCACTGCTGCCATTTCTCCGCGCTGATTTCTTCCATCTCATCCTTGTGCAGAAATACCAGCGACTGGTAAGCATGGAACAGTTTTTCCATTGGATATTGCTCCCAGAGGCTGTCGTAGCGTTGGTGAATAGCATCCCAGCTGTTCAGAACTCCCGAACGAATATCCTCTTTCAGCTGATCCAAGTCTTCGCCGCATACCAGCTGTCCGCCCAAGTTGATCCACTCGCGTTTGCGCGAGCCTGACATCATCTTAATCAAATCTTGAGAGCTCTTTTCGGGATGTTCTTTCAGGTAGCGGATGGCATTCTTCATGGCATAGTACAGAATCATATCCCCGTATGCATGATAAGCCTCATAATGTTTCAAGATGCGAACCTTGCGCTTGCTGCATTCCATTCCCTCGCCGAAGACCTCCAGCTTACGGGCAATCTCGGGTTCATTGTCCAGAATATTCTTACCCACACGGCGCAAAGCCTTGGAATCCATATCGGGATTGTATTCTCCTGTCGTCAACAGATAAGCCTTGCCGGTCCATTCCTCCAGAAGCTTGCGTCCACGGATGGTTTCCTCCATGGTATCCGGAGCAAATGTCTCAAACTCAATATTTTGTATTTTTCTTTTACGCTTGTCACGATTCTTGTACTTGGATGAATTTCTAGCAATAGCGTACATATTGTACATCCACCAGAATGCCGGCATCACCTCCAATTCATTGGTATGCTCATTGTCATTCACCAAACTGAAAGGAAGTTTGATATTCAGCTCGTGCTTGTAGTCGGCTTTCGAAAGGAGCGTGAAAGAAGCAAAGGTGGACGAGTGCTTCACAGAGGAGCACAATCCCGGCCAGAAACCTCTCTTGGCATTGATTTCACCGTCGGTTGCGCGGCTGTTGTGGTTGGAACCCACCGTAGCGCCGGCAGCCATGTTGCTCTGTCCCATCACGCAAGAGGCGATGAGGAACGAGTTGTTATGATGCTGCTCGTGCGAGGGGAAAATCAGGTTGTTGAGCACCTCGCAGCAAGAGATAGTAGAATTGTCACCCATGATGGAATAGATGACGCGGGCACCGTATTTCAGGTTGCAATTGTCACCAATGACGAAACGCACTGCCACCACAGAGTAGAAAATGCGGCAGCCGTAGCCCACAATACCATTCACCAGAATAACGCCCTCTCCTATCTGGCTGGGCTCTTCCATCGACGAGTTGATGGTCACATTCTTCAGCTTGCTGGCACCCTTGATATAGCAGGCGGTACCGATTTTCACATCCTTCAGAATCCAGCAGTTTTTAATCACAGATGATTCACCGATGGTGCCATAATAGCCTCTTCGGTTATCAACCCCGTTCTGGGTGATTTCACCCAAACGTTTCTGCAGCAACTTATCATCCTGATATTTAGCCCATAGATAAGCATCAGCGGTAATCATGCCGTCGAAAGGCATAATCTGGCGTCCGCCGGCCTCGTTCATCACCTCCAGCCACACGCGCACATCCTCGGGTTCTCCTTCCTTGACGATACCATTGCCGAACTTGGAGTGGTCGGTCACAGACAACTCATGGATATTAAACAAGATAACATTGTTTCCAACAATGTAATTGGCCATGTAATGCACATCATGGATAGCCACATTGTCACCGATATCGCAAGAGATGATGCTACTGTCGGTAATGCCTACCGGCACACGCAAATCGTGATATTGCAAAATCTCGCATTTCACACGACCGATACGGATCATGCCGAAAAAGCGGTTGTTACGTATCATGTTGGTGTCGAACTCGTCGGTCACCCAGATATCATCCCAGTTGGTGGCGGAGTTGCTGTTCTTTACCAAACGTTCCACCTCGTCGGAACGCAGATGGCGCCAGCCGTTAGCGGGCTTTTTCACCTGCTGGTTTCTGAAATAATACTCATCGTACCCATGCAGGTACTTTTCTTCTATAAAATTCTTGTAAATCCGATCATACGGAAGAAGTGTCACTTTATCCATAACGCGCTATTTTAATGATTATCAAATAAATATTTCAGTTATTGAATTTTCTTAAGACTTGAAACTGGCAATTGCAGTGCGTATGCCGTCAGGTTACTCAAAGTGATCACAAAGCGTTTTCTGCCATTGATTTTCGCCACAACCCCTTCAATCCCGGCAAAATCGCCTTCCACCACCACAACTCTGTCACCTTCCACCAAAGGCACCGGTTCCAGCTGGTCCGCACTGGTCAACGCCACCACCCGCATGAAATCCTCCATTTGCCGGTCGGGAACTACCATACTGGATTTGGTGAAACGGTCAGTAACCAGTTCGGTCTTGTATTTCAAGCTGTTCACGATGGCAAAACGGTTGTCCGGAGCAGCCTGCATAAAGCAGGTGGAAGGAATCAGCGGTACCTCAATTTTTTTCTTGCGATGATTCACATACACATGCTCTTCCATCCGGGTAGGCAAGTAATTCCGTATGCCATACTCATCCAGCAGTTTCCTCACCGACTTTTCCTGACGAGGCCGAGTTTTCAGCACATACCAACTTTTTTCCGTTTCCATTGTCATCTTTCGTCTTGTCTTTATACAGCTTCGCCACTGTCGGGAGCACACTGCTTCCAAGCAAATAATTAATTATCAATGCCTTGCGAAAAACAAGGCAAATTTTGACATAACTTACAAAAATAAGATTTTTTTTAAATCATCATGCAACCTATATATATTTTTAACTTTATTTGGGAAGCAGACGATTTTTTAAGAAAAGAATAGGAAAGTAAAGAATTAAAAGTTAGCAATTTATTGCGTAATCACTCATTCTCACAGATGTACTAGCGGAGGCTTTTGACATAATCCTCAATCTCATTGTACAGAATATCTTTCTTGATGACACGTTTATCCTTGTCTACCAAGAACATATAGGGGATGGTGACCAAATAGAAAAGTTCCTCTTTCTCTATCTGATTGTCATAATTCCATGAATTCAGCCATTTGGGATTGGCCTCGGTTTTCAGGAAATTGTCAAATACTTTCTGGTCTTTCTCAAAATAAACAGTCAGTACCACAATTTTGCCGTCCTCAATAGCTTTATTCAGCATGGGATAGTCTTTCATCTTGGTGCGCACCTGGCGGCAGGTGGGGCATTCAGGATGCTGGAAATACAGCAGCATGTACGGGCTCTCGATATCGTACAATGTTGTGGTGTCCCCATTGCTCATGAGGAGATTGAAATTAGGCAAAACACTGCCATTCAAGTTCTTATCGAGATGCTTCAACTCTGCCTCATAGCGAGTTTTGCGCACTTTGTCGGTTTTATCGTAGGCTAATGCATCTTTCAGCATGATAATATACAATCCCTCAACACGATACAGCGATTTGGTAGCGCCCAGAATTTCCTCTAACTGATCAAAGAAACTGAAATAGACCTTGTCATTCGCCTTCGCCGCCTTCAGGGCTGCGCGCAGGTATGGTTCTCCCGCCTCGGCATCAAGGTAATAAAGGATATTGGCGAACTGTTTGTGCTTGTTCACCGCAATCGGAGTGCCAATCATACGTTCATCCTCCCAGGCGTAGTTGTCGTACAAATGATTGGCCACAAACATTTGCATTTGCAACTGATTGCCATATATTTCGCGGGGCGGAGTGGGCAATTCTTTGGTTGATTTGATAATTGAGCCCAACAGATACTGTTTGTATTGCTCCGCTTTGCTTTGTTGGAAGCTTGTCTTCTCCTCACTGATACGCATAGCGCGAGCCATCAGCGAATCCACGAAAGGCTGCATCATGTACTGGGGCAAATTGTTGCTTTGCATCTCTCTAAACTCCGCATCCAGCTGGTACATGCGCTTGTCAAATTCCAGCATCTCCTTCATATACTGACGGTTAGCCTCATTTTCGGGGCTATTCACGAACTTGATCACGCTATCTTTTTCCGTTATAGAAAACTGCTGTGACTTGCTGTCTGAAATCAAAATTTCCGTAATGCCAACGGTATCACCCTCCAGCAAATAAATGCCAGGCTCCAAAGATTTCTTCCCTTTGAAAACCACAGTTTTGGCATAGGGCAACACCTGTATGTCTTTAAATTCCTTTTTTCCATCGAAAGCCTGCAAGCGGAGAGAGTCATAGTGTTTTGTATTTAATGACACTTTGATTTCATAACCTTGTGAATAAAGATTTGCTGTGGCAAAGAGGATTAGCGCTAGTATAATTGCCTTATTTATAACATTTTGAATTTTCATAATTCTATGCATTTCAATAAAGAATAACTTGCAAAGATACAAAAAAATATTGATACCTATATTTTTTGAAAATTACCGATGTTTCGGTAGAGACGTTTCAGGAAACGTCTCTACAATATTTACCGTTCCTCCAGCCACTGCTCAATGTCACGCAACACCTCTTCGGAAATGGTGATCTCAATCTGGCCGTATTCTGTGGGCAGACCACTTTCGCAAGGCTGAAACAGATGGTTCAGTCGCTCGTAGGCATGGGTGGTTATATTGGTCTTTTTGGGTAGGTTTTGTTCCAAAACGGAAAAGTTACTCTCCCACTCCACCTGCACATCTTTCTTGCCATTCAAGGCCAGCACAGGACATTTCACCTTTTTCAGATATTTGGGCTGGTTCAGCCGGAACAACGCATAAAACCAAGGCGAGCTTACCGTTCTCACAGTTTGAAAGATACCCGCCTGCGTCAAATTCAGTTTTTGCTGTTGTTCCTCCGACATACCTCTGCTATAGTCCCGCAGCAACTGGCCGCATCGTTCCGAAGCGTCCTTGACACTCTTGGCCTGCTCTATGGTGGTATACAACGCTTCCGATATCCGTACAGACTCCGCTTTTTCTTCTGCTGAAAGGCTTGTATCTTCCTGACAAAGAGCTTCTATCTGATACAACAAGGTCGTTTTAGCGGAAGCCATCATACCGGCCATGGAAATGATGAAGGCGACATTTTTGTTCTTCGCTGCCACCATCACCGCGATGGTGCCACCTTCGCTATGTCCGAGAATTCCCACTTCGGCCTGCTTGAAATGCTCATTTTTCAGCTTGAAATAATCCACCACATAGGAAGCCACATCGGCAAAATCGAGCGTGGTGCATTTGGCATACTGTGCCCGGGGGAGATCATCGTAACGGAAAACGGCATAGCCACGACGGGTCAGATAATCGGCGATGACGGCAAAGGGTTTGTGGCCCATGATGCTCTCGTCACGATCTTGCCAGCCCGAGCCGGAGACCAAAATCAGCAGTTTATTGTTAAATTCATGTTTGCGAGAAGGATACGACAGCGTTCCCGTAATCGGAATCTGTCCTAGAGTAGCATGAGGGAACTGCAGTTTCACCTCCTCTGTTTCGTATGGGAAAGGCTCCGTCGGAGTCTGTGGACGATTCAGTTTCCAGCGCTCCGCCACCCTATGAAGCGTCAGGGGAAGCTTTGCCCCACCCTGCTTAAACACCCCGCTAATTTCTTCATTTTTAGCATTATAAACAGCTTGAAATGTTGCACCAACACTCTTTGACTTCAATTTCAGGGTATCGTTCTTGAAACTGATGCTATTGACTTCAATTCCCGCCGCATACTGGTCAGGACTGTCCATCTCGGCCCATAGACTGTCGCCGTGTTGCTCCACCGCCAACACCAAACGCAGGGAGTCTGTCCCCACAGGCAACTTACCTTCCCAAACGCCCGCAATCTGTGAGAATGCGGCGAAAGGGAAAAGGAGTACAATGACGATGAGATGGAAGCGGTGCATGGTAATTTACAGTTTACAGTTTACAGTTAACAATTAATAGTTTATAGTTTATTAGTTTTGCTATATTTTCTTATTTTGATTAGTGATAAAAGTGTGTTATAAAGTGGTGTACAATGTAGGTAATCAGTCGTGCTGAAAGCACGCAATCCTATTAACCCCGCATAAGCGTAGCGCAATGTGGGGTATACGGCAAAACACTTTGCTCCTGCGTGCCGTAGGTACGCTACATTGTAGTGTATGTGGCGTGCTCTCTGCACGCAGACAGGAGCTGTCACTGTCTACCCCACACAACGAGTTGTGCGGGGTTAATAGGATATCGTGCCTTTGGCACGCATCCTTGTCTTTCAAATCAAAAAATCGAGAAATCATTATTCTGAATTCTGAATTTTGAATTATTTTAATCGGTTCAGGGCCTGATGGTAGGCAGCGGCATTGCGGTTGTGCTCCGCCAAGGTGGCAGCAAAGTTATGATAGCCCGACAAATCTTCTTTGGCACACATATACAGATAGTTATGATGAGTGTAATGCAATACCGAATCCATAGTGGAAGCCTCTGGGATGCGTATCGGCGCAGGGGGAAGTCCTGGGTACAAATAAGTGTTGTACGGGGAATCTATCGTTGTATGTACTAACAAAATACGCTTCAATGTCGGATCGCCCACGGCAAACTTCACCGTCGGGTCGGCCTGCAGCAACATGCCCTTGTTCAAACGGTTCATATACACCCCGGCAATCATCGCTTTTTCCACAGCCCGGTGGTTCTCCTCCTCCACAATGGAAGCCAGCACCGCCACTTCTGTGGGACTAAGGCCTATCTCCTTCGCCTGTTTCAAACGCTCCTCATTCCAAAATTTATGATAATAGCTCATCATGCGCTCAAAGAAATCCTCCGCCGTGATGTCATAGAAAAACTCATAGCTGTTGGGGATAAAAGCAGCCACGCAAGTCGCAGTATCAAAGCCGTATTTTGACAAGAACTCATTGTCATTCAAAAGATTGTACAATTCTTCAGGGGCAAAAAAGAAACGATGGTCCACCTTGTCCACCAACTGCTTCTTGGTCCGTAAATTATTGAATGTAAACTGCACGCTATAATGCTGGCCCTGACGTAGCAGGCTTGTGAGTTCCAAGTTCGTCATGCCCGTTTTCAGCTCATAATGCCCCATGCGAGGGGTTTTGAAACGCCGCAAATCGCAGGTCCACAGGAAAGTACGTTCATTGATCAATACCTGATGAGCCCTCAGCGAGTCCATCAACTGGTCGAAAGTGGCGTTTTTCGGCACCGTAATCGTTGCAGCATCCACCGCCACATTATTTTTCTTAAAAACGGTGTTATAGGCCATTGTGCCTCCCACCGCGATGATAATCACCACAACCAATAATATGGTTCTATTTCTCATTTTCATGAATCAACTGTAAAATCAAAACATCCAAAAAACCGTTCTTTCCCCGCATCCAATCCTTCTTTCTGCCTGTCAGCAAAAAGCCAACGTGCTGAAACAATTTCAAACTTATCTCATTGTCTTCCATTACATTACAATATACTTGATGCAATTGGAACACCGAAAACAAATACTGGCACACGCAACGTACAGCCTCTTCCGCGTAACCGTTTTCCCGATACTCTTTGGCAATGAGAATACCTATTCCGGCACGGCGGTGAAAAGGCTCAAAATCAAACACATCCACCGCACCCACCGTGTTTCCTTTCCAATCCTCCACCATAAGGCGCAACTGCCGCGACGCATAGATATCCATGGTGGAGGTCTTGATGAACTCCTGCAAGGTGAACTTCGAAAAAGGCACCATGGTATCGCTGACCTTCCATACCTCGGGGTCGTTTTCCCAGCGGTATAGCAAGTCCACATCGCGGGGTTCCATGGCCCGGAGACGCACACGTTCGGTCTGTAACGGATTACCCTTTGCAGCTTGTAGGGACGCACCGCGCGCTTCCGACTTTTGCACGGGTTTGTCCGCCCCCATGGATGGGATGCGACTCACCATATCCGACTGTGCATTGCCCGTATGAGAAGAATCTTCCATTACAATAAACGTTTGATAATCCTTAATTGATGAGAATATTTTCCCGTGTCACTGTTGAAGATGCCAGTATCGTCCAACTTGTCGATACGCACCTGGCCGGAGGCATGGATAATCTTGCCCGGAGCGCAAATCATGCCTACATGCACAATGCGACCTTCTTCGTTCTGAAAGAATGCCAAGTCGCCGATTTGACCCTCCGAAGCGAAATCCAACGGCTGGCCCAACTCCACCTGCTGAGAGGCATCACGCGGAATCAACATCCCTATACTCTTGTATATCAGCTGAGCAAAACCCGAGCAGTCGATACCTGCGGGAGTCCTGCCACCCCAAAGGTAGGGAGCGCGGAGGAAGGTGGTGGCAAATGAGAGCATGGCTGATGGTTTATCAGTTGACAGTTGACAGTTGACAGTTGACAGTTGAGAATTGGATTTTGAATTTTGAATTTTGAATTCTGAATTCTCTGCTGACTCTGCTGACCAGGATGGCAAGGCAAAAGCGGCATCGCCCAATTTGAAATGGCCTTGGGCATCAGGTTTAGGGAAGGAAGTGCCGACGAAGACGGGGAAGACCGTTTGGGATTTTTCTTCGCAAATCAAAGTCATGAAATCACTCACCAGCGACTGTGGAGCATTTTTCATCTCCTGAAACTGCTCATCCGTCAGCGCATGGTGATATTTCACATTCAGAAAACCCTCGTATCCGCAATCCGAAGTTTTGATTTTCAACCAATTACCCTCTTCAGAAAGCAGCTCATAGCTGTCACCAAAGAGCAATTGCGACACCATCTCGGCACGCTCGGAGGCCTCTGCCCGCAAAGGCACCACCGACAGAATGCAAACGCCGTAACTCATCGCTTAGAATGGCAGGTCATCGCCACCATTATCGGTGAAGGTATCCAAATCGTCAGAAGCCATAGGAGGCATCATCCCGGCAGCGGGAGCGGCAGGGGCGGCGGGAGCAGCCTGATAAGCCGGAGCGGCGGCCTGCATCGGATTCTCCGTGGCCGGCTCAATCTTCCAAGCCTTCACATCAGTGTACCATTTGCCGTTAAACTCACGCGACTCAATGGAGAACGACACCTTCACGGTATCGCCAATATTCACAGTATCAAGCATATCCAGTTTGTCACCCCAAAGGTTGGCACACACTTTCTTGGGATACTGCTCGATGGTTTCAATCACAAATTCCTGTTTCTGCCAGCTGTTGCCCGTACGACCGATACCCGACTGAAGGGGCAGCTTCTGCAATAATTTTCCTATAATTTCCATATCACAATACTATTTTGAAACTGCAAAGATACGAAAATTTTTAATGTGGTACTCGGTTAGAAGGTTAGAAGGTTAGTAAGGTTAGTAAGGTTATTTTTTGAGGAATCGGTAAAATTTTGTATTTTTGCCGCTGTTCTCAATACATCAAGAATATTTTAAATCCTAATAAAAATCATGAAGATTCCACATACCTTTACCATCGTCTTCTCCATCATTGTTTTATGCGCCGTGATGACCTGGATCATCCCGGGTGGCGAATTCGAGCGACAGACCGTCACCGTAGACGGCAGCGAACGCAACGTGGTGGTTTCCGACTCTTTCCATCAGGTTGATAATCAGCCCCAAACATGGCAGATATTCACCTCTTTCTTCAAGGGGTTCGAGCGCACTGCCAATATCATTGTCTTCATCCTGATGATTGGTGGAGGCTTCTGGATTATGAACGAGACCAACGCCATCAATGTGGGTATTTTCTCTTTTCTGAAGAAGACACAAAGATTACAACAGAACAAACTATTGGGAAAGTTAGGGGTCAATAATTTAATAATGATATTGATTATACTGATGTTCAGCCTCTTCGGCTCTGTTTTCGGCATGAGTGAGGAGACCATCGCCTTCATTGTCATCTTTGTACCCCTGGCCATCTCCATGGGCTACGACTCCATCACCGGAGTGCTGATGTGTTATGTGGCCGCTCACGTCGGTTTCGCCGGCGCCATGCTCAACCCCTTTACCATTGGCATAGCCCAGGGTTTGTCGGGTTTGGCACCCTTCTCTGGCATTGAATACCGCTTTATCTGCTGGTGTGTCTTCACCTTGGTGGCCATCATCGTCACCCTGCTCTACGCCGCCTATATCAAGAAAAATCCGACCAAATCCATCACTTATGAAATAGACTCGTTCTGGCGTGACAAGCAAGCGGAGGAGACCTCCATTGAAAGTCGCCCCTCCACCATCGCCACTTGGGTGGTATATGCCCTCATCGGAGCGGTCATGATTTACTGCGCCGTCCGCTTCCCTCGCACCGACATCAGCATCGGCAACGGACAATATAACATTGTGTTATGGCCCATTATCGCTGGCACCTACCTAGTGGTCGGCTTCCTCGGTGCCTGGAAATCCGTGCATCATTTCATCCTCACCATCCTGCTCTACACCATCATCTGCTTAGTGACAGGCGTGCTGGGTTACGGCTGGTATGTGATGGAAATCGCTGGACTCTTCTTTGCCATGGGACTTGCCACAGGTGCCGCTTTCAGCTTGAGATTCGACAAGATCATCCGTCTTTTCCTTGATGGCTGCAAAGATATCATGGTTGCCGCCTTGGTCGTGGGCATGGCCGGTGGCATCATCATCATTTTGGAAGACGGCAAAATCATCGACACCATCCTGCACGGCATCTCCCAGGCCATGACCGACACAGGCAAGGAAGGCGCTGTGGGGGCGATGTACGCCATCCAGACAGTGCTCAACATCTTCATTCCGTCGGGTTCCGCTAAGGCGGCGCTCACTATCCCGATGATGGCGGAGTTCTCGGATATTATCGGGGTTTCGCGGCAATTGACTGTATTGGCCTTCCAGTTCGGCGACGGCATCACCAACATGATCACTCCCACCTCAGGCGTGCTGATTGGTGTGTTGGGTGTAGCCCGCATCCCCTATGCCAAATGGGTGAAGTTCATCTGGCCCTTCATTATCGGACTGATTATCATCGGATTCCTGTTGCTGCTTCCGCCGCTGTTTTTGCATTTCAACGGGTTCTGACAGTCGAGCCGCAAAAAACCCCACACTTACATGCGGGGTTACAGATATGTTGTACCTTACGGTACTTTGTACGAGTTACTTTACACGAAACCCCACACTTACGTGCGGGGTTATTAAAATCCGACCTCTTCGAGGCCGTATGAATTTTGGTTTGATTCATTGGCTCATTAGCACATTAGCACATTGATAATTAGCACATTCAATTTGCCAATTAACTAATTTGCTAATTTGCTAATTGACTAAATTCCTTTCAGCGCATTCACGACAGCTTCTTCAATTGCTTCCTCGCGAAGGTCGCGGGCAAGAATAGTGCCATCGGCGCCGATGAGGATAATCTGCGGGATACCGTTCACTCCGTATGCATCAGTGGCGTTCCTAGTAGGATCTGTCAGCTGAATCCAGTTCATGTTCAACTCCTGGATAGCTTCTGCCTGTGATTCAGGCTTGTCCCAAACGTTCAAACTGATCACCGCAATCTTGTCACCATATTTCTTATAGACATTAGCGATATTAGGAATTTCACCACGGCAAGGTCTGCACCAGGAAGCCCAGAAATCCACCAAAGCAATCTTTCCAGCCACATAATCGCTCAACTTGGCGGCATTACCGGTCTTGAAATCAACCACATCAATATCAACATAGGGCTGACCAACCTTGGTAGCTTCCAGTTTCTTCAGCATATCCATCTTCATCTGCACGCTGGGATGGTTCACCACCTCGGGAGCCGCACCTTGCAACAGGGTTTCCAACTGATCAGAAGTCAATTGATCAGGAGTTAATTCCACCAGATTATTGATAAAATAAACACCCAAAATATTGGTTTTATTCTCATCATAATACTGTTTGATAAGCTTGATATCCTCGGCAATAGCCTCATCATATCTCTCCTGGAACTCCTGCATGGCAGCTTTCTGCTCCTCTTCATCCTCTATTGTCATCAAGGTATAGTAATCTTCTTCCAAGCCCTCGCCCAACGCTTCGTCGCTCACCAAGAAACGGTGCAGCACATCGTTCAATGCAGTACCAGACAAAGAATCATTCACCAAGTCAGCGTAAATTGTTCCCGGTTCCAACACCGCCATCATATTGTAATTCAAATCCTCCTCATTGGTACGGATAGTCACCATTTTGGGAGAACTGACGGTGTCCTTGAAAGTGAAAACGCCATTGGCAATGGTAGTGGAATCCATCACCGTGCCCATAAAAGCGTCGTACAAGTACACCATCTTGCCCTCAAAAGCGGCATCATCCAAATGACCGTTAAGGGTATATTCATTCTGATGTTTGTTGCAAGCGGCCAACATCAGCAAGGCCGAACATAAAAATAATGTGATTTTTTTCATTGTGGTTTATTTTTTTGCTTATTGTTTTTGAGGTTAAAAGGTTAGAAGGTGAGAGGGTGAGAAGGTGAGAATATTGATAGGATTATAGAATTACAGGATTATGGATTTTGGATTATGAATTTCTCACTTCTTTCACAACTTCTGAGACCACAGTTTTGATGATTTCTTCCGGGAATTCGGGAATCAGGCCTTTTTCTTGGAGCAAGTTGCTCATTTCGTGGGCTTTGTCAATGTCTTTCTTGGCTTGCTGATACACTTCATCCCAAGTCAGATTCTTGATGGCGACACCGTCTTTGATGGCCTGCATGGCCACATCGGCAGCCACCTTGGGGAAGAGGGCACTCTCGAGCATGTTGGGCATGATATTGTCCACGCTGATGCCACGCTGCTCGGCGAAATCAGCGATAGAATGAGCTGCGCAGATGGCCATCTCATCGGTAATCTTACGGGCGGAAACCAGCAAAGTTCCCTTCAAAATGGCAGGGAAACATACGGAGTTGTTCACCTGGTTGGGGAAGTCGCCACGACCGGTAGCCACGATATAGGCACCTGCTTCTTTCGCCTTGTAGGGATAGATTTCCGGCACAGGATTAGCGCACACGAAAACGATAGCCTTATCTGCCATCAGCTTTATCCACTCAGGCTTGATGGTGTCGGGACCGGGTTTGGACAGTGCCACCACGAGATCGGCATCCTTGAAAGCCTCTTCCTCAGTCTTAATATGCTCAGGATTAGTAATCTGGCACAATTCCCACTGACGATAAAAACGAGGATCACCGCTATAACGCTCACGCTGGTCATGCAGAGCTTCCTTGCTGTCGAACATAATCATCTTCTTGGGGTCGGCACCATCGCTGATCATCAGGCGGGCGATACAAGTATTGGCGGCACCTGAGCCATAGAGAACCGTCTTAATCTCCGACAACTTCTTGCCTGTCAGCTTCAAAGCGTTGAGGATACCTGCCAAGGTCACACAGGCGGTACCCTGGGCGTCATCGTGCCAAACGGGAATATTGCACTGTTCGCGCAATTCATCCAGCACCTTGAAGCAATTGGGCTGGGAAATATCCTCCAGGTTGATGGCGCCAAACGACGGCTGCACCATTTTCACCAGTTCTATCAGTTTATCGGCCTGATGCTCACCGTTTTCGTCGCGGCTGTCCACACAAAGTGCAATGGCATCCACACCACCAAGGTATTTCATCAGCATAGCCTTTCCTTCCATCACACCGAGTCCACCGGGAGGAGTGCAGTCACCATCACCGAGGACACGAGTGCTGTCACTCACTACCGCCACAAGGTTCTTGCGGTTGCTCAGCTCGAACGAACGGTCGTTGTCGTCGCGAATGGTTGTGGAAACCGCCGACACACCCGGGGTGTACCAAACATTGAACCAGTTGAAACCATATATCGGTGCCAACGGAACGGTTTGGATTTTGCCTCCGTAAAATTGGTGGGCTTTCAGAGCTAAATTCTTAAAAAACAAAGTCTTTGCCTTAGCTTTCTGTTCTTCTGAAAAGTCTGAGGGAAAGAAGGATTCTACGCTGTCAAGTGTTTTCATTATCTTACTTTAAAATAAGTTGCAAAAATAATAAAAATGCACCAATCTTGTGATGTTTTTTTCCGAAAACATCAAGGAATAAAAATGAAAGAAAAATTAAACATTCTTATCATATATTCAATATTTTTATGTAAATTTGCATTTTTAAATGAATACTGAATCTGACACAACATGCAAAGCTTAATCTTCTCATTCTTCATACTCTACACCATCCTGTTGTTTGTCATCACGGGCATCACCTCGCGGAAGGCCAACAACAAGACCTACTTCACCGGCAACCGCAAATCCCCTTGGTTTGTGGTAGCCTATGGCATGATTGGCGCTTCGCTGTCGGGAGTCACCTTCATGTCAGTACCCGGTGACGTAGCCACCACCCAGTTTACCTACTTCGGGGTAGTGCTCGGCTATATCCTCGGCTACCTCACCATCGCCTATGTGCTACTGCCCATCTACTACAAATACAACCTCACTTCCATTTACGAGTTTCTCGGCCAGCGTATCGACAACACCGCACAGAAAACCGGTTCCGCCCTATTTATCCTCTCTCGATTATTGGGTTCTGCGCTACGCATGTATCTGGTTATCTTTGTTTTGCAGACTTTTGTCTTCGACTCCTGGGGTATTCCTATATGGGTTACCGCCTGCGTGATGATCATCATCATCCTTTTATACACTTTCAAAGGCGGATTGAAGACTGTGGTATGGACTGACACCCTGCAGACCACCTTTATGCTGACCGCTTTGATTATCACTTTAATCGTGATTTTCAAATCGTTAGGCTATAATCTCAGTGACATGTGGCGGGAAATGGACCAGGCCGGATACACCAAAACATTCAATACCGACTGGCATTCCAACACCCATTTCCTCAAACAGATTTTCGGTGGTATGTTCATCACCATTGTCATGACCGGTCTGGACCAGGATATGATGCAGAAAAACCTGTCCTGCAAAACCCTGAAAGACTCACAGCGCAACATGATGTCCTTCACTGGCATATTGGTGATTGTCAACGTTTTGTTCCTGCTGTTAGGCGGCAGCATGCTGGTGTACGCCCAGCAGAAAGGCATCGACCTCAGTGGTATGATCGCGGCAGGCAAAACCGACCGGATTTTCCCCGAGCTGGCCTTCAACCATCTGGACAAAGTCGCCGCCATATTCTTTGTGATAGGCTTGATTTCAGCGGGTTATTCCAGTGCGGACGGCACTTTCACCGCCCTCACCACCACCATCTGCTACGACATGCTGAACATTGAGAAACGCTTTCCTGACGAGAAAAAACAGACCACTGTCAGACGCCTGGTACATGTATGCATCTCTCTGATATTCGTGGCCATTATCATCATTTTCTCGAGTCACCACAACGACGCCATCATCCGCACCATCTTCATGGTGGCCAGTTACACTTATGGTCCCATCCTTGGACTATTTGTGTTCAGCATCTTCACCAAGCGCACTATCCGACAGACCTGGGCCATCCCGTTTATCGCGATTCTGGTGCCCTGCATCTGCTATATGCTGTCCAAAAACTCCCAACAGTTCTTCAACGGCTACAAATTCGGCTTCGAACTACTGATTCTGAACGGAGCATTAGTATTTATCTGTCTGCTGGCCATCAGCAAAAAAGAACTTGTAAAACCATAAATGCCCATGACTCAGATTATCCTTATCACACTTGCGCTAGTTCCCATCCTACTGTTTGTGGTAATCGTCACCTTAATGGATGCATTTTCACTTACAGATAGGAATAGGATGGCGTTCAGTCTGACCAGCGGCGGACTCTGTTTTCTGCTGGTATTGGGACTGGGAGAACTGATGATCGAGTCGGCTGAGATGCCCTATATCACTGCCATTGTGGCCGAATTTCTGAAGGGCTTGCCTCTGCTTTATCTTGTACAGAAACGGAAAATTGTAATGTTAGGTGATGCCACCATCTACGGCTCGGCAGTCGGTGCCGGTTACGCCATCATCGAGAACATCCATCTGGTATGGATCAACACCTTCAGCCACGGCATGGCGGTAATGCTGGGTTTCGAGGCGGCGGTAATGCATATTGGTTGCACCTCGTTGCTGGCTTACGGACTGATTATCGCCAAGCAAGAGACCTCCCACAGGTCGTTCACCGTCAGAAACCTAGGAGTATTGGGTGCTTTTGCGGCGGCAATGGCAGTGCACATCATTCACAATGTGGTGCCAATCAACCCTATTATACTGACCTCCATACTTGTAGTTTACTTTTTGGTCAGCAAACGCCATATCTTCAAGAAAAACGAAAAAGCCATCCACTCGTGGATTGACCAGTGCCTCAACAATGACGTGGCACTGTTGGGCTCCATCCGGGTGGGGAGACTTGCCGATACCAATGCGGGAAAATATCTGCTATCCATCAAAGACGCTTTTGAGCCGGAGACATTCTTCGATATCTGCTGCTATATCTCTGAATATCTTGAACTTTCCATCACTGCCAAGAGCAATCTGCTGTTAAAGGAATCTGGTTTTCCTGTCATGCATAGCGAAGAGTCCAAAGCGCGTATCAAAGAGCTGACCGCACTGAAACAACGTATTGGCAAAGCAGGCGTCACCGCCGTGCAACCCATTGTCAACATCAACGATGTGGACCATTGGGTGGTGAATGCGTTATTGTAACATTAGGGGTTAGAAGGTTAAAAGGTGAGAAGGTGAGAAGATTGATAGGATTACAGGATTATGGATTAAGAATATAGGATTAAGATTTTTTCATAAAAATAAAATATAACAATGTACAGCAAACGTTTTGAGCCCATTGGGGATAAGTGTCATGAAATCATAGAATATGTGATGGCATCACCGGACATACCGTCACAGGATGATTTGATTTTCAAAATCAGGCTTTCCATCGAGGAAGTCATTGAAAACATTGTGCAATACGCTTACGAGAACGGCTCCGGTTTTCTGGAAGTAAGCACCAAGCAGGAAGATGGCGTGTTGTACATTAATTTCACTGATGCCGGCACGCCGTTCAACCCCTTGGACAAACCCGACCCTGACATCAGTCTGTCCGCGGAAGATCGTCCCATTGGAGGCTTAGGTATCTTTATCAGCAAGCAAATGATGGACAAAATTGAATACGAATACAAAGACGGCTGCAACGTGCTCACCATGTCAAAAAGAGTTATACCCGCTTAAAAGGCATTTCCATGAAATTATCACGATCGTTTTCAGCCCGTCTCAGCACCACCATCTTGGTGATTACCTCCATGCTGTTCATTGTCTCCATGCTGGTGGTGTTGCTCTTTTCGCGCAAAATCATTGCCGAAGAGGCCAAAAAGAATGCGGCAGAGATGCTTTCCTCCACCTCCCTGAACATCGTCCACACCCTTGACGAGGCCGAGTCAACCGTGAAAAACGTGGCATGGCTGGTGGAAGAACGGCTTGAAGACACCACCTACATGTACAGCATCACATCGGCGGTTGTGGCTATTAACGAGGAAATTGTGGGCAGCTGTATCGCTTTCCGACCCAATTATTTTGAAGGAAAGCACTATTTTGCCCCCTACGCTTACGACTCGGAAAATGACAGCCTTCAGACAAAGCAGCTGGGCAACGACCAGTACAACTACTTCAAGATGGAATGGTTTGCAGTGCCCTTCCTGACCAAGAAGCCGCATTGGAGCAATCCTTATTTTGACAAAGACGGTGGCCAAATCATGATGACCACCTACTCCTACCCTATTATGAACGACAAAAAAGAGGTGATTGCCGTAATCACAGCCGACATCAGCATCGAATGGCTCACCCACCAGTTATGCGCTCTCAACCTCAATGACAACTCCAAGATTCTTCTTATCGGAGACAAAGGACAATATATCTCGGGAAATCTTCCCGGCATTGGTTTTCAGGAAGATATCGTCAAATACGAGGAAGCCAAAAAGAATCCGGATTTCGTCAAGCTGATCAAAAAGATGACCTCCCTGGAAAAGGGGACTATGACCATGAGAACCGGACACTACTATTCGTTTGCGGTTTATGGACCTTTGTATAACGGTTGGTCAACCGCCATCATCACTCCAACGAAAAACACCTTCGCCAAACTGAACTTCATGCAGTTCGTCATCGCCATTGTGTCTGTTATCGGTCTGTTATTGCTCTTTTTATCATGCCGGAGAATCATCAAGACCCTCACCCGACCCGTCACCGAATTCTCCAAGGCGGCATTGGTGATGGCTCAGGGAAATTTCCAGGCCCAGCTTCCTCAGATTGAAACGGAAGACGAAATCAAGGACCTGCACGACTCCTTCGAGCAGATGCAGCAATCCATCACCCATTATATCCAGGAACTGAAAACCACCACCGCCACCAAGGAACGTTTTGAAAGTGAACTGAATATTGCCCGCCAGATCCAGCTGAGCATGGTGCCCACGGATTTCCCCGACAACGAAAGGTTCTCCGTTCATGCCCTTCTGCAACCCGCCAGAGAGGTGGGAGGCGATTTTTACGACTTCCAGGAAAAAGACGACAATTTGTTTTTCGTCATCGGCGACGTGTCGGGCAAGGGAGTTCCCGCAGCTTTGGTGATGGCGATTACCCGAGCGTCTTTCCGTTTCCTCAGCGGTTTGGGATTGACCATCGACAAAATGGTAGAAAAAATCAACAACACTCTTAGCACGAGGAATCAGAATAACATGTTTGTCACCCTGTTCGTCGGCAAAATCAATCTGACCACCGGTGAAATGTACTATTGCAATGCGGGGCATAACCTCATTGTCATCCGACATGCCGACGGTCACGCCGAATACCTTCATGCCAAATCCAATATCGTGGTAGGTGCGTTCGAGAATTTCAATTACGAACACGAAGTAACCCAATTGGAGAAAGGCAGCCGACTGATCCTTTATACCGATGGAGTCACTGAGGCCGAGGATGTGACGAAAGCGCAGTACGGCGAACAACGGTTCCTTGATTTTGCGAACAAAATTGATGATAAAGACAGTGCGAAAGATATTGTCGACCATCTGATCACTGATGTCAAAGGATTTACTGGTGAAGCCACGCAAAATGACGACATCACCATTTTAACCATTTCTTATAAACAAGATTAACCAAAAAAATTTAACGAATATGAATGTAACTATCAATCAAGAAGGAAACAAGTACAACGTGATTTTGGAAGGACGCGTTGACACCTCTAACGCCGCTCAATTCGAGCAAGACCTGAAACCCTTAATGGAATCTTCTAACGCTGAAATTCAAATAGACTGTTCAGGTATGACCTACACCTCTTCCCAAGGTTTACGTTACTTCCTCATGCTTCAGAAACATGTGATGTCTCACAAGGGAAGCTTGGTGCTCTGCAACATGCAACCTCAGGTGAAGGAAGTTTTTGATATTACCGGTTTTTCCAATATCATCAAAATCGTATAGGAAAGGTTGCAATATATTATTGTCATCAACGGCAGGGGAAACCATGTCGTATCTTTGCATTTTCAATCAGAATAAAACCAAAATAATATGAAACGATTGATTCTTTTCAGCTTGATGCTGGCACTGGGAATATTCACTAACAATGCCTTTTCCCAAAAACAAGTCTATCCCCTACCCTTGGACAGCACCATCAAACTCAGTGCCAACCACTTCTATTATCAGATGCCCACCACCGCCATCAAGGTGAATGTGACGGTGACCAAAGTGCGTGAAATCAAAGGCTACTATGCCGACCAAGCCGAGAAATTATTGGGACTCACCAACATCATTTCCGACAACCGCACATTTTACAAGCTGAAAAACGTCAGCATTGAGACCGTCCAGGTACCCGACGCCAAGTTTGCCTTTGCCGTGGAGCCGTCATCGCAGCAAGTGAAAGAGCAGGCCTATGCCAAGGCGTTATTAAAATCACAAGCTGTTCAGAATGATGTTTTTGAAGAAACCTACAGCATCCAAATCAAAGGAATTCCCGATTTCTTCCAGAATTACGCTAACGTGAACTATACTGAAACCGAGGATGCCTTTGTGGAGACCAAAATCATCAACGGCGTGGTGACCCAGGTGCCCGCCAACCGCACGAGACTGGTCAACAAAAGCGCCGAGCAGAAAGTGCAGGAGGCAACAGACCGCATCATACAAATCCGCAAAGACCGCAACAGCCTGATTGCCGGCGAACAGGAAGTGGCCTACAGTAAAGAGGCTCTGGAGCTGATGATTTCACAATTGAACCAAGCGGAGAACGACTATCTCGACCTGTTCCGCGGTATCGTGCTGGAAGATGAGATTCACTACACGCTGTATGTGATTCCTGAAAAAGACGAAACTACCATCCCTCTGTTCAGCCTTGACCAGAATACAGGATTCATCCCCACCAACTCGGTCACAGCAGCTAACTACAGCTTGTTGCTCACTCCTTTCAACAAAACAATAGCGACTAAAAGACAAGACGTTAAAAACAAAAACAAAGGTTTCTGCATACGACATCCTCAAGCATTGTATATCGACCTGCAGCACAACTACGAGACGGTGCATCATTTCGGCATCTACCAGATGCTGCAATGGGGCGAAATTGAAACACTGCCCGTGAATTTGGATCCGGCGTTGGAAGAAGTGGGGTTCGTTTTTTGAGTTGAAAGTTGAAAGTTGAAAACTGAAAGTTCATTGTTTAAGAATTCAAAATTCAGAATCCAAAATCAACTCATGGCTCACAGCTCATTCACAGCAAAATAAAAATTTGAACCAATATGAAAAATTTAGGATTTGTTATCTGTTTGATAGTCGTGCTGTGCGGATGTCGTCAAAAAGCTGAAGTGGATGTGTTTCAGCAGCAAATACATCAATGCGCTGAGACGTATGTGAAGACGGAATTGAATGTGAGCGACGCTGATTCAGTGGTGGTTACCAGAATAGATACCCTCACACAGATGTCATACGCCAAGCTGATGCTGGAGATGTTGGAGAATCTGGAGTTCCAATACAAGCAACTGTACGACGAGGCCACCTTGGCTGATGAAAATGCCAAAATAGAATCCCTTGACCGCTCGCTGCGTCAGATTTCGGTTCAAACGGACTATTTCAGAGCCATCGAAGACAGCGAATCGGCTGACAACCAGCAACTCCTACTCTACTGGATTTCTGCAAGCTACTACAAAAACGGACAGCAGGAAGATTTCATGTGTTTCGCCACCCCTGACTTCAACCTGCACATACTGGATCCCTTTGCGGACAACCTGATGGACAATTGACAGTTGACAGTTGGTAATTGAAAGAATTCAAAATTCAGAATTCAAAATTCAAAATTCATAACCTCCTAACCATACTAACCATACTAAACTATAAACTATAAACTATAAACACTAAACATCAAGACCGATACATCATTAAAAATCAATATATAATAAAAAAGTTCACGGCTAATGGCCCAGAGCTGACAACAAAAAAACACAAAAATATGAAAAAAACTCTTCTTTTTATAGTAATAGCCCTTTGTTTTATGGCGTGTGACAAGATTGAGAGCCCATATCTCACGCCATCGCATCATGAGGATGTGGATGTAATCTTTCCAGATCTGAATCCCAGCACTGTATATAGGAAAGTGCTGTTTGACGAATACACCGGCCATACCTGCATTGGCTGTCCCGAAGGACACACCATTTTGGATCAGTTGCTGACACAGTACGGCGACACCTTGGTGGCGGTGGGCATCCATGCCAACTGGTTCGCAGAACCCGAAGCCGGCTTATTCTCCTATGATTTCCGCACTCCAACTGGAGAACAACTGTATTTGGATTACAATATCAACAACAATCCTAAAGCGATTATCAACAGAAGCGGAGCCGCTTTGGACAAAAGTCTTTGGAGTAGCGAAATGCATCATGCGGACCGTACGTTGCATGCCGCTATCCAGATGATCAATCAATATAACGAAGCGAATCAGTCATTGAAGATCAACACCAAAACTACCATGTTGGAAGATTATGACCAGGCCGTGCAGTTGTCATTACTGTTGGTGGAGGACCATATTGTCAAGCCACAGAAGTTCAGCGACCACATTGACACTTTCTATGTGCATAACCATGTGTTAAGAGCCGGTATCAACGGCAATTACGGCGAGCGCATCTCTACCGGAGGACTGGTCAGTAAGGATTCCTCTTATCTGTATGGCTACTCTATTGACTTCAACGGAACTGACTGGGTGCCTGAAAATTGCAGCGTCATTGCCATTCTGTTGGACGAAAGCAGCAAGGAAGTACTTCAGGTGGAAAAAACCAAAGTGAAATAATCGATTCTTCAAAAATAAAAAAGGTCCTTTTGCTTGAGCCGAAGGACCTTTTTTTATTATTTCTGCGGATTGGCCAAGGCCAGAATCAGGCCGAGGGCGACACCCAGTAGCGCGGCGAACAGCACCTGCAAATTCGGCGGCAGGATGAAAGTGATGGTATGGGCAGGATACCAGAACAAGGGAATGGTTTTCTTGAAGACCAAGCCCCACTGGATATCCCAGTTGATGCTACCCAACATGCGCTTCATATCCATGGGTTTCAGCAAACCGGCCACTGTACCGCCCGTCTCCAAAATATGAATATCCGTGCATTTGTGGAAAGTCATCATCACCGGTGCGAAGATGGTATTCATGGCCACACTCACGCAGAAGGCGATGCCCACCTTGCCCCAAGTAAGGGTCGGCGAGTTGAACACATCCATCAGCGAAGCGTAATCGCAGGAGGCCACCTTGGACATGAAGAACGGTGTTCCCGACTTGAAAATCATCATGGCCATGGTGATGCACATGCCTAAGAAGCCCCAGACCATCATGCGGGGCAGCACACCGAAACCCTTTTCGGTATAGACACCCTTGCGGATACGCAGGGCCAGCATCTCACCCAACGTAGCCAGAATGGCGAATTTGAAGAACGCCATGATAAAGGGATGGGTAGCCGTGGCGTTATTAAACCAATCAAAGAAACCCGTAGCGTGGATAAAGAAAGGTGTCAGCACTACCACGACACCCAAAATAAGCAACCAGTCTTGTTTTTTCATTTTTTACAGATATAAAATGCAAAAATACGTTTTTTTGTTGAATTGTTGAATTGTGGATTTGTTGAATTATCCACAACATCACAATATTACTGAAACATGTCATGGTGTGTCTTCATCCCCCGCTCTACGGGCCCCCATTCTGACATATCTGCGTGTTTTTTTCTTGCACCAGCTGAGATGTGTCCGTTCCGCGGTGTGTTGATTCAGTGCTTCGGAGCAAGTTCACAACACACCGCGGTAGATGCGATCGGGATGCACATCCACCCCAGACTCACGTCTGGGGTTACAGAAATGTGGCATCTTCGATGCCATGTCGTATCGGGCAGCATGCATCCGCACCCGCACCATGTAGGGCGCTGTCACATCGTGGCAGCCGCATCACGACACCCATGCTGTCTGTAAGGACGCTTCGCATGCGTCCGCATCCACACGCACCCGTATCCTCTCCGCATACATCTCCACATCCGCACCATGTAAGGCTGTCACATCGTGGCAGCCGTATCACACGCGTATCTATACGTGTGCCAACGGCACACCATCTTATTAACCCCGCACGTAAGTGTGGGGTGGGAAGCATGTCATCCAGCATAGCGTGTCGAAGACACGCCACTACAATGACACCTTATGAGGTAGCGTACCTTCGGCACGCAGGAGCATAGACTATGCCGCCTACCCCACACAACGAGTTGTGCGGGGTTAATAGAATATCGTGTCTTCGACACTCTTGGTAAAAACAATTTTTTTATCTTTGCATTTGAAAAATCAGCATAAAAATAAACAATTATAATTTATAGCAACATGAAGAAAAGAACCCTCTTAACCCTGTTATTCAGCATCATTGTTTTATTCTCATACGCCCAGGACGAAGAATTGGTGGGCGCCAACTGCACCTCCATCATGGTGGGCCGCAAAGCCTCGGCCGACGGATCGGTCATCACTTCGCACACCTGCGACAGCAAGTACCGCACCTGGGTGACCATGGAACCCGCCGCCGACCACAAGGAAGGCACCATGCACAAGGTCTATAAAGGCACCATGCACACGCAGACCCCCAACAGCATGGAGGGCATGGAACTGGTGGGTGAGATTCCGGAAGTCGCTCATACCTACGCCTATATGAACACCTCCTACCCCTGCATGAACGAGAAGCAGCTGGCCATGGGCGAAAGCACCTTCTCCGGTCCCGACACCCTGGTGAACGATAAAGGCATGTTTCTGATTGAGGAGCTGCAACGCATTGCCCTGCAACGCTGCGACAATGCCCGTGACGCTATCCTGCTGATTGGCCAGCTCATCAAGGAATATGGTTATGGCGACGGTGGCGAGTGCATCACCATTGCCGACAAAAGAGAGGTTTGGCAAATGGAGATTTTGGGCGAAGGCCCCGACAAAATCGGTGGCATCTGTGTGGCCCAGCGTGTGCCAGATGACGAGGTGGCCGTAAGCTGCAACGTAGCCCGCATCGGCAAAATCAACCGCAAAGACAAAGACCATTTCCTCGCCTCCGACAACATCGAAGCGGTGGCCAAGAAATACGGTCTCTGGGATGGCAAAGGCGACTTCATCTGGTGGAAAGCCTTCCCGTCAAGCTATTCCGGCAAAAAGAACTTCAAAGAGCGTGAGTGGTACATTTTCAACGAGTTGAACCCCGACCTGCATCTGGACTTCGAGGCCGACGAACTGCCTTTCTCCATCAAGCCTGCCGAGAAAGTGGATGTGCGTAAGGTGATGGAGCTGTTCCGCGCCAACTACGAAGGCTCTGAATTGCTGGACCAGACTGCCCAGCTGAAGATTGAGCGCAAGCGCAAGCAGAAAGACGGCAGCACCCTCATCGACACCATAGTGTGCCCCAACGCCAACCCCTGGATGGACGGCAACGAACGTGCCCTGTATAACGCCCTGAAGCCCGGCACCATAACCTTCTACCGTGGCGTGGCCATGTCGTGGTGCTCCTACTCCACTATCATCCAATGCCGCGAATGGCTGCCCGACGAAGTGGGCGGCTTGTGCTGGTTCTCCTTGGAAAACCCGGGACAGAGTCCCCGTATCCCCATCTATGCCGGCGAGACCAAACTGCCCGCAGGCTTCAACGTCTGCGGTCATTTCGGATATAATGACAACGCCGTACTGTGGCACTACCGCAAAGCCAACAAGCTGGCCCAGGTAAGATGGGGCCGCACCAAAGACATTATGCTGGGCAGCATTCTCCGCTACGAGAACAAAGCTTTTGAGGAACTGCCCGCATTGGAAGACAAGGCTGTGAAGATGCTCCAAGATGGAAAGAAAGAAGACGCTGTAAAACTGCTGAACAACTACACCTCAGACTTTGCCGGCGCCACCCGCCAAACCTGGCAGGAGCTGGAACACAAATTCTGGGAGATGTTCTGGACAGGATTTTAATCAGTTGAAAACTGAAAACTGAAAGTTGAAAGTTATTTCCTACTCCTTTGAGATAATTCAGGGAATTGTTGTAACTTTGCATTATCATTTTGATTAGCAACCAAATTATTGAGACTATAGAAGAATAAACGAACATAAAATATAATAACTGAGCTTTACGCTCTTATTCTCACTTGGTAAAATCTGGTAAATTTTAATGGTACGAGAATAAAGAAGCGGAAAGTTTGCGTTTCAGGCGTGAACTGTTTCCTGTTTATTAGTACCTAAGGTTTACCAGAGCCTTCTAAGTTAATAAACAATAAAAAATGGTGAACGCCTTTTTTGTTGTCCTATGGGAATAAGAACGAGCGCTCCCAATAAAACAAAACAATGGACCACAAAAAAAAATCTACCGACAGCTTTCACATCGGACAAGCCATCAAGGCGGAGCTCACGAGGCAAGGAAGGAGCATCACTTGGTTAGCACAACAGATTGGCTACACCCGAGAGAACCTCTACAAAATCATGCGCCGCAAATGGATTTACACCGATGTCCTTTTCAAGATATGCGACGCCTTGGACTATGACTTCTTCAAGGCCTGCTCCGACTGGCGCAACTCCCCTTCCTATCCAAAATCCGTGAACCAAAGCGACAATCCATAGCAACGATTTTTCCAATGTATTGCAACGGATAGTTACGGGATGGAATGGATTATGGGTTTGGTAATGTGTAATTTTGTATCTGAAATTTTAGTTTAATTAAAAACCGAAGGGCCGATGGGATATAACGGGCAAGAAGGGAATGATTACTAAAGAAAATACATTTGCTCAAGAAGCGATACTAAAAGAAGCCGAGAGAAAACAAATCAAAAAATCTAAGTTTCAAGACACTAATTGCAGATTTGATGAAACTTACACAGAAAAAGATCCCGATGACGGACACTCTTATACCGTACATGATGAAGGAGTAGGATATTAAAAATTCAATAAAAAAACAGGTCTACAAGTTGACTACCATGATTTTTATTATCAAGCCAACATTGGCATGTAATTTCAGATGTAAATATTGCTATTTGAGTGCAGAATCCAAAGTGACGACATATATGGATTTGGAATTTGCCAAAAGAATTCTTTTGGAAATCAAAGAGCAATACAATTCTCATCAAAAACTTGAGATTTTATGGCATGGTGGAGAGCCTTTGCTTTGGGGAATTGAAAATTACCGAATTATTTTCGAATTCATAGACAAAGAATTTACCGATGTAAGGCATGTAATCTCAATGCAGACAAATCTTTCTCTTATTACCGATGAGTTTATTGATTTGTTCTTGAAATATAATGTTAGCGTCGGCATTTCATTGGATGGCCCACAAAATATAAATGACTCCGAAAGAGTTTTCCCTAATGGCAGAGGCACATTCAACACTGTACTTTCCAAGCTAAGGCACTGCAAAGAAAGAGGATTACATATGGGTTGCATTATTGTTGCTACAAAAAAACATATTGGCAGAATACCAGAGTTGTATAATTTCATGTGTGATAATGGAATCAATTTCAAAATGAATCCTCTTTTCATTTCAGGAGAAGCAAAAAGAAATGAAAGCGAATTAGGGTTAACGATAGACGAATATGTTACCATGACAACAGAATTGTTTGATTTATGGTTTTATGATAAAAAAAATAAAATCAACAATTCTAAATTCATAGACATTGCAAGTGGACTACTGACAAGAAAAATGTCATTGTGCTCATTGGGGGAGAACTGTCAGGAACATGTAATCTGTGTCGCACCTAATGGGGATGTTTTGCCTTGTGGCCGTTTTTGCGATTCTGAATTGATGCATTTTTCATATGGAAATTTACACAACGAGCATTATTGCGATGTTTTGAAAAGAATAAAAGAAAGCAAGGCATATAAAAGAGCCGATTTCATTAAAAATAGCAACTGTTCAAAATGCAAATATTTCAACATTTGTCATGGCGGATGTTTACATGATGGATATATCAATTCAGGTGACTTTGAATCAAAAACTTTCATGTGTTCTGCAAATAAAAAAATATTTTCTCACATAGAAAGCAGACTGAAAGAAACTGGATTAATGCAAATTTAAGAAAACAATCAATAAATCAAACAATTAAAAAAAATGAAAAAAACATTTTTATTCCTAGCATTAATTTTACCGATGAGTTTATATGTATGTGCTCAACAGACACTTTATGAAGCAAAACAATCCCCCAAAACCACAGAAATTACAATAGGGACAATAACAAAAGATTTTGACGCAGGACATACTGAAGATTTTACAGGATGCACTTCTTGTACTATGAAGCCCTTTCATAATGATTATAGAAAAAAACGGCAAGAAGATGTATTGTATGAGTGGCTATATGAGTACGCAAAAAAAGAATATAATACCACATATCCAAATTTCGCATTACGTAACTTCAAGTCATCCGAAATAAAAAAGGAAAAAGAAAGTAGAAGAGAACTACTCGGAGGAGTTATTATATTTACATATTACAATTGTACGGCGTCCGCAACAGTTGTTACATTAGACCCTAAAATTGAGGCTATTGAAGATTTCCACAACTCTATTGAGAAAGCATTACGCAATGTTCGCCAAGGGTCAAGGATAGCAATTGATCAAGTTGTGGCTATGGACGGTCGCGATAGAGAAGACCTTAAGGATGATATAATCAATGTTCTTTTAGACAAAGGATATAAGGTTGTGGCAAAAGAATATCTCGAAAAACTATACGAAGAGCAACAAAAACAACAAAGTGGCATTTACAACGAGAAAACCACAGTACAAAACAACAATTTTTCTGCGGTGGGCTATTATATCAGCGTAAAAACAACGAAAGAATCGTTAAGAGTACAGGTTGTAAATGTTAGTACGGGTGAATATGAAGGTAATGTATTTAATTCTAAACATAAAGAGAAGTCTTTTGAATTGCTTTCTCAAGCAATAGATAAAGCTCTGATCAGAATTCAAGAAGGCTCACGAGTGGCAATTGATCAAGTTACAGTGAGTAGCGATATTAATCGTGAGGATTATAAAGATCAAATGATTGATGTATTAATAAATCATGGTTATAAAGTTGCAGCAAAAGAGTATCTTGAAAAACTTTATGAAGAACAAAAAAAACAACAAAGCGGCATTTATAATGACAATACCACAGTACAAGAAAACAACTTCTCCGCTGTAGGCTATTTTGTGAATGTAAAAGTAACGGAATCGTCTGTCCGTGTGCAAGTTATCAATGTCAGCACAGGAGAGTATGAAGGTAACGCAACCATTAATTTCTAACAATAAAAACAATAGGAATATGAAAAACAAAACATTCTCAATAAAATCATTTTTATTGGCAGTTATCATAATGTTGGGTCTTGGCACTGTTATGGCACAAGAGAACTATAACAAAGCACAGGAAACTCCAAAACAAAAGGAGATTGTACTTGGCAAAGATTTACGCACACGCAGTGGATATGATAATTTTCAAGCAGCATACAAAGCGGCACTGCGTGAGGCACAGCAGGCCTATCCGAAAAAGAATGTGGCCATTCGCGACCTCTCTAAAGGTGAAGTAAAAATATACGGCGGTGACATTACGAACTACTATACCTACACCATTGTAGAACTGCCAAGCATATTATTCCAAAGAACAACTGAGGCAATCAATAAAGCCACTGAAGAAATAGAGGAAGGAAATCGCTTCGCAATAGACAAAATCACCATCACCGATGAATCTGTTGACAAAGCCAATGCCCGCAGCCAAATCGTCAATGCACTAAAAGACAAAGAATATGTCGTGGTGGCTAAAGAACAGCTCGAAAAGCTATACAAAGAGCAGCAAGGCCAGCAAAGCGGCATCTACAACGACAAAACCACAGTAAAAACGAATAACTTCACTGCTGTCGGATACTACCTCAGCGCCCGAATCACTCCCGAGTACATCCAGGTTCAAGTCGTAAACGTCAGCACTGGCGAGATTGAAGGGGATGTGACGGTGAATTGGTAAAAGCGTGCGAAATGCCTCACGTAGCATGTCTCCACAGCAAAAGATTATACGCTTCTACGCAAACAAATCATCCATGGTGATGGTTTGCTGGATGCGGCCGCTGTATTCGTTGTAACGGAGTCCGAATGTGGTGATGAGGGTGAGGTGGATGTCAATCTTAATTATTTTTGTTATAAAAAATTTAAGAGAAATAAAATTGTAATATTTTTTTTGTATATTTGCAACGTAAAATTAACCATCAAAAACAACATTTCAAGATATGGGAACTGATTAAATATCAACAGTATATGAATGGCAGTGCAAAAGAAGAACTTTTGTTTTGGCTTGCAATTTTGAGCGGATTATTCTCTATTGCAAGTTTTTTTGTCGCTTTGAGTTCAGACCAAGGCATGGTTATTATCATGCTGATTGCTTTCATTGTTTTTCTAGTCGCAATACTATGTTCTGTATGGTATGCTATTCATAAAATTGTTCACAAAGAATTTGACAGGGAGTTTCTGAAGCTTTCGTTCTTCACAAAATACGAATACATAGACAAAACTCATATCATTTATGATGGATATCGACTGATCCAATCCAAGAGAGTTTTTCTGTCCAATATCAAATGGGCATTTAAATGGACAGGCACAAAACAACCTATTATTAGTTCAACACTGCAAAATTGTGATGGGAAAATTATTGAAAACACATCAAATGATTATGACCATGTTGTACTTAAATTCAAGAAAGCGTTGTCATATAATGAATCAGCCGTGGTGCATTTTCATGCCAACATGGACGATGTGGACAACACAGCACAACCACATCTTGACGTCAAAGTTGAAGAACCTATCAGCGTCGTTGATTTTCGTGTAATACTGGCATATAAAGACACCAATTTCTCGGAGAGAGCACGGTTCATGAGAAAACCTATTAACAGTGGAATCCCATCAAATTACCAAGTACTCGAAACGGTCACCTTCAATCCAAATTCCAAAAGTTATGAGCATGTACTTACAAATCCAGAAGTAGGATATTTTTACCGTTTGGAATGGGAGAAATAATAAGCAACTCTAACTCCAAGTCGTGAACATCAACACCGGCAAGATTGAAGGTGATGTGACGGAGAATTGGTAAAAGCGTGCGAAATGCCTCACGTAGCATATCTCCACAGCAAAAGACTATACGCTTCTACGCAAACAAATCATCCATGGTGATGGTTTGCTGGATGCGTCCGCTGTATTCGTTGTAGCGGAGACCGAATGTGGTGATAAGAGTGAGGTGGATGTTCCTCTTGTTTTTGGTCAATTCTCTGATTCTTTCGGCACGATACCGGAGTTTTTCCTCGTAAATTTTGTCAATGACGAATTCCTGGTTGCAATATTTGATTTCGCAGAGATTGATTACCCTGTCAGCACGGTCAATGAGCATATCAATCTGCATCCCGGATTGGTGTTCATCTTTGGCGATAATGAGAGACGATATATTCGTCTGAATTCCAGCGATACCAAGTGCAGCTTTTATTTGACGAGGATGTGCGAAACAGACATCCTCAAAAGCGAACCCTTGCCATGAGGTGATTGCTGGCGACAATGCAGAATGTTGCCAAAACGACTCATCATTAGATCGTTTCTTTTCAATAAAATTCAAATAGAAAAGGCTGAAATTGTCCGTCAACTTGTAATAAGTCTCTTTTCGCCTATCTAATGGTACGTATGAGGTGATAAAATCACTATTGGTTAGCGCTGATAGTGTTTTGGTCAGCGTTCCACCAGAAGTCATGTTCAGTTTATCTGCAATCTCTTTTCTGCTAAAACCATATCGGCGAGAGGCTAACAATTTCACAATTGCCTTGGAGTCCTCAGGATTTCCAAAAAGCGAGGCGAATAATCGTTCGAACTCACCACGCAACGGTGCGTTTTTCGCAAAATAAATACGGTCAATATTCTGCGCAAGGGAAAAACCAGACCGGAAATAATTCAAGTAATACGGAATCCCCCCTACCGCCATATAGCTCTGAACAATGTCGTAACGATCCAGTTCAACTCTTTTGTCTTTCAAGAACTCTTCACACTCAAGCAAGGAGAAAGGAGTTAGTTTCAAATGATAAGTCACCCGTCCATATAAACCGCCTTTGTTATTCAGAAGTGTGTCTTTCATCCATGAAGTGGCTGAACCGCAGACAATCAATAAGAGATCAGAACGAGAGGAAGCCCATCCGTTCCAAAAGTGCTCGAAAGCGGTAATAAAACCCGACCGTGGTGTATCCATCCATGGAAATTCATCTAAAAATACGACTTTTTTACCCTCACCTCTCTGTTTCTCAACAAGTTGTCTTAACATTCTAAACGCTTCTGGCCAAGTTGTCGGACAAGTTATGTCCTTCAGACCATACTCACGCAATGAAACATAAAATTCCTCCAACTGACGCTTGGACAACTGATTCCCTTTGATTTCGAGAGGAGACACCCCAGTATGGTAAAATACAAACTGATTTTGGAAAAATTCTCTGATCAGAAATGTTTTTCCAACCCGACGACGGCCATAAACGGCAACCAATTCAGGTGAACCACTTTCTTTAAGATGTTGTAATTCAGACTGTTCATATTTTCTTCCGATAATTTTCTGCCTCATACCACTATAATTTTATTCAGCCGCAAATATATAAAAAATATTTGATTTGGCTGAATTAAATATACTTATTCAGCCAAAAATATGTTTTTATTGTAAAATTTGGCTGATTTGATTATTCTTATTTAGCCAAATTTATGTTTATAGTATATGTTTTGGCTGATTTAATCATTCTCTTATAAAACAGCATTTGGCCTTGATTTCATACCAAAGCATCTCGGGAGAGATGCTACGCACGCAGTGCAATTAACACCATACAAGCCGTCAGGCGCAGTGTGGTGGATGAGGTACTCTCGCTATACAAGCATCTCGGAGAGATGCGACAGTCTATGCAAGACGGTGGTATGATGTCGCATATCTCCGATATGCTCTATACACACAGTCCCGGTTCTCACCACACTGCGCGGCTATGCCGCTTGTATGGTGTTAATTGCGCCTAACGGCGCGTCTCATGCCTTCGGCATGTCGTCATAGCCGACAACAAGGTTTATACGCCTGTCATACGCCAGACAACATTGCAAGACTCAAATTTGTTTGCGTTGCAAAGATAGTATTTTTTCTTTTTATTAAATTCAAAAGAGAAATTTTTTACCAGAACTTCGCGGTGATATCCACGGGATTGCCATTCTGGTTGCGGTAGAGGCGCTGGTTGGTGGTACGGGATTTCAGACCTCCCCTACTCGGCTGGTATGAGCCGACTTTTACATAGTCAAATGAGGAAAAGCTTTTGGGCAGTTGCGCATTGCCAGAATACCAAGCCACTTTCAGGCGGCTTTTCTGACGGACATAGGCAGCCAGATGCTCCACATCCTGCGGAGTGGCATCACCTCCCATAAAACAAAAACAGGTAATCTGCTTGCCATATTTCTTCAACAGCGCATCCACCTCCGCCTCGTTCAAGGCATGGCCAATATCGTTGTGCAAATGCGGACTGTGACAGTTCTCACACCGGTGCGGACAATTCGTGATGTTGACCGCCAAGGTCACCTCATCAGGAATTTCCTGGAAAACAATATCGAAATTATAATACTTAAGGGCCACTGGTGTCATTTTTTTCGTCAAGACGTGAAAGCGTGGAGACGTGGAGACGAAATTGTGCTTTATCGTTTTAACGCCTCCACGTCTTAACGTCTTAACGCATCTTACATATTCCCATAATATCTTCTGCTGGCTTCCTCCTGGCGGGCTTGGGAGAAGCTGCTCACACGTTTCATGTAACCGATGACACGGGTCAGGTAGTCCACGTTTTTGCTGTGGCACTCGGGGCACTCGTGCAGATAACGCTTGTCGATGTGTCCGCAGTCGTTGCAAACCGTGTTCGGAATATTGAAAGTGAAGTAGTTACAACCTTCCTGGGCGGCTACACGCAACAGCTGGCGGTACTGGGCCTGTGACAGGTGCTCTTCCAAATTGGCATGGAGAGCCGAACCACCCGTCAAATGAGCGATATAGCGGGAACCATGCAGTCTGAACTTGTCAATCAGGTTCAGAGATTCATCTTCTACCTTATAGAAATAGCTATTGTAGCAGTCGCGAGGTACCTCATAGCCATCCTCACGATCCCACTTGGCATGTTTCACACCCACATTCTCGGCGGGAATCATTTCGCAGTTGAACATCAGCTCTTTGGTTCTGTACTGATGATTATACTGCTCTACCAATCCCAGAATACCTTCAATAAAATGCTGATACTCTTCATTATCATTGATCGGAATGCCCAGATATTCAGCGGCTTCCACCAAACCGTTCACACCGATGGTCAGGTACTGACGGTTGATGGCGATGTAACCGGCATCGAACAAAGGCAGCATACCCTTGCTCTGCAAATATTTAAGATTTTCATTATAAGCAGTTTGAACCTTATGCATCAGGTCAATCACCTCGCCAACGAACTGCAAATGAGGAATGTTGTTTCTGTGTTCGTACTGGATACAGCGGTTAATGTTGATGGTCAACACACTCTTAGAACCGGTGGACACACCGCCCGCACCCAAAGTATAGCTGAAGCCATTATCCTGAATCTCGTTGCGCAAGCGGCAGCAGCTACTCAGTGAGTCGGCATTGTCGCTAACATAGGTGAAGAACGAATGGCCGGCAGCGTACATCTCAGCGGTGAAATCGGCGTATTCGGTATCCATGATATCGCCATCCTTGGACAGCAGTGCCATCGTCTCCACGGGGAAAGTCAGGACGGAACGTGTACGCTCGGCATTGAACCAGCGCATGAAGCGTTTCTGCAACCAGCTGAGAGACTCCCAGATGGGCTGGGTAGCGTCAGGGAAGCGGAACTCGCCGAAGAGGCTCTCGAAATAGTAGCGGTCGTAGTAGGCCACATTCCAGAACACCGACTGGAAGTTACGCGCGCCCGTAGGCTGGTTGATGGAATACACCACCTGCTCGAAGCAGTCGGTAATCACCTTGTCGATAGAGCGTTGTCTCAGCGACAGGTCCACAACCTTATCGGCATGCTGATAATAATCATCGCCATATTCTTTTCTGATGAAATAATCCATGTACATCAGGAATTCGGGCGTGGCGCAGGCACCGCTCAACATGCTGGACACCATGAACACCATATTGACGAAACCGCCGCAATAGGATTTCAGGTTGGTGGGAGCGGAGGCGTTGCCGCCGATACTCTTGGTACCACCCAGCAGCCAGGGGTACATGGTGATACTGGCACAGTAATTGGCGATACTGGTTTCATCATTCTTATATATAAAATGATGATTCAATAAATACATATATTTATCGGCCAGTTCCTTGCCGTACATATCCTTGATTTTGTCGCACAACATACGGCGGTTGAGGCGGATGAAGTTGGACTTCGGCAACTCACCGATCAGAGTGGCAATATTCTTCTTCTCCACATTGGCGTTGGCGTCGTATTTGCTTCCGGTAGCGGCATTGGAAGCGTTGCAATAGTTGATGAGGAAGTCCAGTTTTTCTTTGACCTCACGGTCTTCGTAATGACGCTGGCGATACAAGATGTACGACTTCGCCACCTCATAGTAGCGCTCGGCCATCAGGGCCACCTCCACCTGGTTCTGAATCTCCTCCACGGAAATGCCGTCATAAATCTTCAGGCGGCTCATCACGTCGATGAGCACCTCCTGTGTGGCGAAACTGTCCACGGACAAGAATGCCTTGGAGATAGCGTTTTTGATTTTGTCTGCGGAAAAAGGCTCCCGCTTGCCGTTCCTTTTAATAATGTACAACTGGTCCATCATCATGTTGATAATAAGATTTTTAAAGCCGCTTAGGGAGAAATTGCTCGTTCTCTACCGTCCTCAATTGCTCTTAGTCCCGAAAGCATGAACACTACGTTGGGGCAGGTCTTCTGGCTCGTTCCCATTTTCACGTCTTCCCAACCGGTTGGTCAGTGACATGGGGTGAAAATGTCATTTTCAGAACTTACAGCTACGGGTATAGCCACTGATTTTCACAGCGTTCCCTATTAATCTTTTCAGAACCCTAACAGCTGCAAAAATATAACTTCATTTTGGAATAAAAAAGGCATCACTCGACTTTTTATAAACATTCTTATTAACAAAAAAAGCATTACTATTTATTACGAAGTCCTTGGTGAATCCAAAATCAAAAAATTCAGTATCTTTGCAGAAACAAAAAAAGGATGCAACGCACAAGTAAATTATCGGAGATTTTTTTGCTTATAATCGTTACGATAGTTATTGTTCTCTTTTCTTATCCTGATGTCCGTCCGGACTACGGACCAGGGTTGGACCCATCGTATGTCTGGGGACTTAACTGGCTGTTTGTCAACGACTACAACAGTTTAATCCATCTGATTTATCCCTTTGGTCCTCTTGCATTTTTGAAGATTCCAAGCTACGAAGGAGCTAATTTCATCCTCTTCCTTATCTTTTTCACTCTATTGAAAGTCAGCTTCATTGTGCTGGGTCTCATCGTAGCCGGTGTTGTGGGAAAAAGCAATGACACCACATCCGGCTCCAATCGCGTCAACCAGTGGCTGGTACCGTCGGGTCTACTGTTTCTCGCCTCTTATTTCACCAATATAGACTTGTTGATCATTCTCAATTGCATCTTTTTATCTTTAATCCATATCCGCCAACAAAAATGGTGGGCTTTTACCGCAGCGGCAATAATCGCCACCCTCTCCCTTTTCATCAAAGTATCCATAGGGGTAAACTCTTTGTCGGTTATCGCAGTGACCCTTATAATTTCTGGTTTTACGAACAAGAATCTGAAGACCCTAGCCATACAATTCGCCATCTTTACAGTCACACTATTGCTGTTCTCCTTCATCATATTGCATAATATAGACAACATTATCAACTGGTATACAGGAATTTTTCATCTCATTTTCGGATACGGTTCTTTAAATACATATTATCACAACCATGCGATATACCTGTTGATTTTTTTCCTGAGTCTCCTCGCCGGTCCGCTGATTTGCAAAAGCATTTCTGCCAGATATTTTTGCCTTATGTCCATCATTCCCCTATTGGCTTTTTGGAAACACGGCATCATACGCGAGGACTGCTGGCATTATTTCGGGATGGTTTATTTCGTCATCGTTTATTGGCTGACTCTATCACTTCTTGAAGAACGAAGGAAACCATACACACTATTGCTCGGAGCCATCTCCCTGTTATCGCTGATGCTGAATGCCGCTGAGATGGATGGATATGACATGCGTACCACCAAAGAGTTTTGCGGTGTGAAGAACATGACCGAACCTTTTTTCCATTACCATAATTACATTTCCAAAACTGAAGAATATACCAACTGGCGATTACAGGAAAGCCAATTGCCGGACACCATACTGCAACTGATCGGGTCGTCCAGCATCGACATATATCCTTTTGAATTCTCGTATGCCGCTCAAAACCAGCTCAACTGGCAGCCCCGCACCGCTTTGGGCACCGCACTTTCACCATGGTTAGAGGCCAAATCCGCCCAGAACTTCTCGGGAAAAGAAGAGGCTGCCCATTTTGTGCTTTGGCATTTTCAGAAAGATCATTACGGGAAAAGATCCGTCTCAATGGACCAACGTTATTTTCTGAATGACGAACCTGAAGTAGTGAAAAACATCATCAATCACTACGAACCAGTAGCGGTAAACGAGCAGCTGTTGCTATTGGCTCACAGCAGCAGTCCTGCCATGGAAGACGCAGAATACGGAGAGATTTTCCACTCCCAATGGAACGAATGGATAGAGATTCCCCAAATGGAGAATACCATTGTACGCGTAAAAGTCGGTTCAAGCAAAAACATCATAGGGAAAATCCGATCGATTATTTACAAAGACATTTCCTATCTGATTGAATACCAAACCGATGAAGGCGAGAGCTACACTTATCACTATGACCCCGTATTAGCGACAGAAGGCCTATGGTGCGCACCCTTCATACAATGGCCTTGCGACTCTGTCAGCGAAGCTCCCGCAGTAAGATTCCGGCTTTCGACCGACAATCAGAAATATGTAAAACCGGAAATCAGCTTACAATTTGAGTATCTAAAACTGACAGGAAGACCTAATCTGTTTTCAGATAAAAAATAATGAAACGGGAAATGCCCATTTGGAAACATTTACTTGCGTAAGGCATTTATGTCGGCCTCTATCTGATCCAGCACCTTCAGCACATGCTGGATTTTATCCTCAAAGAAAATTTCGGCTTTGATTATGCGCAGCACAGGGTGTCCTTTCCAGACTGCCAGAATACGGTCGTCCACATCACGGGCCACCTCCACCGACTCGGAGCGGCATTTATTATTATATAAGGTATAGAAATCCTCCGCACCTTTGGCGGCCGTGCAAACATGCAACACCGCATCGTAACGTTCGTTGCGCAACTGCTGCTCGGTCATGCCGATATCGTCTTTAATGTGCTGCCACACTTCCGAAGGCATGTAGGCGGCGGTGTCCATGGTGCCGCGGTCGCAAATCAGCATGGCTGGCTTGCCGCAATTCTCCGCAATCCGCATCATGCTGTCCTCCATCTGCAGCTGGAATTGCAGTTTTGACTCTTCTGTAACAAACGATAGATTAGCGTCTTTGGTCAGGAAATCGGCACCCGCCTCGCTGAACAGCGTGGCAGCTTCCGGCAACAAGTATACCGCATAGCCTTTCAACTCGAATTTCTCTCTGATGCGTTTCAAAATGGTTGATTTTCCTGCACAGGGACCTCCGGTGAGTGCGATTCTTGTGACCATGCGTATTCGTTTTGCGGTTATTCAAACAACATTTTCTTGGCCAATTCCGTGTTGGCGAAATGTCCCGGATGGCTGGCATACACCCTGCCTTTCAGCGGTTTACCCAGCAGGTACAGGTCACCCACAAGGTCGAGGAGCTTATGCCGTGCCGGCTCGTTGGAATGATGCAACTCCACATTGTCCAGCACACCGTTCTCTGTGACCTTCAGATTCTTACGGTTGAAGAAGGCACTCAGCTGATCCAAGACTTTCTGCTCCGGCATCTGGGCCACGAAAACGATAGCGTTGTCCACATCGCCGCCCTTCACCAGATTGTTAGCAATCAGGAATTGCAGCTCGTGCAGAAAAACGAAGGTTCTGCAATTGTATATCTCTGGATAGAAATTGGTTATATCTTTCAGTTCTGCCGTTTGGGTAGCCAACACGGCGGTGCCATAATCCACATCCACCTTAATGTCGAAGCCATCGTAAGGTTCCACCCTAATCTCTATCTGTTTTTCCGGCAAGGAGAAACTGTAGGGTTTCGTCACCACGAAATATTCTCTTTCCTGTTGCTGCTCCACGATGCCAGCTTTTTGCAGGGCCTCCACATAATAGCGGGCGCTGCCATCCAGGATCGGGGTCTCCTCGGCATCGATATCCACTATGACATTGTCAATCTGCAATCCCGCCAGAGCCGCCATCAGATGCTCAACCGTGCGCACCTCGGCATTGTTCTCCTTGAGGGAAGTGCCTCGCGAAGTGTCGAACACATTGGTAGCGATAGCATGAACCATGGGCTGTCCGGGCAGATCTATACGGCGGAACAGGATGCCCGTGTGTTCGGGAGCGGGGTTAAATGTTACGGTAACATTTTTTCCGGTATGCAGGCCTCTGCCTGACAGGCTGACGGAGGAGGAGATGGTGTGGGTGTTCATGAGGTTTTAGGGGTTAGGGATTAGGGGATAGGGGTTAGAGTTTAGTTGGGCTATGAGGTGTGAGCTGTGAGCAGTGAGCTATGAGCAGTGAGCTATGAGGTGAGGGCTATGAGTTGTGAGCTGTGAGTTGTGAGCTGTGAGTTGTGAGGTGTAGGGGTTAGAATTCAAAATTCAGAATTCAGAATTAAAATAAATAGTTTTCAACTTTCAGTTTTCAGTTTTCAACTTAATCAATTAATTATCTAGTTTGTCCACTTTCTGGAAGAGTTCGGGGAGTTTCTTGCGGTAGATGATAAGGCGGCGTTCCTGGGTAATCGGGATGGCGGGACTGCCGAGGTAGGCTTGTCCGCCCTTCAGAGAGTTGGTCACGCCGGACTGGGCCGCCACGATGGTCTGGTCGCCGATGGTGATATGGCCGGCAACGCCCACCTGACCGGCAAAGATGCAATGCTTGCCCACCTTGGTGGAGCCGGAAACACCCGACTGGGCTGCGAAGGCACTACCCTCACCCACTTCCACATTATGGGCAATCTGTACCAGATTATCAATCTTGGCATTTTTATGGATGATGGTCGAACCCATGGTAGCACGGTCGATGCAGGTATTGGCACCAATCTCCACATTGTCCTCGATTACCACATTGCCGATTTGCGGCACCTTGGTGAACTCACCGTTCTGGGCGGCGAAACCGAAACCGTCGGCACCGATGACTGTGCCTGCGTGAATGATGCAATCGTTGCCCACCACACACTCGGCATAGATTTTCACACCGGCGTTCAGCACCGTGTCGTGACCGACTTTCACATTGTCGCCGAGGCACACATGCGGAAAAATCTTGGTATTGTCACCCACCACCACATTCTCACCAATGCTGACGAACTCGCCAATATAGACATTCTGTCCGATTTTGGCGGATTCAGCCACGCAAGCCATTTTGGAGATGCCAACCTTGCTGTTTTTCTTCATCTGGTTATAGAAATCCAGCAACTTAGCGAAGGCGAAATAAGAATTCTCCACCCGCAGCAGAGTGCAAGGCACCGGCTTCTCGGGCACAAAATCCTTGTTCACGATAGCAGCGGTGGCTTTCGTTTCATATATATAATGAGTGTATTTGGGATTAGCGAGGAAGGTGAGACCGCCTTCAAAGCCTGCTTCGATTTTGCAGACAGTTTTGATTTTGGCCTGGGCATCGCCCTCGACAGTAGCGGCGATGACTTCGGCGATTTGAGCGACTGTAAATTCCATAATTTTTCAAAGTTGTGATGCAAAAGTACGACATTTTGAGCCGCCATGTCCAATTCAGCAGCCCCACATCTATTAAAAAAAGTTAATAAGAAACACAAAACACTGATTATCAGAAGCAAATAAAAAATCAAAAAAGATGAGTGATGGATGCTTGTCAGAATGAAAAAAAGTTGTATCTTTGCAACCGATTTCAGAAATGAACCAAACGGAAAGGTGGGTGAGTGGCTGAAACCAACAGTTTGCTAAACTGTCGTAGGGGTAACCCTACCGCGAGTTCGAATCTCGCCCTTTCCGCAGCTGAGAAGTTCCAGGAGCATACGTTAGTGTGCTCCTATTTTGTTTTGAGCACCTTCGTTGACAGCTTACTGGCATAAGGAGGTGCGCAAAAACAAAAGCCAGACGCAACTTGTTTGCGTCTGGAAGTTCGAAGATGCAAGGACGCCCGCGGCAGCGCAGAGATCTTTAATCTCGCCCTACATTGAGCACCTTCGTTGACAGCTTGCTGGCATAAGAAGGAGCGCAAAAACAAAAGCCAGACGCAACTTGTTTGCGTCTGTAAGTTCGAAGATGCAAGGACGCCCGCGGCAGCGAAGAAATCTTCAATCTCGCCCTTTCCGCAATAAAAAGCAAGGTGAAAGCCTTGCTTTTTTTGTTTCCAGACCTTTGTCGGGTGCTTGCATACGTAAAAAAGGTCTGGAAACAATTTCATGTTTGAGTTAACAAAGGAAGAATATGATTTTTTAAGGTGCAATTTTTTCACCTTAAAAAACGGTCGGGGAAAACACAGCAAATACCTGCCTTACGCTTTTACACAGGAAGACATTGCCATGCTGTCCGGTTTACTGAAAACCCCCATTGCCATCCAAGTAAACATCAATATTATGCGTGCGTTTTTTCAAATGCAAAAGGCATTGCTCACATTGCAAAATTCAAGCCTACAAATCGAAGAGATTCGGTCTGAGATAAAACAACTTAGGATTGATATGGATGAAACTTTACGATGTCAAAACGACATTAATGAGATGGTGTTAAAAGAACAAGATAAATTATCTATCCAAATAGACAATATCAACATCACCATAAAGGATAGGACAAAAGAAAAACGCTGTCGTGGGCTTTGACAGCGTTTTTGTTTACCATAATTCCGCGATAACGATTGAAGCGGTTATGAGGACGCAAGGACGAAATTCAAGCGGAAAGCGTGCCCAGTCGCCCAAAAGAAAAAAATTAGACTTCAAGCCATCATTAGTTTAACGTACCCGAAATATCAGGTCATAAAAACATATAGCATTTTTCAGTTTTCCGCGGCCTGGCACTTTTTATTCAACAACTTCAGCTCTGCTATCAAGTTCAGGTATTCAGAAGAAAAGAGGTAATCGATTTCATGACAGATTCGTTTGCTGTATACTTTTTTCCCTTTGGAATAGCATGTGATGCCAATCACGGGTTGACTGGTTTCCACATTCTCACTGTTCTTCCTTATTATGGGTGAGTTGTCAAAAAAGGCGGCTTTTATCATTTGTAGAATGTTCGCCGCTGTCGTATCGGAAAGCAGATAGGTACAAACATTCCCGTATTCTTTGTCGCCAATGGTTATCGTCTCTTTTGACTTTAGGTAATTAAAATCAAAAGAACATAATTCGTCGAGATAATACATTTCAATACGGTCGATGGTTCGGAAATTGACATTCGATTGGGCAACCACCTGAGTGAAAAGGCAAAACGACAACAATATAGGGAAAAATCTTTTCATATATGACAACTATAAGTTTTAACGTACTCGAAATATCAGGTCATAAAAACTGGTTATGGGTAGATGATTTTCCGTTCGCTCTTTTTGAGTAGGAATCCGTTCTCGTAGTGCAGGCATTTCACCCAGTTTCCCTTATCATCATACTCATATTTCCAGGTCAATGAGTACATAACAGTCATACCGTCGCCCGAGTAATAGCTTTTTTCAGACAGGGCCCCGTGGTCGTCATATTTGAAAGTGACTTTGCAGATAGTAGAGCTGATGCTGCAACACCGGTTGGGGTAAGGATTGTAGTATCCCAGATGTTCCCCTTCTACACAGATGAGTCTTCCTTGGGCATCGTATTGGGATGTAAATCGGCGGCTGGCGGTGAAAGGATATGCTGTGCTGTCTCTCAGAAGGTCTGTCTCTATGGTTGAATGCAGGGAGTCGTCGTAATAATATTGCTTGTGAAGGGTAGGGGAATCTTTTTTGTTGATTGTGAAAGGGACTCTCTTTTCCGTCACTATCCGATTGTGGTCGTCGTATGTGTAGGTGGTGATATCCTCTAAACGATTCTGCTCGTAGTGGCACTGCGATTTAATCCGTTGGAGAGAATCATAGCGGATGGCCTCCATTTTTCTCCAAGAGTCATCTCCCCCCCCCCTCTTTTGTTCCCAAAGGATCGGCAATCCGTTCTGGAAGGTGAAGCGGTTGAGTATGGTTTGGCTGGAATTGAGTGTGGGTGTTGCGCTGGAACGTCTTATGTGTCTCCTTCTCCTGTTTGAGGATTTTTGGTCGTGGGTGGATAGCAGCACGGCAGTTTCGATTCTCCTGTAGAAGGTGGTTTCGACAATCTCCTGGTCGATACTGCTGATTTTTCCGTCGGAAGAATATGAAAAAGTAGTTGTTGTTTTCGGGGTGGTTGTGTAAAAGATGTGTTTGCTGTATTTCTTGTCGCGTTCAATTAAAAAATATCCCGTATAATCGTGGCTTGGGTTTGGGTGATAGTCTTGGGTCTCTATAATCTTTACGACGTTGCCGTGGACGTTGTCCTCTCTGAGTTCGTATGGGATAGTGTTGTACGAAGAGAATGTCGGTTGGAGTCCTGTTGTCACATCATTGAAGACATATTGACTCTCCTGCGCCGAAAGAAGGGCTCCGGCCAGTGTAATAACCAAAATAAGAACAAAAGCTCTTTGTCGTATCATTTCTATAGTTTTAACGTACTCGAAATATCAGGTCATAAAAACCTGTAGAATGGTACGTTTTGTGAATCATATTATTACAACGATTTTTGTCTAAAAAAATTGTGCGACTTCGCATTTTTTGAACTTCTCAATTAACGGTGCAAAAATAAAAAAAAAGCCGTTACAAATCGCAACGGCTTTTCAAAACTAATTCAAAATAATACGAAAAAGGGTTCTATGTGGTTTCTTCCTCCTCCTCATCATCAAGGTTGGTGGACTGGCCAATAAGGGAGTCCATATCCCCGGTGTAGATTTGGGCGGTCGGGGTGTCATAAATAACAGCAGAAACATGCAATTTATTGAAGAAAAGGTTATATTTTTGCAATCGATTAGATGGTAGTAATGCCATGTAGTCTACGCCCAATTCAGCACATGTTGGATTGGGTATTTTTTCTGACAAGTTCTAAAATACGAAAGCCTCGTATATCCGAGGCTTAAGTGCGGCATGAACCTTTCGGCACACGCCTAATTAGAAGATGCAAAAGTAAACAAATTTTTCGAACTGACAACTTGTTTTTGTTGTAATTAGCCTATACATTTCACTTCAAAAAATAAAAAAAGCCAGTTCTACAGGGTTGCGGAACCCGTTGGTAAGACCGACTTATATCACACTGCAAAAATAGCAAAAATCGCAGAAACCCGCAAACTTCTCTTCGAAAAATTTCAGAAATTCCGCCTCCATCCCCCTGTGGCGGTTTCTTTTTGTGTCGTGCCTTCGGCACTAAAGGAGGGACAGGATTCTTGCCGCTGAACCCCAGACTGCGGCCTGCGGCCTTGTCAGGGGTTAATTGCACTTCGTGCGTGAAGCCTCTCCGAGGCTTAGTCCACTGGGATTACAGACTGCATTTCGCCCTGACGCTGCGTGCGGGGCCATGCCGACGGTTGGGGCGTACGGGCCTGTGCGGCTGCACTTACCGTCGGAAAGGATCTTTGCACACTTTCCATCCGTGGAAAGTGTGAAGAAGACGCTGCGTGCGGGGGCCCTGCCGATTGGCGAGGGGTACGGGCCTGCGCGGCAGATAGAAAAAAAAGCTGTCGTGGGCTTTGACAGCGTTTTTGTTTACCATAATTCCGCGATAACGATTGAAGCGGTTATGAGGACGCAAGGACGAAATTCGAGCGGAAAGCGTGCCCGGTCGCCTCCAGAAAAGAAAAATTTATTTTTGAACGAGTCGCACAGACAATCCGTAGCAACGAAAGTCGCTGCTTACACCCTTTTCATTCGAATAGAAGTAGAGACTATTTGCCTTCTCAGAATCAATAGATGTGGACGACCAATAGCCACCATCTGAACCCACACAGTACACGGCTCCTTCGCAATTGTAAAAACCTGCAGCAGGCAGAATAATGGAATTTCCATTTGAAGAACTCACTTTGTAACCATTATTTTGCCATACCCACGTACAATTGTCTATCAGTTCTTCCATTTGTTCCTTGGTTGGCAGTTTGTCTTCAAAAGCATTAACAGCCTCATCGTAAGTATAGAAACCGTTATTTCCTCCAGTTTCATTGGTGGATTTCCACTTTGTGCCACTGGGAAGGCCCAAGTCCACATATTCTGCAGCAGTACCCCCACCGCCAGGATTCTCCGTGTTATTGTTGTTTCCATTGTTTTTTACTTCATCTTTTTTGCATGCTGTCATTAGCATCGCCACGGAAACCATCAGAGTGATTCCTAAAAGAAAAAATCTTTTCATGTTTAACTGTGTTGATTATTAATATCTGTTTCATCCCATTCGATGTGAACGAATAACGGGACAAAAATTAATATTTTTTTCAACATAATGGTTGGTTCATTGAAAAAAAAAAAAAAATTCTGTATTTTTCTTTTATATAAATCATTATAATAAAATTATTATTACTTTTGCAATATTAAATCTAATAATAATGAATAAGAGAGAAATCATATTATATCAACCTGACAATTCAATACATTTGGAGGTGCGCATGGAGGAGGATACGGTATGGCTTACGCAAACACAAATGGCTCAACTCTTTGATTGTTCAACAGACAACATTGGTTTACACTTGAAAAACTTATATGATGAGGGTGAAATAAACCAGTATGCAACTACCGAGGAAATCTCGGTAGTTCGTCAAGAAGGTAATCGTCTGGTAACAAGAAAAGTACGACATAATAATTTGGATGCAATTTTATCTGTTGGCTATAGAGTCAGTTCCAAAAATGGCCAGATTTTCGACGCTCACACCTTTGCCACAGATCTGATTAAATCTGCAAAGAATACGCGTGGAAGAAATTTTACACATCTGCGTATAATTCAGGAATTTTACGTATCTTTGTAGTTTATTCTTATATAGAAATTAAAATAATTAAAATATTGATATATAATGGACTACAATTTTAACGAAGTTGAAAAAAAGTGGCAGCAGTACTGGCGCGACAACAAAATCTACAAGGTTGACATTGACCACAGCAAGCCCAAGTTCTACGTTTTGGACATGTTCCCCTACCCTTCGGGCGCGGGACTGCATGTGGGACACCCCCTGGGTTACATCGCCTCCGACATTTACGCACGCTACAAAAGACTGAAAGGCTTCAACGTGTTGCACCCCATGGGCTATGACGCTTACGGTCTTCCCGCCGAGCAATACGCCATACAGACGGGTACCCACCCCGCCGTGACAACTGACAAGAACATCAACCGCTACCGCGAACAGATGGATAAGATCGGCTTCTGCTACGACTGGGACCGTGAGGTGCGCACCAGCGACCCGGAATATTACAAGTGGACCCAGTGGACTTTCATTCAGCTGTTTAAATCCTACTATTGCAATCAAGCCAAGCAAGCCCGTCCCATCAGCGAACTGGTGGAGAAGTTTGCGGCCAACGGCACCGAAGGTCTCGATGTGGCTGAGAGCAAACCGCTGAGTTTCACCGCCGCCGAGTGGAAGGCCATGAGCGAAAAGGAACAGCAAGAAGTGCTGATGAACTACCGACTGGCCTATCAGGCTGAGGCGCTGGTGAACTGGTGTCCCGAGCTGGGCACGGTGCTGGCCAATGACGAAGTGGTTGACGGCCTTTCCGTCCGCGGAGGTTTCCCCGTGGTGCGCAAGTCCATGAAACAGTGGCTGCTCCGTATCACCGCCTACGCCGAACGCCTGCTTTCCGATCTGGACACCGTGGACTGGAACGAGTCTATCAAGGAAGTACAGCGCAACTGGGTAGGCAAATCCATGGGTGCCTCTGTCATCTTTAAAGTGGATGGCAAAGACATTGACCTGGAAGTGTTTACCACTCGTGCCGACACCCTGTTCGGCACCACCTTCATGGTACTGGCTCCCGAACACGAACTGGTTTCAGCAATCACCACCCCGGAACATCGTACCGAGGTGGAAGAATATATCGCCCATGCCAAGAACCGCAGCGAACGCGAGCGTATGGCCGAAGTCCGCAAGGTAAGCGGCGCATTCACAGGAGCTTACGGCATCAACCCCATCACAGGGGCCAAGCTGCCCATCTGGATTGCCGACTACGTGCTGATGGGCTACGGCACCGGTGCCATCATGGCTGTGCCGGCTCACGACAGCCGCGACTTCGCCTTTGCCCGTCACTTTAGCCTGCCCATCATCCAGGTAGTGGAAAACGGAAAACTGAAAACTGAAAACGGAGAACCATCTGATACATCCACGTGGACGGAGAGTTTCGATGCGAAGGATGGCATTTTAGTCAACTCCGGATTCTTGAACGGACTGACGGTCAAGAAAGCCATCGAGCGCATGATTCAGGAACTGGAGAAACTGGGCGTGGGTACTGGCAAGACCAACTACCGCCTGCGCGACGCCATCTTCAGCCGCCAGCGCTACTGGGGAGAACCCTTCCCCATTTATTACAAGGACGGTATGCCCTACGCCATGGACGAATCGAAACTGCCATTGGAGTTAACTTCCATCGATGAATATAAACCTACGGAAAATGGAGAGCCACCATTGGCACGTGCCAAGAACTGGGTCACCGAAGAAGGCTATCCCATCGAGACCAACACCATGCCAGGCTTTGCCGGTTCCAGCGGTTATTACCTCCGTTATCAGGATCCGCACAACGACAAGGAATATTTCAGCCGCGAGGCCAACGACTATTGGCAGAATGTGGACCTCTATATCGGCGGTGCCGAACATGCCACCGGCCACCTGATTTACAGCCGTTTCTGGTGCAAGTTCCTGTTTGACTTAGGTTTATCATGCAAAGAAGAGCCCTTCCAGCGCATGATCAACCAAGGTATGATCCAGGGCCGCTCCAGCTTCGCCTACCGTGTCAACATCGAGAAGCTGTGTGAGCATGCGGTATGGTTCCACCTCAAAGACAAAAAATACGGTGTGGAGTTTGTGAGGGACTTCAAGGACGGTCGTCGTCGTTTCGACTTCTTCTGCCCCGAAAAAGGCATCCTGATAGAAATCAACCGTGTGGGCAATCTGGAAAAGGTGGTTGAGCCTTGGAAAGAATATGCCAAAGAAAAAGGTTATAAGTTGTTGCTGGTGCCTATCGCTGATGTTGTGAGAGACTTCGTAAAAGGAACCAACAGGGTGGAACAAAAGATCAAAGACCTTATTGCAGGCAAGGACGTACCGGCATACGAAGAAGTCCAGCCCCTGCCGTCAATACCTTTGTTTGTATCCAAGAACGTCCCGGACCGCGAAATCTTCAGCGACCCGATCCACGTGGATATCAACCTTGTTCACAACGACATTCTCGACACCATCGCCTTCAGCGAATGGCGTGACGACCTAAAAAACGCGCTGTTCCTCTTCGAGAAAGACAAGGACGGCAATAATATTTATGTATGCGGCTCCGAAATCGAGAAGATGTCGAAGTCAAAATACAATGTGCAGAACCCCGACGACCTGGTGGAGAAATACGGTGCCGACACGCTGCGTCTTTACGAGATGTTCCTCGGACCTCTGGAGCAGTCAAAGCCCTGGGATGTGCAAGGCATCGAAGGCACTTACCGCTTTGTGCGCAAATTCTGGAGACTCTTCCACAACGAGAACAACGAATTCTGTGTCAGCGACGAACCCGCCACCGCTCCCGAACTGAAGACCCTGCATACGCTCATCAAGAAGGAGGAAGACGGCATCGAAAGCATTTCCTTTAACACTGTGGTATCAGCCTTCATGATCTGTGTCAACGAACTCTCCGACCACAAGTGCAACAAACGGGAAATCCTTGAACCGCTGACCGTTATGATTTCTCCCTACGCACCTCATATCGCTGAAGAGTTGTGGCACCTGCTAGGTCACGACAGCTCGGTAGTCAACGCCTCCTTCCCCGTTTATGACGAGAGCAAAACGGTGGAGAACAGCTTCAACTACCCCATCAGCTTCAACGGCAAGATGCGTTTCAATCTGGAGCTGCCCGTCACGATGAGCGCCGAAGAGGTGCAAGCCGCTGTGCTCGCCGCCCCCGAAGCCCAGAAATGGCTGGAAGGCAAGACGCCGAAAAAAGTCATTTTCGTGCCGAAGAAGATTGTGAATGTTGTAATTTAATTAGCTTTGAGCTATGAGCGATGAGCAATGAGCTAATTAATGAAGTTGAAAACTGAAAACTGAAAGTTGTTATTTGAATTTTGAATTCTGAATTTTGAATTCTAACCCCTACAACTCACAGCTCACAGCTCACAACTCACAGCTCACAGCTCACAACTCACAACTCACAGCTCACAGCTCATAGCTCATAGCTCACAGCCCCCAAACCCCTAAACATTAAACTCTAAACTCTGAAACCTGTAACCTGAAACCTATATGAAAAACCTCCTCACCACAATTTGCCTCTGCCTTGTCACCTTGGTAAGCTTCGCGCAGTACCGCAGCGACAGCCTCCATGTGGCGCATTATGACATCAATTTGTTCATCGACCCCTACGCACATACCATCAGTGGAACAACCACAGTGCAGGTGGTCCCCAAAATGGCCAATCTTAGTCATATCAACTTGGATTTGAGGAACATGACCATTGATTCCATCATGATGGGACAGACACAAGCAAGCTACACCTACGTTGGCGATTTGCTCAGTATTCCCACTGGCGCATACACGCTGGGGGATACCCTTGAGGTCGCAGTGAGTTACCAAGGCACACCTTACGGCAACTCCTGGGGAGGTTTCACCTTCACCAACAATTACTCCTTCAACATTGGGGTCAGCATGTACGAACAGCCCCACTGCTTCGGTCGCGTGTGGTATCCCTGTATCGACGAGTTCACCGACAAGTCCACCTACAACTTCCATATCGAAACTTATCCCTACCATACTGCAGTATGTGGCGGCTTGTTCCAAGGTGAAAGTGACGGGGAATTCAACACCAAGATATGGCATTGGCAGTTAGACCAGCCCATTCCCACCTATCTGGCTTCCGTAGCCACCGGTTCATATCAGTTATACACCGACACCTTCCATGGTATGCAGGCGGATATTCCCATTACCATTTACTCGCCGTCATTCTGCTTTAATAATATACCGGCGACTTTCGTCCATCTGAAAGAAATCGCCGCCAACTTTGAGCATTATTACGGGCCGCTTCGTTTCCCCCGCATCGGCTATGTGTTAGTCAATTTCAACAGCGGAGCCATGGAACACGCCACCAATATTGCCCTGCCACAAGCGGCTGTCAACGGCACCACTGGCTATGAGTCCACCATTGCCCATGAGCTGTCCCATTCCTGGTTCGGAAATCTCATCACCTGCGAAAGAGCCGAGGAAATGTGGATTAACGAAGGCTTTGCCAGCTATAGCGAAGCCATCACCGACGAAGGAGTATACTCCAAAGGAAAATATACTGAAACCATTAACAATCAGCATTTTGATGTCTTGAAAAACCTTTATTCCCGTGATCAGGGCTATTATGCGCTGAACAACATTCCCCAAAATCACACCTATGGCATGCACGCCTATGACAAAGGCTCTATTGTGGTTCACACCCTGCGCCATTACATGGGAGATTCCTTGTTTTTCGGAGGCATTCAGGCCATGCTGAACCAGTATGCTTTTCAGAATATCAATTCTGTACAACTATTTGATTTTTTGAGTAATTATAGTGGGATGAACCTGAACGGTTTCTACGAAGGATGGATCAACCAGCCCGGTTTCCTGCATTTCTCCATCGACTCCATCGTAGCGGAAGGCGGCAACCAATATGCGGTGCATTTGCGCCAGAGGCTATTTCATGCCGAACATTATGCCGATGACAACCGAGTGAATCTCACTTTCTTTTCCGCTGATGGACAACGCTTTAATTACCATCACGCCCAATTTTCGGGAGCAACTGGTGTCGTCCATGTCAACATTCCCTTCACCCCTCTTTTTGGAGTGGTAGATTACAACAACGAAATCTGTGACGCCATTATCGATTACAACCATCTTTTCACCTTCGCTGGCACCAGAAGTTTTGTAAATGCCAATGTCATCGCCAATATCACAGCCTTGCAAGACTCGTCTCTGATGCGAGTTGAGTATAATCTGGTTCATGCCGACCCGTTCAAAGTACAACCAGATCCGTCATATCGACTGAACAACCGCTATTGGAGAATTGAATATACTGACACTCAGATGCAGGGAACCTTGACTTTCAACTATAACGGCAACAACAACCAGCCCGAACACGATCTGATGCAGGACGTTACACCCAATGATTTGGCATTATTCTATCGCCGTGACTGCGCCGATGACTGGCACATCATTCCCTTTACCCGCAGTGGCCAGATGAGTGGCACCATCACGACTGAGAGCTTGATGCCCGGTGAATACACCTTCGGAGTTCCAGGCAGTGATGTCGGCATCCAGCAGCGCAAAGCCAACGACATACTCATCTACCCCAACCCGGCCCAAGACCGTTTGTCAATCAGCAGCGAACAGGACATTGACAGCATCATCATCTACGATCTCAATGGCCGCGAAGTGTTGCGCAAAAGCCTCAACAACAGATCAAAAAACATTGACATTCAATCCTTAAGCACCGGAAGCTATTTGATTCAGTTATTCCATAAAAAACAACTGATCCACACTGACAAATTCATCAAACACTAACCCCTAACCCACAACCCCTAAACACTAAACACTAAACTCTAACCATATATTATTAAATACTATCCCCTAAAACCTAATCCCTAAAACCTATGATAAGTTTCTTCATCGGCGTTGTCGCCCTGATATTAGGATATTTCATTTACGGCAAATTTATTGAAAAGATTTTTGTTGTGGATCCCAACCGCACAACACCAGCCTATACAAATCAGGATGGCGTGGATTACATTCCCATGAAACCCTGGCGGATTTTCCTGATCCAGTTCCTGAACATCGCTGGAGTAGGACCTATCTGCGGTGCCATCATGGGTGCCAAGTTCGGCACAGCCTCCTATCTGTGGATTGTGTTAGGTTCTATTTTTGCTGGTGCGGTACACGATTACCTTTCTGGCATGATGTCCTTGCGCAACGACGGATGCAGTCTGCCAGAGTTGCACGGCAAATACATGGGAAATTTCGTCAAGCAGTTCATGCGTGCTTTTATGGTTTTCCTGATGATTTTGGTGGGAGTCGTCTTTGTAAACACGCCAGCCACACTGTTAAACACCCATTTCACGCCCAACTGGCACATCTACATCTGGGTGATCATTATATTGGTTTATTATCTGATAGCCACGCTGTTACCCATTGACAAGATTATCGGAAAAATATATCCCGTCTTTGGCTTTCTGCTTTTTGGCATGGCCTTGGCTATTGTCGCGGCTTTCATATATCACAGACCTCATATTCCGGAATTATGGGAAGGTCTCTCCAACCCCGCATATACAAGCACCAACCCCATCTTTCCGATGATGTTCATTTCCATCGCCTGCGGTGCCATTTCAGGTTTCCATGCCACCCAGTCGCCCTTGATGGCGCGCTGCATGACCAACGAGAATCAAGGCCGTCCTATATTTTACGGTGCCATGATTTCCGAAGGCATTGTTGCCCTTATCTGGGCCGCTGCCGCCTCCTACTTTTTTGGTCCTGACAGTCCTGTGCAGACCGAAGGCCTTGGTGGTCCCGCCATGGTCGGCCTCATCGCCGAGACCTGGTTCACCCCAGCTATCTGTGTCATCACCATTTTGGGTGTCATCAGTGCTTCAGTCACCTCCGGCGACACTGCATTGCGTTCCGCCCGTTTGATTGTGGCTGACTTCCTCCACTTTAAGCAGAAAAAAATCAGCAGCCGTCTGATTATAGCCATTCCCTTATTCATTGTCACAGGAGCTCTGTTAGTTTTCAGTCTCACCGACAAAGACGGATTTCAAATCATCTGGCGCTATTTCGGCTGGGCCAACCAGATGCTGGCCGTATTCACCTTATGGTCCATCACTTTCTACCTGGCCATTGAAAAAGAGAAAACCAACCCTCATTGCTATTTGCTGACTCTGATACCCGCCCTGTTCATGACCATGGTCTGCTCCACCTTTTTTATCATGACGAGTCACATCGGACATACTGTATCGACAATTTGGGCCTACTATATCGCAGGATTTATAACAGTATTCTGTCTGTTCGGCTATTTCGGATGGATGCGAAGAAGACGCAAACATTATCACCGTCACAAGAACGAGAACGAGATAGAGATTGAGAACGAAAAAGAGTAACAATTATTTAAGTCGATAAAAGACCTGTATTTGACAGGAATATCTGCCCATTACATTCTACCTTCTTGCTGATAGCTATAATAGCTGTTGCGGGAAATAACAATATGGTCGGTCACCTGGATATTCAGAAGTCGCGCTGCCTCACATAACTGATTAGTCAGCTGGTCGTCAAGACGGCTGGGCACCACGTCCCCTGACGGGTGGTTGTGACACAAGATCAAGCCTGTGGCCGACAATTCCAGTGCCTGCTTCAGAATCAGACGCACATCCACCGCAGTAGCCGTCAAACCACCTTGGCTCACCCGTTCCGCTTTCAGCAGCACTGCAGCCTGATTCAGGTAAAGCACCCAGAACTCCTCATGTCCCAAATGGCCATTGCGCGGAAGCATATACTCGTACACCTCCATCGGGGATTGCATTTTGCGCTGGTCCTCAACCTTTTCCGCCCGTACCCGCCGGCCTAACTCGAAAGCCACCAAGAGGGTGACCGCCTTGGTCTGCCCAATGCCATGAATCTGTTGCAAGTCACGCAACGACCATTCCGACAGGCGGTTGAGCCGATTGTCGCTCATCGACAGCACTCGTTTGGCCAGGTCAACGACGGTTTCCTGACGAGTACCGCTACGCAACAGAATCGCGATCAACTCCGCATCGGTCAGAGCGGACAAGCCCATGGACACGCATTTCTCACGCGGCCGGTCAGCCTCGCTCCAGTCTTTGAGATTTAGTTTATCGGTTTGCATTTTTAGTGTTTAGAAGGTTAGAGGGTTAGAAGGTGAGACGTGGAGACGTGGAGACGTGGAGGCGTGGAGACGTGGAGGCGTGGAGGCGTGAAGACGTGGAGGCGTGGAGGCGTGAAGACGTGGAGGCGTGGAGGCGTGAAGGCGTGGAGGCGTGAAGACGGTGAGACGGTGAGAGGGTGAGAAGGTGAGACGTGGAGACGTGAAGACGTGAAGACGTGGAGACGTGGAGGCGTGGAGACGGTGAGACGGTGAGAGGGTGAGAAGGTGAGGCGTGGAGGCGTGGAGACGGTGAGATAGTCACTCTTTCGGCTGCCACGATGTGACAACCCTACTACCCCAACTAGGCATAAACATGTCAGGGCAATTCGACACACACGTTCGGTGAATCTGATAGAAGAAGGATTATACGGTCTGTTCGCGTTTGAGCAGGTACGGAAGCATGATCTGGTCAAGGCCTTTGGTGATGTCCGCCGGAA
>JAGBPS010000005.1 GCA_017633255.1 Bacteroidales bacterium
CGCTTTCAGTGTAGTTTTGTCCTGTACCTTCTGTCCAGGTGTAGCTTTCGCACTCAGTGACGTTGATCACATTGTGCGTGCCATTATGAATGGTCAAGTGCAGTGTGTCGGCGCTGGAGCAACCGAATCCATTATTGTAGTAATGGATGTAAGTTCCACTTTCGGTGTAGGTCAGTCCCGTTCCTGCCGTCCATGTGTAGCTTTCGCACTCGGTGACACTGGTCACGTTGTGCGTGCCGTAGTTGATAGTCAAATGCAGAGTATCGGCACTGGAGCAACCGAATCCATTATTGTAGTAATGGATGTAAGTTCCGCTCTCAGTGTAGGTCAGTCCGGTTCCCGCTGTCCAGGTGTAAGTCTCGCACTCGGTGACGTTGGTCACGTTGTGTGTGCCATAGTGAACTGTCACAGGGAAACTAGTGCTGGCGGTGCATCCGTATTCATTGGTGATGGTGACAGAATATGTCGTGGAAATTGAAGGAGATACGGTGATGTTTTTTTCGGTGGAACTGTTGCTCCAGAGGTATGATGTTGCGCTGTTAGCGCTTAATGTGGTGCTTTCACCATGACAAATGGTATTGTTGCCAGTGATGGTGGCAATCACGCTGTTACAGCTGGTTTTGAAGCTTTTTTGTTCGCCGTAGCTGGTGCCCTCACTGTTGGTGGCGTATGCACGGACATAGTAGGTGGTATTGGGAGTCAGGCCGGTGATACTGCTGGTAAACGCGCCTGTGCCGCTGCCATCGGTAGTGTGGTAGCATCCGCTGCCCCCGACTGTCGGGTTGGAAGAGGTGCTCCAGCATACGCCTCGGGCAGTGACTGCCGCACCATTGTCAGCGGTGACGTTGCCGCCGCCAGTGGCGGTGGTGGCCTGGATATTAGCGACCTCGGCAGTGGTGACAGTCGGTGCACTCGCCGATCCAATTCTATTGATAGTCAGCTTAAAGCCGGCGTAATTCAGTGAATAATCGGAGGTGAAATATATCTTGATGGCGTTCTGGGTAGATGTGATGGGGGTGGAAATGGTACCAGTACCAGACAGCTGGGCTAATACTGTGCTCGAGGAAGCCCCGTCATAGATATATAAATTATCATAAGAGTTTTCAATATCGTAGGTTCCAGTGATTTCAAAAGTGTAGTCTGCACCACCGGAGTAAAGAATCAAGTATCCTTCACAATTATTGTCGTAATTGTTGCCGGGTCCGCCATGATCATATACCAGCACTGAGTTGCTTGAAACTGTGTAGCTTTCGGTGCCAGATTTGGGAACTATTAAATATAAGGTGATGCTTTGCTCATCACTGTAATTTGTTCCGATATCATTGGTGGCGTAGGCCCGCACATAGTAGGTGGTGCCTGGCGTTAATCCTGTCAGCTCAGCGGAAAAATCTCCCATGCCATTGCCTGATGAAATATGATTGTCGCTGATAGTGGGGTTGTGCGAAGTACTCCAGCAAAAACCCCGTGCGCTTAGGGTGCTGTTGCCGTTGTGCGTGACAATGCCGTTACAGTTGACGGTAGTGCTGTTCACTTGAACCATCTCACCTATGATTACACTTGGCAGACACGGGATGGTGGGGTATGCGGTGATGCTGGCCTCTGAGGTGCAATAATTGTTGTTTACCGCATATACAGTATATTGGCAGGGATTGGACAAAATATTGTTGTCCACATAATTGGTACTGGTCACATTTCCCAAATGTGCACCGTTTTTGTATATTTCATAATGGTCAACTTGACTTACAAGTTTTTCAATATGAGCTTTTAATAGAATGTTGTTGGCAAATTCTCCGCTGTTGAAAAATGACATCTCATAGAAATAAAATGATGCGCTTTCATTATAGTCGCCAGAATAGACGCCGACGATACCTCCTTTGTGCTCCACGTATGTGGCAGTGCCAGTATTAATGATATAACCGCTTCCTACGTATGCAATAACCCCAAACCACAATTCTCTGGTGTTGTCAATAATAAAAGGATTGATTAATCGAATGCTATTCCAGCTGTTTTCAGTCAGTTCTGATAATGAAACTTCTTGGTTTACAATTTGTTCTCCTGGATTAAATGAGTAACCGTCATAAGAGCCTCCCTGATAGGCTACAATGCGGCAATGGGTTATTCCTGCTCTTGGAATGAAAGAGATCGCATTGAGGTAATGTTGGTTAAACTGGCTTAAATCAGATACTTCAAACCTTTGCAGCATGCAGTATGTTTGATCTCCTCCTATGCTAAATTGATAATTCATGCTTGAGTCCCATGAGATAGTGGTGCTTTCCGCTATTGAATTCTGAATAGGAGCAGTCCAGTTTAAAGTCACATTCGACGCATTGACGGTGGCGGTCAGGTTGGTAGGCGCATAACACAAAGTTGAGCGTGCGGTGCCATATAGGAATATGGTGTCATGTATGCTTCCTGACGAGAGTGTGATGTATCCTTGTTCGGTTTGAGGAACTGAAACGGCCGGTTGGTACTGTACATACAGGGTGCCACCATCTTGGGGCAGGGTAGTGGAGGACCCAAGAGATACGGCGGTGTTGCCTACGCTGAAATTGCCATTTACAGTGACGCTGATATTGCTGCTGAGCATGTGCCCACGTACCTCAACTTCTTTCACCTCACTCATACCTCCTATGGGAGATGAAATAGTCAGCGTATTGCTGCCGCAACGGATATACGGACTGGCGGCGGTGATGCCGGTGACAATACCTTGGCCACTGTTGAAATTGTTGGAACCTGGATTCAAATTCGATAATGAGAAATAACCGTCGGCATAACCTCCCCATCCCCAGTTGAAGTGGAACAAATCGCCATCATATCCGTCACAAACAAAGGCATGGCCACCGGAGCCATGTCCATTATAAACGACAGGCTGCATATTGTTCAATTCGCTTTTAATCAGTTCACTCCATGCATTGTCAGAATAACTGCTTCTTGAAAGATAGTGTATTCCTGCGGGATATGCAAAATAATGTTCCAGTGCGTAGGGAATGTCTGAGGTTGACGCGCCGCTGGCACTGGGTCCATACATCATTTCCACACTTACACCGCAATGATACATAAGCGTGGCAACGGCATCAATTTGTCCCGCAGTACTTGAATAGTTTAAGCTGTTGGGCATTAAGCTGTAATTGTAGGTGGTTGCTCCAAAATTGGCAGACAGCGTGCCGTAATCACCATAGCTGTCACTGTAAATGTGGTTGTTGGCAGTATATGAGTGACTTCCTAAACCAACTGACGGATACTCCCAGTAACGTATGACCTGTGCCATGGCAGTGGCTACACAGCCGGTTACCGCGTGTCCATTGTCACCTTCGGGGTCACTGGGACAGTATTGGTTGTAATAAGGAGACTGGCTCCACGTGGTTTGCAGCAAGGGTGCTACCGCGCTTCGCGATGTTTCACTGATATTATGCTTGAGTTTATACCATTGCTCGCTTACTTCCGCACTGGCACTTCTGTCGGTGGCAAGCACGGCGGCGATTTCCTGCCGGTAGCCTTCCATCCATTCTGCCATATTGACGGGAACTTCCTCGGGATTGTAGGCGCTGGAAGTGGAATAACCCAAGATAGGCTCCACACGGTCGTCAGCGGCGATAATGACAAAACCGTTGTCGAAATTCACCACATAATAGCAGTTCCGGTTTACCGTCTGGCGGGTGCCCGCAATGTTAATTTGTGCCTTGGCGCACTGCGCTATCTTTGGCATTGTCCGTTGAGTAACAAGGGTATTCGCTTTTTGTCGATAAAACCTGTTCGCTAATTGCTTGGCAATGGTAGTGTCAATGGGTTCCGCCTGGATGGCATTCAATCCACCTATAAGTACAAGGAGCAATAAGTATATTTTTCTCATAATCAATTAATGATTTATTTCTTTCTATTGTAAACTTGCAAAATTAAGGAATAAATTTAATCCAACAATGGATTGTTGATAAAAACAAAAAGAAGAGACGTGCCATAGCTCATCTCTTCTTCTGGTGTTAATAAATCTTTTGAACGGCTATTTCAGCACCCAGTAGTTTAGACCGGTGCTGCGACCGTAATTGTCAGCCTCGGCTTCGGTGCCGAACACTCCGATGCAAACACGCATGTTCTTTGAGTTTTGCTGTAATACTACCTTGGGGTTGTATTGTTCCAGCTTGCGACTCTTGATGTGTTCGCGCACCTCTTTCTCGCTGCGGAAACTGCCCACAATAACATAAAACTTCCCTTTTTCGTAATCAATGAAGAATTTCTCTCCATCAGGCAGTTGATTGATCACAGTAGGTTCTGAAACTATCTCTTCTTCAATATTATCTGAATTTTCCATCGTGCTCAGACTGTCGGTTTCCACCTCCAGACTGTCTGTTGCGATGGTGTCAATATCCACCGTGGTGGAGGTGTCCTGAATAGGTTCTTCGGTCACCTGCTCCGTGTTTTCTATGCCGAAATACTGCTGATAAAGTCCTGTCAGCTCTTCGCGGAAATAATAGGCGGCGGCAGCCAAAAGTGCGGCTATCAGTACAATAATCAGTACGACTAACCAAGGACGTTTTTTGCGCTTTTGATCATCAGTTTCGTCCTCGTCATCCTTTTCATCATCCTCTTCATCATCATTTTCGTCTTTTTCCTCCTCCTCTACAACATCAACACCATTCTCATCATTTGCTTCATCACTCTCTTCGGCTTTTTCACTTTCCTCAGTATCTCCCCTATCCTCTGTGTTATCGCTTTCCTCAGTGTTCTCGGAGTCTTCAGCCTTCTCACCTGCTTCACTTTCCTCAGCGCGTACCGTTTCTTCCTCAGCTGTATCATCGTTTTCTTCGACAGAAGTGTTGTTCTCTTCAACGGATGAAGCATCTTCTTTTTCAGTGCTTTCAGATTCTCTTACTGATATTTCTTTAATCTCGCTTACTACATCGTCAGTTGTTTCAGCTTCCTCTTCCTCCTTGATTTTCTTACTGTCTAAGGACACAGGTTCCATGCCTTCATACTCCACATTCAGCTCGGCGATGCGGTCGCACACAAAGCTGATTGTCCCGTTGTCATTCTTGGCAAAAGTGCCGAAATTTCCGAAACTGACGCTTTTGTTGTTGTCCAAAGCGGTTTTGAGTTGTGCCACCCATTGGTCAATTTGGGTAGTGGCCTCGGTAATCAGCATTCCGCCCTTCTGCGACACAAACATGGTGAAAGCGAAGCCGTTGCCGTCAAAGTCGGGGTCGTACACTAACATGTAGCCCGGAGGGGTAATCATATCGTCCTTGATTTGTGCCGGCGCATACTCCTTCCGGAACAACCCGAGGTTGTTGACATACACGCTTTCCTTCTCGCAAAGGGCTTTCGTTAAGTAGTTGATGATCATGGTAAGTGAATGTTGGGGAGCTGCGCTGTTGGTGAGTTAATGTTGGTGAGCTTCGCTGTTGGGGAGTTAATGTTAATGAGTTAATGTTGGTGAGCTTCGCTGTTAGTGAGTTAATGTTGATGAGCTTCGCTGTTGGTGAGTTAATGTTGGTGAGTTAATGTTAGTTTGGATTTTGGATTTTGAATTCTAATTGTTAATTGTTAACTCTTCTCAGGTCTTCCGGCGTGTCGATTCCAATTCCTTCGTACACGCATTCTGCCACATGGATGGCGTAGCCGTTCTCAATCCAGCGCAGCTGCTCTAATTTCTCGCTCTTTTCCAAGTCGGATTCGGGCAGTTGGATAAGTTGCTGGAGGGTGCCATAGCGGTAGCCATAGATGCCGATGTGTTTGAAATATCGGGGCGTAAACTGTTCTGGGTTACGAAGATAGGGAATCGTATGGCGACTGAAATAAATGGCTTTGTGGTTTTTGTCGAAGACCACTTTCACCTTGTTGGGGTCGTTTACTTCTTCCTTTCTGGTAATCAGGGAAGTAAGAGTGGCGATTTGTACCGCGGGGTTCTCAAAAAGCTGGATAAGCAGGTTGATGACCTTGCCGGTGATGAAGGGCTCATCGCCTTGCACATTGATGACCACATCGTTGGCTTGCAGGCCTAGCTGCCGGGCGGCCTCGCCGCAGCGGTCGGTGCCCGAAGGCAGGGTGGGAGAGGTCATTACAGCTTGTCCTCCGAAGCCGGTGACACAGGCTGCAATGCGCTCGTCGTCGGTGGCCACACACACATGGTCGGCCTGTGAAGTGCGGGCAGCCTCGTACACATGTTGTATCATGGGCTTTCCATGGATAAGAGCCAATGGTTTGCCGGGAAAACGGGTCGAGGCGTAACGGGCGGGAATGATGATATGGACAGCCATCGCTTACTTGAAAAGACCGAACAATTCGGCGTTGATTTTCTCGATGACCACACCGAAATCCTCTGCGCGCTCGGCGAATTTGATGGTGTTTACATCAATGACCAGCAACTTGCCGGGGTAATTGCTGATCCACTGTTCATATTTCTCGTTCAAGTGCTGCAGGTAATCAATGCGGATGGTGTTCTCATACTCGCGGCCACGCTTATTGATTTGCGCTACCAGCGTGGGAATGTCGGCCTTCAGGTAAATCAGCAGGTCGGGATATTCCAGAAACTGTGCCATCAGCTCGAACAGCGAGGTGTAATTCTCGAAGTCACGGGTGGGCATTAACTGCATGTCGTGCAGGTTAGGAGCGAAAATATAGGCGTCTTCGTAAATGGTACGGTCTTGGATCACATCCTTTTTCTTCTTTCGCAATTCGATGACCTGTCTGAAACGGCTGTTGAGAAAATAAACCTGAATGTTGAACGACCAGCGTTGCATGTCTTCATAAAAGCTGGCCAGATAGGGATTGTTTTCCACACTCTCGTACATGGCTTCCCATCCGAAATGCTTGGCTAACATGCCAGTAAGGGTGGTCTTCCCTGATCCTATGTTTCCTGCTACGGCTATATGCATGGTGATATTGTATTTAAGAGTTAATTCTGCAAAAATACTAAAATAATTGATGCGGCAACTTGACTTATTTTGATTTTTTCTTCTTGATGACCTTCGTTTCTTTTCTCTCCTTCTTGATCTGCTTGTCGTAGTTAGCTACATCGATCACAGCGTTGGAGGTGGCGTTCAGCAGGGGAGTGGTGGACAGTTTCTGTCCCACAGCGCGTTGCAGCCAGAGGTCGGGAGTGAGGTGTCCCATAGCGAAAATGCGTTCCACTTCGGGGCCGATTTTCTTTCCTTTCAGGTATTGTTCTAATTGGAAATCAATAAGATGTCCGATGGGATAAGCGGACAGGTAAAGCGGATCCACAATCATGTGTGAGTAACAAGCCAGGATGACTTGGTCTTTTTCTTTGAAAATGGGGGCATAGTACAGATTCCAAACTTCTTTGGCGATATTCATCACGGCATTGCGCAATTGCTCAGCGTTAGCTTTGGGATGAGCGTACATCCACTGCCAGGTTTTGATGTCAACCAAGGAAACACCCATGATTTCGTAGCAGTTCCAGAAAATGTCCAGGGTGTTCAGGTCTTCGTTGATGGTGTCGTTGTTGCCTAAACCTAATAATTCCAAATCGCGGTTTTGGAAGGTGAAAGCCAATGCTTCGGTGAAGGCGGTATTGGGAACGCCGCGCATGAAATAGTTGTCCACCTCGTGCAGCGAAATGGTCTGCTCCACATTGTGGCCGAACTCGTGAATGCCGATGTTGTAGCCTTTGTAGTCCATGCCGTTCTCACCGATACGGGTTCTCAGCATGGAATTGTCGTCTCTCATCATGGATTCCCAAGCGTGGCCGGCACCTACCGACGGGTCAACGGTGACATGGTCGCAGATGAATTTGGCTCTGGCCTTGGTGAAGCCCAGCTTGACCAGAATGTTGGGGAGGTCGTTTGCAAATGCCTCGGTGTTAGGATATTTGCTCATGGTGATGCTGTCCAGTTTGCGCTGGTCCATGCTGCTGCGGGCTTTGAAGCCGTCATACCAGATATCGAAGGGTTGCAGTTTGCGGCCCAAACGTTTGGAAATCAATTCGGCCACTTCTTTTACCTGGGGCGAGGACAGCAGTGAGGTGAAGAGCTTTTCGGCCTGTTCCACAGAGATCTCATATTCCCCTTCGAATTTGCGGGTGATGAAGTTGTCATCTTCATAATATTCGTCAGAAGCCTTGATGGCTTTGAAGTTGCGGAGCAGGTGCTCGTAACGTTTGTTGTTTTCGGATTTGCCTCTGATTTCCACTCTTTGCACAAAGGTCTGGTTGGTAGAGGGATACCAGATGTATTCATCCTTGTTGATAACGTCTTCGGCAATGGTTTGGTCGGTGATACGGGTGAGAATGTTGTAGATGATGCTTTGCTTGTCGGTGCCGCTCACGGGGTCGCTGTATGCGGCTTTCAGCTCGTCGCGCAAGCCCCAGTGGGTAATCAGTTGCACATCGGGAGTCCAGTAGCGGATGTTCTTGTCACTCCAAACCATACCCATATAGATATTATAGTTGGCAATGTAGTTTTCGGCGGCGGCGGTGGCGGCGTTAATCTGCTGCTCGGCAGATGCGGGCGCGCGGTCGGTGAACACATCGCCCAGACGTACATAACCCCACTGGCGGATGGTCCAGTTCTCGCCATTGTTCACTTTCTCGCGGAGCGTGAAATGCGGGAAGTTCATGATGACGATGAAAGCGATCTTGTTGTTGAACATGTCCGCATTGAAGTGCGCCAGCCCGTTGTAGGCTCCGAAGATGTCGTCGATGGGCAGGCTCTCATAGCCTTTGACGTGCGAGGGACGGAGCAGTTCGATGGTGACACGGTTGTTGTGACCCAGAATAGTTTCGAAATTGCTGCACAATCTTTCAAATAATTGGTCTTTTTCTTCCAAATTCAGGCAGAAATTTTTGGTGCAGAACTCCACAAATTCGTCTTGGGAACCGTCAGCGGAGGTCCAGAAAGCGGCTGCTTGGTTCAGTCCTCGGTCTATCAGTTTATCGGAGATGGTACACCCTTTTCTGAGGATGGCCGCCTTGGCTTTCGAACAGCTGTGCTCTGTGATGTATCTATTTGACGGACTTGCATTTAACATGATGATTGTCGACATGAAAATGGTTAAAAAAACGTAGATTTTTTTCATAAATTTAATTTGACATTTGGTGAATGTAAAGTATAATTTTCAATAAATATTTAAGGCAAAAAACAAAGTCGCAAAAATAGCAAAAATTTTCTTTGAAAAAAGTGTACAACGTAATAAAAAAAGTTGTATTTTTGCAACCTCATTTCACGAGAGATGAGCATCGGGGTGTGGCGCAGTTGGCTAGCGCACTTGCATGGGGTGCAAGGGGTCGAAAGTTCGAGTCTTTTCACCCCGACGAAACAAACAAAAAGAGGAGCATTGCTCCTCTTTTTTGTTTATAGTCCGCGTTGCTGAGATTCAATAGTAAATCCGTTTCTACTTTTTTTGATAAAAAGAAAGGGGTATATCGATTTCAGACCCGCACAAGTATTCTGACTAGCTATATGAGTAAATTCAGTTGTTAGCTTAACGTCTGAACCTCATCCTCGGAAAGTCCTGTAAGCTTAATAATTATAGGAATAGAAAGACCATTCTCAAGCATTTGTGCAATTATTGCACGCTTGGCATTGGCTTCTCCTCTTGCTTCACCTCTTGTCTCGCCCCGTTTGCAGGCACATTCGATGGCGTCTTGCACATCTTGGTACTCCAATACGCTTTTCTTGTATTCTTCCATTTCCTCTTCGTTTAAGTTTGACAATCTGCTCTCCTCGTATAGTCTCTTGAAGATTGGATCTGTTTCTTTGTCCTCGTCTTTCAGGGTCATTTTCTGCATGTTTTTCAGCAAATACACCCATTTGTGACGTAGACTTGGAAGCTCAATCGTCTTCTTTCTGCTTGCAAAATTACATAAATTCACCAAAACTATAGCAACTTTTTCTGAAAAAA
>JAGBPS010000006.1 GCA_017633255.1 Bacteroidales bacterium
CAAAGAATTCTGTTACCATCACAGCCTCCAAGGACATTGAGAAAGTTGTGTTTAACTGTGATGAATATCAAGGGACTATCTGTAATGCAAGCGGAGATATCTCTGCTTCACCTGGAACCCCGACCATTGATGGTAAAGTTGTTACGATAAAACAAATCAATTCCAAGACCACTACCATCACAGACACCTCTTCATCTACAGGTGCAGCGAGTCAGATACGTATTGTTTCTATAGAAATTACATACGTAAATTAGAAATAATTCCTGAAATATTTGGCGGGCTGCAAAATTCTTTGTACTTTTGCAGCCCGAAATATTTTTTAATTAATTAATAAACAAGAAAATGAAAAAAGGTATTCATCCCGAAAACTATCGCCCCGTCGTGTTTAAGGACATGTCCAACGGCGATATGTTCCTGTCACGTTCCACATGCAAGACTTCAGAGACAGTGGAATTTGAAGGCGAAACTTACCCACTGGTAAAACTCGAAATCTCCAGCACCTCTCACCCGTTCTATACTGGTAAGAGCAAGCTCGTTGACACTGCCGGTCGCGTTGACCGCTTCATGAGCCGCTACGGTAAGAGCACCAAGAAGTAATATCTTTTCAATAAGATAATCCAAACCGAATGCGTCAGCGTGTAGTTGCATATGCACGCTGGCGCATTCCCTTTTCACATACCGAACAACTATGAATTACAAACGCCTATTACCCATCCTATTCATCACACTGACTGCCTGCGGCGGCAGCGACGATGACAACTCAGGTGGTAACGGTGGAAGCAATCCGCCCACTATCATAAACTCAAACAAGAACGACACCGGCTATGACAAACGCTATGGCCGGCTGGAGTTTCCCCGTCTGGCCAGCAGCAACAGCGTGGTCATCATCCATACCACAGCCGACAATGTGGACCCCGACCGCGTGAACTACAGCGTGGAATGGGACTACCAGAAGAAGTCGCAGCGATGGACTTGCTATCAGATGACGAAGGCAGCCACCAAACAGAGCACCAAACGCTACAGCGACAACCCGCAGTATCCCATCGACCCCGACCTGGCAAAAATCAATCCCAGCTATTATTTCGACGTGCCGTCGGCCGACTATTCCCAGCGCGACTACTTCTGGGGCTCAGGTTTCGACCACGGCCACATCTGTCCTTCCTACGACCGTCTGTATTCCAAGGAAGCCAACTACCAAACGTTCTTCCTGACTAACATGCAGCCACAATACAACAATTTCAACGCCGGACTCTGGCTGAACATGGAGAACTTCGTGCAGAAAGTAGCCAGTGCACTGGCTACCACCGACACCATGTGGGTATGCAAGGGCGGCACCATCGGCAACGTGAAACTCAACGGAAAGGAGGAATACGGCATCTTGCAGTACATCAAAGAAAAGCTCATCGTCCCCAAATACTTATTCTCCACCTTCATCGTGAAGAAGAACGGGCAGTATGGAGCCTTCGCCTTCTGGGCCATGAACGAGAACAAAGACCGGAGCTACGAGGCTCTCAACAGCTACATCATCAGCATCGACGAGCTGGAGCAACGCACCGGCATAGATTTCTTCTGCAACTTCCCCGACGACATTGAGAACCGCTGCGAGGCTATGACGCCCGACCAAATCTGCACCGCCTGGAAAAACTACGGGCAGTTCAATTAGTCACGCTATAACTCCCCGCCCCTGTAGGGGAGGGGCAAGGGGCGGGGTCAGTATTCAGAATATTCAGATTTTTAGTAGATTTCAGAAATTACACTCCCCACCCCTGACCCCTCCCCTTCAGGGGCGGGGAGTAAAAACAAGAAAAGCCCCACGGAGCATTGCGCTCCATGGGGCTTATTTGTTTATCCCTTAACGGTGAATTTATTCTCTCAGGCGGAACAGACGCTTAGGTCTCTCTACGCTATTCGGTGTGGCACGGGTCTCATCCACGAAACCATTCTGCTTGCCGTAATAATAGTAGTAGTCATCCCAGTAGTTGTAACCTCCCCTGATTGGTTCAGAAGTCTTTCTTAGCTGGAAACGAACTCTTTTATTGTCGTGTGTGTATATATAACCCTCGAAATAACGGTCATTCAACGAGTAGTCATAAATAGTCACATAATAGTCGTCTTCCTCAAAATAAATTCTGATATCACTATTTGTCACCGTCCAAGAAATATGACTGTAAATACGATCAGTCCCCCAAGGAGCATCGTCGTAATAGTCAATCCAGTAGCCTCTACCAGATCTGCTGCTTGTCCGGTCGAAATAAATAAAGGAATAAGAGGCATCATAATAGCGGCCACTCCATTCGTGAGTCACGTAGATATTACCCTCCCAGGTTCCCCAAAGGGTATCGGCAATATACTCGTCGTCATCGCAAGATGTGAAAGTGAACGACAGAGCTGCTATCGCAACCATTGTCAGCAAAGTGTGTAATCTTTTCATATCTCTAAATATTTAAGTGTTTCTAATTGTTTACGTTGCAAAGGTAAGGGAAAAAACGATAACTGCCAAAAGAAAAACCATATTCTTCATAGGGAAATCCCCATTTTGCCTGCCTGAAGAAGATGTTGGAGCATGAAAATGCACCAAAAACCTTAAATTTCAATAATTCTTTATTTTTCCTTCTTCATTCTACATTTTTTAATGTATCTTTGTCGTTGAAATTTTATTTCAAAACAAACACTACCAAAAAGAAAAATGAAAACAGTTTATGATTTCGCTGTCAAGGACAGAAAGGGAGGCACCGTTTCCCTCAAAGAGTATGCCAACGAGGTGTTGCTTATCGTGAACACTGCCACCAAGTGTGGGTTCACGCCTCAGTACGACGAACTTGAAGCCCTCTACGAGAAATATCATTCACAGGGATTCACCATTCTCGACTTCCCCTGCAACCAGTTCGGTCAGCAGGCACCCGGCACCGACGAGAGCATCCACGAGTTCTGCAAACTCAACTTTGGCACCGAATTTCCGCGCTTTAAGAAAGTAAAGGTGAACGGCGAAGACGCCGACCCGCTCTTCAAGTATCTGCAGGAACAGAAAGGCTTTGCCGGCTGGGACATGGAGCACCCCATCGCCCACATCCTCGACGACATGCTCTCGAAGGCCGATCCTGACTATGCACAGAAGCCCGACATCAAGTGGAACTTCACCAAGTTCCTCGTCAACAAGAAGGGAATGGTGGTTGCACGCTTCGAGCCCACCGAGAAAATGGAGAATATTGAGAAGCAGATTGAAGAACTGCTGAACGAATAATGGAACACATCAAATGTCTGATTATCGGCAGCGGACCGGCTGGTTACACCGCTGCCATCTATGCCGGAAGAGCCAATCTGGCTCCCGTGCAATACTGTGGACTGCAAGTGGGCGGACAACTCACCCAGACCACCATCGTTGAAAACTTTCCGGGCTACCCCGACGGCGTGGATGCCAACCAGATGATGATGGAACTGCGCCAGCAGGCTGAGCGATTCGGAGCCGACATCCGCGACGGTGTTATCACCGGGGCCGACTTCTCCGCGAAGCCTTATGTACTGACCACCGACGACGGAACCCAGTTGGAAGCCGACACCGTGATCATTGCCACCGGAGCCTCGGCCAAATACTTGGGACTGGAAGACGAGAAGAAATACAACGGCCAAGGCGTATCGGCCTGTGCCACCTGCGACGGATTCTTCTATCGCAAGAAGGTGGTGGCCGTGGTAGGCGGCGGCGACACCGCCTGCGAAGAGGCCACCTATCTGGCCCAGCTCTGCTCGAAAGTGTATATGATTGTTCGCAAGAACTACCTGCGCGCATCCGAC
>JAGBPS010000007.1 GCA_017633255.1 Bacteroidales bacterium
GTGCAGTGGCAGCAATGCGACAGCCTGTCGGACACCGAACGCGGCACCGGCGGCTTCGGACACACAGGAACGAGGTAGTGTTAAGAGTTAAGAATTTGATATTTGTAGAGACGTGCTGTCGCGCGTATCTACAAGATACGGAATCGAATTCAAATATAGAGACGCGCTACAGCACGTCCCTACTGGATACTGTGGATAAATTGGAAAAATTGTACGCTGGTATCGGCTACCAAGCCTTACGAACTTCAACCATTACGGGAGAAGGTATTGAGGAACTCAAACAACTCATGCACTGTCAGACGGTGCTTTTTAGTGGGCATTCCGGAGTAGGGAAGTCAGCCCTCATCAAGGCGGTGGCTCCCGATATGGACATCAAAATCGGAGACATCTCCTACGTGCACAATAAAGGCAAGCACACTACCACCTTCGCCCAGATGTACCGTATCGATGCGGTGGACGGCTTTATCATCGATACGCCTGGTATCAAGGAATTTGGCCTGATTCAGTACTCCAAAGAGGAAATCCGCGACTATTTTCCGGAAATTCGTCAATATAACAATTGCTGTCGTTTCGACAACTGCATGCATGTGCACGAGCCGGGATGCGCTGTTTTAAAAGCAGTCGAGGAAGGTAAGATACCTTCCTCGCGCTATTTGAATTATCTGGCGATTTTGCAGGATGATGATCTGAAAATCGCGGATTGGAAATTACTGTAAGTTCTCTGACTTGGTGTTGATAATAATCTGAGAATTGTTAGGATCGTTGGTAATCAGCGTGATGGAATGAGTTTGTTTGCCCTTGTTACGCTTGCTGTTGTAAGTGATGGTGATATCAATAGATTCGCCTTTCTTCAATACCATCTTCGGGCAATCAATCTTCAGATTTGAGCTGTTGGCATCAATTTTGCGGATAATCAGATCGCTCTTACCGTCATTTTTCAAGGTAATGGTTTCAGTGGCGGCAGTATTCTGTTTTACTTTGCCAAAATCAACGAAGGTCTTGCTCAGGTTCACAACAGGCGCTTTTTTCAATTTACCGGCGCTCAACTTGGTGAAGTCTTCGGTAATGCTCACATTATAATAAATTTCTTTCTTGGGTTCCAGTGTGTCATTGGTCATGAAGGAGACAGCATCTTTGATGGCTCCAAAGTCATTACGTTTGGCGGCATCATATTTCAATACCACAATACCTTCTTCACCTCCCTGGATTTCGGGACCGAAGCTTCTGTAAGCCTCGCTGACAAAACCATTGTTGTTGAGGGTCACTTTGACAGGCTTGGTACCGAAGTTCTTAATCTGGAAAGTGTCCAGATGCTGTTGGGTGTTCAGCACTTCCAACTTGGCGGTGTTGGTTTTGATACGAACCATACCTTGGCCCATGGTGTAACCTTCTTTTTCAAAAACGCTTTTGGGTTTCGGAGATACATTACCCTTGATGAAAATCATATGGGGAGTCGGTTTCTCGACGTCCATTTCGGGTTCGTTGGTGGTCACCTTGATGTTCTTGTTGAATGAACCGGGACGACCAGAAGGATTGTAAGTGGCATCAATATAACCTCTTTCACCGGGAGCAATGGCGGTCTTGGTGTAGTTGGCAGCCGTGCAGCCGCAACCAGGACGTACAGACTTGAGAATCAGGTTTTCTGTACCCACATTGGTGAAATTGAAACGTGCGGTCACTTTGCCACCTTCCTCGCGGATCATACCGAAATCGTAGGTGGTCTGGTCAAACTGGATTTTGGGCTGTGCGAAACCTAAAACGGCAATCACAACCGAAAATACTGTCAAAAGAATCTTTTTCATTTTTGTTTATGTTTTTGATTTTTAGTTATTTATATTAATATTCTCTGATTAATTCTTGTTTGATTTCAAACTTGCAAAGATACAATTTTTTTCGCAAGTTCATCAATATTGATTCCTCCAAAATTTCCTGATGACATTAAGAGATAGACAACCTTTCCAGTTTCAGGGTTTAAAAGTCTGTCATTGAGTTTCTTGGAATCGCTAAAAACTTCCAGTCCAGGGCATTGGAAAGCATCCATAATCATTTCGGCGGTGATGGGAGGTAACTTCTTGAGTGCAATAGCGTGAGGATCGAAGAAGACAATGCTTTCATCTGCCTGGTTCATAGCGCCATGGTACTCCTTGAGGAATTGTCCTGTAAGGCTGCTGAAAGTGTGTAACTCCATGCAGGCGATGAGTTTCCGGTCGGGGAACTGTTCACGCACGGCGCTTACAGTGGCTTTTAGCTTGGAGGGAGAGTGGGCAAAGTCTTTATAGACAGCGCAATTTTCGTTCTTGTCCACTAACTCCAGGCGTTTGGAAGCGCCTTTGAAACTTTGGATAGCCTTATAGAAATACTCATCGCTTACGCCCACAGCCTGGCAGGCAAGACGGGCTGCATTCAAGTTGCTGAGATTGTGGCGACCGAAAATCTGCAAGGGAATATTGCCGTATGGGGTTTCCAAATAGCTGATACCATTATCAATATGGTAAGGATGAACGGTATAGGGGAATTTGTTGGTATGGGTGATTTTCTGACTCATCTTGCTCAGCACGGAGTCGTCGTTGCAATAAATGAAGCGTCCGTCAGCGGGAATCATGTTGGCGAAAATCTCGAATTGCTTGACGTAAATGTCAAAGGTCGGGAACACATTGACATGGTCCCAGGCGATGCCGCTGATGATACCCACATTAGGCTGGTACAGATGGAATTTCGGTCTGCGGTCGATGGGAGAGGTCAGGTACTCGTCACCCTCGATGACCATGATTTTCGCGCTTTCGCTGAGTTTCACCATGACTTCGAAACCGGCCAGCTGTGCGCCCACCATGTAGTCGCAATCGATGCCATTCTGCTGCAGCACATGGATTATCATGGAGGTGATGGTGGTCTTGCCGTGGCTGCCACCCACCACAATGCGGCATTTGTCTTTGCTCTGCTCGTACAGAAATTCAGGATAGGAGAAAATCTTAATACCTAACTCTTTGGCTTTCAACAGTTCGGGATTGTCCTCGCGGGCGTGCATACCCAAGATGACGGCATCCAGATCCGCGGTGATTTTGTCGGGATTCCAGCCGATGCTGTCGGGCAGAATACCGTATTTCTGTAGTCTTCCTTTGGCCGGCTCAAAAATTTCGTCGTCAGAACCGGTGATTTCATATCCTTTCAGTTTCAGGGCGATGGCCAAGTTGTGCATGGCGCTCCCGCCGATAGCGATAAAGTGGATTTTCATATTTTAACGAATTTTATGATTGCTGTTTTGTGTTTTGTACTTTCTATGCGAATAAAATAGGTTCCGTTGCTTAATGTGGAAATATTAATGTTTTTGGATGGATATTCCTGCCTCCATACTAATCTTCCGTATGAATCGAATATGTCAATATTTGAAATATTCAATCCATTGCTCTCAATGGTCAAAAAATCATTGGCAGGATTCGGATATATCTTTAAACCGAAATTATTTTCCACTTCGGATATAGCATTTGTGGTAGTGTCAATTACAAAAACGGTGACCGAGCTGCGTGGACTCATGCACAACAGCGTGTCATATTGGTATCTTTCTTCCAGAAAATAGGTGGTTGTTGTATCCAGTACAGGAGTCGTAAAATAGCTACCCATTGCGAAGGGCAGAGTCGCTGTGTCGGAATCGTACCACAGCACCTCATGCTGGGCAAGCGCAATAACCGTAGTCTGCATTCCCGGAAGGATGTACTGGTCAAACGCTTGCGGGGCAATTACTTGCGGCTGAAGTTCCACATCGATATGCACTTTGGTGCCAGGCTTGGTCGTTACCGTGAAAGTAGCAGTCTGATAACAGGGAGCGGAGACCTCCACGGTGTAAGTTCCCGCCATAATCGGCCGGTGATAGACACCCAGCGGCAAATGCGAAAAGACCTCGGAATGGAATTTGTCATGGTTGACGACCTTGATCATCGCCTCCACAGGCTCGTGGGTGACCGCATCGGTTACCACGCCCCCAAAGCCGTAGTCACACTCCATCACATAACTCAGCAGCGCATCCTTGGTGTTTGTCCAAAACGCCTGCAGCTTCACGGGATCTCTGACCACATGGGTGAGGCTCGTCTCGATGGTGACCTCGCGGCACCGTTGATAGTAGGTCATGTAGTCCTGTCGGCTGCCATACACCACAGACCAATCGCCGCCGTCAATGACCGCCCGACCATTACTGCCGTGCATGAACGACGAGTCTTGCGCATGGCACAACGTCGCATAGTTCTGGCAGACATAGCGGAACCAGTCGGCATCAGCGTGGGGACGGTTACTTGTGGTCCATGAATCCCAGGGATAGTTGAGCAGCTCCGCCCCGCAGTGGAAATTGACCGACATGACGAAATGAATGGGCGTCACCCAATCCATAATCGCCTGAGTTTCAGGCTGTATATTAGCTTCGGTACCAAGTCCGGGCAAATGCGGATAGTTGCGGTTCAGCTGCACATCGTTGTAGTTATGGTAAGTCGAATAACCGCCGCCTTGCCAAATCATATCGTTGGACAGATGGTAGGTGCCGTCGGGATTCTCCAGCGGACAGATGTATAAATCCACATTGTCCAGAATCCGCATCACGGCCGAATCCGTTGTGGCATTGTTCAGGATATAGTCAGCCAGATGCAGCATCAGATAGTACCCAACCACTTCTGTGCCATGCATAGTGGATGAATAGAGAAAGGCGGGTTTTGTGGTCGTCTGGCCTAAGGTGTTGCTGATATGGATAGCGAAGATGGAATGATGAAGCGTAGGATGTGGTGTGGTGTCTAAAATGGTATCTATCTGGCACAAATTGGGAAATGAATCCTGAAAATGCTGCAGCAGCTGCGTATAGACCTCATAGCTGGGATACTTGTTCCAGTCAAACATCGCCTCAAGAGTAGTGGCCATGTGGCTGCTGTCCACATTATCCCTAGTCGGGAGAAGCATCCCCTCGGGGATATATTCGCGTTCCAGAAATCCGTTTTGCACCCGCTCTGAAACAGCTGCCAAGTCAGCTCTGATTTCCGCATCCTGTTGTCCGACTGTGACGTAAACCGTATCCGAAAAAGCGGACTCAACGGTGGAGCCGCAATTGTAAGTTGCCGTATAACAATGATTTCCGGGAGATGCAGTCATGTCAGTATAAGTGGGATCGACAATATTGGATGCAATGAGTTCTCCGTCGCGGTAGATGTTGCAAGTATGTCCATTGCTCATAGTGCCCTGTATGGAAATGTCATCCAAACATAGCATATATTGGTTAAAGGAGATGCAGTGAATGGCGACGAATTTTGCTTGCGGCGGAACCTGAAAAGAATACTCCGTCCAATCAGTCGTGGTGGTAATTGTTTCACTGTGGAGCGGGATGAAGCTGCTGGCACTTCCATCAGTCATGGAATAAGCCGCAACAAACTGTTCATCAGTATATTGCGAAGAAAAACTGCGAGCATAGAATGAAAAAACAAACGCCTCTGAGAAGTTCAGTTCCGGACTCACAATCCAGTCATCGTTGTTAATGGTATAATGGAACGGGCAGGCAAAAAAACGGTGCCCCGAATACGCCTGCGCGTTGTTGTTGCCCGTACCGTATATCAGCTCGTCATCCAGCACAATATAAGACATGGTCGCACCTTCGTTAAGGAAGTTCAGTGAAGAGAAACTGGATGTCGGCTCGCCATCCCCGTCAATGTAGCTCCAGCCGACAGTTCCGGGGGAGTTAATCGCTCCATATTCATGGCTTTCGACATCATCGAAAAGGGTGACAAGCTGGGAACTATAAGAGCCATTCCAAGAAAGCGTGACACTGTTGTTTGCTACCGTTGCTGTGAGTCCTTCGGGGGCATCGCAAGGCTCACTGGGCGGATTCAACAAAATGCCTGCGGGCATACTCAAATCGTCCATCCAAACACAGTCAGAGCCTTTTTTCTCATTGGTGTTTTTGCAATAAGAAAACTTCAGCACATGAAAACCTTCCGACACGGTGCAGTGGTATTCGCTCCAATTCGCATATCCTGACAGAGAATCCATCTGCTGACCGTCAAGGTAAAAGTAGAATACACCGCCGTTGGGTGCGGAGAAAATCTTGCGGAAGTATGAAATCGTTCCGCTTTCGGTCAGATACACAGAGAGTTTCAGCACAGATTCAATATTGTCCTGATAATAATTTCCACTCCGAACGCAATACCTGCCGTTGTGGGCACCTTCGCTGGTCACCTCCCACAGGGAACTGTTGCCGATGCGCTCCCACTGGAAGGTGGAAAAGTCTCCGCTTTCCCAATCCTCAACCATGGATTGCGAATTGTTCTGGGCCAACAGCGGCCACACAAACATCGCCAATACCAATAGCAGAGAAATGTTTTTATTCATTATCAGTGGGGTAATGTTTTTATTATCAATGACTTTCAGCGTCTACTGCTAACTTTTTTTAATAATTGTCAACTGTCAACTGTTAACTGTTAACTGTCAACTGAGTTCTACGCTATCCTTAAAGCACGGTACCGTCGCCGTGGCAAACCCCGCTTCTTTCAGATGTTCGGCATAACGCTCGCGCGTGTCTCCCTCGCCATGGACAATATATAACTTTTTGATTTTCTTTTTATTCTGACACGAAAGATATTGAATGAGTTCGTGGTAGTCGGCATGGCCGGAGAAGGCTTCGATGGATTTCAGTTCGGCTCTCACTTTGTAGAGCATGCCGAAGATGGACACCTGCTTGTCGCCACGCATGATCTTGGCTCCCAAGGTAGTAGGGGAGCAATAGCCCACGCAGAGGATGGTGGTGCGGGGATTCTCGATATTGTTGGCCAGGTGATGTTTGATACGCCCGGCTTCCATCATCCCCGATGCGGAAATGATGATGCATGGACGATTGTAGGTATTGAGTTTCTTGGAGTCGTCGATGGTGCGCACATAATGCAGTTTCTCGAAACCGAAGGGGTCGGAAGAGCTTTCCATAAATTCTTGCATATCAGCATTAAAGCATTCTTTATGCAAACGGAAAATGTTGGTGGCGGAAACTGCCAACGGACTATCCACGAAGATTTCCACATCAGGCAGGTCGCCCGCTAATTTCAAGCGGTGCAGGGCATAGACAATGTCTTGGGTACGGCCAATGGCAAAGGATGGAATCAGTAGCTTGCCCCTGTTCTGGGCACAAGCGTCCTTCACAATGAGTGCCAGTTCCTGCTCGGCATTGTCTATTGACGGGTGCAGGCGGTCACCGTAAGTGGACTCCGTGATGATGTAGTCGGCCTGCGGGAAAGGCTTGGGATCGGGCAAAATGCGCTTGTCATAGCGACCCACATCGCCTGTATAACAAAGGGTTCTTTTCCGACGTTTCTCCTTGAAAGTGATATAGATAGCGCTGCTTCCCAGCATGTGCCCCGTATCCACAAACTTGACCGAAAAGCCTTCCTCAATGAAAAATTCGTGCTCGTAAGGCCAGCTGGCGAACAGCGACATGGCATTGGCGGCATCTTCCATGGTATAGATAGGTTCCACGGGTGGCAGTCCTTGTTTGCTGCGCTTCTTGTTGAACTGTATGGTATCCGTCTCTTGGATACGGCCGCTGTCGGGCAACATGATGGAGCACAGGTCGCGGGTAGCGTGGGTGCAGAAAACCGTCCCCCGGAAGCCCAGTTTCCAGATGTAGGGAATCAGTCCCGAATGGTCGATATGGGCATGCGATAGCAGCAGATAGTCAATGTCCTTGGGATCGAAGCCCAGGTCACGGTTCATGCTGTCGGTCTCCAGGCCCTTACCTTGGTACATACCGCAATCCAATAATATTTTGGTGCCTTTTTGTGTGGTTAACAGGAACTTACTACCTGTAACCTCTTCCGTTGCGCCTAAAAATTCAAGTTTCATTATCGAATGATTTTAGAATAATAATCTGCAAATATACAATATTAAATATTGAGGAAAGCCGAATTGGAAAATGAAGTGTAAACAGCGGATTGTGAATAATGGCAAATCAATGCCCGAAAGCTATGACATTATCAATATTCCAACAAAAAATCGTATCTTTGCACCCATAACTTTTCTAAATTTGCAATTATGGAAGAAAAAGAATTATGTGTTGGCACCCGCATCCGGCATGACAAATACGGTGAGGGCATCATTAGTGAGAATAACGATCTGACATACAAGGTGATATTTGTCCGTGGGGGCGAGGTGGAGTTCTCGAAAATGAACGCTTCTTTTGAAGTTGTGAAACCTAATTTGAATGAGGATGAAGACCTCCGTCCAAGGCTGGATGTCAAGGATTTTGAGCGTGCACTGACCTTTATCCTGGGCAAATACAACGCTATCGAGAACCGTGTGGCGCTGGGCAAGAAATGGGAAGGCGGCACAATGATTCTGCAGCCGGCCAACCCCGAGCTGAAACCCAAGGAGATACCTGTAGAGACCTTCTTTCACAAGATTGTGATGATGCGCGACCGCCTTCGTGTGCTGGAGCAGAATATTAACAGCAGCGATTCGCTTAGTGATGAGGAAAAGGTTAATTTACAGCAATATATCACGCGTATCTATGGCTCTATGACCTCTTTCAATATCCTTTTTGATGACAAAAGCGACTATTTTGTCGGAAGCAAACAATAATTGATGATAATATGTTACGAGAAGATACTGTTTTCGGACCTATACATTCCCGCCGTTTAGGCAATTCCTTGGGAATGAACTTGTTGCCCACCGAGGGTAAGTTTTGCAATTTCGACTGCATTTACTGCGAATGCGGCTGGAACAAGGACGGTCGCAACGACCAGCGACTGCCAAAAGCAGCGGAAGTCCGTGAAGCGCTGGAAACCAAGCTGATAGCTTGTCAGCAGCAAGGCACACCTATCGATTCCATAACCTTCAGTGGCGATGGTGAATCCACGCTGAATCCGGATTTCCCGCAGATTATCGATGACACGCTGGCTCTGCGCGACAAATACTTCCCCCAAGCAAAGGTGTCTGTGCTGTCCAATGCTACCAGGGTGCATATCCCTGCCGTTTTCGAGGCGCTGACCAAGGTGGACAATCCCATCATGAAAATTGATGCACCCACCAACGAGCTGATAGCCAAGATTAACCAGCCCGCACCGGGTTATGATGTGAAGAGGGTAGTGGAGGCACTCAAACAGTTCAAGGGCAATTTCGTCCTGCAGACCATGATGTTGCGCAGTCGCAATTTCGACTCCGCCTCACCAGAAGTTGTCAACGGCTGGATGGAGATTGTGCGTGAACTGCGTCCCCGTGAGATCATGGTTTACACCATCGACCGACCCACCCCCGAAGAAGGCCTTCAAAAATTCACCGAAACCGAAATGCGCACCCTCGTCCAACCTTTGATTGACGAAGGTTTCAAGATACAGATAAGAGGGTAAAGGTGTTATGCTATACCTGCTACGGGCGATATGACGTATGAGGTACTACTAATATCAGTGTCAACAAGAATGGCACAGACAGGCATATTATTACTTTTTGATCAGTTTCAGCCAGTCGGGATCGTTGCTGTTCTGGTAGTTGTCGAGCTTGTCGAACAACTCGTCCAGGTTGTTGGCGGCAATCAATAAATCATAATGGAAGGGACGGAGGAAACCGTCGGCTCTGAAACGCTCCAGCTGGGCAAGCAGATGGTCGTAATACCCTTCGGCATTGACGATGGCAATGGGTTTGCTGTGCAAGCCTAACTGGGCATCCGTCATCATCTCGAAAAATTCGTCCATGGTGCCGTAAGAGCCTGGCAAAATGACAAATCCGTCAGCCGATGACTCCATCAGCTGTTTGCGTTCGCTCATCGAATCCACTATGATCAGCTCCTCCAGACTGGTGTCAATGACACTGCGGTTGGAGAAAAAGCTGGGGGCGATACCCACTACACGTCCACCCAAAGCCCGGGCCGCATTGGAAGCTTCCGCCATCAAGCCGATAGAGGCACCGCCATAGTAGATGGTGATTTTCTTTTCGGCGCATCTGCGACCGAAATCAGCCGCCAAAGTTCTGAAATTAGGGTTGTTGCCAGCGGAAGAGCCGCAATAAAGAGCCAGGGAAGAGTATTTCATAAGAGTTGGATTTTATTGATGGCGAACATCGTTATCGAGATTAAGAGGTATGACAAAATGATGATGGGAAAGGAGCCTAAACGGAAAAAGGCGAAAAGTATAACAGCCAGTATGATAAACAGATAGCGGACTTCGTTACCCTTCCACGTGAAGCTCTTGAACTTGAGTGAGAACATCGGCAGTTCGCTGACCAGGAGGAAGCAGAAAATCAGCATCAGCGCCAAAACTGCCCAAAAACTGTTGACGAAAGGCAGACGGTCTGCCGACAGGGGCAAGAAGCCGATAAACAGGGCGTTGGCGGGAGTGGGAAGTCCGAGGAAGTCGGTATGCTGACGGTCGTCATGGTTGAACTTGGCCAGACGGAAAGCGGAAAAGGCGGGAATGAGGAAAGCCAGATAGGGGAGTAGTCCCATCCAGAAATTGCCGGCCAGTTGTGGAGGAAGGTTCAGCAGGCACTGCTCCAGCCATACGAAGACAATCATGGCAGGGGCACCGCCGAACGAGAAAACATCGGCCAGTGAGTCCAAATCAACCCCCATTGGCGACTGCACCTTGAGCAGACGAGCCGTAAAACCGTCACAGAAATCGAAAAGAGCTGCCAGGATGATGAACAAGGCAGCCAATTTCAAGAAACCGAAATGCAGGGACATCACCATGGACAGCGCCCCGCAGATAATATTCATGCAAGTGATAAAGTTCGGTATGTTTTTTTTCATTTTTGAATTTTCTTTACGAAGAGTTGCGCGTTCTCAAATCGGGTAACCTCAATGGGCTCGTCTTTTTCGATGAAGCCCACTTCGGAAGTGGCGTCCAGGATCTCGCCGTCAATCTCCACTTTGCCAACGGGACGCAAGAGGGTAGAGGCAATCCCCTGTTTTCCAATATAATGTGTAAGATTCATATCCTGAGCCACATAGCCTTCGTTGATGTCCATTTTGGTCTTCAGTGCCAGCGAGCCGTAGCGGGTGTCGGCACTGATAACTTTCTTGCCCAGCCACAACGAGAGGAAGAAGCCGGCGAAACAGGCGGCGATTACCAGAAACATGTATTTGATGAACAGCTCCGGTGCGGAGAAACTGAAATCAAAGCCGATATTGAAAATCATGGACAGAATCAGTGAGGCAGCCATCAGAATAATGCCCGAGACTCCGGTCACGCCGAAGCCTGGTACGACAAAGAATTCCAAGAGCAGCAAACCTAAACCGATGATAAACAGCAGGATTTCCCAATGAGCAGCAAGGCCTTCCAGATAATGGGGCGCAAAATAGAGCAGTGCGGCCACCACCGAAACCAGCAGGGCAAAACCGATGCCGGGAGCCTGCATTTCAAAATAAATGCCTCCGATGATGAACATGATGAGAATGCCGCTGACAATGGGGTTTATCAAGAAGGAAATGACCTTGTCAATCCATGTTTCTTCTTGATTTACAATAGTATAGCCTTGAATACCAGCTTTGTCCAGCACTTCGTCCATATCCTTGGCCTCGGCTTGACAGAAACCGTGCTCAACAGCCTCTGAAGTGGTGAAAGTCAGTACTTTACCTTTCTCCGATACGCCTTTGATTTCCACGTCGGGATCGACCATCGCCTGGGCGATATCCGGGTCGCGACCGTTCATTTCAGCCGTGGAGCGCATCAGCGAGCGCATGTACGACTGGTATTTATCAGGCAACACCTGGCCAGTTTGATCCACCACAGAAGCAGCGCCAATGGAACTTCCAGGAGCCATATAAATGGAATCGCAAGCAATGGAAATCAGCGCGCCAGCTGATGCAGCGTTTTTGTTGATGAAGACGATGGTCGGCATGGGACATTCCAGCAAGGCGGTACGCATCTTGTCCGCAGCGTCCAGCTCGCCGCCAAACGTGTTCAGTTCCATAAACAAAATGTCAGCGTTCTGTGCGGAGGCTTGCTCAATGGCTTTGTCCAATTTCCGCTGCGATGGCCGTGCAATATTGTCGTCAATTTTGAAATAAAAAATTTTCTGCGGATGATTGTCCGTACGTTGGGTCGCTGATTTTTTTTGCGCAGAATTCTCTACAGAAACTTCCGCAGAATTTTCTGCTGAATTTTGTGTTGTGGAATCGTCTTGTGCATATAGTGGAAAAATCATGCACAACAATGCGAAAATCAGCAAAATAGCCCCAAATCTACGGTTCATTTCAAGCGGTATTTCTTTCTTATAATTTATATTATGTTAAATAGAATCCCTTCCCCACAAATGATTTGACAGTTGAAAATTTATGGATGGACGGTTTGTCGTTAATGGTTTAGAGTTTAATGTTTAGAGTTTATGAATTTTGGATTTTGAATTTTGAATTTTGAATTCTAACCGGCACATTTATCAAATTAGCTAATCAATATGTGTATGCTTTTCTTGAATTCTGAATTCTGAATTTTGAATTCTAATTAGCACACTAATCAATTTGCTAATTAACTAATTTACTTTGCTAATTGCTCAGTCTTTCCCATTTCCTGAACCACGAACGAATTCTCAGACCGATTACGCCGAAAATCGCTTCCTTGAAAATGCCACCAGACATTTTAGAGGTGCCTTCCGTACGGTCCTTGAAAATGATCGGAACTTCCACAATCTTGAAGCCGAGCTTATAAACATTGTATTTCATCTCAATCTGGAAGCCGTAGCCCACATGGTGGATTTTGTCAAAATCTATGGCTTTCAGCGTGGTGGCTCTGTAGCACTTGAAACCGGCTGTAGTGTCGTGTACCGGAATGCCCAACATGATGCGTACGTAAGCCGAGCCATAATACGACATCAGCAGACGAGACATGGGCCAATTGATGACGTTCACACCCTTGCAATAGCGCGAACCGATAGCCAAATCGGCATTTTGTTCCACACAAGCGGCATACAAACGGTCCAAATCCTTGGGATTATGCGAAAAATCGGCGTCCATTTCGAATACATAGTCGTAATTGTGCGCCAAAGCCCACTTAAAACCATGAATATAGGCCGTTCCCAAGCCCAATTTGCCTTTTCTTTCCTCAATAAACAATCTTTCGGGGTTCTCCCCTATCATTCTTTTCACAATTTCGGCAGTGCCGTCAGGAGAATTATCCTCGATAATCAGCACATGGTAGTCATTGTTCAATGCAAATACGGCATTGATGATGTTTTCAATGTTTTCTTTCTCGTTGTAGGTTGGGATAATTACCAGTTTTTTATCCATAACTTATTGTATTTCAATTGTTTTTTTGAAAAATAATATACACAGGGAAATGGTCGCTGTAGCCACCTTGGAAAGCGCCGCCGGCAAAGGTTCTGAAAGGATAACCCGCATAGGACCCCGATTGGTTGATCATAAAGCTTCTGCGGAACACCTTGGTGGTCACATATTGATAACTGTCGGCACGTACATGGTCAATCAGATTATAGGAGATAATCATCTGGTCAATGACATCCCAATTGTCTCTGTATGCGTAAGTTCCGATACCATCCTGAAACATCTTCCACATCGGGTTGAAGAGCTCGCCTTTGTGAACATCCTTCATTTTGACTTGGGGATGCAGGTATTCCTTCACGCTCTTGGCGGTGGGATTGTCGTTGAAGTCGCCCATGAAAATAATGTCGGCATTGATATCAGCGGCGAAAAGTGAGTCGGCGATGCGGCGTGCGGCTTCGGCAGCAGCGATACGTTTGGGCATACTGCGTTGCTCTCCGCCAGATTTGGAGGGCCAGTGCATCACAATGCAGTGTATGGTGTCGGTATTGTCAATAATGCCGGTCATCAGGAAATGGTCACGGGTACGGAAGCTCGTGTCGTTGGTAATCACCGGAAAAGCCCTTGTATCCAGTACTTTGAAGCGGTCTTTGCTATACAGGAAAGCCACATCCACGCCACGACGGTCGGGCGAGTCGTGATGGGCGACACCCAGGTTCAGCGGTTTCAGTTTGTCGGTGGCCACCAAATCTTCCAGCACCTTACGATTCTCGATCTCTGAAACACCAAGGACCACTACCCCACCGTTCTCCTTGCCTATCAAGCAGATAACAGACGCCATGTTCTCAAGTTTCTTCTGGTATCTTTCCGGAGTCCAATGATTTGCCCCGTCAGGCAGGAAATCCGCATCGTTGGTAAGAGGGTCGTCTTCGGTGTCGAAAAGATTTTCGAGATTATAAAAAGCTATAACAGCCTCTTTCTTGCCGCCCTGGGCACAGGCCATCATGACGGTGGACAACACTATTGCAATTATTGTCAGGGTTTTAGGCTTCATAAATATTACTATACATTTAAAATGCAAATATACATTATTTTTTCATAGAAAAACTAAAATTATTTGGTCTGTATCAAATACTTTTTTTATATTTTTGTCGCTTATTTTTGATGAGTAAAATCATATCTATGAAAAAACAATTATTCTTTATTGCTCTGCTTCTAACATCTTGTCTGATAGTGTTTTCGCAGGAGTCTGGAACAAAAAGGCAAAAAAAACATCGCGAAAAACAGGACACCGTAATTGTAACGGATGACAATCCCTTTGCCGAAACATACGATCAGTCGGATGACGGTTTGGATGATGCGGAAGGTGATACCTATGTTCCGGGACTGTTACATTCGTCACGAGATGTTTACGACAACAATACTTCATTTAATTTCAGCATTGCTTATTTCAAGGCAAGAGGATACGACAGCCGTTTCCAGAATCTGTGTATCAACAACTTCCAGTTCAACAGTCTGGTCACGGGACGTGCCACCTATTCACAATGGGGCGGTCTGAACCACGTGATGCGTTATCCGGAAATCGTTACGGGGATGAATGTCAGTACATTCAACTTCGGCAATATCGGCGGGGCTCACAACTACACCACCCGTGCTTCCTCGTACCGCAAGCAGATACGTGCAACCTATTCGCTGAATAACAGAAACTATACCAACAGAATCATGTTCACCTACGCTACGGGACTGTTGAAAAACGGCTGGGCTGTAGCAGCCTCTCTGTCAACCCGTTTCGGTAACGGATTGAATTATGTAGATGGTGTAACCTACAATGGATTCAGCTATTTCTTGTCGGTGGAGAAAAAATTCAACATGACCCATGCGTTGAGTTTGACCGCTTGGGGAGCTCCTACAGTCCGCGGAATGCAAGCCGCTTCTGTGCAAGAGGCATACGACATCACAGGAACCCACTACTACAATTCCAACTGGGGCTGGTATCAAGGCAAAAAGCGCAATGCGCGTATGAGAACCGTGCACGAACCGGTAATCATGCTGACCCACTATTATACCCCAGACTCCAAATTGAAAATGACCACCACACTGGCTGCCTCTTTCGGACGCAACAGTAGCACTTCTCTCAACTGGTATGACGCTCCGGATCCAAGACCGGATTATTACAAAAATCTGCCTAGTTATCAAATAGATAATGGTGACACTTCATCCATTTATTACGATGTGTTGAACGCTTGGCAGAACGATGCCAATACACGACAGATCAACTGGGATAAAATCTACGAGGTGAACCAGTTGGCAGCCCTTCAAGGCAAACGTGCCCAGTACATACTTGAAAACCGTGTGTACGATCATCTGCTGGTAGGTGGTGTGACCAATGCCATACATACCCTTAACGAGCATGTGAAATTTGTATATGGTGTTGAAATACGTGGTATCAAACAGCGCAACTACAAGACTATCAGCGACATGTTGGGCGGCTCGTACTGGTTGGATGTGGACAAATATTCCGAAGGCGACTTTCCGGATGACGCCAATGTGCAGTACAACGACATGGATAATATGGACAAACAGTTGCACGAGGGCGATGTTTTCGGTTATGACTACGACTATCATATCATGATTGAAAAAGCTTGGGCTCAGGTTCTGTTCAACTACAACAAGGCGGATTTCAACTTGGGGGCATTTATCGGCGGTACCGAGTTCTGTCGTGTCGGCCACATGAAAAACGGTCGCTTCCAGGATGACTCCAAGGGTCAGTCCGCAACCCTGTCCTTCTTCGAATATGCATTCAAAGGCGGTTTGACCTACAAAATCAACGGTCGTAACTACCTCGTTTTGAATGGTGTGTATCAGACCGATGCTCCAAGTGCACTCAATGCCTTTGTTGCTCCCCGTATCAGAAACAAAGCGGTAGATAATCTTACCACTGAAAAGATTGGTTCTGTTGACCTGTCTTACATATTGAAGTATCCCATTATCACCATGCGTCTTACGGCCTATTTCGCCCAACTGAACGACATGACCAAACTGATCAGTTTCTACCATGACGGTATGCAGTGTATGGTCAACTATTCGATGACAGGCATCAATCAGCGTCACATGGGCATTGAATTTGGAGCCGAAATCAAGTTGGGTAGCATGTTCGCACTGGTATTGGCAGGAAACTATGGTGACTACCGCTATTCTGACCGTGCCAATGTAACTATCAACGCAGAAAACGGCACAGACTTTGAAGGAGATATCAACCGTACGGTGTATTGGAAGAACTACCATGTGGCCGGTTCTCCGCAGGCTGCGGCAACCATCGGTCTTAAATTCAACTATAAGTACTGGTGGGTGAATGTCAATCTCAATTATTTCGACAAGATATACTGCGACTTGAATCCTGAAAGAAGAACCACTTTCGCCAGAGGAAGTCTGTCAGTGGATGATCCCGCCTTTATCGCCATGGCCAGCCAGACCCGTATGAAAGGTCAGTTTACTCTGGACGCCTCCATCAGCAAATCATGGAGAATCAAACAGCGTTATAACCTTGGTTTCAATATCGGTGTGACCAATATCACGAATAACAAGAATCTGGTTACCACCGCTTACGAGCAGTCTCGTTATGATTATACTGAATATAATCCCGATAAGTTCCCCAACAAGTATTATTACGCATTCGGTACTACCTTCTTTGGCAGTATTAACTTCCAGTTCAACTAGTTATCGATTCAGTTTCATCCAATCAGAAAAAACAATATCATGAAGAGAATAAATAAATCCAACATAGTTATGCTGATGGCAGTGGCCCTGTTTTTGTTCGCCTCCTGTCGTCGCGAATTGGATGTGGCTCCCGTTGCCACTTACGACGGCAAAGCCACTCATACTATCGCCCAGTTGCTGGAATTCCACCCGTTGACGGTTGGCTTCACCTACGATACTCTTCCCCAGGGCATTGTCATAGAGGGAACTGTGATTTCGAGCGATAAGGAGGGCAACTGTTACAAGTATATCACTATTGATGATGGTACTGCCGCTGTGCAGATCAAAATCAACAGCAGTACGCTTTATCCCAACTATCCTCTGGGTCAACATTTATTTGTGAATTGCGATGGTCTTATTTTAGGCGACTATGGCATGCTGCACCAGTTGGGATGGTGGGAAAATGATGGCATTCAAGGTATTAGCACCAACAAGCTGTATAAGTATATCTTCAAAGACGGTGTACCGGGGCCCAATCCGCAACCGTCTGTCGAGTTGACTTCTGCCAATCAGATTCAGGCAAACATGTACAATCGTTTGGTTCGCCTCAAAAATGTCCATTTCACCGATCCTGGCCAGGTTTACGCCAACACCACCTCTTCGGGCACCGAAAATGAAATCACTTTTGAGGATGGCACGAAAATCATTCTTTACACCAGCATGTACGCCAAATTTGCCAATGAGCTGACTCCAGCGGGTGTTTTCGACATGGTGGCGCTGTTGTCACGCTTCAGAACCACCAATCAGCTGGTTATCCGTTCATTGGATGATATTGGCACAGCTGTGGTTCCGCCTACCTATGCTGAAGTCATCGTGAATGCCATGGATTTGTCACAGAATCCCTTGGACAATGGCTGGACCAATCAGGTCATAGCGGGTAGCAACTGGGAATACATGAGCGGCAACGCCATGAGAATAGTGGGCAGCACCGGCGCTAACGACAGCTGGCTGGTGTCTCCTTCCATCAACGCAAACGGCTACGACAATCTGAAGTTGTCCTTTGCTCACCGCTCCTTGAGTGGCACTGGCAATCGTGAGGTTTATTATTCCACGAATTATACCGGTGGTGATGTGCAGAATGCGGACTGGACACCGTTGAATATCAATTGCACCACCAGTTTTGTGACATTCAGTCAAGAACTTCCCGCCGAATTGCTGTCGGCAAGCAATCTGAGATTCGCATTCAGATATCATGACAATTCCAATAGCACATGGATGATCAAAGATTTTAAAGTTGTATCTATTGTTGAACAGTAAAAATATTCTGAAATGAAAAAAATATATAATATAAGCATTATTTTGTTGGCTCTCGTTCTTTCTTTGTCATCATGCAAGAAATGGGAGGCTCCGGAATTTCAAGCACCGGAATATACCGGCAAAAAGGCGAACAAAACCATTGCCGACATCAAGGCAAGACATACTGTTCTCAGCCAGAATGTGTTGGATTCCATCTGCAGATACAGCGGGGAGCGTTTTATCGTCAAAGCGGTTGTTGTCAGCTCTGATGAAGGCGGCAACTGCTACAAATACCTTACCGTGCAGGATCAGACTGGTGGTATTGAAATCGCAATCGAACAAAACAGTTTGTTCAATGAATATCCTGTGGGACAGATCGTTTACCTCAATTGTGACGGCTTGGTAGTGGGCGATTACCGCAACAAATACCAGATTGGCTGGATCTACGAGAACAGCATTGGCCGTATCAATTACATGATGCTGGGGCGCTATCTTAGCAAAGACGGTCTTCCCAGCATGGACAATATCAACGCACTGTCACCTTGTGGCGGTATTTGCGAGATTAACTCTGATGCGGATTTGTCCGAGGTGAAGGTCAACTGTCTGTGTACCATTAAGAAAGCTCGTTTTGCCTCGGCTTGCCATGGTTTGCAGCTGGCCACTGACGATGTTACTTGCGACCGCCCATTGGATAATTTCTCTATTGTGGTCAGAACCTCTAACTATGCCAAATTCAGAAACATCATCATTGATGCCACCAAGGAATACGATTTGACCGGTATCCTGACCATCTACAAGAATGATTATCAATTCACACTGCGTACCGCTGATGACATCAAGGATGCTACGCAAGGTCCTCAGGAGACCGAGGTTCTGGTGAACAGAGTGGCTATTGATGCCAGTTCGCTGACCAGTGGCGGATGGATCCAAAACACAGCCGACGCATGGAAATATCAGAGTTATAATGGTAGCGAGTTCCTGTATCACCTGCCTGTTAACGGCACTTGCGATGACTGGGTGATTTCTCCGGAAATCACTATCAATGAGGCTGACTGCTTCCTGAAAATCGAACATCAGATTTCGGATGTTACCAATCCTGACTATTACCAGGTGTATTATTCCACCACTTATCAGGGTGGCGACATCAATATGGGAGATTGGCAGTTGTACAACCTCACCTCCTACCCTTCCTCATTTGCCAATAGCAATGCTTTGACTCCTGTACCGCAAGGTACATTCAGAATAGGTATCCGATACAACAAGAATAACGCATCGCCTGCATCTCACCGTTGGAGCGTGAAGGCACTTAATTTTTACAGAACAGAATGGAGATAAAACTGAACACTATTGAAGAAGCTATTGAGGATTTCAAGCAAGGGAAATTCCTCATTGTGGTGGATGATGAAGATCGCGAAAACGAAGGAGATTTTATCATTGCCGCAGAACATATTACTCCAGATAAAGTCAATTTCATGTTGAGTTACGGACGAGGTGTCTTGTGTGCCCCTATGTCAGAAGAACGCTGCAAGAAGTTGAATCTGGAAATGCAGGTTGATAATGCCTTTAACACTTCGTTGCATGGGACTCCCTTCACCGTGACGGTGGATTTGCTGGGCAACGGCTGCACCACGGGCGTGTCGATGCATGACAGAGCTTTTACCATCAAGGCTTTGGCCGACCCCAATTCCAAGGCTGAGCATTTCGGTCGCCCTGGACACGTGAACCCTTTGCGTGCACGTGACGGAGGTGTGTTGGTTCGTGCCGGCCACACCGAGGCTACCGTTGACCTTACCCGTCTGGCAGGTCTTCAGCCCGTAGGCGCCCTCATCGAGATTATCAATCCCGACGGCACCATGGCCCGTCTTCCGCAATTGATGGAAGTGGCGGCCAAACACGACATCAAAATCATCACTATCCAGGATTTGATAGCCTATCGTGTTAAAAACGAGAAGCTTATCCGAAAGGAACAGGAAGTGAACCTGCCCACACAGTGGGGTAATTTCAAGCTGATAGCGTACACGCAGATTAACAATAACAGCACCCATCTGGTGCTGAAGAAAGGCGACTGGGAAGAAGGTGAGCCTGTTTTGGTGAGAGTGCACTCTTCCTGCGCTACCGGCGATATTTTCGGCTCTTGCAAATGCGACTGCGGCGCACAGCTGCATCGTTCCATGGAGATGGTGGAGAAAGAAGGCAAAGGTATGGTGCTGTACATGAGCCAGGAAGGCCGTGGCATTGGCTTGGTCAACAAGCTGAAAGCCTATCATTTGCAGGAATTAGGCCGCGACACTGTGGAAGCTAATCTTGAGTTGGGCTTCAAGGCCGATGAGCGCGACTATGGCATTGGCGCACAGATTTTGAATGATCAAAAAGCGAAGAAAATCCGCTTGATTACCAACAATCCCGCCAAACGGGTCGGCCTGAATGGATATGGTATCGACATCGTGGAAACGGTACCCATCATCATCGAGCCGAATGATATCAATCGGTATTACCTGAAGACCAAGCAAGAGAAGATGGGGCACAAATTAAATCTATAAAACAAAAAAAAAGCGCTTGAAAAAGCGCTTTTTTTTAATTATCAATTGTCAACTGTCAATTGTCAACTATTCTTCGTCTTCATCATCACCCATACCTAACATCTTCATCAGCTGGGGATTGGTGTGGATGTCTTGAGCATCTGACGGCAACAGGAAATCAACAGCTTTGAGTTTCTTGTTGGGGATAATTTCTGTTGCTTCAGTAATGATAGTAACTTCAGTACCCTCGATGTCTTGCTTTACTTCGCTTCTCAATGCGTAGCCAGCCAATCCGGGAGTTTCAGCAAAATTGATGTTCTCGCCGACATTAAGAGCAGTGGTGACATATTCCACGAAAGATTTGCTTTCGTCTGTTTCCAAATCTGTTATAGTAACCACAACTTTCTCGCATTCATAACCAACAATAGTTTTCTTCTCGCCAGTTTTGTTATAGTCGTATTTAACCGTTTTTTGAGCTTCCAGGATTTTTTCAGCAGGTGTTTCAATATAATATTTTCCCATGCCCATGATGTCCAGAATCACGATGTTGCTTTTGGTGTCACCATTGCTAATGGAAGTGATGCCAAAACCTTCCTGAATAGTTCTTACCATTTTGGTATAGTTTCCGAAAATTTGGATGCTGGCGTCACTCTCACCTTCTGACAGAATGTTGGGATCATCAGTGCCTTCGATGTGAGTGTGCGTTTTAATGGTGCCAGCAAAAGGCTTCTGAGCGGAAACGAGAGCTACAAAGCCCAACATCACCACTGCCATAATCAAACATACTTTTTTCATAGTTTTTCTTATTTTAAGTTATACATTATCATTTTGAGCGTGCAAAAATACAAAAATTATTCAATGTGCCAACGTACATACGATAGAATTTGTGGTTCAAAGTTTAAAACACTACCCCGCCCTTCGAGCACCCCTTCTTTAAGAAGGGGAATTTGAACTTTGGATTTTGAATTTTGAATTTTGAATTCTGAATTCTGAATTCTATGTGTTTATTTTATTTTCTTGAACATCTTGTTCCAACGGATCTTACCTTCTCCGATGGTTTTGAATTTATCCAATGACAACCATACAAACAAAGTTCTGCCAACAATGTGATTTTCAGGCACAAAGCCCCAGAAACGGGAGTCCGCTGAGTTGTGACGGTTGTCACCCATCATGAAATAATAGTCCATCTGGAAAGTGTAGCTGTCAGCCACTTGGCCATTAATATACACTTTGCCATCCTTCACCTGCAAGTCATTCAGCTCATAATTCTTGATGATTTTGTCATACAGAACGATGGTCGAGTCATTAATTTCAACAGTCTGTCCTTTCTGCGGAATGACAATCGGACCGAAGTTGTCCTTGTTCCATTGATAGCGGCTATCGTGCGGGAAGATACTCATATCATATGTATTTTCCTTATCTACAATTTTTTCCACAATCAAGCCCATCTTTTCAATTTGTTTTTTCTGATCCTCGTTCAACCAGTAAACAGTGGTGTTTTGGTCTATTTTTTGGATATCTTCCTCGTTGATATTCAATGCTTTGCGTTTCTTTGAAGACAGACCGATACCACTGGGGTCACTTACAAAATAGGAATACTGCATTTTTTCGGGTTTGAAAGCCGGCTTGCCGTTAATAAGCAACTCCCCATTAATTACTTGCAGAACATCGCCAGGCATAGCCACACAGCGTTTCACATAGTTTTCGCGTTTGTCCACGGGACGTGCCACCACCTTGTATTCTTTTTTTACCGCTTCCCTACCCTTGCCGGGATAATAGGCTCCGCCATATTTGGACTGGTAATACATCACTCTGTCAGGAGAATAGCGATAATACAGGTTCTCCATGGTTTTGCGGGGCGTCTCGGGGTTGAGCATGGCCTCGAACTCGCGTACAATGGCATAGTAGCTTTCGCTCTGCCGCTCAATGGCCACCGTGTCACCGTCGGGATAGTTGAACACCACCACGTCATTGCGGCGCAAGGGACGGATAGCCGGGAATTTCATATACGGCAGCTTGATGCACTCGGTGTAGGATTTGGTGCTTTGGGTCAGGGGCATGGTGTGATGCACAAAGGGGAATGCGATGGGCGTCATGGGAACCCGGGCGCCATAGTCCATCTTGCCCACAGCCAGATAATCGCCCACCATCAGGGTGCTCTCCATAGAGGAGGTCGGGATAGCATAGAATTCCACCAGGAACATGCGGATAATGTAGGCGGCGGCCACTGCGAAAATCAGGGCATCGCCCCACTCTCTCGCTTTGCTCTTTTGGAATACTGGCAAGTCTTCCAGATGTGTGAACTGCTCTTTCTTTGAGAATCCCAAATACGGCAGATAAATGAAGAAGAAAGCCGTGCCAAGGATTAATGGTATGTAACTTGTTTTGCCAAAGAGTCTTATGGTTTTCCATACCATCATGAAAAACATGAAAACGCCGATGAACGGGAAGACTATCAGCAGCATCCACCACCAGGGACGGGACAATACTTTGCGTACCCAGAACCAGTAGTCGCCCATGGGGATGAGTGACAACAAGGGATTGACGCCTGCTTTCTTGAAAATTCCCCACAAGCCCACATGCAGCCCTAAAAAGGCGATGAGCAGACAGATATATACGGCGGTTGTAGATAATGTCATGATAATTAATAGTTTACAATTAATAATTAATAGTTGACGATGAATAATTATGTATAACGAAAAATGAGTTTATTTTATTATGAATTCTGAATTTTGAACTTTGAATTACAACTATTAATTATCAATTCTTAATTCTTAGTTCTTAATTCTTAATTGAAAGTGCTATGTCTTTAAAGTCGTAGATGCCAGGATGTTGGAGGAGCCAATGGGCGGCTTTGACCGCTCCTTGCGCCAGCTCTACCCTGTTCTTGGCGGTATGCGTCAGTTCAATGGTTTCATTTTCAGACTGATAAGTAATTTTATGGATGCCCGGTACATCGGTCAAACGAAACGATTCAATGGGTACTTCAATCTTATTATTATATTGTTTCTCAATAATTTGAGCCAAATGGATTGCGGTGCCGCTGGGGGCATCTTTTTTGGTGATATGGTGAGTCTCCTCAATAGATACCTGAAAAGCTTCCTGGTCCTTCATGATGTTGGCCAAGAGTTCGTTCAGCTTGAAGAATACATTGACCCCGATGCTGAAATTGGAACCAAAGACGAAAGCGCTTTTGCATTGACGGCAGTAGTCCAGCACTTCTTTCTGGCGGTCGTACCAGCCGGTGGTGCCTGCCACTAGCGGAATATGGTTTTCGAAGCATTTCTTGAAATTCTCCACAGCCACCGAGGGCATGGAAAATTCAATAGCGACATCAGCGGTCAGAAACTGATCCCATTGCTGTTGCCAGTCCTCCTCGTTGTCAATACGGGCCACAATCTCTTCCTGACGGGAAAGAAGGATTTTCTCCACCTCCTTGCCCATCTTGCCATATCCTAAAATCGCGAATTTTGCCATTATTTGAAATTTAATGTAAGATTAACGCCGTAATTGAACGTTGTATTGTTCTGCTGCGCCAAAGAACTGTTGTAATTCTGATTGATTTGCGGGGTGACTCGCAGCGACAGATCGTCTGAGATGTCAAAATAATATAGGTGCGCATCCACGATAGCGTCCACAATATTAAATACATACAGCACTGCGGTAATCGCTATGGCGATTTCCATCCTTCGGCGATAAGTGTTTTTCAATGCCAGAATATTCGCATCGGTTTCAATGCTGTACTTAGGGTTTAATTGACTGGTGTTCCCATCCCGGCGATTGATGAATTCTTTTTTGTACGACACCATCTGGTGAGCGAAATCATAGACAAAGTAGCCGGAGATGCCCAATGCACCATATACGATGGGGAGTTTCCAGTATTTCTTGTTGTAGATTTGACCGCCACCGGGAATGATGGACAGGCAGCCTGCAACAGTGGGACTATGTTTTTTCCGTAATGCAGAGTCGGTCATTGCCACATTCTCTATGGGTTTTTCAGACTTGATCTTCATCCTCTTGGCTTTGTTCGTGGTGCCCATACGGGGCGCCTGTCGTTGCAAACCAGAAGTGTCTGTGGCAACAACCGCAATAGAATCTTCCGTGGTTGTCACCTTCAGCGAATCAACAGACTGAGCCTGTACGCTTATCGCACACAGACTCAGCAGGATTGTTAATATTGAAAATATTTTCTTCATATATAGCAGAACTAAAGTTAGTTACATTAGCTTGCTAATAATTTGCTTTAAGTCATCGTCGGAGGTGAACGGAATAGTGATTTTGCCTTTGCCAGACAAATCCTTATTGACGGACACCTTGGAGTTCAGCTTCTTGGAAAGGGATGACATGAACTGGTTGACTTCGTCGGAGAGGGTGATTTTGATTTTCGTCTTGGCGGGTTTGAACTCGCTGGTGTGCTTTTTCACTAAGGTTTCGGTCTGACGAACAGACAAACCTCCGTCAATCACCTGCTTCAGCAGTTTCTCCTGGAGCTTTTCGTCCTCTACTGCCACCAGGGCTCTGGCGTGACCCATGCTGATCACATTGTCACGCACAGCGATTTGGGCGGGAAGGGAAAGTTTCAGCAGTCTCACGTAATTGGTGATGGTGCTTCTGTTCTTGCCCACCTTTTCGCTGACTTCATCCTGGGTGAAACCGAGTTCGTCCATCAAGCGCTGGTACGACAAGGCGATTTCAAGGGCGTTAAGGTCTTCACGCTGAATGTTTTCCACCAAAGCCATCTGAATCGACTGCATATCGTCGACAGTGCGCACGTAAGTCGGAATCTCTTGCAGACCGGCCAACTTGCAGGCGCGCAGACGGCGCTCGCCGGAAATCAGCTGGTATTTGCCGTTGGAGATGGGACGCACGGTGATAGGTTGTATCAGGCCGTAAGTTTTGATAGATTCAGCCAGCTCCTTCAATGCCTCTTCGTCGAACTTGGTACGGGGCTGGTTCGGGTTGACTTCAATAGACTCGATGCGGATGGTGCCGACAGAGTCCTGCTTGATACGGGCCACTGAGTTTGGCGCGATAGGCAGGTCTCCTCCGCCCAGCAATGCTCCCAAGCCTTTGCCTAATTTTTTAGCGTCTTTATCCTTCATGCTTCTGTTTCTGCTTCAGATTCTTGTTCTAATAATGATTCCGATTCAAAGGTGTAACCGTTGTTCACCAACACCTCTTTGGCAAGGTTCAGGTAGTTGATATTGCCCTTGGACTGTACATCGTACAATACAATGGGTTTACCATAGCTGGGGGCTTCGCTTAGACGCACATTACGCACGATGATGGTGTCGAAAACAATGCCTTTGCAATGCTGTCTCACATCTTCCACCACGGCATTATTGTGTTTCAGACGTGCGGTGTACATGGTCAGCAGGATACCCTCGATGGAGAGTGAGGGATTCATGTTGGCCTGTACCAGACGCACGGTGTTGAGCAACTTGCCCAGACCCTCAAGCGCATAGTATTCGCACTGCACCGGGATGATGACCGAGTCGGAGGCCACCAGCGCGTTCAGTGTGATCAGTCCCAAAGAAGGAGCGCAGTCAATGAGGATGAACTCGTATTCGTCCTTTATTGCCGTCAGGGCGTCGCGCATACGGTATTCACGGCGGTCAAAAGAAATCATCTCCAGCTCGGCACCCACCAGGTCGATGGTGGCGGGCATGATATCCAAGTTCGGAGTTTCGGTTTTGATGATGACCTCCGGGGCGAACTTGTTGCCTAACATACAGTCGTAAACGCTGTTCTCGACCTCTTCGGGATCAATACCCACCCCCGAAGTCGCATTGGCTTGCGGGTCGGCATCAATCAGCAGGGTCTTATGCTCCAACACGGCCAGCGAGGCGGCCAGATTGACCGCGGTCGTGGTCTTCCCTACCCCTCCCTTTTGGTTAACGACAGCAATAATCTTTCCCATTAGGCCTCCAGATCTTCAAAATTAATGTCATCGGTTTTGGGCTCGTTGGTGTCGAACAAAACATCATCAGGAATCTTGCCCGTTTCAATGAACTCCAATACAGCGGCCAATGCATTCTGGAATTTGGTGAAATCTTCCTTGTACAGGAACAATTTATGTTTTTCATAGAAGAAAGTGCCATTGTCAGCGTTGAATTTACGCTTGCTCTCGGTAATGGTCAGATACTTCTCTTCATTTTTTGTGGTCTTAACATCGAAAAAGTAGGTACGCTTCCCTGCTCTAACTGCTCTTGACAAAACTTCATTTTTTTCTAAATTTTCCATCTCTAATCTTTTTCGTTAATATTAATATAATGTTGAATGATTCTGCAAATATAATATTTTTCTATATAACTAACGTCAATTTTCTGAAATTATTTTCCGACGTTTATTTACGTCCCTGCTGCTTAGCCAGTTGCTGCTGCTGTTTCATCATCTCTTCCATGCGCAGCTGCCATTTTGACTTCTTCACGGGCTGTTTCATGTTTTCAAGCAATTGGGCACGCAGTTTGTCCTGTTTCACGGTCAGCATGAAAATACCGTTCTGGGCGAAGGTTATCAGGTTGATTAACAGATAGTAATAGGTCAATGCTGATGCAAAGCTGTTGAACATGAAGAGGAACATGATGGGCATGATGTACATCATCCATTTCATCATCTTCTGCTGGTCGTTGTTGCCCGTGGCCGGAGACATCAGTTTGTTGTTCATGTAGGTATAAGCGATGGTCGAAATGGTCATCAGCAGGGTGAACAAACTCACATGGTTGCCGTACAGCGGGATGTTAAAGCTCAAATCCAGAATGGAGTCGTATGACGAAAGGTCGTCGGCCCAAAGGAATGATTTCTGGCGCAACTCGTAAGCCGAGGGGAAGAAACGGTACATGGCGATCAGGATAGGCATCTGGATCAAAGCTGGCAGACAGCCCGCCATGGGACTGGCCTTGGCGCTCTTGTACAGGGCCATGGTGGCCTGCTGTTTCTTCATCATCTCGTCCTGGTTCTGGTCGGCCTTGGGATAGCGCTTACTAAGGGCGTCAACCTCGGGCTTCAGAGCTCTCATTTTGGCGGAGGACAAATAGGTCTTGTAGTTGACGGGGGTCACCAACAGCTTGATAAACAGTGACAAAATCAGAATGATGATACCATAGCTGATGCCGTAGCTCTCCAGCCAGTTGAAGACGGGGATGATGATGTAGCGGTTGCACCACTGCAGCAGGAAGAATCCCCATCCTAGCGGCACCTGGCGTTCCAGTTTCAGGTCATATTCTTTCAGCAGTTTGTACTGGCTGGGGCCCATGTACATCATCATGTCGAAAGAGCCGCTATTGAGGTCGCTGACAGAGAAATCCAATTGGGCTTCCATGGTCTTCAGCAACTGGGTCTCGTTCTTGGCAGGAGTAGTCACTTCCAATGCCGCTGTGCTGAATTCTCCTGATTGGGCAATCAAGGTGGAGGTGAAGAACTGCTGTTTGAAGCCCACCCATTTCAAAGGTGAGGAGAAATCTTTCTTGTCGCTCTTGCGCTCGTCCAGATTGTCCACATCATCCACATTGTCCATGTAATATACCGTGCTCATATCCCTCTCTATCTGGCAGTTGCGCTCCTGGCAGCTCAATTGGGCATTCCAGTCCAGCGTATAGGCCAAATTGTTGGCATACAGGTAATCCGCCATGTTGACGAAATTGATTTTGTAGCCGAAATGATATTCGTTCGGATAGAATGTATATAAATATTCAATATAACTATCTTTGACCGGAGCAGCGGTGGAGTCGCCACTCTGTACCGTTCCGGCAGGATATACTTTCAGTGAAAGCGTAGCACTGTCCTTGGTCACCACCAGATTAGGCGTTTCGCTGCTGAAAGTCAGGTCTTTGGAATGCACGGTAGCCTGGTTTTTCAGCATCAGGGCGATGTTGATACTGTTGGCATCGCCGTCAAACAGCACCACATGGGGTTTCACCGAATCCTTGGGGGCGAATTTGTAAGCCTCTTTCATCTCAATTCTCTTGAGATAACCGCCTTGGCGGGCGAAAGAGTAAATCGCCTTGTTGGTCTCCACGGTGAAATCGCCGTTCTGGGCATCTGCCGGCATCTGGAAAGCCACCGCGTAAAGCGGCAGTTTCTTCTGTGTCTCCGCAGCCGGAGTGCCGGCCGCTGTCGCCACCGTGCTTGTGTCGTTCAAGTTCTGCTGGTCAGCCATCGAAACGGCTACCGCATTGGCAATGGAATCCTCCCGAGCTCTCAGCTCCTGCTCCATTCTCTCCTTCTCTACCTGCTCACGATGTTTGGCATTCTTCTGCGAGGTGTAAAAGCTGAACCCCATGAAAAGCGCGAAAATCAAGAGCAATCCAATAATCGTATTCTTATCCATTCTATTTAAAAATTAGCCTGCAAAGATACAAAAAAAAAGTTCTTAATACACCAACCCTGCCATCCACAGAGGAAGTTTTTTGCCGACGGCAAATTCTATACGGTCAGCAAATATGTATGAGTTGGGAATGTCAGACACCTGTTCGAAGGACTTATCAGGGCCGCCTACCTCTATCGTAATATCTCCGTCGATGATGAAATCACCCTGTGTTTTTCCGTATTCCACTGTATGACCGACTGACAACTGGTTAACAAGGAAGCATTCTCGGATAGTGCCTATTTTTTCGCCATATCCAAGTGCGTAAAACATGTTAGGGTCGTGAAGGTATATTTTGTCAGGTTTCTGTAACCGAGTGATAGTCTTGCTGTTGGAATAAAGCAGATGTAAAAGTTCAGCTCGTTCAAGGCTGTTGATATAACTAAGAACTGTGTGCTTGTTCAATTCCAAACGGGCTGAGAGTTTTGCAACGTTCAGTTCGTACGGGACACTGTCGGCAAGAAATTGTATCAGCGCTTTCACTTTGCGAATATTGGCCACATCCACGCCGCAAAATTGTGTCAGTTCCTGACCCACAATGAAGTCAATAACATTCTCAATACGACTGTAGTATTCTTCCTCGTCGCCGTCATAGAAGGGAAAATAACCTACCTTTAAATATTCTTCAAACAGAGGTTGAGGACGACACCTATTATTCACTTCGTCACAAATGTCGTCATAACATGTCAGGATATCGTCTAAATTGTATACGGGGATGTGTAATCCTTTGTAAAAATGGAGGAATTCCCGGAAAGAGAGCCCCTCCATAGTGTAGCTCAACACACGACGAGAAAGGTCGGCATCGGCGTTCAGTATTTGGATAAGGGAGGATCCTGTAAAGGTGATTTTCATATCGGGATAGAGGTCGATAACCTCTTTTATCTCTCGACTCCATGTGGGATAGCGATGCACTTCGTCAAGAAACAGATGCTTTCCACCCATCATATGGAAACGTTCTGCCAAGTCAAGCAAGGTGTGGTTGGTGAAATACATGCTGTCCATCACACAGTATAGTGCCTCCCCTGCACTGAGACCGTACTTTTTCTTGATATATTGCCGAATGAGAGTCGTTTTGCCCACGCCTCGCGAACCGCGAATGGCTACCAATTGCTTCTCCCATTTGATGGTATTCATCATTTCACGCACGATATCCGTACTGACTTGTGATATCAACATTTTGTGTTTTCTGAACAGGCTTTCCATATTTCACTGTTTAAAATCGAATGCAAAGATACAAAAGATTATTTAAATAACCAAATTTTACTTGAAATAGGTTATTAGAATAACCTTTTTTTTAATAAGTATGCCATTGTTACCTGAGTTGCAATAAAAAAATGGGGCTGTCACATTGTGGCAGCCCCACCTATAGGATATTTTGAATTGATCCACCCCCAGTTCGCCGACAAAGCCTTGGCTAAATACTCAGGATCGTCCCCTGAAGAATAAATTGGTTGTGTCTTCATGTAATCGATCAGTTCTGTCCATTCCGCATCTGCAGTGGCACTTACCGTCGGAAAAAGATCTTTGTATACTTTCCATCTTTGGAAAGTATGAAGAAAACACTGACATTTTGGCAGTCCCCACTTTTGGCACAAATTTTGCTTTTAACATGGCGTTATTTTCAGATTAAAATCAATAAAAACTATAAATTATGTCAACAGGAAAAATCAATGTCAAAACGGAAAACATTTTCCCCGTTATCAAGAAATTTTTGTATTCAGACCAGGAAATATTCCTTAGGGAATTGATTTCCAACGCTATAGACGCTTCGCAGAAGATGAAAACCCTGGTGAGCCTCGGCAAGGCCAATGTGGAACTGGGCGACATGACCATCGAGGTGAAGGTGGACAAAGATGCCAAAACCCTCAGCGTCATCGACCGCGGTATCGGTATGTCCGAAGAAGAGGTGAAGAAATATATCAACCAGATCGCCTTCTCCAGCGCCGAGGAGTTTGTGGAGAAATACAAAGGCACCGACGCCGCCAACATCATCGGCCATTTCGGACTGGGCTTCTACTCAGCCTTTATGGTTTCCAACTTGGTGGAAATCAAGACCAAGTCGTATCAGGAAGATATGCCCGCTGTGCATTGGACCTGCGACGGCTCGACCGAATTTACCATGAAACAAATTGACAAGGCTGACCGTGGTACCGAAATCATCCTGCACATCGCCGACGATTCTGCCGAATTCTTGGAAGAGAACCGTGTTGTGGGCTTGCTGCACAAGTACTGCCGCTTCCTGCCCGTGCCTATCCGCTGCGGTATGGAGAAGAAATGGGAGAAACCCGAGGGCAAAGACAAGGAGGAAGAGGTGGAAGTGCCCCGTATCATCAACAATACCAACCCAATATGGAAACAGCAACCCTCCGCATTGACCGACGAGGACTACAAGAAATTCTACCATGAGCTCTACCCTATGGTATTTGAAGAACCATTGTTCCAGATCCATTTGAATGTGGACTACCCCTTCAACCTGACCGGCGTTCTGTATTTCCCGAAGGTGAAAAACCAGTTCGAACTGCAGAAAAACAAAGTGCAACTGTATTGTAACCAGGTGTTTATCACCGACCAGCTGGATGGTATTATCCCTGAGTTCATGATGCTGCTCCACGGTGTCATCGACTCCCCTGACATTCCTTTGAATGTATCCCGTTCATATCTGCAGTCGGATGCCAATGTTAAGAAAATCTCCAACCACATCACCAAGAAGGTAGCCGAGAAACTGGAGGAGATGTTCAAGAACGACCGCGAGGATTTCGAGAAGAAATGGGACGATATCAAGGTCTTCATCGAATACGGTTCCATCACCGACGAGAAATTCTATGAGAAAGCCCAGAAGTTCTTCCTGCTGAAGAACACCGACGGCAAATATTTCACCTTGGACGAATACAAAGCCAAGATTGAAACCCTGCAGAAAGACAAGAATGACACACTCGTATATCTCTATGCCTCAGACGTTAACACCCAGCATCTGTACATTTCCTCTGCCAAAGAGAACGGCTACGATGTGCTGCTGATGGATGGCTTCCTGGATACGCATTTCATCAATATGCTGGAGCAGAAACTTGAAAAGAGCCGCTTCACCCGTGTGGACGCCGACATCATCGACAAACTGATTGAGAAAGAGGACGTTCACCCCTCCAAGCTGTCGAGCGAGGAGACCGAGAAGCTGAAAGGCCTGTTCGAAGGCAATGTGGAGAAAGAAAAATTCACGGTGCAGGTGGAGAGCCTCAGCGAGAGTGATCTGCCGGTGATGATTACGCAGAACGAGTTCATGCGCCGGTACCAGGATATGAGCAAGATTTCAGGCCAACCCAGCTTCGGCAATTTCGAGCACTACAACCTGGTGGTGAACGGCAACCACCCCTTGGCTACTCGTATCTTAGGTGAAAGCGACGAGGAGAAGAAGGTAGCGCTGACCAAGCAGTTGATTGATTTGGCTATGCTGTCGCAGAACATCCTGACGGGCGAAAAACTCAGCGATTTTGTGAAGAGAAGCGTAGAACTACTTTAATTAGCAAATTGGTTAATTAGTTAATGTGCTAATTATCAATGTGCTAATGTGCTAATGGATTAGTTGATTAAACAATTAAATTCTGATTATATAAAAACATAGGGACGCAAGTGTTGCGCCCCTATTGTTTTAACAGAAACAACTTTTATTATTTAGATAACCTGAATTTCACCAGTCGCATGGGGATGCCTTTTGTGCCTTTTTTATCTTGTACGCTGTACAGGTAGCCATTGTGAAATGCCATTCGGTCGGCATTGATTACCAAGTCGTAATCATCACATACAAAGCTACTTTGGCAGACGAAATTTCCTCCATCCTGATACACCCACACGTTGAACTTGTTGCCACCCTTCGTTTCCGGAATCTCGAAAAACAACAGGTTATCCTCTGAATCTTTGATAACCGTAGTAAACACTGGCAGGGTCACGGGTTCGGTAATCAAAGCCATATCTTTCTCCATTTTCTTCACCAACTCCGGTTTTATCACCTTTTTGTATTCTTCTGATTCAACATTCATTGAAACATTCGGAATAATTGTGGGATCGGTATTGTTTTTTGTACTTTCGATCTGTTTCCGCAGAATTTCCTTCTGTTCTTCCACCGACACTTCTTTCTTGCCAAAAGGAATACTCATCCTGCTTAATTCGATACCGTTCAAATCGTATGTAATTACTTGATTAACAGAGGGAGCGGCCACAACAATTTTCTGTTTGACAATCGCAATGCGTGCTCTTATGGATGACTGTCTAACTCCAACAGGCATAACCGCATCCGCAGGATGATAGCCAACCATAATTTCACTGCCATTCTCTAATTTTTTTCTATAAAAGAAGGGGACATCCTCACCTGCCGATGACGTTGAATATCTGCCATCTTCCCACCAATAACTATATATAACTTTCTGGTCACCAGTGTTATAATCCACAATAGACACGATGTCCCTGCTCTTTTTCCCTACCACAAAACCCGTCACCAGCAAGCGGTCGCCTGGAAGAGGAAGAATATCATAAACGCTATATTTTACAGTCACTATTTTTTTGACATTTCCTTGTAAATCAACAAAATGTATCTTTCCCATGTTGTCCGACTTCGTGTATAAAATCTTGTCATTCAATGCGCCTGCAATGGGTTTCTGCAGCTTCTTATTCTTTCCGGTACTTATACTGAACTCACGCACAAAATTCCCGTCTTTGTCAAATAGCGTATAATAATCCACGTAAGAATGACTGACCACAACAGAACCGTCTGACAGCACCGTAACATATTTTCTTTTACCGATATAGGTATCATACATTTTATCATAATAGGAACGGAATACCTGATTCCAATCATTACCTTGTGCATAATTGGTCTCCGGAACCAATTTCACCGCACCTTTTTTGTAGATTTCCACTAAATTCTGAGAATATCCTTCGAAAAAGAAGAATGACAGGAAGGCTGCCAAAAATACGATTCCGATTAAATTTTGCTTTTTCATGATTCAAATATTTTATTGTTGATAAACTCTGAAAATATAATCCTGCTCGGTAACAGGGCGATTGGCATCGAATTCGCCCTCAATCTCATAACGGACAATAATCTGATTGCCAGTCATATCTGTGATCTCACCTATCGTGTTTTGACGTATCACAAGGGCGATGGCCAGAACCAAGACCATAACCGCGGCGACAGAAGATGCTATTCTGAGCCATCTGTTACGATTCAGTGGTGAAGCGGGGGCTGTTTTCACATTAGCACTTGTGGTCTGAGTCGGGAAACGGAAAGGTTTGATTTCGGGACAAGAAAGCGAACCCCATGCCGAACGCAGCAATTGAATTCGGGCACGTTGCTCTTCTACACGGGCGGCGCAATCCGGGCATTGTTGCAAATGTTGCTCCACCCTATTGGCTTGACGAGGCGACAATTCTCCATCGATATAAGCCTGTATTTCACTGTCACTCAAATGTTTCATAGCCATTAGATTTTAATATTCCGTATAATTTATTGATTACTCTGGATAAGGTTTTCCCCACCGAGGGAAAGCGTATTCCCATAATATCTGATATTTCTTTGTAAGAAAAGCCCTCACTGTAGAGCACTGCCATCTGACGATCCTGGGGAGACAGCTGAGACAATGCCTGCTGAATTATTTTTCGCTTGTCATTCGTATAATCAACAGTTTCCGCCTCCGGTTCTGGCACATCCGCCGCTGATATATCTGTATGACGGTTCTGGTATATCGCGCAATCCGCGCACTTGTTCAGGGTAACCCGCAACAGCCAACTTTTGGGCTGACGGATCTGGCTTTTCTGGCTTTGGCTAAAATAGGCGGTGAAAACATCCTGTAATACATCCGCGACTGTATCCTCATCCACCAGAAGCTTCATCGCCACTGCCCAAAGCAATGGATAATATTGGTGATATGTGCTTTCAAACTGATCCAAAACAGACGTGTTTTTCTATAAGTCGGAAAAGGCGACCATTTTGTGACAAAAATACGAAAATAATATGCAAATTAATGAATCTTGAATCCTGAATTCTGAACTTTGAATTCTGAATTCAAATAAATTGGCACATTAGCACATTAACTAATTAGCACATTACAAAACCAGTATCGACCCCTTCATCATCACTTCCTGATTATCTTTGTTAGTGTATTTGATTAGGTAGTTGTAAATCTCGTTCTGAAGGAGTTGTCCATGCACTCTCCCATCCCACTGGAAATCCTTGTCCACCGAGGCAAAGACGATACCGCCCCAGCGGTCATAAATGATGATTTCGAATGTCAGTATTTCAGGCTTGACATAATCATTCAGACTGAGAAAGTCGTTCAGTCCGTCCGGTGTGCCTGGGGTAATTGTATTGGGGATATAGACGGTAAAATCACAATTAGGAATGGTAAACTGAGCTGAAACGCTGCAGAAATCGTTGCTTCCGGTGACGGAGTAATCACCAGGTTCGGTCACCTCGATGGTTGGGCCGACAGCGCCATTGTTCCATACATATTCATCCATGTCACCTTGCGCTTCCAAAGTGGTCGTATGGGTTTCGCAAAAGAATGAGTTAGATGTACTTATGTTCACTTCCGGTTTCAGGATACTCAAGTGCAGGGTCACGATGCTGTCACAGTTGTTGGCGGCAGTTAGGGTTTGCTGATAGTTGCCCGAGTTGACGTAATTGACCCCGTTCCAGCTGTACTGGAAACATGCTGTATCTGAAAATTCCGATTCAAAGCCAGTGGAAATCAGCACAATGGCGGCAGTGTCGCAGGTATTGCCACAACATATTTGATAATACATGACCTCTGTACCCACGAAATCGGCATCGAAATGAACTTGTATATTTCCCGTACTGGAAACGGTGGCAACGGCATGTTCGGGTGTCTGAACAATTTCGGGTAGAACTGTACCAATATTATCGCAAACTGCGTCGATTTCATCATTGTCCATGGGACTGATGGTTTTGGTATCGCCCCGACAAGCTCTTACCGTATCGGGATGGGCATCAATGGGGTAATCCACGTGTACCGTCAGGGTGTCCTCGCAGGTGTACATCGGAGAGAAACTGATATCGTCCAAAGCAAAGTCATTGCCAGCGGGTTCTGTGCACTGGTTCAGAATGGTAATAATAGCGGAAGTGGCATTGCCGCTGTTCCAAATTTGATAGAATTGGTTCCACTGGGCAGTAGTAGAAGAGGCAGTGAAGATGTTTCCTATGGTAGTGCCGTTGATGCTGAATTGCAAACGCGCCAGCTGGTTAGTCTGGTGTGTGGCGCCGCCAGACAGAGTAGCCAGCCACGTGATGAAAATATAATCCGTATTGGGGACAATGTCGTATAATTCCTGCTGCCACACAATCACATTGCTTTGGGATGCGCCGTTCACATACATGCAGTGTCCGCTACCATTGGCGTAGGTATGGTCAATGCAAGGGTAAGTCCCGAAATTGTTGTGGACATTGGCCGATGTGGTATTCACGGTATAGGTTCCTTCCGCCCCAATAATTCCATAGGTATTGGAATTAGTGTTCCAATAAGTATATTGACTGTTAAAATCCACATTGCCAGATTCGAAATTGCCATTTGAAACAATATTCCCTGAAATGTAGCGCCCGGTAACAATATAATCTGTGGTAACAATCGGTGAAACCGTCTGGGTGCTGTCATGCGGATTGGCATAAGCCGATTCCGGCTGCCAGGTGTATTCGAAAAGTCCGTGGGCCGAGACGGTGACGGATTGTCCTGGCAAGATAGTCGTGTCGCGCGGTGAAATTACCGCGCCACAGATATTTTGTGCAGATAATGCCATTGTGAGGAGCATTATCTGCACAAATAATACGGTGGTTTTTGCCAGTAGTCTTCTCATTTATTTCTTTTTGAACAAAGAAATAACGAAAAGCAGCACGACGGCACCGATGACGGAAACTATGAGTTCCCACAGCATGCCCGCTTTCTGGATGTGGAGCAGGCTCATCAGCCAGCCGCCGATGAAACCGCCGATAATACCGATGATGATGTTCCACAGCAGACCGAAGCCGCCGCCACGCATAATTTGACCAGCCAACCAGCCAGCCACTGCGCCTAATAGCAGATAGAGAATGAAATTCATAATCACATAGTTTAAGTTAAATATAAAATTCACGGCAAAGATAAAGAAATTTTGCTAATTAGCAAATGTCGAACTTTATGGAATTTATTTCGTGGAGGCGTGGAGACGTTAAGACACTCGCTTCGCTCGTTCGTGGAGGCGCATATAAATTGCGGCAGCTGAAAAAATTTCGTCTTGACGAATGCACTTTGTGCATGTCTTAACGCCTTAACGCATAAACGATAATTATATTTGCATATATAAAATATTTTTTCTAACTTTGCAGATTAATTTCATTAAATCAAAAAAACTACAACAAGACACTGCAAATGACAACTAAAATCGGCATTAACGGATTTGGACGAATCGGGAAAATGGTGTTTCGTTTGGCCGAGGGAGACCCCTGCATTGAAATCACGCATATCAACGACAAAATGGACACGCGGCTGATGGCGCATCTGCTGAAATACGACAGCATCCACGGCCGCTTCAACGCGGATATAGACTTTGACAACGACCATCTGATTGTGAATGGTCGCAAGATTCTCGTCACCAACCAAATGCATCCCGAAGACATTCCCTGGGACCGCACTGGCGTGGAGGTGGTTATTGATTCATCCGGACGCTTCAAGACCGCTCCCCTGCTCCAGCCCCATCTCGGCGGCACGGTGCAACGGGTCATCCTGAGCTGCCCGCCCGATGACGACAGCATCAACCGCACCATCGTTATGGGTGTGAACCACAATACCATACAGGAGGAAGACCGCATCATTTCCAACGCTTCCTGCACCACCAACTGCATTGCGGTGGCCCTGAAAGTTATCAACGACGAATTTGGCATGGTGCGAGGTTTCATGAATACGGTGCATCCAACGACCAACAATCAAAACCTGCAGGACGGCTATCACTCCGACTACCGTCGGGCACGTTCGGCTCTGGCCAACATCATCCCGACAACCTCCAGCGCCGTGAAAACCACCAAGTTAGTCATCCCTGAGATGGCCAACATATTCGACGGCTTTGCCACCCGCATTCCCATTGTGGACTGCTCTTTCGTGGAACTGACCGCTGAGCTGCACTCGCAAGTCACCACACGCGACATCAAGGACGCTTTCCTGCGCCATGCCAACGGCGAGCTGAAACCTTATCTCGAATATACCGAGGATCCTATCGTCAGCAGCGACATCACCAACAACCCCCACTCCGCCATCTTCGATGCTATGGCCACCAAAGTCATCGGGGGCAACTTCATACAGCTGCTTGTCTGGTATGATAATGAATTTGGTTATTCATCAAGAATTATAGATCTCATCAAATACATCTACCACTATGAATGAAATGATTAAATCTCAGGCACTTGAGGCCAACCTCTCGCGCACCCAGAATATCCCCTACACCATTCCTGAACATCATCAATGGTTCATGTCGCTGTCCGACAACTACTGGGGCATTCACAAACGTATCACAGACTTTTTCAACGAGTATCATCACCCGTTTTCCAATAAGAAAGAAATTGTAAACCAATTGGTTAGCGTAACCATTTCCGATTTCTGGCTCTACAAGGAACTGCCGGAAGAAAACAAGGAGAAAGCGTTGCAGATTATCTTCGACCTCTATCAGGAACTGCTGCAGAAACAGCTGACCGATGATTTGTGCAAACAGCTGATTTACACTTTCTTGGATTTCTTCAACAACGCCTACGACACCCTGGAGGGCACCCATTTCCTCACTGATTATCTGACCATTCTGGATCAAAATCTTGAAGCCAACAGCTTCAGCTATTTCTATAATGTGGGCCATTTCAAGAAAAAACTGCGCAAAGCCGCTGAAAATGAAACCACCGCATCCATGACGGTGGAATTCATGCGGAAACTGCTGCGCGGCAACGTCCAGTTTTGGGAGGAGAGCACTCAGATTGAGGCCTGGTACGAGAAAAACCGTGCCAAGATGTCGAAGGACTACAGCCAGCAGCTGAACCAGCTGGGCAAGGCCCTGTATGCTGACTACTATGAGCAAATCGACGCGGCGACCACTTTCGATGAGCTGGCCAAATACGCTTTCACCTTCGCCGATATCATTGAGGCGTACAAGAAAGAAATCGAAATTTTCGAGAAGGCCAGCGAGCAGTTCTGCTACATTTTCTACCTGCTGCACCTGCCCGGCGTGAAATATCACCGCGAATACCTGCTGATTGAGCTGAACAAAGTCATCAAGCGCATCAGCACCGAGCTGGACGAAGAGCAGTGCATCGAGTCCATGAACGAGCTGTTTGCCCAGTTCAACGACTTCAAGGAGAGCCACATCAACATGATTCTGGATTCCATTCTCACCTTGGGAAAGGAAATCATCAATACCAAAAATACCAATCTCATCCATTATCTAGAGCGGAAAATCATCGATTTCGGCTTCGTCACCCCGGGAATTACCTACATGACCAACGACTGGGAGCTGAAGGTGAACCCCTGCCACGTGAAGAACATCCGTGTATGGCTGGAACTGATTGAGTATGACCCGGAAACCATGCAGCGTCTGCTGGCCGCCCTGATTATCAACTTGAGAGTTGGCGGTATCTTCATCTTCGATACCGACTTCTTCCAGAAAGATATCACCAAGCTGCTGAATGCCAGAATTTCACCTATCTACAAGCAGACCAAGCAGTTGGCAAGAATATTCCCCGTTTATTTCAACGAAATCGGTGCCGAGGGTGTGCTGCGTGACGTATCCACCAAGATTGACGAACTCTCGCACCGCAACGACAAGCTGATTCATTTCCTCAGAAAACAGATTCATACCGAAGGTAACAACTCCCATATTCAGATTACTCTGGATGTGATTTACTTCTGGAAAGATTTGAATAAGAAACATTTGGAGAAGATACTGCCACAGAATGTCTATTCACTGGTTGATCCTGACGGCATCTGGGTGCAAGGCGTTCACGAGGTGCTGACCCAGCTGCTGGAAAAGAACAACCTGACCGTGGAGATGCTGATAGAGAAGAAGAAAGACGAAGTAGAGGAAATGATGAAGGAGATTCAGCATGACAACGAGACCGATGTGAAGCGTGTGTGCCTGATTATCGAGTTGTATCAGTTGCTGAAAGAGAAATACATCTTCGATTCTACCGATATTATTAATATATTGAAGAAATACTACTTCGTAGATAAAGAAGATATCGACAAGCTGGAAATGCTGCTTGAAAAAGATGAGCCAGTGGAGACGCTGAAGCATATTTTCTCGCTGATGAACAAGCTCAATGATATCATCTTCGACGAAAAGAAGAGCGAAGGCTGGGAGAACGTGTTCTACAAACGCCACATCGCCTTTGGTATTCCTTCGATGTACGGCTATTACAAGGAGGTGAAATTCGACGCCCTGGGACTCACCTTCCGTCTGGAGCGCATCGCCTCGGTGTTGGTGAAACGCATCATCATGAATCTCAACACCGAGTTCTTCACCCTCAAGGTGTTCAAGGAAATCTGCGACATGATCCAGCTGCTGCGTGACGGTCTGAGCTTGGACGGTATCCACGACCAGAGTTTCGACTCCAACCTGAAGATGCTGGAATACAGTTTAACTTCAGGATGCTTCACTATTGATCAGTATATCAATATCTTCCAGTTTATGGAAGGCAGTATCAAGGAGATTATCAACAACTACTTCATCCGTCCTTACGACACGTTGTTGAAGGTGATTATCCCGCAGCAATATCCTGAAATCACGGATAAGGTGGAGATGAAGAAAATCATTGCCCAGAAGTCGGAGATTTTCTACCGTGAGCTGCTGTCATCGGCCTTTATCATCCAGCAGTTGGACAACTTTATGGGTGAGATTCTGAACAATTTGCGCAAGCAGGTGAATGTACTGACCCGTGAGGAAGCGCAGAACATCATGACTTACGACCAGAACATGGCCATCAGTCCGCTATACCAGGAGACGCCCATGATTGACAATCAGGTGTTCTTGGGTTCCAAGGCTTATTATCTGAAGAAATTATACCTGAATAACTATCCGGTACCGCCCGGATTCATCATCACCACGGAAGTTTTCCGTCGCATCAAATCTATCCTCAAGGTGGAACCTATCAACAATGAGTTGGACCAGATGATCAGAAGCCATTTGGCTAAGATTGAGGAAATTACAGGATGCAAATATGGAGACCCGCACAATCCGCTACTCTTGAGTGTGCGTTCCGGTTCGGCCATTTCGATGCCGGGTGCTATGAACACCTTCCTGAATGTGGGTTTGAACGATGAGATTACCGAGGAGCTGAGCAAGCAGGACAACTACGGCTGGACTTCGTGGGACTGCTACCGCCGTCTGCTGCAGACCTGGGGCATGTCGTACGGCCTGGAGCGTGATGATTTCGACCAGATTATCCTCAATTACAAGAAGAAATACAATGTGGCGCAGAAGATTGGCTTCACGCCCGCCAACATGCGCGAGATCGCTTTCGCATACAAGCAGTTGCTGATTGACCACAACATCCATTTTGAGGAAGATCCGTTCATGCAGCTGAAGATTGCCATCACTTCGGTGTTCGACTCGTGGAATTCACCGCGTGCCGAAGTCTATCGTGAGCACATGCACATTGCTAACGAATGGGGTACCGCCGTCATCGTGCAGAAGATGGTGTTCGGTAACATCCATTACGAATCCGGTTCCGGCGTATTATTCACCCGTGACATCAAGAGCAACCGCTCGGCCATCAACCTGAACGGCGACTTTTCATTCCTGAGCCAGGGCGAGGATATTGTGGGCGGTTTGGTGAATACCCTGCCTATCAGCGAGGCACAGCGTGAGCGCAGCTACCAGAAGGCTCCGTTCTCACTGGAAAGCCACTATCCCGACATCTTCAACAAGCTGAAAGAAGTGACCAAGCGCATGATTGAGAACGACGGTTTCATTCACCAGGAAATTGAGTTCACCTTTGAGACGGCCGATGCTGACGGACTGTACATTTTGCAGACCCGTAATATGGCTGTTGGTGCGGAAAGCGGTGTGGAGGTCTTCGCTACCCCGAGAGAAGAGATGTACAAGGTGGGCAGCGGTATCGGTATCGGTGCCGGCGTGCTGAACGGCATCATCGTTTTCGACAAAGAAGATATTGAACATATCAAGAATATGCCTAACAACGACAAACACATGGTATTGGTTCGTCCCGATACTGTGCCCGACGACATTGAACTCATCTTCGAATGTGACGGGCTCCTTACCGCTCGCGGTGGAGCCACCTCTCATGCTGCCGTTACGGCCTCCTCGCTGGGCAAGATTTGCGTGGTTAACTGCGACGCGCTTATGGTCAACGACGTGGAGAAGACCTGCTCTATCAACGGCACCCACTTCAAACTCTTCGACGAAATCGCCATCGACGGTAAAAACGGCCTCATTTACAAGGGCAATTACCCGATCAGCGTGGACGAGAACTAGTTGAAAGTTGAAAACTGAAAACTGAAAGTTTAAAATTAAGAACTAAGAACTTAGAACTAAGAATTCAAAATACTCCTTAAAAAACATTAAAAACCTTAATCTCATTAAACTCCTTAAACACCTCCTCTCAAATCTTCAAGCAAACAAAATCAATTCATCTAATAATTTAAAAACAAAACATTATGATTAGCATTAATGAAAAGAAACTCCTGGGTATCAATGGCTCAGGTAGAATTGGTAAACTGACCATCTGGCATCACCTGCTTTCACGCAAAGTTGACGGTCTTGTTGTTAACGTTGGCCGTGAGGTCGGCAAGCATCTGGAAGACTATATCCAGCAGCTGTGCACGGACTCCACTTACGGCAATTTGAGTTTCTTCCTCTATGGCCGCGCTGGCAAACAGGTGGAAGTGAAAATCATCGACCATGACAAGAACATGATCGAGGTGGACGGTTTCCCCATCAAGCTGTTGATTACCGAGCGTAATCCCCGTAACATCAACTGGAAAGCCGAAGGCGTTCGCGTAGTAGTGGATTGTACCGGTAAGTTCCTTGATCCCTCACTGCCAGACAACGAAGGCAAAGGCAGCATTTTAGGTCACTTGACCGCTGGTGCTGAGCATGTTATCGCCAGTGCTCCTTTCAAAATCAAACAGAGCGATTTTAATGCTGAAAACACTCCTACCCTGATTTACGGTATCAACCACCACTGCTTCGATCCTCAGCGTCACCACGTGCTGTCAGCTGCCAGCTGCACCACCACCGGTTTGGCTCACATGATCAAGCCCTTGCTGGACAACAAAGAAACCTGCAATGTGTTAACCGCTTCATTGTCAACGGTTCACGCCGCTACCAACACCCAGAACGTATTGGACGGTGTACCGAAAGAAGGTGCTACCGACTTGAGAAAGAACCGTTCGGTGCTGAACAACATCATCCTGTCCACCACGGGTGCTGCTAAGACTTTGGAGAAAGTTATCCCCGAAACCTCCAACTTCGGTTTCATGGCCGACTCTATCCGTATCCCCACCCCGACCGTTTCACTGATTGCTTTGAACATCACTTTCAATTCTCGTTTGAATGAGAATGGAGTTCCTTATATTTCAGGTGATTACATCCGCGACATCTACAGAAAAGTTTCCGAAGGCGAACAAAAAGGCCTGCTGAAATTCTCGATGCAGCAGAATGTGTCTATGGATCTGATTGGTATGCCTGCCGCCATCGTGATCGAAGGCAAGGAAATCCACACCAGAACCGGCTTCCTGAAAGTGCCGACCGAAATTCTGGCCAGCATGGGTATGCACGATATTCCCGAAATCAACATTCCAGTCACCCACGCCAAGAGTATGGGCTGGTATGACAACGAATTCGGCAGCTACGTATCCTGTCTGGGCCGGTTGACAGAATACGTGATTTCAAGCATTGACTAAAGCCCTATGACCTTACGGGACCTGAAAATTGGTCAGTTTGGCAAAGTCACACAGGTGGAGGGGAATGGTATTTGCCGGCAACATCTGCTGGATATGGGTATCATTCCCGGCACCACCATCAAACTGGTCAAGTACGCCCCTATGGGAGACCCCATGGAGGTTATGGTTCATGGTTATTCCTTAACTTTGCGTTTGGCAGAGGCGGAAAAAATTTCAGTACACAGAGCGGAACCTACTGACAGCACAACAAATGCTGATTCTACCCAACAAAACGATTCGCCATTTACCCATCCTGAAGCACGTGTGGCGGAATCCCTGCACGAACACAACAGTCACCCCGGCTACGGTGAGGCTGGAATATATCATGATAAAAACCACGAGCGTCCTCTGTCAGAGGATACTGTTTTGACTTTTGCACTTGCCGGACAGCAAAACTGCGGCAAGACTACCCTATTTAACCAACTGACAGGATCCAAACAACATGTCGGCAATTTTCCCGGTGTTACCGTTGACCGCAAAGACGGTGAAATACGAGGTCAGAAAAACACATTGGTCACTGATTTGCCCGGCATGTATTCCTTGTCGTCTTACACTGCTGAAGAAAAAGTCTCACGGAATTTCATTCTGAACGACAAGCCCAAAGCGATCATCAACATTCTGGATGCCTCAAATATCGAACGGAATCTATATCTGACCATGCAACTGATGGAGATGGACATCCCTATCGTGCTGGCGCTGAATATGATGGATGAAGTTCGGCACAACGGAGGCAGTATCCGTGTCAACGAGATGGAAAGGATTTTGGGCACTCCCGTCATTCCCATTTCCGCGGCCAAAAATGAAGGTATTGATGAATTGGTGGAACATGCCATTCATATCGCAAAATATCAGGAAAAACCTGTACGACAGGACTTTTGCGAGAAAGACGACCATGGTGGAGCCGTTCACCGCTGTCTGCACAGCATTATGCACTTGGTGGAAGACCATGCTGAACAGACTGGCATTCCCCTGCGTTTTGCGGCCAGCAAACTGGTGGAAGGCGACACCAATATTTTGGATCGACTACAACTGTCTCAGAATGAGAAAGAAACATTAGAGCATATCATTTTGCAGATGGAAGAGGAGCGCGGCATGGACCGTGCCGCCGCCATGGCGGATATGCGCTACAACTTCATTCACAAACTCTGTGACAAAACCGTCGTCAAGCCCAAAGAAAGTATTGAGTATCAGCGGAGCAAGAAAATAGACCGCATTCTTACCGGCAAATGGACCGCCTTCCCGATTTTTGTGGTGGTTTTGTGCCTCATCATCTGGTTATCCATCGATGTGCTGGGGGCACCGTTACAGGAATTGCTAGACCAAGGCATCCAGTGGTTGGCAGGAGTATGCGGTTCCGCTTTAGCTGCTGCCAATGTCAACGAGACCGTACAATCTTTGGTGGTGGATGGCATTTTCGGCGGTGTGGGCAGTGTGTTGAGCTTTGTGCCCATCATCATCATACTTTTCTTTTTCTTGAGTTTGTTGGAAGATAGTGGCTACATGGCCAGAGTGGCCTTTGTGACAGACAAATTGCTAAGGCATCTTGGCTTGTCGGGGCGCAGTATTGTGCCCATGCTGATAGGATTCGGCTGTTCGGTACCCGCCATCATGGCCGCCCGCACCCTACCCTCCATGCGTGACCGTCGCTTGACCATCCTGCTCACTCCTTTTATGAGCTGTAGTGCCAAAATTCCTATTTATGCCTTCTTTACCGCCTACTTCTTTCCACATCATGGCGGATTGGTCCTTATCGGTCTATATCTGTTAGGTGTTACCGTTGGCATTATTTTGGCCCTGGTCAATAAGCTTATCTCGAAAAAAAGGAGTACCACATCCTTCGTGATGGAAATGCCCAACTACCGCATGCCACAAGCCAAGAATGTGTTGCACCTGCTATGGGACAAGACCAAAGACTTCTTGCAGAAGGCTTTCACCGTCATTTTTGTCGCCTCCGTCATCATCTGGTGCTTGCAGACCTTTGACTTCCACTTCAACGTGGTGGAAAACGGAGAAGGAAGCATGTTGGCCGTGATAGCAGGTGCTATTGCACCTGTTTTCAGTCCGTTAGGTCTGGGCGATTGGCGTATTGTCACCGCTCTGATCAGTGGTTTCATGGCCAAGGAAAGCGTCATCTCTACCATTGGCGTGTTAGGAGGCATCAGCATCTTCACCATGGCCAATGTGGTGCCCATGCTGGTTTTCTGCCTGCTCTACACACCTTGTGTGGCCAGCATCGCCGCCGTCCGCCGCGAGTTAGGTGGAGGCTGGGCGATATTTGTGGTCTTCTTCCAATGCGCCGTGGCATGGCTAGTAGCGTGGATCGCCTTTCTTGTTGCCGGTCTCATCCTATAACATTGTAAGATGAACTGGCAGAGCTACTTGGTATTAGCAATTGTATTGGCATTGGTTGTACTTGCGGTGGTCATACACCACCGCAGGGGCAGCCATTGTTGCAATACCAACAAATGCAACAATTGCAACAGCTGTAGCAACTGTGCCACCTGCAATCTATGCAAAGGTGCTTGCAAAGGCATCGAGAATGCCAAATCTTAATTTGCGCATTTGCTAATTATTTGTATATTTGCAAACAGAAACGCAAACATTCACCATCTACCAACCGCCTTTCAAAACTTAAATTGAAAATCATAACATATTGACATAAAAGTGTTTTCGCTTTTATGGAAAGTTTGAGAAAAAAGTGTATTTTTGCAAAATAAAATATATTGACCATGAATACCGAAATGATAGAGACTATCCGAAACTACTTCAGCACCCAACCTGTGTTGAAGGCATGGTTGTTTGGTTCTTTTGCCCGTGGCGAGGAAACCGAGGATAGCGACGTGGATATTCTAGTGGAATTAGATCATTCGCAACCTATTGGATTAGAGTTTATTCAAATGCAACTGGATTTACAAAACCTTCTGCGGAAACCCATTGACTTGGTCTCTTCTCGAGGTCTTTCCAAATACATCAAACCATATATTGATACGGATAAAATCTTATTGTATGAATGCTAAAATCGCTGATTCTGTGAGAATACTTCACATTTTGGATGCCATTGCTGAAATTGAGCAATACATTCAAGGTGTGGACAAAGACACATTCTGCAATAATTCAATGATGTTTAATGCCACATTGCATCAGTTGGAGATTATTGGTGAAGCGGCTAACGGGTTAAGTGAAGATTATATTATTAATCACCCTGATGCCCCATGGGCTCGTATTATCGGACTACGCAATGTTATCATTCATGAGTATTTTGGTGTAGATGACCTTACAATATGGAGCATTGTTACCATTAATATTCCTCAACTCAAGCAGTATCTTTCCGATATAAAATAACACAATATAATACAATAACATCAACTTGATTTATTCACCAACCCCAACCGCCTATAGAAACCTAAGCTGAAAATTATAACATATTGACATAAAAGCGTTTTCGCTTTTCTTTGTATCGTTGAAATCTCGACAATTTCGTATTGCAGTACACAGGAAAGGAGAAGCGCTCACGGTAGTATCCGTGGGCTTTCTTGTTTGTACTGCAGGTTGTCGAGAGCCTCAACGATGAACAAAAAGTTCCACGGATTTTTTTGTGTTTGGACTTGAAGAGCGGAAACGGTTTCTAACCGACAGAAATACAATAAGTACAAACATAAAAATGATATTATTATGAAAAACCTTTACTTTTTTAGCACGATGATGCTCTTCGTGATGGCAGCTTTCTTGCCGCAGACTTTGAACGCACAAACCGAGGAAACACATGTAACTTCTTTTGGCACATACAATTTCGCCGGAAAACATTTCTGTATTTTGTCAAATATGGAAAACATTTCCTCCGAGGATGTGGAATTCAAAGAATATGCCAGATACATTTCATACGTATTTCAGATGAGAGGCGGCATAGAAGTTTCTCCTCAATCCCAAGAAGCCGAGGTCTGTATTCTGATGAGTTACGACATCAAAGATGCCTCCTACGTTCGAACAATATCGGAACCTGTATGGGGGCAGACCACCGTTTCCTCTGTCACGGCATCAAAAAACTTTTTGGGAGGAACTGATTACAATTATCAATATAATTACGGGGTGGTAAATTACAGGCAATCCCAGCAGCTCGTGAATTCGTTCAACAGTTATATAGATTTATTCGCTTATGAATTGTCATCTAACCAAAACGAACAACAGAAAATGGTTTGGAAAGGATATGCCCAATGCAATAGTCATGAGAACAATCTGCTTAGGCTTTTTCCAAGTATGGCGCTGACAATTTATCTTACAGTAGGTAGAACCTCTGAAGACGACTGGTCAAAATGCACCGGCTTAGTCACCAATACATTAACTAATTTTTTCAAGGCAGGCGATTTCTGCAAGAAGAATTATACTTTTTGTCCATATGTTGAGAATGGTTGGGAACAAAGAAACACGCATCCCTCAATGACAGTGCCCAATGTGTTTGCTCCTTGGGTAATACAAAAGAATTCATCGAATACCATTGTGCTAATGGAGGCACGATGGGATTGGAGTTCAATAAAGATTGGCTCATATCTATACTATAATAGTGACTCATATAGACAACTATTATATTACAGATTCTTCAAGAATACCTACATTCTATATAATGGACAAAAATACGAGTGCCAATATGCGGAAACTGTCCACAGGAAAAAAATCAAACTAGGGAAAATGGTCACAGCGAAAGGTAATGAAGTGTATAATGGATCTTCCATGTTTTATCTGATATTTCCGCCTCTTCCAGACGACGCCAACGTTATTGAAATCATCAGCCAGAAGCAAAAGAATAGCAGCTCAAAAGATGACATTATATGGAGAGGGGTTCATTTGAGGAATTGGTAATATACATTCAAAAATTTTTTTTGAATGCGGACAGTGTAATAAATACCACAATATATTGCATATTCCGCCCTATACCCGTTCACTCCAAGGCAACACCCAGTCGGAAAACACATCTAATCATCAGTATGTAATACATAATCTTCAAAATGCCAACTATTATTGGCGGGTTAAATCTGTTTGCTCTTTTGGCGAGAGCAATTTCGTCAATGGTAACAATATTGTTACGGGTATTACCAATCATAATAACGAGCAGATGCTACAGCTTTATCCCAACCCCACGAAAGACCTTGTCAATGTACAATTAACAATTAACAATGAACAATTAGGCGAGGTGGGCATTCAAGTATTTGATGTATATGGAAGATTGTTGGAGGTGATCAATATGGCGGACGCACGAGGTGCGTCCCTACAAACTGCGCAAATCGACCTGTCACAATATGCCAAGGGTGTGTATTTCGTGAAGGCGGTGAGCGAAGGTAAGGTCATCGCTGTAAGGAAAGTGGTGAAGAGATAACATGGAGGCGATTGCGAGACGCAATCGCTTACCACCCTCTGCGAGATGCAGAGGGCTCCATACAAAAAGAGACGCACGGCCGTGCGTCTCTTTTTGTATGCCTGCTAATCAGTGGGCGCTTTGTTATTTTACCTTAGAGCCATCCCTTTGCGAGGACACATGACTTATTTAGTTTCATGGGTGCCGAAACCGCCCAGTGCTGAGTAAAGATTGATGAGCGCCTGAATGCCTTCGTATTGGTTCTGCACTTGCAAGAGTTGTGCTGACAGCAGCGATTCCTGAGCAGTGAGCACCTCCAGATAAGTAGTGGAGCCATGTTGCATTAATGCGGAAGTGGCATCGTACGCCTGTTGGAGCGAATTGACACGGTTTTCAATCAATACGGCTTTCTGTCCGGCCGTTTGGCAGTTGTGGAGATAGGTGTAAACCTCTTTACCTGCATCCAGCAACGCCTGCTCAAACTCAAGTCTTGCCTTCTCCTGGTCCAATTTCGCATTCTTGAGTTGGGCACTGAGTTTTCCGGCTTCTAAGATGGGCTGCGTGAGCGAGGCCACCGCCTGCCCTATCATCTGGGCAGGACTGAATGCCGCTCCGAAGAGTCCTTCAATAGTAAGCGTGGGATAGAAACTCTGACGGGCCTGTTGGGTGCTGTAATAAGCAAGCTCCATATTGCGTTCGGCCATACGCACGTCGGGACGGGCGTCAAGGAGGCGGACAGGAAGTCCTAAATGCAGCTGCTCCGGCATCTGGAAGGCACCGAAAGAAGCACGTTCAATGTGATGAGGCGGCTCAGCAAGCAGGTTGCAGGGTGTTGCTTCCGTGGTGAGGATGGTGTTGCGCAAATCGATGATTTCCGTTTTCACCGATGACACCGATGCTTCCATCTGATAGACGGCGGGACTTTCGTAAATACCAGCATCAAACAAGGCACGGGCCGATTCCAGCGACTCTTCCCACAATTGTTCTGTCTGTTCCTCAATTTCCAGCTCGCGGTCAAGCATCACCAAGGTATAGTAAAGGTTCGCGACATTGGCGGCCAGACTGACCTGCACGGCCTGCTTGTAATCCTCCGCATAGGCGGCTTGGGCTTTCGCTTTGCGCACCCCTGTGGTGGTCTGCCCGAAAATGCCTATCTGCCAGCTGGCGCTGAGGGGAATCTGGGCAGAGAAGGAACTTCCTCCCTGATAAGCGTAAGTGGCATTCGGTGTGAAAGATAGCATGGGCGCATAGCCCCATTTCGCTGATTTCACACTGTTCTGCGCCTGCTCGATGGAGAGCTGGGCCGACCGCAAATCGGTATTGTTGGCCAGCGCAGTCTCGATGAGTCGCTGCAGCTGCGGGTCTGTGAAAACGGAGCGCCAGTCCATGTCGCCCATGGAGACGGTGTCCTGCGGGTTCACCACATCGCCCATCACGTCGTTCCGGACGGTGGCATCAGACTGATATTTCCGGTAAAGGTTGCAGCTGGCAAGGAGCACCATCGCTGCTAATATCATTATATATACGTGTCTGTTTTTCATATTACTTTTACTTTTTATATCCCCCACCCTACGGCTGCGCCGCGTGTGAAGATATTGATTCCCATCCTTTGTTCCCCCACACTACGGCTACGCCTTATGCGGGGTTAATTGCACTTCGTGCGTCTTGTCTCTTCGAGACTGCTCAGGGCAGACCGCTTCCGCGAACCCCCACATTGCGCTCCTTCGTCGCTTATGCGGGGTTATTTGCACTTCGTGCGTCTGGTCTCTTCGAGACTGCTCAAGGTATATTATGTTCATTATTCATTTATTACTGCTACAGGTTCACCATTGTCTGTTTCTTCCTTTTCGCCGGGAGTCAGCTTTTCATGGATCTTTTGGAAGACGATATAGAAAGCTGGCGTGACGAACAGGATAGCCACAATACCCACGAGCATACCGCCAATGACGGTGAAGGAGAGTGACTTGTTACCCACAGCACCGGCACCGCTTTCCACAGCCAACGGAATCATACCGATTACCATGGCCGCAACGGTCATCAGAATGGGACGCAAACGGGCTTTACAGGCTTCGACAGCAGCATCTACAATGGACATGCCCTTCTCACGATTCTGAATGGCATACTCTGTAATCAAAATGGCGGTCTTGGCCACCAAACCCATCAACATGATGACACCAATCTGCACATAGACGTTCGCACCCACACCCATCAGCGACTCTAACGGACGGACGGCCAAATAGGCTCCGAACAGTCCGAATGGGATGGAGAAGAGGACGGCGAAGGGGATGAACACGGAGTTGTAGAGACAAGCCAAAATGAGGTAAATAATCAGGATGGCAATTCCGTAGATAATGATGGTGTCGTTGGAATCGGCGCTTTCTGCCTCCTCACGAGCCATACCACCGTATTCATAGCCGTAGTTGTCAGGGAAGACTTCCGCCATCAGTTCATCAACCGCCTTACGCACATGAGCGGAGGTGTAGCCGCTTGCCGGATTAACCGACATGTTGTAGCAGTTGTACAAATTAAAACGGCGTTCTTGAGAGGAACCAAGTCCCTGCTTCAGCGTGACAAACTCCGATACCGGTGTCATACCACCGTTTGCCTCGACAAAAATTTTGTTGAGTGCACCCGGATCCATGCGGCTGTTATCTTCAGCCTGTACCAGCACCTGATACACCTTGCCGTACTGGATGTAGTTGCCGATGTATTTTTTGGAGATAGTAGATCCCAAAGTGCTGAGAACGGTTTGCGGAGAAACGCCTTTGCGTTTGCATGCAGCCGCGTCAATATCAAGATGGTATTTCGGATAGTCAGCTGAGTAAGAAGCTGATGCAGTGGAAACTTCCGGACGTTCTTTGAGTTTTTCAGCGAATTCGCTGCACAAACTGACAAATGTTTCGTTGTCGTTGGTTCCAGAGCGGTCCTGCAAATCCAGCTCCATCATGGATCCCGTACCATAGCCGGGAATCTGAGGCATCTGGAACGGGCTGACAGTTGCTTCAGGCATGTTCACCATTGCCCATACGTAGATTTTTTTCTGCACGTCAGCAACACTGAAGAATTTTCGTTCTTCCCAATTCTTCAATCGCACCATCAAGGTGCCGTAGTTCGTACCTGCACCACCGTTAATCATGGAGATACCGGTAACACCACTCACCAACTCAACATCGTCAAGAGTACGGATGAAATCCTCCAATTTGGTAACGGCTTCTTCCGTTTCGTTCAGGTAAGTACCTGGAGCCAAAGTGACATCCACCATCATGAAACCTTGGTCTTCCTGCGGTACCAACTCACTTTGGGCGGTACTCATCAGCCAAACCATACCAACAGTGAAGGCCACTAACAGAATCCATGCAAAAGCCGGTTTTTTCACAAACTTGCTGATTCCGCTTATGTATTTCTTTTCCATGGTGCCGTATGCGGCATTGTAGGCAACACGCACATAGTAATTCAGATTCTTCTTTTCCGCTTCATTTTCATTCTTCGGCTTGAACAGCAAGGCGCAGAGCGCGGGACAAATGGTCAAAGCTGACACGGCCGACAAAGCCACAGAGGCGGCCAAAATGGTACCGAACTGTTTGAAGAAAGTACCGGATGTGCCCGACATAAAGGTTACCGGGATAAACACCGCCATGAATACCAATGCAGTGGAAATACAGGCTGTGGAAACATCGGTAAGGGCATCGTTGACGGCCGCAGTCGCACTCTTGTAGCCCGACTCCAGCTTGGCCATCACGGCTTCCACTACCACAACCGCATCGTCCACCACAATACCGATAGCCAAAACCAATGCAAATAGTGTCAACAGGTTAAGAGAGAAACCAGCCACTTTGGCAATGGCGAAAGTACCAATCAATGAGACGATGATGGATATGGACGGTACAATAGTAGCCTTGAAATCCTGCAGGAAGAAATAAACAATCAAAATCACCAGAATGATGGCGATGATGAGGGTTTCGATAACGTTGTGCATGGAAGCGTACAGGAAGTTGTCGGAAGTTTGCAACTGCTTGAATTCCAATCCTGCAGGCAACGATTTCGAAAGTTCTTCAATAGTCTTGTCGATTTGAGCATTCACCTGGGTGGCATTGGCACCGGGAGCCTGCTTGATCAAAAAACAGACACCGGGATGGCCCTCCACATTGGAGCGATAGTTGTACGATTTTGAGCCCAACTCCACATCCGCCACATCTTTCAGTCGCAGTACGTTGCCGTCTGAAGTGGAGCGAATGACGATATTCTCAAATTCAGTCATATCGTCAAGCAGTCCGTTGAACTCGATATCAATCTTATTAACAGTGCTTTCGAAACTGCCAACAGGCGCAACCAGGTTCTGTTCGTTGATGCAGGAGATAATCTCATTAGTGGTAACGCCATACATACCCATCACATTGGGTTTAAGCCAGATGCGCACACCATATTGATCTGCCAGCAATTGCGTGGTACCCACACCTGTGATACGGCTAAGCACGGGTAAAACATTAATATCAATGTAGTTAGCAATAAATTTCTGATCGAATTTGTCATCCGTGCTCTCCAGAGCCAACACTTGCAGAATGGAGTTCACACTCTTGGAGACAGTAACCCCCTGCGTGGTTACATCCGATGGCAGGATGCCCTCTGCCTGACTTACACGGTTTTGCACATTGACAGTAGCTTGATCAGCGTCGGTACCCTGCTTGAAATAGACATCAATTTCGGCACTACCATTGGAAAGTGCCGTGGAAGACATATACATCATATCTTCAACACCGTTCACCTTCTCCTCAATGGGCATGATGACAGATTTCAGCACCGTGCTGGCATCCGCGCCACTGTAATTAGCCTGGATGACCACCTCTGGCGGGGCAATATCGGGATATTGCTCAATGGAGAGAGAGAGAAGGCTCACTACACCGACAAGAATGAGGAGCACAGCGATGGCGAGTGCTGCCACCCAGTGCTTCACAAAGAATTTGGTTTTCTTGACTTTCTCTTCCATAGTTATCTGATTTTCATACCATTAGAAAGTTTACGAACACCATTGGTGACCACTTCGTCGCCAGGTTCCATACCACTCATGATAAAGTATTCCTTGCCATCATCCGACGGATATACCTCACAGAGAATACCTTCCACGGTTCCATCCTTTTTCACACGATAGAACATTTTCTGGTCTTGCAGGTTAACGGCTGCGGTTTGCGGCACAACCAAAACGCTATCGAATTTGATTGGGAGAATCACCATGGCGGTCAGTCCGGAACGAAGCACTCCGTCAGGGTTGGTGAATGTCGCTTCGCAGGTCGCTGTACCGGTTCCTTCGTTAAGCATGGCGTCAAGACGGGTCAAACGGCCATCATGCTTGTAAATAGAACCATCCTTGAGTTTCAGTTTGACGGCAGGCAGGACATCACGCGGATATTTGCCGGTGGAATCCATTAATCCCTTTTCCGTTACTTTAAGTCGGAACTCATTGATAATATGCAACATCTGCGATTCATCCATGGAGAAATCTGCCAAGATCTCTCTGTGGTCGCTCACCGTGCAAAGATAGTTGCCGCGAGTGGCCATGTCGCCGATTCCATAGTTATTGCTGGAGATGTATCCTTCGAAAGGTGCGGTCACCGTGCAGTAACCAAGGTTAGTCTTCGCAATATTAAGCTGCGCTTCCGCCTGCTGTACCGAAGCCTTGGCCGAGTTGTATTCGTTAAGGCTGGTCTTGAGCACGTAGTCACTGATTACTTTCTGGGCATACAGCTCCTGGTTGGACTCGTACTGCAACTTTGTGGTTTCCAGTTTGGCTTTGGCCACACTCAGCTGGGCCTCTGCCGATTGCACGCTCAGCAGGAACTCCGTCGGGTCAATCAAAAAGAGCGACTGCCCTTTATGTACCAGCGTGCCGCTAGTGTAATTCTTTGCCTTAATGATGCCTTCCACCTGGGGATAGACCTTCGCTTCGTTGGTACCTTCCAACGAAGCGGGGAACGTCATGTTATAGATGCGAGACTCATGTTGCAGCACTTTTGTCTCATACTTGACCTGCGGCATCTCATTGTTTTTCTTTTTGCCACAAGACAATATCATACACGTCGCTAGTAATAACACTGCGAATAAAAAGAGTTTGGATTTATTCATACCTTAATTATATTATTTTATTTCAGTCCGGCAATTTGTTCCTTCAGTAGCTTGATCTTGGCTTCGGCGTCGGCTTGCTTTTTGCGCTCGATAGCCACCACCTGCTCGGGGGCATTCTGCACAAAGCGCTCGTTAGCCAACTTCTTCAGCACCGACTGCAGGAATTTCTCCGCATAGGCCAATTCATCATTCAGCTTCTTCAATTCCGCATCTTTGTCAATATTGTCGGCGAAAGGTACGTAATATTCCACATTCTGCACAATGAACAGCACGGAACCGGGAACCTTTTCGCTTACATATTCCACCTGAGGGATGTTGCATAACTTCTCAATCACACAATCCATCTCCGCATCGTCGTCTTTCTTTGCACACTGTACAAACAGATTCACGGGATTCTTGGGAGCGATATTCTTCTCGGCACGGATACGGCGTACCTGCTCAATCACTTTGCGGGTGTTGGCGAAACGCTGCAGGAATGCCTGGTCATCGGCACCGATTTTCGGTTCAGGCATAACTGCCACCATAATAGACTCATTTTCATTGCGTTCCTGCAAACCATGCCACAATTCCTCAGTGATGAAAGGCATAAACGGATGCAAAAGACGCAGCAGTTTATCAAAAATGGCGATGATTTCATTGTAGGTCTTGCCGTCAACAGGCTGCTGGTAAGGCGGTTTCACCACTTCGAGGAAGCAGGAGCAGAAGTCGTCCCAAACCAGTTTATAAACAGCCATCAACGCATCTGACAGACGGTACTTGTCGAAATGGTCGTTCATCTCAACCAGCACCTCGTTCAGGCGCATGTTGAACCACTTGACCGCCGTAGCACAGGCCTGTGGCTGAGCCAAATTCTCATCCACTTGCCAACCTTTGATCAGACGGAAGGCGTTCCAAATCTTGTTGTTGAAGTTCCTACCCTGCTCGCACAAAGACTCGTCGAACAGCAGGTCATTGCCGGCGGGCGAACTCAGCAACATGCCCATACGCACACCGTCAGCGCCGAATTGTTCCATCAGCATGATGGGATCGGGAGAGTTGCCCAACTGTTTGGACATCTTGCGCCCCAGCTTGTCACGAACCACACCGGTAAAATAGACGTGGCGGAAAGGCACCGCATGACGATATTCCATACCGGCCATGATCATACGCGCCACCCAGAAGAAGATAATGTCGGGAGCCGTGATAAGGTCGGATGTGGGATAGTAGTAATTGATATCCTCGTTGTCGGGGTTGTTGATGCCGTCGAAAAGACTGATGGGCCACAACCATGAGCTGAACCAAGTGTCGAGAGCATCCTCGTCCTGACGCATCGCACCAGTGTAGTTGTATTTTTCCTTGGCAATTTTCTTAGCTTCCTCCTCATTGACAGCCACCACGATTTCCTCCTTGCCGTCCACCTCAATGTACCAAGCCGGAATACGGTGACCCCACCAAAGCTGACGAGAGATACACCAGTCCTGAATATTCTCCAGCCACTGGCGGTAGGTGTTTTTGTACTTATCGGGATAGAACTTGATTTCGTCGTTCATGACGGGCGGCAGAGCGATGTCGGCAAAATGCTTCATCTTGAGGAACCACTGCAGTGAGAGGCGCGGCTCAATAGCGGTGTCGGGATTGCGTTGTGAATACCCTACCTTGTTGGTGTAGTCCTCCACTTTTTCCATAAGTCCTGCGGCCTCCAGGTCTTTAGCGATCTGCTTGCGGCAGGCAAAGCGGTCCATGCCAACATAGAGAGGCGACTGTTCAGAAATGGTGCCATCGTTGTTGAAGATGTCGATAGTCTCCAAATTGTGAGTCTTGCCGAGATTGTAGTCATTGACATCGTGGGCAGGGGTCACCTTCAGACAGCCTGTACCAAACTCAATATCGACATAGCGGTCCTCGATAACTTTCACCTCGCGACCCACGAGGGGCACAATGACGTGACGTCCGCGGAGCCACTGGTTCTTGGGGTCTTTTGGGTTGATGCACATGGCGGTATCACCCATGATGGTCTCGGGACGTGTGGTAGCGACCACAGCATAGTAACCCTTTTCGTCGCGGTGGATGATATTGCCGTCAGCTTCCAAAGCTTCCTGATTCTCCAATTTCTCCAACCCAACCACATAGTATTTAAGGTAATACAGTTTCGAGCTTTCCTCTTTGTATTCCACCTCCTCGGTTGAGAGGGCGGTGAGGGCCTTGGGATCCCAGTTGATCATGCGGAGACCGCGGTAGATGAGCCCTTTGTTGTAGAGATCAACAAATACCTTGGTAACACTCTCACTACGCATTTCGTCCATGGTGAACGCCGTGCGGTCCCAGTCACAGGAGGCACCGAGTTTGCGGAGTTGCTGCAAGATGATGCCGCCATGTTTGTGAGTCCATGCCCAGGCATGCTCCAAAAACTGTTCGCGGGTCAGGTCGCGTTTCTTGATGCCCTGATCAGCAAGGCTCTTCACCACCTTGGCTTCGGTAGCGATGGAGGCATGGTCGGTACCGGGTACCCAAACGGCGTTGTAGCCGCGCATGCGGGCACGGCGCACCAGCACATCCTGGATGGTATTGTTCAGCATGTGTCCCATATGCAGCACACCCGTCACATTGGGGGGCGGAATCACGATGGTAAAAGGTTTTCTACTGTCGGGTTTTGATGCGAAGAGATGTTGGTCATTCCAGAACTGGTACCATTTGTCTTCAATGCTTTTCGGGTCGTACTTGGTAGCAATCTCCATAATATATTTGCATTTTTAAAATTTAAACAAACCATAAACGACTGATATTTATGCCATTAAGCATAAAACAGCCCCCTCCAAAATAAGCCACAAATTTACACAAATTCCCCGAATAACAATATAAATAAAATGCGATTTTTTCACAAGCAGCTAAAATTGCAAGCTTTCTATTGGAAATCAAAAAATACCCTATAGGAACTATAGCCTCTATAGTTCCTATAGTTTCTATAGAAACCGCCCGCTACCCACCTAATACTTTATCCCATTCTTCTCCAGCAGAGCCCTCAACCGCGCCACTTCTTGCCGCAAGGCAGGCACCTCCTTTCGGAGGCTAGCCAACTCCGCATCTTGGGCTTGACGATAGCCCGTTCGGACTGCATGCATACGCTCTTTGATACCACCCTTTTCCACAAACTCCTTCTCCAAATGAAGCAAAGTTTTGTGAAGCATTGCATCTGTCTGATAGCATAGTGTCAATGCAGTATTGGCCATCTCTTCATTAGTCCATTTCTGAAAGTATTTCTGATAATCTTCCACCTTATTATGCATCTTGCAAAACTGCTGCATACCCTGATACCTGGGATGAGTACTACTCCATATGGGCAGCATCCTCGACAACAGGTAATCTTTATAGTCTTCTCTCAATTCCTGAAGTGACGAACGCGCCACATTCAGCAACTTCACGTGCATCTCAATCGAAGTCTCGCCATCCTCGGCACCTTCAATAATGTTTTGCTTACCACTGCGAGCTGCCTGTACCATCTGATCCACCGTTCGGTCTCCGTATGCAGGCAAGAAACGCTTGCAAAACACATAGGTCAGCTGATACAACACCACACTTTTTTGGTAGTAAAAAGCCTCTCGCCAAGGCCTTATACGTTTCAGAATTTGGTATTTGTTATCTTTAGTATTCATAATATCGCATCTTAAACAATTTGCAAAGATACAAAATTTTTACAAAGATATTTATAAATAAATCATTTAAAATTTTGTGAATTACAATTAACCAAAGTTGACAGTATATGTCTTTTCAACAGACTTTGTATCATGGAAAACAAATAAATTGCATTGCAAAGAAATGATATATTTTCAATTTACAGGAATATTAAAAATGAATTTTGAGGATTTTGCGTTTTATTGTCAAACAATTTTGAAGGAAAAGAAAAAAAATATATGCGAAGTTCACTTTGTCGTGGCCTTCGCATATTATGTCGAATAATAAAGAAGAGTATATTGTCAGAACTTGATCTCGCGCACCAGCATACCGGGATAGAAACCGGAGCCGGACACCACCTCGAAAGTGGTATAATTCAAATTGGCGTTTTCCGCCTCTTCCTCAACGGCCATATAACGATTATCCCAAATCTTGCCCTTGACAGGTTTGATTGTACCTACACGTTTGTACTTGGTACGTCCATTTGCATCAACAACTTGCTCCAGGACCTCAAACCTGGACTTTTCGCTCAAGCCTTCCTTAAGGCCTATTTGAACGAGTATTTCGTCATCCACAATCTTGTTGATAGGCACTTTCACACGGAAAACCTCATTCTCACGCTGCAGTTCAACGATAGACTTATCAATTGCACGCTGCATGGTCTTACTAATCAAGTCACCGTTCGTATGCACACCCCGTAACGATGTTTTGTCGCTTTTCACAGTCTGTTTACCTATGAATTTTAGCCTGAAGAGTTCGGTATCGTTTTCATACGCAGTTTTTTTTACGGCATCGATATTGTCTTTGTCGTAATAATAATTGGTATAGAAGACATTGGCAACACTGTCATTCCACTCTAACTGATAAAGAAAAGAAGTGACTTTGACAGAGAAGCCAGCCACCAAATCGGAGATATTTGAACCAAGGTCAGCGATTGATTTGGTTAAATCTGCCACTGCTCCCGCATTACTTCCTCCTGCAGCATTACCGACCGAGCCAGCGACTGCAGCAATTGTACCAAAAATCGCTGCGGCGGCTATAGCATTGCTTTCCTTGTCAATGTAACTTATCTCATTGACCAACAGGAAAGTATTGCCTATCAATTCCTCGCCGGCATCCGACAACATAGCTACACCACGAACAGTAGACCTTGCCAAAGCGACATCCAAGAGAGACGCATTATAATTGCCTCTCTCGGCGACTAACTCCATGGAAAAAGCTCCTGTATTTTTGTCACGACTGAACCACTTGGATACCATACGTTTGGCAAGCTGCGACTTGTATAGAAAACGCTCAATGGGCACACGCTTATCCTCCAGCTTTGACACATCCTTTATGGATTTCAAACCCAAGCTATGATCGTTGAATTTGTCTGGCACAGTAAAATCAGAGAAGACCTGTTCCATCTCATTACTATACTTTATACCTGTATTCAGCATGATAGAATATAAAGAACTTCTCCGATAGGATTGTTCCACTTTACCTTCCTGCGCCCGACATATTCCGAGCAGTGAAAGTAACAGTATTATTGAATGAAACTTCCTCATATTCAGGTTTCTTTTTTAGAAATCCCAAATATCCTCGGGAACAGTATATTCAACCGAAGTGCCATTTTTTTCGCGAGTTTTGTTCAGCCCCTTCATATATTTGTTGTAAGCTTTTACAAAGTCGCGTTGCGAAACCTCTTTCATATCCGATGGCACCGTGAACACACTTGCATCGGGCGTCATCCGCTCCATCGATTTCATGACACGGGTCTGATATCTGACAGATTTCAACAGTGGAGCAGGACAATCTTGTTTGATTTCAGAAGTGTGTTCATAATAAGGTATACCATAAAAATACGAATATGGTTTAAGTAGTTCTGGAGACAAGAAGTCCTTAAGACAAACATCCTCTATAAAAGAAGTTACAATATAACTTGCACCTTCAGGAGTATAGGATGTATCAATACTGTATTTTATGGCGTGATAGCCATCCACAAGGCCTTCGGGTTCCACGATGGTGTTAAATTGACGTAGTTTTCTCAATTGTCCACCTTTGTTTAAGTTCTTTTCAGTAGTTTCAATCAAGTCCGAAATCGTGCCTTTTTGCATCATTTGAATGGCAGGACATGCAATATACCAAGCATTCGCCTCCAAATCAATAAAGTTTATATTCTGTGTGGCTACATTAAACATGATAAATTTTTTATTTGTAACATAGACAACTTCCTCGTGTGTGCCTTGGATGTCGGAAAACATCTTATACAATCCTCGGCTTGTTGTATTCGTTGTATAAACTATTTTGCCCTCAAAGGGTTGTTGTCCAAAAGCCACAAGGCTTGCCATGAATACCATGATGACACAAAATGATTTTTTGAGGCTTGATGCCACACTGAATTTAACACTTTTCATAATTCTATTTTTTTAATGTTATATTGAATGATTTATATATTATCTACTATCGTAACAGCCAGTTCACATAATTGCTGATGGGTTGCTGATGGTTGCCATAAGCGACGCCCACCTCGCGCCAGGCTCTGATGCGTTCTCTTTCAATGTCAACGCCATCCTGGTAAATCTTCATCTCAAACTTCCAGTCATCCAGCACTTTGTCTTTGATTTCACGATACAAATCCATGCCTTCTTTGTAGCATTTGGCATCGGGATATATATAGGCCAAATAGTCGCCGGCTTTCTTGGCTCCGTCCGCATTCTGCTCGGCAGCCCATGCGGTACGTGCTTTAGCCAAGTTCACATCACACAGATAATCAATATATTGCTGATAGATTTCCGCTGTCGCTTCCAAAGCGCGGTCGTAACAATTGCATACTTCAGGAATGGAAGTAAGCTCATACAAGGCAGCCTCATAGTTTTTCTGCTTGGCCAATGACTGTGCCTTCTTGATGATATTGTCACATTGCGCCTCGTAATAGGCGATGATTTTGGCTTTTCCAGTCTCCGCCAGCTCTTTGAACTGCTTGGAATTGGCGTTGATATGTTTCACCGCATCGATGTATGCTTTGGTCTCATTGGTACCGACTCCCTTGGCATTCAGCGAAGTGGTAGCAAAGATTTTCTGATCGAAAGCATCAGCAATATACAAAGTAATCTCAAGATTCTGGGCGATTTGCTGAGGAGGTCCCGCCACAATATCCCGGGTTAACGGAGTTATTACGGCAGTTATGAAGAACCGGGAAAAGCCTTCCTCTGCTGCCAGTCCGTTCTGGGCGGCAGCCTGTTTCAGTTTGTTGACCAGATAAGTTTCCGCCCCTGACGGCAGAGGATTGGCCTGTTCCGGCAATGCGATGGACAGGGCAATGCGGGATTCCCCGTCCTTGAAATCATTTTGCGCTGACAGCTTGCCCACACAGAGCAAAGCCATGGCAGCAATGATAATAAAAATGTTTTTTTTCATATTTTTTGTTGTTTATTTTTCACCAATCACCAAAATAGCCCTGCCCAAGCCCCGTGTCATCACCTTGGACTGGATCTGATATTCCTGACGCAGATAAGTTCTTAGATTACGGACAAAAGACTCCGCGTCCATGGTGGCACCGTTGGTCTTGTACAACGGAATTCTGACCTGCTCATACTGGATGTAGTTCTCGCTGGCGTCAGATTTGTTGAAAATATGGTTCACCGTATTGGCATTCATCCATTCGTCAATGATTTCCGTCAGCTCTACCCCATTGAATTCTGTTTCCAAATCCATCTCGCCCGTGTCAAACACTCTGACATCCACAGACACCTCGCGTCCTTTGGCCACCAAATCGTCGAAATAGCTTTGCAGCTGGAAACAGAAATTGTCCATGTGGGTCACCACCGCTTCTTGCAACAAAACTGGAATTTCGGCCGTAAACGACGGATCTCCAGTGCCTTGCGCTCCGGCTATCTGCTTGTCGGTATAAGAATCAATACCTTGCAGATTGTATGTGATGGATTTCTTGGGTCCGGTGGTATTCACTGTCCAGGTAATCTGCATGATGATGTCGGCTTTGGCGGTACGACGCAAACGGTCGAGCGGCGACTCGGCCAGCTCAGCTCCCGAAGTCTTGCTCACCGTCATATTATCCTCTGCCATACGCTGTTCGATGGATTTAAGCGTAGATTCCAGATTTTTCAAGGGAAATCCCCTGTCGGCCATCAGCGTATTAATGGCACCTATCACCAGCAAAAGATCCGCGTCGCTTTGCAAAGCGGTCTTGTAATCCGGCACCTTCTGCACGCTACCCTGATTGTCAAAAGTAGTCATGTAGCCATGCTGATTGCACCAAACATCGCTTGGTACCACCATAATGGTGGGTTTCTTCTCTTGGGCTGACAAGCTCAGGACAAAACAGAAAAGAATTATCGAGAATATTGATCTTTTCATATCTGAAAATTTAAAATTCATAACCTATTTTAAATAAGATGCCACTGCCAAAATCGGTATCATTAGGCTCATAATTAATGACTTGACCCATAAAATTGGCACTCATTACAAAATTGTTGCGTTTGGCGCCCACTCTGAAACCGATACCAGCGTCAAAGAAGAAATTGTCAAGGATAGCATAACCTATGTCGGCATTCCAGAACGGCACACACATACGTGACCTCTGACTAATGATATTACCTCTTACATTGACAAACAGCGGTATACACATCGGAGCCTGAATTTTATGCAACTGGCGGTATAAAGCATAGTCATTGTCACGATTCAGATTATACCGGGCTCCAATACCCACACCGATTTTCAGGTATTCCGAAAAACGATAGCCGTTGGTGAAAGTCAGGGCGAAAGCCCCCATCGCATGGTCGTCGTCGTACCACAAACCGGCGGCTTGGGCTTCCACAGCGCACCACCAACCTTTGTCGAGGTCTGAATAATCGACATATTTGCCTTTGGGTTCCTTGGGTGTTTTCACCTCGGAACTGCCAATCTGCACTTCGCGGACTTCCGCTTTACGGTAGGTCAGGGTCTCTCCGCTTTTCACCACCACCGACACCTCGTCGGTGTTTTTCACAACTTTCCCTTTCACCACATTACCATTATTCAAATAAATCACATCCTGAGCGTTTAGGACAGCCGCAAACATAAAGCAGCAAGTTAAAAGCAATAAAACATGTTTCATATCGTCAAGGTTTAATGATTTTGTCATCTATCAGTCTCTGCTGCAACTCGTTGCGAAGCACTCGCACTGTCACACCATATTTCACCTGTGTGGCAGTATTTTCTTTTCTATTGGTCATTGGGCGGCGGTCCTCCATCGAAACATACTGTCTGTAGTCACCGTTATCTTTAAAAAAAACATTAAAGTAATATTGGTATTTTTCCTCCGCATTCACCTCATAGATAAGCGGACGCATGTTGCACTCTTTGCTACCGTTGCGAATACCTTTGAAGATCACTTCTCTGACCGCGTTTTTCTTGGCCTGCTCAAGGGCGTCAACTTTATTACGCCCCAAAGCCCAAACTCTTAATGTTTGAGAGCCATCGCCCTCAACACCCATGCATTCAATTTCCGGAAGAGAGTAATCACCGGATTGCCCAAATGACACTAATACTCCGATTAGCAATACCATTAATGTTAAACATTTCTTTGCCATGTCCAGCCTGTTTTTTTTTATTTAAAATTAAATTAAAATCCCAATGCTTTTATAATGCCTGCTTTCTCCAAATCCTTGCGAAGCATATCTTTTTTCACAGAAATCACTTTGGTCACCTTGTACTCCCGTTTGCCCACTTTGGCAACCGTCATGTTAGTATTCTGATCATCAATTACATACTTTTCATAATCACCATTTGCACTGAAAAACTTGTCAAAAAAAGCTTTGTTTTCATTTTCCACCTCCGCCTTGCCCGCCAATGGTTTCTGGGAACACTTGCCACTGATTCCTTTGAACAGGACCCCGTGCACCGCATTTTTCTTCATTTGGGCCATTGCCGCGTCAACCGTCTTGCCATAGCTGGTCACCTCCACCAAATAGGTGCCCTGGACACCTGTGCCAGCACAATTAATCTCGTAATGCCATTCCTGTGAAAAAAGATTAAAAGATAAAAATACGATAGTCAATACAAGTAGCGACTTTTTACTAAAAAGTATATGTTCCATGAGTTTTGCATTTTCTTCGTGCAAAGTTCGCCATAATCTACCATACGACACTCTTTTTGTGAAACATTTTCACGAATTTGTTAAAATAAATAACACATACTCAATAATATACGAGAATAGTGTATTTTTGCAATGTTTAATTAAATTAGCATGCGAGACATTCATTTAGGCACGTTAGTCAAGCGAAAAATGAAGGAACGCGACATCTCGATTAACGAGTTCGCTGAAGCAATTCATTGCGATCGCACCAATGTTTACAACATATTCAAGCGTAAGAGCATGGATGTGCAGCTCATTGTGCGGATCAGCAATGCGCTCAATTATGATTTCCTACAATATTATCATGAAGGGCTCAACAACAAAAACAATGTCAACCCCCGGCTGGAAATCATAGTACAAAAGTATGATGATGAATGGGTGGTAGAAAAAATCAAGGAAATTTAACCAGCCGCTCGCAATAGGGACAGTTGATCTTCCCTTTGGGGATTTTAGCACCACAAGTATGGCAATGGGTATGGATAGCCCTCAGGCCGATTTGCCATAACTTGATATCAAAAGCGATGAACACGACATTCAACACTGACGACAAGCCAGTCGCTTCGCCGTACATTTCCATGGCAAAGCAAAGGGTGTCGTACAGACCGTGCGCCAATACCGGGCAGATGAATGCCATCGCCAGCAAATATTTCCGTTTCAAGGGGGTGAAACGCGCTCTGGAGAAGAAATAGCCCATGATAACCGCAAAAAGGAAATGTCCCGGCACTGCCAGCAAAGCCCTTGCCACGCCTGTCCCGAAACCGCCGCTATAGACATACAGGATATTCTCCACGCAAGCAAAACCCATGGAGACAAACACCGCATACACGATGCCGTCGAAATGCTCGTTGAACTCTTTGTTTCTCCATATCAGCCAATACAGAAACAGCAACTTTAGGCCCTCTTCCGGAATGGCCGCTTGGAAAAAACTCTTCAACACCGCCGAATTCTCGGCAAAGGCAGTGAGACTGAAGCCCGCAATATCTTCGACAATACCCCACAGCAATATCACCACCGCCACCATAGAACCCGAAAAGAAAGCCTTCAGAAGCAATCCCAAAGGCTCTCTTTCGTTTTTGTCTTTTAAATAAATGTACCCCAGCAATATAACGACAGGGAGTACAGAGATAAGCAATAACGGATCCATGCCGGGACTTATCTTGCAGCTAATTCTTTGTCAAACATGTAGAAAGCGGCCTTGTCATTGCCGATGCACTTGGCAGTTTCAATCAGCTCGGCAGCGTTAGCTTCTTCTTCAACTTGCTCATTGACAAACCATTGCAGCATATTGGCAGTGGCATAGTCTTTTTCCTTGGCAGCCAGGTCGCAGAGTTTGTGGATCAGACCGGTCACCACTTTCTCGTGAGCCAAAGTCTCGTCGAACATCTCAGCCATGTTTTTCCAGCTGGTTTTGAATTTCTCAATGGGCTTCAGCTCAACACGTGCCAGTTGTTCTTCCAGATAATGCACGAAACGAAAAGCGTGTTCCATTTCTTCTTCATATTGTTTGCGATACCAGTGAGCCACACCTTTCATACCTTTGTCGTTGGCGTCCATTGACATGGCTAAATACAGGTAAGCCGACCACATTTCGGCATTGATTTGGGCATTGATAGCCTCTTGCATTTTTTTGCTGATCATGATAATTGTTTTTTTTGTTCTAAAATATGATAAAAATTTGATTTTGTCGCAGATATTATGGTTTTGACAAGAGCCCTCTCCTATTGCTACAGAAATAAGACGATTGTCAATGAGACCATTATTTATGGCAAATCAGTTTCTCCAGCGATGACAGACTGGCCAACTCCATGGGATGAAGGCTATCCACCTTGGCCAAGTCTTTGAGTTTGTTGATAAAATCAGCTTTGAGTTCGTCGGTGGGCAGGTAGGCGGCGCTACCCTGAAGAATGGACTCTACCGTCTCGGCGTCATTATCTGCCTGGAACATTTCTGACACATGCTGGTAGGTCTCAGCCGCCACGCCCTTGGACATGTAGGCCAACTCATCCTTCGTTACTTTAAAATCCAGTGATGCGACGTACATCAAAGCGTACAATTCAAATTCCTCTTTTGCGTTAAATTTCATTATGATGTTTTTTTGTTATCCAATAATCAGAACGGTATTCCGAACCAAACCGCAAGTATTCAACATGCTACATCCATCTTTCATTACCAGCTGCAAAGTTACATATTTTTTTCGAATAATAATACTGGACTGATTATTTTTTTAGACAGATACAGTCTGCGTGCTGAATGCACACTACGTACACTCTTATGTGGCGTACCTACGGCACGCAGGAGCGGGTTGGTCTGCTACACACCCCACATTGCGCTACGCTTATGCGGGGGTAATAGAATTGCGTGCTTTCACGAATACAGTATAACACACTTTAATCACCAACTAAAATAAGGGAATACCGCAACAATGGATTTGAAAAACAATGATAATTATTGCGTCAGTAAAACAGGAATTCAAATATTTGTCGTAACTTTGCATTTTTAAAAAGAATGCGTATGTTATTGGAAGTTTGTTGTGGAAACCGTCAATCCGCCATTAATGCGGCAGCGGCTGGCGCTCAGCGCATTGAGTTGTGCCGCGACCTGCCCGTAGGAGGGCTTACCCCTTCACATGCAGACATATTATATTGTAAGGAGCATTTACCCCTGCAAACTTTTGTGCTGATTCGTCCCCGTGGCGGTGATTTTTGCTATACCGAGGTAGAATTTGACACGATTTTGTCAGACATTGCTTTCTGCCGCGAACAGGGTATTCCTGGAGTTGTTATCGGTTTTCTGAAAGCGGATTTGAGTGTTGATGTGGACAAATGCCGTCGTGCCCTGATGGAGGCTGGTCCAATGCAGGTGACTTTTCATCGGGCCTTCGACCGCTGCAAGGACTGGCAAGTGGCTCTGGAACAGATTATTGACTGCGGATTCCACCGCATCCTCACGTCCGGACAGCAAGCCACCGCCCCGCAAGGAGCTGACACACTGGCCGCAATGGTCAAGCAAGCCCACGGACGCATCACGATACTGGCGGGCAGCGGCGTCGGCAGCGACAATGTGACCGATCTCATCCGCCACACCCATGTGGACGAAGTCCATGCCAGCTGCAAGCTGAACGGGGATACGAGCCAGACGGAAGAAATCAGGTTGATAATTAGCAAATTAGTTAATGTGCTAATGTGCTAATGTGCTAATGTGCCAATGAATAATGAATGACGAGGGGGTAATGTGCTAATTATCAATGTGCTGATGTGCCAATGAATAATGAATAACGAGGGGGTAATGTGCTAATGAATAATGTGTAACGAGGAAGATATGAAGAAGACTCTGCAACCTTGTGCCTCGAAGAGGCACTATCTCAGTAACCCCAGACGGAAGTCTGGGGTGATGGAAAGAGGCTACTCATCTCATAGCCTCGAAGAGGCGACACTTTGCCGCACTACAAATGACAAGTCACTGACTGTCGGGACACTATGCCCTGTCGTCTCTCGCATCCCTTTCGCGGCAGGCAGGTGCCATCAACTATGCAAGTGCCACTCGTGCCGCGAGGAGAGCAGATCATGCATCTCAGCCCCCACACTTACGTGCGGGGTTACTAAGATTCGACCTCTTCGAGGCCGTAATCTCACCTTCTCACCATCTAACCTTCTAACCCAATAAACACTTAACACTAAACAATAAACATTTGAATTTTGAATTCTGAATTTTGAATTATGACTAAGAAATTATTATTTGGTATTGCAATAGCTTTATTATTAGCATCTTGCGGAAAGCATTTCATCAGCGACAGGGACTATCGGAAGCAGGTGCATCAGGATTTCTTGCAACGGCAAGAGTTGGCACAAGGGCGCAGCGAAGCCTTGTTTGACGTTTTCAAGCAAAAACTGACCACGGAGGAGAAAGAGGCCCTTGAATTCCTGTATGCCTATATGCCCCTCAGCGATTTGGCTGATTACAACGGAGATTTCTTCCTGGGACAGGTACGTACTGCCCTGCAAGCCCGCGACACTTTCAGCTGGGGACGTAGCATTCCCGAAGACGTTTTCCGCCATTTTGTGCTGGTTTATCGTGTGAACAACGAAAATTTGGACAGCGCCAGACAGGTGTTTTTCAATGAGTTAAAGCCTCGTATCAAGGACATGTCGATGTATGACGCCGCCTTGGAAGTAAACCACTGGTGCCACGAGAAGGTCGCCTACCGTCCCTCCGACAGCCGCACTTCTGCCCCACTCGCCACGGTCCGCACCGCCTTGGGCCGCTGTGGTGAGGAATCCACTTTCACAGTCACCGCCCTCCGCGCTGTCGGCATTCCCGCCCGCCAGTGCTACACGCCCCGCTGGGCCCACACCGACGACAACCATGCCTGGGTAGAGGTTTGGGTAGATGGACAGTGGTATTTCATGGGTGCCTGCGAACCCGATCCGGAACTGAATATGGGCTGGTTCGCCATTCCTTCAACCCGAACCATGATGGTGCATTCCGTCGCCTTTGGAAAGTATAACGGTTCGGAAGAAGTCACCCAGCAAACCGACCTCTTCTCTCGCATCAATATGCTGTCTAATTATGCTGATACTAAAAAAATTACCGTACAAATACTCGATCATGACTTCAATCCTGTTGAAGGGGCTACCGTCAAATTCAAGCTCTATAATTATGCCGAATACTACCCTATCGCCACACAAACTACCGACAAAAACGGCATTGCTCATCTCACCACGGGTGTGGGCAGTCTGCTGATATGGGCCACCGACGGCTACCATTACAACTATGCGCCTTTAGATGTGCACCAGCAGGATTCCGTCGCCATCAGCCTCGACCGACTGCCTTACGAAAGCTACAAAGAGTTGTTCACCATGGTGCCCCCTGCAGGGAAAAGCAACGTTACCATTGCTGACAAAGCAAAATCGGAGCGCAATGCCCGCCGGCTGCAGTACGAGGATTCGCTCCGCAACGCCTACATGGCGACTTTCAAAACAGAAGCAGATGCTGCTGACATCGTGAACGAGAATCTTACTACCGAACAAATCGGTTACTTCCTGAAGAAAAGCGAAGGCAACTATGCCGAGCTCATTGACTTCCTGAACATGCACCAGCAAAAAGATCGCTATTTATATTTATACGATTTCTTGAATTCATTATCAGATAAGGATTTAAGAGATTTTTCTAAAGAAAAACTTGAAGACCATATCACCCAGTTCAAAGAGACAGAAGACCCCTATTCATTATATATTTATAAGAAAGGTATCGTCTCTCCTCGCGTTGCCAATGAGGGACTCAGACCATGGCGCAGCTATTTACGCGAGCATCTGACCAAGGACATGGTGATGAATCCCAATTATCAGAATGTCAAGCAATGGATAGAACACAATATCACCCTAGACGATGAAGGCAACTATTACAACTGTCCTATCTCACCCATGGGTGTGTATGAATTGCGTCGGGCGGACGCTCACTCCCGTGACATCTTCTTTGTGGCAGCCTGCCGCGCCTTGAACATTCCCGCATACATGGATAATGCTACAGGTCAGCTATTTGCCTACGACAAGAGCCAGTGGCATATTGTCAATTTCGGTCCGGCAAAGAAGGAGATTCCTACGGGCACTGTGGTAATTCACTATGACAAGAAACAGGCTTTGCAGCCCGTTTACTGGACTCATTTCACCATCGCCAAATATGATGAAGCTGAAAGTGATTTTGTCACTTTCGACTATGAAAACGATCCACGTGTAAGCACTTTCCCTATTACTTTGGAGCTGGAAAGAGGCTACTACATGCTGTCCACCGGCAACCGTTACACCGACGGCACGGCCTTGTCCCGCATCGAATTCTTCTATGTCAAACCGGACAAAAAAATCGATTTGGATTTGATTATCAGAGATTTGGATGAGCAAAGCTCCGATTATGGACAAATAGATTTGCAATACCGGCTGCCAGAGGCATACGGCAAGAAGACGGTCAAAGAGCTGACCAAAGGCCACCCCTTGTTGCTCTGCTTCATCGACCCGAGTCGCGAGCCCAGCAAGCACTTGCTGAAAGACATCGCCGCCCATGCTCGCGAGTTCGAACAGCGCAATTATGCGGTTGTTTTTGTGGTGCCTGATGGCAAAAAAGCGGTGGATTTCAACTTCAGCAGCTGGAAATTGCCCGTTCAGAGTGAATTGGTCGAAGATGAGGGCAAACAATGGCAGAACAATGTGCTAACACACACCAAATCAACCTTTACCGACAATTATCCACTGGTTATTTTCGCTGACAAAGACGGCAAGATTCTCTTCAAGAGCGAAGGCTACCGCATCGGCACCAGCAATGAAATATTACAGAAAACGCATTGACGTTTCACATCATGTAGAGACGTTTCCTGAAACGTCTCCGAAACAAAATTCACCAAATTGACATAGAGACGTTTCAGGAAACGTCTCTACGGACAATAAAACCAATTATTTCATCGTTATTAAAAAAAGGATGACTAATACTTTGAAACACATGCTGATCCTTATGACCCTGTTGCTATGCTTGATGGGCGCCAAAGCCCAGCAGCCTTCCACACCTGTGGTCATAGAACAAACTGCGCAAAGCATGGCCGTGGATCCGCAAGGCAACATCTATGCCGTAAACGATGCTACCCTTTACAAATACGCTCCCGACGGCACCCTGCTCTATACTTACAATGACAACATGCTGGGCCACATTTCCTCCATTGATGTGGACAACCCATTGAAAATCATGCTGTTCTACCATGATGCCGGCTTCATTATTTTCCTGAACGACAAGCTTTCCCCTATTGGCGACAAGGTCAATTTGTTTTCCAAGGGATTGACAAGCATTGGTCTGGCCACATATTCCACTAGAAATGAGCTGATATTGTATGATGAAAGCAATACCGACCTCATTCTGCTGGATTTCTATTTCAGGGAGAAAGAACGGATTCATTATGATTTCACTGACTTTCAGCCAATTCAGCTCACCAATGTGAATGAAAAAATAAACGTGATGCAGGACCCGCGGCAGGGGGTGTTCTTTTTTGACAATTTCGGCACCTTTGATAAAAATATCGCCATCACCTCGGAACTTCCCGTTCAAATTGTCAAAGACCATATATTATATGTAAAAGACAATCAGTTAAACAGATACAACTATCAGCGATTAGAGCGGCAACAGCTCTGCGAGATTCCCGAAGAAGTTGTTCAAGTGCTTGTTTATCAAGACAAAATCATTTTGTTAGATGATAAATCCATAAAAATTATTCAGCAGAATAAGAATCAGAAATAAATTTAACTATCTTTGCAAAGATGAATTGAGCCGTAGGAACTGGAAACACAGGATAAATTTCAAAAAGACAATTATTCATAACCTTAAAATTCAATATCATGAAAAAAACAGGAATTGTCATCGGAATTATTGCAGCCATAGCGTTTATCGCCGCAGTATGGGTTGCAGGTTATTACTTCTACAAGACCAAAGGTCCTGCCAAAACCATGTCGGTAGTGGGCTTGGCTGAACAGGATTTTGAATCAGACCTGATTGTATGGGACTTGAACTATTCCGTCCGGAACATGAACATGAAAGACGCTTACAGTCTGCTCAAAGAACAGAACAATGTGGTGAAAGAATATCTGAAAAGCAAAGGTCTCGGCGAAGACGAGATGATTTTCAACGCGGTGACCCACTATGCCGATAACGACTGGGAATGGAACGAGGCCGCCAGAAGAAGTTTCGAGGTGTTCAAAGGCTATGTACTCACCCAAAGCATCCGCATCGAATCCACTGATGTAGAGAAAGTTGAGAAGATCTCACGCGAAGTCACTGAATTGTTAGACCAGGGTATTCAAATTGACGGGAACAATGTGTCTTATTATTATACCAAGTTGGCTGACCTGAAGATTGAGATGCTGGCCAATGCCACCAAGGATGCCCGTAACCGCGCTGAAACCATCGCCAAAAATGCCGGTTCAAGCCTTGGAGGTTTGAAGACCGCAAATATGGGTGTATTCCAGATTACGGCTCCCAACTCCGCCGACGAGGATTACTCCTGGGGTGGCACCTTCAACACCAGCTCCAAACAAAAGAGAGCCAGCATTAACATGAAGCTCACTTATTACGTTAGATAATTGACATTTAGTTATTTGAACTTCAAAATAAAATAATAAACGAAAAAACATGGCAAATTTAGAACCTAAAATTGTATTCGATTTCTTTGATGAAATCTGTAAAGTTCCCCGTCCCTCCAAGAAAGAGGAAAAAATCTCCGCATGGCTGGTTGAAACCGGTAAGAAATTAGGCTTGGAGACCAAGCGCGACAAAATCGGCAACGTGCTAATCAGCAAGCCTGCCACTCCCGGCAAAGAGAATGTGACGCCCATCATTTTCCAGGCCCACATGGACATGGTGTGCGAGAAAAACAACGACACCAAATTCGACTTCGAGAAAGACGCCATCCAGTCGTATGTGGACGGCGAATGGATGAAGGCCAAAGGAACCACTTTGGGTGCTGACGACGGTATCGGCATGGCCATGGCATTGGCTATTCTGGCTTCCAAAGACCTGGAACACGGTCCGGTAGAATGTCTTTTCACAGTAGATGAAGAGACCGGTCTGACCGGTGCATTTGCCCTCGAACCCGGATTCATGAAAGGCAAAATGCTGCTCAACCTTGACTCTGAAGACGAAGGCCAGTTCTTTATCGGCTGCGCCGGTGGCAAAGACACCGTGGCTACTTTCGACTGCGAATGGGATGAAGATATCGACAAGAGCAGTGTGGCTTACACCGTGATGGTCAAAGGTTTACAAGGCGGACACTCTGGCGACGACATCAACAAGGGTCGTGGCAATGCTGTCAAGTTGCTCAACCGTCTCTTATGGAACGGGTATCAAGAATATGGTCTCCGCATTGCCGACATCAAAGCTGGCAACCTGCGTAACGCCATTGCCCGTGAAGGCCATGCTGTGGTAGTACTGCCGAAGAACTATGCCAAGGACTTTGAGCAATATCTCACCGAGATGGACAAGACCTACAAGAACGAGTATCTCGTCACCGATCCCGATGTGACTGTTTGCTTCGAGAGCGCTCCCATGCCCTCCAAAGTGCTGGAAGAAATGTTGCAGGTAGATTTGATGAACTGCCTCTACGCTTGTCCTCACGGAGTATTGGCCATGTCACAGAATATCAAGGACTTTGTGGAGACTTCCACCAATCTGGCTTCTGTCAAGATTGAAAACGAAAAGATTGTGGTCACTACCAGTCAGCGCAGCTCTGTGGAATCCAAGAAGCAGGATGCGGTGGATATGGTTACCGCCACTTTCTGCGGCACCGGCGCCAACGATGTGAGCAACAGCGACGGTTACCCCGGCTGGACTCCCAATCCGGATTCCAAGGTGCTGGAAGTGCTGGTTCAGGCTTATAAGAACCTCTTCAACAAGGAACCACAGGTTCTGGCGATCCATGCCGGTCTGGAATGCGGTCTCTTCTCAGAGAAGTATCCTGGCTTGGATATGGTATCCTACGGCCCTACCCTCCGCGGTGTTCACTCTCCTGACGAAAAGCTCGAAATCAAGACGGTGAAGATGTGCTGGGATCTGACCGTGGAATTCATGAAGATTCTGAAGTAATTTAGCAAATTAGTTAATTAGCAAATGTGCTAATTAAATTAAGAATTAAGAGTTAAGAACTAAGAATGATATAAAATTCTTAGTTCTTAATTTTTAGTTCTTAGTTTATCAGTCAATTTTATACCAATACATGCTTTTCCCTAAAGCGGGAACACCAATATAGCCTCGTACTTTCAATTTGGTATCACTTTCAAAATTCAGTCGGCATTTATAGGTTTTGCCATGGCAGGGGTCATAAATTTCCCCGTTTACCCACATATCCTTGTCCGCATCGTATTCAAAACCCCAGAGCAGTATAATCTGGTCGCCGGGGGTATTACGCTTCTTGGGATCCGGATTCAAAATGTCACGTTTAGGTGTACCATCTTTCATAGTTGGCTTCGCCAGCCAAATCACCTGGCCCTTGTACTTTCCATCCGCCGTCTTGAAAATCTTCACCTTTGAATCCTCCTTAGTTTCCGGCTCCACCACACGATAAGTGCCAAGCAGCCTGTCACCCTTGCTCACCTGAGCCTTCATTGGCAAAATGGCCACTGTCAAAATAGCAAAGATACAATATTTCAATAATTTACGCATATTCATCCTTCACCTCCTAATTATGTATTAGCCAATCAATCCCCTCGCTAAAACCACACCTCCACACTATCAATTATTAATTATCAATTGTCAACTGTCAAATCACACCACCCCTCGCTCAATTATCAATTGTCAATTATTAATTATCAATTATCAACTATCAATTGTCAATTGAAACACGACCATTGTTCACCGTTATCGCCCCCACCTTCATCAGGCAACTCTCTTGCGACATTGCATTGGGATTAGTTCCCATCTCTCCCTGCGGGATAGGTTCCTCCAAAAGACCGAACAACTCTATCCAATATGGAGGGAAGGTTCCGTCAGACGACTTGAAATTCATGGGATAATCGCTAAATAAATATTCTCCCGTGCTAGTGACATATGAATTCCGGACCAATTCACTGCAGTATTGCTCGGTATTGTTCGAACTGAAATACATGTCATAACCACGGCCGACATACGTCTTGGCATTTTCCACATACGTCTTGGCATCCGTATTATCTTTCAGGCGCATCACATCCATTACAGGATAACTGCCATCATTCAGCGTGAAATCAGTCAAATAGACTCTGAACGGATGGCGGTCCACCCCATGCGTAATAGTGGCATCAATCACCCACA
>JAGBPS010000008.1 GCA_017633255.1 Bacteroidales bacterium
ACAAAAAAAAGAAAAAAGAAAAAAATTGACGAAGCAAAGAAAAAAAATTGTATTTTTGCAGCGTCAAAACGGAAACGTAGAGACCAGTTGCTTCCTTAGCTCAGTCGGTTAGAGCATCTGACTGTTAATCAGAGGGTCCTAGGTTCAAGTCCTAGAGGGAGCGCCAAGAAAACCAAGCACTTACAAAGAAATTTGTGAGTGCTTTTTTTTTTGATGGACTAACAAATGGACTAACTTTTTTCTCCCAATTGGGGCAAATCCGAAAAATTTATGTTATCTTTGCACACTTTTTTATACAACATAAAACATACAAATTATAATAACTATGGAAAAAATTAGATTAGGAATCAACGGTTTCGGCCGTATCGGTAGTTTGGTGCTGAGCGCCTCTTTGGAAAGAGACAATGTGCAGGTGGTCGCCATCAACGACTTGTTGGAAGTGAATTATATCGCTTATATGTTGAAATATGATTCCGTACACGGTCCGTTCAAAGGCACGATTGAAGTAAAAGATAATAACTTGATCATCAATGGAAACACTATCCGTGTGACCGCAGAAAAAGAACCCGCCAATCTGAAATGGGACGAAGTGGGTGTTGATGTTGTGGTGGAATGCACAGGCCGCTTCCTGACCCAGGAACTGGCAGAGCAGCATATTCAGGCTGGTGCCAAGAAAGTGGTGTTGTCCGCTCCTCCAAAAGACGATATCCCCATGTTCGTGATGGGTGTCAACCATAAGGAATATGCCGGTCAGCCTATCGTTTCCAACGCTTCTTGTACGACCAACTGCTTGGCTCCGCTGACCAAGGTGATCCACGATAATTTCGGTATGGTGGAAGGTTTGATGACCACCGTTCACGCTGCTACCGCTACTCAGAAAACCGTTGACGGTCCTTCCATGAAAGACTGGCGCGGCGGCCGTTCCGTATTCGGTAACATTATCCCTTCATCTACCGGTGCTGCTAAGGCTGTGACCAAAGTTATCCCTTCACTGAAAGGCAAACTGACAGGTATGTCTTTCCGCGTGCCGACCGCCGATGTGTCTGTGGTTGACTTGACTTGCCGTCTGGAACGTGCCACCACTTATGATGAAATCAAGGCTGCCATGAAGCGCGCTTCCGAAGGCGAGCTGAAAGGCATTCTGGGTTACACCGAAGATATGGTGGTTTCCACCGACTTGCTGGGCGATACCCACACTTCCATCTTCGACGCCAATGGTGGTATCATGCTGAACCCTAATTTCGTGAAGCTGATTGCTTGGTACGATAACGAGGTGGGTTACGCTAACAAGGCTGTTGACTTGGCTGTTTATATCGCCGGTGAATAAGCCTTTACGCTTACTTTTTTGAATTAAAAACATGATGCATACTTACTTTGCGGATGTACTATTGCCCTTGCCTTTGCAAGGGCTTTTTACCTATCGCATTCCCCAGGAGCTGAACGATAGTGTCGGTTTTGGAATGCGGGTGGTGGTGCCTTTCGGCAAAAGTAAGTTGTATTCGGGCTTGGTGCTGAAAGTGCACGAAAATGTGCCGCAGCAAGTCAATGTGAAATATGTGCTGGATGTGATTGACGAGCATTCCGTGGTGTCGGAACGTCAAATCCAGTTGTGGCAATGGATTGCCCGCTATTACATGTGTTCTTTGGGCGAGGTGATGGCCGCCGCGCTGCCCTCCGCTCTCAAGCTGGCCAGCGAGACCAAAATCCAGCTGAATCCGGCCTTCGACGGTGACATGACAGTGCTGAACGAGAAGGAGACCAAGCTGGTGGAGGCCTTGGCTTATCATCCGACCATGACGGTGGATGAAATTGCCAAGACAATAGATATCCAGAAGGTTATTCCGATTATCAAATCTTTGGTGGATAAGGATGTGGTAATCACAGACGAGGAAATCCGTGATCCGTATAAGCCTAAAACGGAGACCTTTATCGCTTTGGCAGTTCCCTATTGTGATGATGAGACCACGCTGATGAATTTGATAGATTCCCTGGGTGCATCCAAGAAAACCGCCAAGCAGCAAGACCTCTTGCTTTCGTTCTTGATGCTGACCAAGGATACTGCCAAACCCAACGGTTTCAATCTGAAAGCGGTGATCAGGAAAGCGGATTTGCTGAAAAAAGCGGATATCTCGCAAGCTCGTCTGCAAACCTTGATAGACAAGGGCATTTTCGAACAGCAAACTGTTGTCACCAGCCGTTTGGAGGCTTTTGACTCTTCGTCTTCGGCAGAGGATATCCAGTTGTCGGATTATCAGCAGCAGGCCATGGATGAGATTGAAACGCAGTTTCAGGAGCACGATACGGTGCTACTGCACGGTGTGACGGGAAGCGGCAAGACAGAGATTTATATTAAACTGATAGATAAGGTGTTGAAACAGGGTAAACAGGTGCTTTACCTCTTGCCTGAAATTGCACTTACCTCACAGATTGTCAACCGCTTGCGGAAATTTTTCGGCGACAGGGTAGGGGTGTACCATTCCCGTTTTAATGAGTATGAGCGTGTGGAAATCTGGAACCGGGTACTGAATCAGCATAAAGAGGGGGATTTGAACACGAAATACCAGCTGATTTTGGGCGCCCGCTCGGCTTTGCTGCTGCCGTATCAGAATCTGGGTCTGATTATTGTGGATGAAGAGCACGATGGCTCGTACAAGCAAATTGACCCTGCACCGCGCTATCATGCCAGGGACGGGGCGGTTGTGTTGGCAAAGATTCACGAGTGCAAGGTGCTATTGGGCACGGCCACGCCTTCGTTAGAGAGCTATTACAATGCCCAGCAGCAAAAATTCGGACTGGTTAACCTGATGCATCGTTATGCTGACAGCACTTTGCCCGACATTTGGGTGGTGGATATCGTGAAGAATCTGCGGCAGAAGAAAATGAACGGTCATTTCTCGCAGTTCCTGATTGATTGCATGGCCGAGGCTCTGTCGAAACACGAGCAAATCATCCTTTTCCAAAATCGCCGTGGCTACTCGCTCCGCTTGTATTGCAACACCTGCCAGAATATGCCGGTTTGCAAGCACTGCGATGTGACATTGACTTATCACAAACGAAGCAATTTGCTGAAATGCCACTATTGCGGCTATGCGGTGGAGGTGCCTAAGGAATGTCCGCAATGCCATAGCACCGATATCGAGATGCGGGGCTTCGGTACAGAAAAGGTGGAAGATGCTTTGGCGGAGCTGTTCCCAGAGGCAACGGTGGCGCGCATGGACATGGATACTACGCGCAACAAGAATGCATACCAGAAAATCATTTCAGACTTCGAACAGCATAAAACCGATATACTGGTGGGCACGCAGATGGTGACCAAGGGCTTGGATTTCGACCGTGTGAGTGTGGTAGGCATCCTGAATGCAGACAACCTGATGTCTTATCCGGATTTCCGCTCCTTTGAGAAGGCGTTCCAGATCATGTCGCAGGTGAGTGGCCGCGCCGGTCGCAAGGAAGTACCGGGCAAGGTGGTTATCCAGACTTATCAGCCCAGTCATCCGGCCTTGCAGTATGTGGTCACCAACGACTATCAGAGCATGTATCGCCAGCAGATTGCCGAACGCAGGCAGTTCAATTTCCCGCCGCTGTGCCGTCTGGTGAAAATCACCCTGAAACATGCCAATGACGAGCTGGTCAACGAGGCGTCGCTGGCTTTGGCGCCATTGTTGCGGGAGGCTTTTCCGCATCGGGTGTTGGGTCCCGAATGGCCTTTGGTTTCCCGCATCCAGAATTATTATATGAAGGATTTCTGGATTAAGATGAATAAGGATAACAATCTGGTACAAAATAAATTACTGCTGCAACAAATCCTGCATGATTTCCAAGGCGATAGCAGGTACAAAGCCATCCGCATCATCATCAATGTGGATGCGTAAAGCAAAAATGCTTTTTGTTGCGGAAAAAAGGAAAAAGTTTTCGGTAAGATTCAGGGATTTTTCTTATTTTTGTAATTTGATTTAGAATTACGATTATGGAAAAAATCATCATCCTTGATTTCGGTTCGCAGACCACCCAGTTGATAGGCCGACGGGTGCGCGAGCTGGATATGTTCTGCGAGATTATGCCGTATAATAAGTTCCCGAAAGACGACCCCGAAGTGATCGGTGTTATCTTGAGCGGTTCGCCTTTCAGCGTGTACGACGACAAGGCTTTCAAACTTGATTTGTCCGAAATTCGCGGGAAATATCCGATTTTGGGCATTTGCTACGGTGCCCAGTATATGGCACATACCAATGGTGGCAAGGTGGAACCCGCAGGCAGCCGTGAGTATGGCCGTGCGAACCTGGCTTCTTTCGACCAGGAAAATCCGCTGTTCAAAGGCTTCCACGCCAATTCACAGGTGTGGATGAGCCATGGCGATACCATTACCCGCTTGCCGGAAAATTGTCATAAAATCGCTTCTACTGATAAGGTGGAATTTGCCGCTTACCAGTTCGACAATGAGAATGTTTGGGGTGTGCAGTTCCATCCCGAAGTGTTCCATACCGTGCAAGGCACCCAGTTGCTGAAGAATTTCGTGGTGGATATTTGTGGCGGTCATCAGACCTGGAGTCCGGCGTCTTTCGTGGACACCACGGTGGCGGAGTTGAAAGCTCAGATTGGCAATGATCGTGTGATTCTCGGTCTGAGCGGGGGCGTTGATTCTTCCGTTTGTGCGGTGCTGCTGAGCCGTGCCATTGGCAAGAATCTGACCTGCATTTTCGTGGACCATGGTCTGCTGCGCAAAAATGAGTTCCACGATGTGATGCGTGACTATGAAGGCTTGGGCTTGAATGTGATAGGAGTGGATGCTTCCGCTAAGTTTTTCAAGGAGTTGGAGGGCGTGTCTGATCCGGAACGCAAGCGCAAAATCATTGGTGCTGGCTTTATTGATGTGTTCAACGCGGAAGCCCAGAAAATCACCGATGCCAAATGGTTGGCACAAGGCACCATTTATCCTGACCGAATCGAAAGTTTGAGTATTACGGGTATGGTGATCAAGAGTCATCATAATGTGGGGGGACTGCCCGAAAAGATGCATCTGAAACTGTGTGAACCATTGAAGTGGCTGTTCAAGGATGAGGTGCGTCGTGTAGGCCGCCAGTTAGGTATGCCCGAGCATCTGATTACCCGTCATCCCTTCCCGGGACCGGGTTTGGCAGTTCGTATTTTGGGCGATATCACTCCCGAAAAAGTCAGGGTTTTGCAAGATGCCGATGATATTTTCATCCAGGGATTGCGCAATTGGAAAGTGAAACTGAGCGGCGAGGAAGCCCGTAAGGTGCTGGCCGCCGGTGTGCCTGCCAATATGAGTAATGGCGAGATAGAAGTTTCCCTTTACGACCAGATTTGGCAGGCGGGCGTGATTCTGCTGCCGATTAAGAGTGTGGGTGTGATGGGCGATGAGCGTACTTACGAGCGCGCTGTGGCTCTTCGTGCTGTTACCAGCACCGATGCCATGACCGCTGACTGGGCCCACTTACCCTACGAGTTCATGGCGAAAGTGTCCAACGAAATCATCAACAAGGTGAAGGGCGTGAACAGAGTATGCTACGACATCAGCTCCAAACCACCCGCGACAATCGAGTGGGAGTAAAACCGAATACAGAGCCGTGCCATAGCACATTTCTACAAAAATAATACGAAAATGTAGAGACGTTTCATGAAACGTCTCTACAACAAAAAACATAATACAATGAAACGGTTTATCATTTCTGGCGGCGGCACCGGAGGTCATATTTTTCCGGCTCTCGCCATTGCCAACGGATTGAAAAAAGCTATCCCCGATGCCGAAATCCTGTTTATCGGAGCCAACGGCAAAATGGAGATGAAACGTGTGCCCGAAGCAGGCTATCCTATTGAGGGTCTGGATGTTTACGGCATCAATCGCAGTTTCTCCCTGAAGGCTTTGGTCAGCAATGTGAAATTGCCGTTTTTATTGATGAAGACCATGCGTCGCGCCAAGCAGATTATCAGGAATTTCAATCCTGATATGGCGATTGGGGTAGGGGGCTTTGCCAGCGGTCCCGCTTTGCAGGCAGCCAGCAGTCTGGGGATTCCCACCCTCTTGCAGGAACAGAATTCCTATCCTGGCGTCACCAATAAGATTTTGTCAGCCAAAGCGAAGAAAATTTGTGTGGCCTACGACGGCTTGGAGAAATATTTCCCGGCAGAGAAGATTGTCAAGACGGGCAACCCTATCCGTGCGGAAATCCTGAATATGGTGCGCAAGGATGATAAGGCCTACGAATTCTTCGGTTTCTCCAAGGAAAAGAAGACCATTTTGGTGGTGGGTGGCAGCCTGGGTGCCCGAACCATCAATCAGTGCATGGAAAAGGGTCTCGACAGACTGAAAGAGATGAATGTGCAGTTGCTTTGGCAGACAGGCGAGTCGTTTTACAAGACTATTTCTCCTGAATTGCTGGCACGGCAGAATGAGAATATCAAGATTGTGCCTTTTATCAAGAACATGAACGATGCATACAGCATGGCGGATGTGATTGTGTCGCGTGCTGGTGCCTTGGCAATTGCGGAGCTGTGTGTGGTAGGTGTGCCGACTATACTGGTACCATTCCCCTTCGCCGCCGAAGATCACCAAACCAAGAATGCCCAAGCCTTGGTGGACAAGGACGCTGCCATCATGATTCCCGATAGCCAGGCGGAAACCCAATTGATGGATCAGCTTATCAATCTGATTCAGGATGAAAACAGATGCCAAACCATGGGCGAGAATATCAAAAAATTAGCCCAACCAGATGCGATAGACTTGATAATTAGTGAGATACTTTCTGTTTAGGGATGAAGAATTAAGAATTCAAAGTTCAGAATTCAAAATTCAGAATTTAAGCATTACAGATAATATATTATGAACTTTGAATTTTGAATTTTGAATTAAATGATTTCATAATCCTTCTTTCATTGCTCATTATTATAATTAGCACATTAACTAATTTGCACATTTATAGTACATCGTGGCTTCCTGCTCCTGACGGAACATCTTGTGACACAGTGTATTAATCTGCTCTTCCGTCACGGCGAAATAGCGTTGGGTCTCATCATTGAAGTCCTCCGCGCAGCTGAAACATTCTGCTACCGCCAAAGAAGAGGAACGGTCTTCAATTTTGATGTCATTCTGTAAAATGATGGATTCCACACGGTTCTTCACCTTCTGCAAATCGTGTGAACTGATACTGTTTTCAGGAAGCTGATAGATAAAATCATTCAGTTTTTGGTCGGCTTCCTCAATGCTGACTCCTTCTGCAGGACGTCCGCCGATAATGAAGACTCCGGGGTCTAATGTTCCTGTGATATAGGCGCTTATGTCTGTAAAAACGGCGTCTTCCATCACAAATTTCTTATACAGATACGAGGATTGTCCGCTGCCGAACAAATCGGATAACATATCGTAGGCGTAGAAATCCGCGTCTAATCTGCCACAGGTGGGCCAGCCTTTGAAAAGCATGTCGGCAGGCACATTTCGTTTTACCTCGTACATCCGATGCTCGGTCGGGAGGTCTTCTTGCGGATATGTTTTTCTCTGTGAGAGGCCATCTTTCTCCTGTGTGTTCTGATTTTCCCGTAGGTCTTGTAGAGACGTTTCATGAAACGTCTCTACCGAAGAAACAGGTCCTGTGGGAATCTGTCCAAACCATTTCTCCACCAAGGGTACAATCTCTTCGAATTTCACATTCCCCGAAATGGTCAGCACCGCATTGTTGGGTCTGTAAAAGCGATAGAAGAAATTCTTCATGTCCTCCATGCTGACTTTTTCTATATGGCTGATTTCCTTGCCGATAGGTAGCCATTGATAAGGATGCTTCTGGAAATAAAACTGGTTGTACAGCAGCCACATGTCACCATACGGGCGGTTCAGGAAGTTCTCTTTGAATTCCTCGATGACCACATGTTTTTGGATATCTAGTTTCTCTTGCTGAAAAGCCAGTTCCATCATGCGGTCGGACTCCAGCCAAAGGGCATGCTCAATATTGACAGCCGGCAGGGTGATATAGTAATGTGTGATATCTTGTGTGGTATAGGCATTGTTGATGGCTCCCACGCTTTGCAGCTGGGCGTCAAAGTCGGCAATGTTCTTGGAGCCGGTGAACATGAAATGCTCAAACAGGTGGGCCATGCCGGTCATGTCGGGATTCTCATCCCGCGAGCCGACACGATATACTACATTGCACGAGGCCAACGGCGTGCTGGGGTCTTCGTGGACAATCAGGCGCAGTCCGTTGGACAGGATATGTCGTTGAAATTGAAGTGGCATTCTATCGGATGAGGTTGATGTTTCCCGTTTTGATGAGTTCTTGTTTCAGATTATTGTAACGGTAATAACTGATAAAATAGGTATAAACCCCTGGTGGACATTCTTTTCCGTCAATGGTTCCGTCCCAACCCTCTGTGGTTTGGTTGGTGGAAAATACGATGCTGCCGCTACGGTCATAGATAACCAAATAATATCTTTTCTGGTCCACGCAGGCTATAACGGGCATGAAAATATCGTTTAAACCGTCTTTGTTGGGAGTGAAACTGTTGGGGACATACAGCACATGATTGTCCACTACGGGTACGGGAAGGGTGTATGTGTCTTGGCAGCCGGCATCGTCACTTACTGTCAGAATAACATTGTAGTTTTCGTTGTTTTCAGCATAATATACATGTATGGGGTTTTCTTCCGTACTGTTGGCACCATCGCCGAAACTCCATTCGTAATGTATATTCATACCTGTTGTGGATTCATTGGTGAAAAATACGGTGTCTCCCACTTCGGCTTCAACAGGGTCAAAATAGAAAGAGGCCGTGGGTTTTAACCCTGCGTTGATGTAGTTGATCAGAGATATTTCATTGGCACAGGCTTCTGCTTCGTATGCTTTATAATCGATAGAGTAGTGTCCTGGTTCTGTAAACATGTATGTTTGATTGTTCCCATAAATGGTATCTCTCACGTTGTTAGAGTATATAATCCATCGGTGGGTGGAGGCGGGGGTCGCGGTAGATTTGAACTGCACTTCCTCGGGTACACAAATTACGTTGGGCGAAATAAGGTAATGGCCCTCCAATACAGGTGTGCTGGTGACAAGGGCGGTGTGGTAGCAGCTGTCCACCATGCAGCCCCATCTGTCACTTACTGTTACCTGGAAGGTGGTGTTATGGGTGACATTGCAGTCGCTTTCTCTCGCATGAGGTGTAGCTAAACCTGTCGAAGGTGTCCAGTTGTAGAGTAGTGGCTCTGTACCTCCTTCCATTTGGATGGTTACATGCTCACATCGGTCGCAGTAAAATATGGAGTCACTGGTAAGAGTGAATCTTTCATTGTCAAGAATATTGTAAACAAGCGTATCAAATTGCGCTCTTTCTTCCCTATGACCGTCCAGATATCTGAAATTGGGACACAAAACGCTTTTAAATACTAGTTGCACTTTCTTCGACTGATTGGGCGCGAATTGCGCATCCTCCCGCACTATCATTCTTAGTTGAACAAGGGTGTCCCCATACGGAAAATAGATGGTGTCTCCGTGATATACAGTGTCCATTACATTATTTGGACGAAGACGTATCACATAAAAATCTTCAGGAGAGGCAGTTCCTCCATCGGAATATAAAATGATATTCATTGAGGATTCCAATGGCTCTCCATAGTGTATGTCGATATCTGCCCTGTTGCAATTCTTGATCACAGTGTCAAGACCATTCGTGATACTGTCGGTAACGCTTATTTCTTTGGGCATCTTGAAACTGCCTTTCTCTAGAAAAACGCCAGAGTCGTATGCGTTGTCTGAAACATTGGCAATTGAAATCTTCAATCTGTATTCTGAACAAGCGCAAAGCTGGGCATCAGCGACCATATTCGTTGTAAAACCATCATATTCAATGGCTCCACCCGAATTACTGCGGTAAAATTGGGAATAATCCAATGACACACAGTTTCCGGCACTTCCCGAACTGCCGACAGAACCATTGTTTAGTGCGTTAATACTTACGGGAAGGTTGGGGCTACCTGGGATAATCGCCATGTTTTTAGTGACATTTCCCGGACTTCCGAAGGGGTCTGGTCCATAGAGGAAGAAACCGAAAACGTCATTAAATGAGGAACATACAAATTCAGGGTATTCTTCGGAACCAAAAATATAATTGAAGGACACGATGTTTGTGTATTCATTTCTGCCACTGTAAAAGTTGAATTCCAATACAGATGCATTGCTCACGGGATAACCAGATGTTACCAATTGCTGTAAATCCTGGTCAATGGGAGCAGTGTTTACTCCTGTAGTACTGCTTTCACTGTTGGAAGAATTGGGGCCTTGGGCAACACTGATATTGCCTGTGGTAAGCACTATGCCCGAACTAAAGGGAAACTGGGAATTAGTATTGGTAAATGTGCCTACTTGTGAACCATTGATGGCACCGGGACTCCAGTTGAATTTGCAGTTGTGTAGTTTTACTCCTTCACCGGCAAAATATCTGTTGAGCAGGGTGTCGGGTAGCAGACCATTGGCTTGTGAGGTAATAATGGACTGGCTATACCCCGTTATGATGCACATGCAGGAGATAAAACTGATAAGCAATCTTTTATATAAACTTCTCATGGCGATAAATTATGATTTATTTCTATTTCGAAAACATGCTGTCATTCATAATAATCCTGACAAGTACCCCAAAATTATAGGAGAAATCCTTATATCCTTCCAATCCGAACTTGCCTGCGTTGAAGTAAAAACAGGGATCCAGTGAAACATACTTGTTGAAAGCTAATTTTATTCCGACCGAAGCCGAAAAACCAAAGCCGGGACCACCATATTTCACAATGGTGCCGTCAGACTGCACCCCAGGCACATAGTTCTGCCTGTCATTGATGAAACTGTAGCTTTTGATCTTGTTTTTATTGTCGTCGTAAAAAACAGCCTCCATGCTTTTCACTCGTACAAAGTTAAATTGGATACCCGCCTCAATGAAAGGTTTGACAATGGATTTGGTGGTGAAGTGATAGCAGGCTGACAAGTCGATAAGCGAGCGGTCTTCCTTTCCCAAAATGTACTGGTTGTCCAACATGCCGGTATGATAGTTGCCTGGTGGCGCCTCATACAAGAGCCGGAATTGTCCATTGGCCTTGAGCCTGGAAAAAGAGTACATCAGCTGAATACTCCAGTTTTTGGTGAATTTATACCGTACCCCTAACGAAACCATTACCGCAACCCGGTATTTCATGTTGCCTAATGGCCCACCATAATGGATGGAGTCGCCGATATAGGGGTAATAGTTCTTAATCATCTGATTAATCTCATCATATCGGTATTTATTACCGAAAAGGAAGTCAAGATTGTTCTCGTTAGCATAATCACCATTGTAGTACTGGGCATTGTATTTGGAACCGAAATAGCAACCACCAGCGAAAATGATGTCAAAGCCTTTGTCCTTGATATTGTCACTTTGCTCTGTTTTCTTATCTTCTGACGACGTGGCATTATTACGGCTTTGCGCAAAGGTGCACAGACTAGCTGACAATAATACCAACAGACAGAGAATAATCTTTTTCATATCCGGTTTTTAAGCTTCAATTTAAACAAGACGAAAAAAACTCAAAAACGTTGCTCAATTTTTTGAGTTTTTTTCTGCGGTATAATTCTACAAATGTACACATTCGCCATAAGCGGCGGCAGCGGCTTCCATAATGGCCTCAGACAAAGTGGGATGCGGATGCACGGCATGGATAATGTCGGGTCCGGTCACTTTCATGCTGCGGGCCAGCACAGCACCGGAAATCATCTCGGTGACATTGTCGCCGATGAGGTGACAACCAAGCCATTCTCCCGTGTTTTTGTCGAAAATCAGTTTCACCATACCGTCGCGGCTGCCCGATGCAGTGGCTTTGCCCGATGCGGTGAAGGGGAATTTGCCGACCAGAATCTCACGACCTTGCTCTACGCATTTGCGCTCAGTCAAGCCCACTGAGGCAATCTCCGGAGTGGTGTATGTACAGCCGGGAATGTTGCTGTAATCTACCGGTTTCGGATCCAAACCTGCGATTTTCTCTACACATACCAAGGCTTCATGAGAGGCTACATGTGCCAATGCGGGACCGTGTACAATGTCGCCAATAGCGTAAATGCCTTCCTGGTTGGTGCGGTAATAGTCGTCCACCGTGATTTTTCCTCTTTCGAATGCCACTCCGTATTCCTCCAGGCCAATGCCTTCAAGGTTGGTGATGACTCCGACTGCGGACAACACGATTTCGCATTCCAGTTCCGTCATGTTGCCTTTGGCATCTTTAACGGAAACCTTGCACAATTCGCCGGTGGTATCCACACTTTCCACTGCGGCGGAGGTCATGGTTTTTATGCCGGCTTTGCGGAAAGAACGCTCCAATTGTTTCGAAATTTCCTCGTCTTCTACGGGAACCAGATTGGGTAAATATTCCACAATCGTTACTTTGGTGCCCATAGAGGCATAGAAAAAGGCTAATTCGCTGCCGATGGCGCCAGAACCCATCACCACCATGCTGGCGGGCAGTTTGGGCAGGGTCAGCGCTTCGCGATAACCGATAATTTTCTTTCCATCTTGTTGTACGTTGGGCAGAGAGCGTGAACGGGCTCCAGTGGCTAAGATAATATGCTGTGCCTCATATATTTCTGTTGTGCCATCGGCTTTGGTCACTTCCACTTTCTTGTCTTTCACGATTTTGCCGAAGCCATTGATGACGTCCACATTGTTCTTCTTAAGCAGAAATTGCACACCTTTGCTCATCATCTCGGCCACGGTGCGGCTGCGTTTTACAACGGCCTCAAAGTCGGCTTTCACCTCTCCTTCGATGGTAATGCCGTAATTGGCGGCGTGTTTGGCATAGTTGAAAACCTGTGCCGATTTCAGCAGGGCCTTGGTAGGAATACAACCCCAGTTGAGGCAAATGCCTCCAACTTCAGCGCGTTCAACAATAGCGACTTTCATCTTTAACTGGCTGGCTCTGATGGCTGCCACATAACCTCCGGGACCGCTCCCGATAACTATCAAATCGTAATTCATAGAGTGTATTTTTATCTAATATGTGTATATTTAACATTAATCTGCAAAAATACAAAATTCTTTTGTATGTCGTTAGGTCATAGTTGAAAAAAAGAGCATTGAAAATATTTAATTTTTTTAAGTTCTCTATGTGAAAAAAATTGCGTACTTTTGCCGCCAACAATTATTAACCAAAAAACATTAAATCATGGCTCATAAAATTGATCCCGATCTCTGTGCAAGCTGCGGTACTTGTGCAGGCGAATGCCCCCAGGAAGCTATTTCTGAAGGTACTCCCTATTCAATTAACCCCGACATGTGCATCGATTGCGGTGCATGTGCAGACGTTTGCCCCTGTGAAGCAATTCACCCGGAATAACAGATCGAAAGAAAAGACAAAAAACGGCTCTTTTTTCAGGAGCCGTTTTTTGTTTTAAAATTGGATATCCTTTTCTCTGCCAATAGAGACGTTTCATGAAACGTCTCTACAAAAAATTGAAGATATTATGTAATCTTTCCGGAAATTTGTGTAACTTTGCAGTTTTATTGAAATATACAAATAATGAGGAGATTTTTGCTTTTCTTGTCCGTTTTGCTTTGTTGGCCAGCCCTGTTCGCGCAGACTGCGGAGGTGAAAACTGTCTTATATCTGCTCCCTTTTTTTGGTGAGGAGTATTCATCGTACAATAGCGGAAAAATAAGTACAGTCACGGATGTTGACAATGAGCCGATGTTCAGTCTGGTGAGCTTTTGGGAAGGCGCACAATTGGCGTTGGATGAGTATGAAAACAGCTTCCAGCGGATCAATGTTGTGGTAAAGGACATTACCTATGATAATGGGAAACTGATGCGCATTCTGGAAGATGAACAGCTGATGAGCCAGGTGGATTTGATTATCGGTCCGTTCTTTGCTCCTCAGTTCGAAATCGCTGCTAATTATGCGAAAACACACCAAATCCCCATTGTCAATCCGTTTACGAGCAAACAGGACATTCTGGAGAATAATGAATATGTGTATAAAGTGCAGTCGTCCAAAGAGTCTGTGGCGGAAATGGTGAAACAGTACTGGAAGCCGGAAACCGAGGCTTCCAATATTCTGATATGGACAGAGCGCGGTGCGGATATACCTGCGCTACGGGCGTGTGAACGCTATTTCACGAAATTGGACATTCCATACGAGTTCATCTTGGATGATGGGAAGAGCAATATCAAAAAACGTTTAAATCCCACTGAACATCAGGTGGTTTTCCCTTTCTTTCAACAGCATACCACGGTGATTGCCAATATGCGCAACCTTGGTATTGAGGAGGATTTCCCCAATACAGTTTTCGTCATTCCGGAGGAATGGCTGGACATAGAAGCCCTGGAGGTGGATTATCTTAATAAACTCAATGTGCATTTTTTCTCCGATTATTTTGTCAGTGAGGAAAATGACAACACAGTGGTTTTTATCAGTAATTTTGTGGAAAGATATAATACGCCTCCCGATCTGAAAAGATTTTCCTTCCAGGGATATGATATTACCAAGTATTTTGTGGAGTTGATGCTGCACGATTTTGATGCGTCCAAAGTGCGGTTCTCTCCCGTCGCCATGAAATTTAATTTTCAGAAAACCGAAAACGGAGGCTATGAAAATCATGGCATGTTCCTACTACAGTTGAAAGATTATAAAGTGCAGTTAGCAGATTAAAAATTGTTGAAGATGAAAAAATATTTCGCCACTTTTTTCCTGTCATTGTGCTGCCTGTGGACTTTGTCGGCTCAGGATACAGTGAAAAATTATTGGTCCAACAAGAAGTTGATGTCCATCGGTCTTCAGAAAAATGGAAAGGAAGACGGATTGTGGGTGTATTATCATAAAAATGGTGTCAAATGGATGGAAGGCCGTTTCGATAATGGAAAAAAAGTGGGTGTGTGGACAGAGTGGTTCGATGATGGCAAGAGAAGTCGTGAGTTCCAGGCTGAAAACGGGCCGTTCAAAAGTTGGTATGCCTCTGGCCAGATTGAGTCGGAGGGCCAAATGAAGGACGGAATGAGATCCGGACAGTGGACCTTCCTGTATCCCAATGGCAAGCTTTTCAAAAAAGCTACGTATGTCAATGACAGCGTGCAGGGAAAGGTGACCGAATATTATGATAATGGAGAAAGGAAGTTCGAAGGCCATTACGAAAACGGCAAGCTGAATGGTTATACTCAATGGTGGACTGCCTCAGGCCAAGTGGATATGGAGGGTAATACGGTGAATGATTTGCAAGAAGGCATTTGGAAATTTTATCATCAGGATGGTTCTTTGGGCAGTACGGGAAATTTTGTGAATGGTAAGCAGGATGGCGAGTGGAAGTATTACTTTGAAGATGGAAAGCTTTGGAAAATAGTTAATTACAAGGATGATAAACGCCAAGGCCTCTCCAAAGCTTGGTATGAGAATGGAAAGTTACAGCGGCAGGGGAATTTTGTGGATGATAAGGAGGATGGTCTGTGGGAATCTTATTATTCTAACGGAAAGACTCAGGACAAAGGTGCCTTCCAAAAAGGTATGATGACGGGAATATGGGAGGGCTTCTATGAAAATGGTACGCAGAAATATCACATTTTGTATCAGAATAATGAAAGAAATGGGGTTTATAAGTACTGGAATGAGAACGGGAAGATCAAATCAGATGGAAATTATAGTAAGAATTTGAAACATGGGGCATGGAAAGAATATGCCGATAATGGTCCGGTCTTGGAAAGCGGTACCTATAAAAATGATCAGCGTGAGGGAACCTGGGTGTTTTATAACGAGCGCGGAATTATGGTGCGTCAACAGAATTTCAAGGATGATGCTCCTGAGGGTAAATTCACCGAGTTCTATCCGAACGGAAAGAAGCACTTTACAGGGTGCTTTAAGAACCGTTTGAAACAAGGCACATGGATGAACTGGGATCCCAATGGAAGACTGGTGTACAAAGTGGTGTTCGACAAGGGTAAGAAGGTGAAGGTGATGTCGGATTTCCTGGACCCCGAATCCAATAAGCCCTTCTAGTCTATGAAACGTAAAGTCAGTTTGAAAGATCTTGTTGGTTTTCAGCATTATAAAACAAAGGAGATGACAGTCAAAACATTCCATTTCAATCCTTTTCAGGTCAATACTTACGTGTTGCACGATGATACCAAGGAGGCAATCATAATTGATCCAGGCAATTATTCTCAGCGTGAGCATGAACAATTGCTGGAATATATTGAGAAAGAGGGTCTTTCCATTCAATATGTCGTCAATACACACCCTCATGTTGACCATGTGACGGGTAACAAATGGTGTGTGGAACACTGGCATTGTCCGCTTTATATTCATGAAAAGGCCATGAAAATCTACCACCAAACGCATATTTATTGTGCGGTGATGGGGATGGAGATGGAGCACTGTCCGGAACCTACAAAGTTGCTTCAAGAAGGTGATATTCTGACATTTGGAAATCAAAAATTACAAGTGCTCTATACACCGGGACATGCTGACGGTAGCATTTGCCTGTACGATGAAAAGAATAAAATGGTTTTTGTCGGCGATGTGTTGTTTGCCGGCAGTGTGGGACGTACAGACTTGCCTACGGGGTCTACGCCGGTACTGATGCAGAGTATTCGCGAGAAACTGATGACTCTCCCTGATGATACCACTGTTTTTTGCGGACATGAAATTACCACGACAATAGGATACGAAAGAATACATAACCCATTTATTAATAACTAATTATGAAGAAGCATATTCCAGAAGGATACGTGAGGCATGATATTTACAATGAGGCAAATATAGACAAGTTGGCCGAAAGTTTCAAGCAGATACTTACGGCAGTGGGTGAGGACCCGGAACGGGAAGGCTTGTTGAAGACTCCGGTAAGGGCCGCCAAGTCCATGTTGTTTTTAACTCACGGATATGAGCAAAATCCTCGGGAGATTCTGACAAGTGCCTTGTTCAAAGAGGATTACAAGCAGATAGTTGTCGTAAAGGATATTGAAATATATTCCATGTGCGAGCACCACCTTTTGCCGTTTTTCGGCAAGGCGCATGTGGGCTATATCCCCAATGGAACTATCGTGGGACTAAGCAAAATTCCTCGTGTGGTGGAGGCCTTCGCACGTCGTTTGCAACTGCAAGAGCGACTGACCACACAAATCAAGGATTGTTTGCAGGATGTGCTTAATCCACTGGGAGTTGCGGTAGTAATAGAGGCTCAGCACCTTTGTATGTCCATGAGAGGCATCCAAAAGCAGAATTCGGTGACCACTACCTCTGAATTTACTGGTGCGTTTCTGAAAAATTCCAATACCCGTCAGGAATTCATGCACCTGATTGGTGCCAATTTACACTGATTTTTTTCGAGGTCTTCCTCTTTTCTTGGGGACTGAATACGGAATCTTTTTCTCCGCTGCCATAGCATGACGTATGACAGCCTCTTCTTCGTCATTTTGCAAAGTACAGACAATTACCTTGTCCACCCAATCCGGGGGCAGGCAGATGGTAAGCGTGTCCGTTTTCGGAACTAATGTCAGTTTTTTCATCACGATCAATTTTAGTGTTGTTGTAGAAATTCTATTTTGAAATTGCGAAATACGTGCAAATTTGATAGAAATGATGACAAAAATTTTTGAAAAATCTCATTCTTGAAAATTTTTAATTTTGTAGTTTAAATTGTTAATAATCAAATTGTTACTTATGCAAATATACTAAAAAATCATTCCATTCGCATGTTTGAATTATTTTTGTGAGAAAATAAATTATTTAATTGAATATCAATACGATACAATAAAATGTGATAAAATTTCACAAAATATGTTGTATGGCAATGGAAAAAGTTGTATTTTTGCAGTCCCAAAAAAACGGATGTTTCAGTAGCTCAGCAGGTAGAGCACATCCCTTTTAAGGATGGGGTCCTGGGTTCGAATCCCAGCTGGAACACGGAGAGCCAACTTTAAGTTGGCTCTTTTTTTTTATTTCCTTCAATTCCTCCCTGAATTTCTTTTTTTGTATTTTTGCAATCGAATAAAAAGTTATGAACATGGATATATTGATAACGATTCTCATTGTGGTTTCAATTGTGGGATGGGAGTATTTGAAGATTAAAAGGAAAATGGCTTCCGAGGCACAGAAAGCTGCTGCCAGAAAGAAGGCCTATATCGTCGATGAAGAGTATTCTGAAAATAGGATTCCGGAAACGGATTTTGCATACAAAAATGAAAAATTTGAGACGGATTCTTCGAAATCCGAGACTTATTTCACTTATGAGTCTGTTTCAGACCAGGAAGTGAAAGAGGCTGATATGGCATCATCCATGTCTTCCAAGTCAAGCGGGATTCATTTACAAGAAGTTGAAAATGAAATAGAAACGGACAGCTTGGATTTGCATAATCCCGAAGAATTGAAAAAAGCCATTATATATGGCGAAATATTGAAAAATCCTTATAATTAGCAAGTTGCATTTTTTTTAGTTTTACCCATAAGGAGGTAAGGAAATTTTTTGTAACTTTACCGCCTAAAATATTTTGTGGAATTAATGTTTAATATAAAATAATAGCTATGATGAAAAAACTACTCTTTACACTCGGAGTGATCATCCTTTTTTCCGGCTTTGCCTACTCCCAATCGGGAACGATTAAGGGAATTATTACGGACCAGACCGGAGAGCCATTAGCGTACACCAACGTCTATTTGAAAATAGATGACAAGGTGGTTAACTATGCGATGTCTGACGCAAAAGGAGAGTATCAGTTGTTTGGTATCCAGCCAGGCACTTACGACATTGAGGCAAATGCTGAAATGACGTGTAAGAAAACCATGAAAAAGACCGGTCTTGTGGTTAAAACCGGACAGGTTCAGTTCGTGGATTTCAAAATTAACTGCGCCACTGACTTGGATGTTGTGGAAGTCGTATGGGAACCGCCTGTGTTCGATGCAGATAACACATCATCTACCACTCGTTTGAGCGGTGATGCCGTCCGTAAAACCCCTGGCCGTTCTATTACCGCGGCCTTGTCCAATTTGGAAGGTGTATCCAGTGTCGACGGTTCAATGACCGCCGTTCGTGGTAACCGTTCCGATGGTCAGCAGATGATTGTGGACGGTGTGAGAATGAGAGGTAACGCCAGCGTTGCTATGAGCACCGTTGAGGAGGCCCAGTTGATCCAGGGTGGTATCCCCGCTGAGTTGGGTGATGGTACGAGCTTTACCGTAATCACCACGAAACCCGCTTCAAAGGATTTCCACGGTTCTGCTGAGTTGCGCGGTTCTCTTGAAGGTTATAATAACTTCTTGGCTGCCGTTTCTTTGTCAGGTCCTATCTTGAAAGGTAAGAAAAGAGATGATCCTGCCCGTATCGGTTTCTTGATCAGTGGTGAAGTCGAGTATGTGAAGGATGGTTATCCCGCTGGTAAAGGTAGCTGGAAGAAACCCGGTACCTGGCGTGCTACTCCCGAAACTATCCTCAGCATTTCCGAGGCTCCTATCCGTTATCCCCAAGGTTCAATCGGCGTAACCAAATTGGAATCTGAGTATTTGGGATCTGACGCTTTCGTGAAACAAAGAGTGCGTGACCATGCCGGTTATTGGAACTATCTGGCTCAAGGTAAAATTGAGTTCTTGTTTGGTAAGACCAACAATATCCGTCTTTCTTTCAACGGATCATTCGAATACAGCAAGGGAAGAAGTTGGTCCACTACAAGAGCTTTGTTCAATGCTCAGAACAACCCGGAATCCATATCCAATACTACTCGTGTGAGCGCTCGTTTGAATCACAGAGTATATACCGATACCACTGGTACTGGAATTTTGAAGAACGTGATGTATGACATCAACGTGAACTTTACTCGTTATAATTCTGTTACTCAGGATGCTACCCATAAGGCCAACTGGTTCAACTATGGTTATATCGGACGTTACAAATCTCATTTCGCTGAGAAATATTCCGATGCGGAAAGTTCCTATTTGGATCCTCAGACAGGTATTACATATTATGGTAATATATATAGAATGAATAACCGTCTGGATACCCTGCTCACTTTTGAGTCAGGAAATATTAATCCTGGTTTGATATTCTATACCCAGAATTTTTATGATCAGTTTTCTCCTGCTTACATCGCTTCAACGTTCGGTCCCGAACAGCCATACGATGAAAGCTTGTATTCAACGTTTGGTGCATTGTTGAATGGTCAGGGTCCGTCATCTCCCTATAGCTTGTATTCTTCACCGAGTATTCCTTATACCGGTTATAGCAAATCACAGCAGGATGTATTCGGATTGAAGGCAAGCGTTTCCATGAACGTGTCCAACCACGAGTTGAAGTTCGGTTTCGAATTCGAAAAGATCATTTCACGTAGCTATTCAGTATCTCCTTTCGGAATCTGGACTTTGATGAGAAACAAGGCTAATCTGCACAATAATGAAATCGATATTACTCATCCTGTTTATCTGGATGCTATTATGCCTTCCTGGTACAGTGCAGAACAAAGACAAAACTTTATCAACGAACATAGTATTGATTTCAATGGCTATGACGGAGATATCTATATTTGGTTCGACCGTGCTCTCGGTGATGTGGCCGAAGGTAGTTTCGCACATAATATTCGTACCAAACTGGGTATGGATATGAGAGAATGGGTGGATGTTGATGACATCACTCCTGCTCAGTACAACGAAATGGGCGGCCTCGCTCTTTTCTCCACCGAAGAGTTGGTGGTGGGTACTGGTCATGGCGGTATCGTTTCTTACATGGGTTATGATGGTCTGGGTAAGAAATACAGAGGTGGTGCTTCTATTAGAGACTTCTTCACCAAGAAAGATGGTAAGAGAACATACGAGATTGGCGCATACGAGCCGACCTATATGGCCTTCTATCTTCAAGACAAGTTCTCTATCAACAGCTTGCTCTTCAGCGTGGGTGTGCGTGTTGACTATTTCGATGCCAACCAGGATGTGCTGAAAGATCCTTACTTGTTCCGCGACGCTTATACCGTTAAGGAAATGAAGGCTTTGAACTTTGGCAAAGAGACTTTGTTGGAAGGTGCTGGTGATAATTGGTATGTGTATGTTAACCAGAGAAGTTATTACAACGCTAATCTGAATCCTGATAACTTCGATGTTTCTGTAATCGGTTATCGTGATGGTGACAACTGGTACAATGCTCAGGGTGACTTGGTTACCGACCCGGAAACAGACCTGTCATTGAATACTGCTGGTCCTATCTTGAAAAACAAATTGGATGACGGTGATATTACCAAGGTTGAAGCCGAAGCTTTCGGAAGCTACGCTCCCCACTGGTCAGTGATGCCCCGTATCTCCTTCTCTTTCCCGGTATCAGACAACTCTTTGTTCTATGCTCACTATAATATCGTGACTTCTCGTCCTACCAACTTGAGCATCAATCCTATTACTTATATGTTTATCGAGGATTATGCTACCAGCTTGATTAACAACCCGGCTCTGAAACCTCAGAGAAGTGTTGACTATGAAATCGGTTTCCGTCAGAAAATCGGTGAGAAATCAGCTGTCAGTATCGCTGCTTATTATTCAGAGAAACGTGACATGATCCAGTCATACCGTTTCACAGGCGCATATCCAAGTACATACTATTCCTATAGAAATATGGACTTCGGTACTGTTCAGGGCTTCACTTTGAGCTATGAATTGAGAAGAATCAAAAACATTTCTTTCCGTGCTAACTATACTTTGCAGTTTGCAAAAGGTACTGGTTCTTCAGCAAGTTCAAACGCTGCCATCATCGCATCTGGTCAGCCGAACTTGAGAACCTTGGTGAACTTGTCATTTGACCAGCGTCACAGATTGGGTGCCACTATCGACTATCGTTTCGACGGCGGTGTGGATTATAACGGACCTGTAACCAGAAAGCAAAAGAAAGGTACAAACACTGTTAAGGAAATCAAATGGTTTGAGAACGCTGGTATTACTTTGTTGTTCTCCGCAGCATCTGGTATGCCGTATAGCCGTTCAAGTACTCCTAACTCAACTTTCGTTTCAGGTACAAGCTCTCGTTTGAAAGGTACCATCAACGGTTCACACAGACCTTGGATTTTCCAGTGTGACCTCCGTATTGACAAGACTTTCATGCTGAATCTCTATGGCAAGGATGCTAAGGATAAAGACGGCAACCCGAAAGGTGTTAAGCCTGGTTATCTGACTGTTTATTTGGATATTCAGAACTTGTTCAACTTCAAGAACATCCTTTATGTATATGACTACACCGGTAACCCGGACGATGATGGTTTCTTGTCAGCAGCTGCTTACAGATCTATCGTTGAATCCCAGACTGACCGTAGCTCATTCGTTAACTACTATAATATGATTATGCAGGATCCTTACAATTATAGCCAGCCAACCCGTGTGAGCTTGGGTGTTCAATTCGGATTCTAATAGTTATTCCAACAGTTTGATAATAATAAAAATAAATAATCATGAAGAATACAATTAAAAGTTTATTTTTAGTAGCCCTTGTGCTTCTGTCCGCAGTTGGAAGCGTCCGAGCCGAGAGATGGGTCGGGGAACAGAAGAAACAGCGGACTTCACAGGCCAAAGCGGGTTCTGCTAAATGCTTGTCTGCTACTAACTCGAATGAGTTGACTATCAACAATGTACGTGCGTATATTGAGACTAATGGTACAATGTGGAATAAGGAAATTGCTGAATATGAGGTTCCCAAAGGTTCAGGTAAGAGTTCCATGTTTGCCGCTGCTTTGTGGATTGGTGGTCTGGATGACAATAACCAGTTGAAATTGGCTGCCGTCCGTTTCCGTCAGGTAGGTGATGACTATTGGACAGGTCCTCTGTCAGTCGATGGTTTGGCTCAGATTGCCCAGGAAGATTGTGCTGCATGGGACAAGATGTTCAAGATGACTCGTGCTGAAGTGGATGAACATATCAATACTTATAACACACATAATCACTCTGTTCCGAATCCTTCTTTGGCTATCAGAAACTGGCCCGCCCATGGTGATTATGATAACAAGTTACAGTCTTTCTATTTGGCTCCTTTCAAGGATGTGAATGGCAATTATGAATATGATCCTGAAAATGGTGACTATCCGTACTATGACATAGACAATGAACTGTGTCCTTGGACTGAAGCCAATAAGTCAAGAGCCGCTCATGGTTTGTTGCCAATTCCTTACGAACAAGAACGTGTGGCTGAATTCCCGACTTATGCCAACTCCATCGGTATCGAAGGTATGGTTTATGCCGATCACGTTTTGAAAGGCGATGAGACCTTGTTCTGGATTTTCAATGATAAGGGTAATGCTCACACCGAAACTGGTGGTGCTTCCATTGGTTTGGAAATTCGTGCCCAGGCATTTGCATTCCAGACAAACGATGACTTGAACAACATGACCTTCTATTCATATGAAATTATCAACCGTTCTACCACGAACTTGAACCAGACATTCTTCTCACAGTGGGTTGACCCCGATTTGGGTTATTCACACGATGACTATGTAGGTTGTGATGTTGCCCGTGGTTTGGGTTACTGCTACAATGGTTCCGCTACTGACGGTGCTGGTTTGGCGCAGCATTATGGCTCTAATCCTCCCGCCGTTGGTGTTGACTTCTTCCAGGGACCTTATATCGATCCTGACTATATGGTGGACGATTCTACAGGCGAGCAAATCGGTCGTGATAATCCTAAATTTGATTTGAATTTGGCCGGTGTTGTGGGTACTGTGGCTAACAAACAGTATTGCGATCAGTTTTTGAAGAGTGCTTATACAAGTGACCAGTTCGCTATCAATGGTGTGAACTTTGGTGATAGTATCGCGAATAACGAACGTTTCGGTATGAGACGTTTTGTATTCCACAACAATGATAATAGCAGCCGTGGTGACCCAAGCAAGGCTACTGAATATTATCAGATGTTGAAAGGTATCTGGAAAGACGGTCAACGTATGACCTATGGTGCAATGGCTCATCCGGATTACGGTGGAGTTGTGGGACCTGAATGTGACTTCATGTTCCCGGGTACCAGTGACCCGTGTAACTGGGGTATTGAAGATCCTGCACAACGTGATGTGTTCAACTATCAGGATTATGGTGGATCTCGTGGTTGGGTTGAAGAAACTGTTCCTGGTAATCAGCCGAGTGACAGACGTTTCATGCAGTCCGCAGGTCCTTTCACCTTGCGTCGTGGTGCTGTTAATTATATTACCGTGGGTATTCCTTGGGCACGTTCCTATTCGGGTGGTGCATGGCAGTCTGTTGAATTGTTGAAGATTGCAGATGACAAGTGCCAGGCTTTGTTCGAGAACTGTTTTAAAGTACTGGATGGTCCTGATGCTCCCGATGTTACTATTAAGGAATATGAAAATGAGTTGATTATCTATTTGACCAACGATAGAGATGACTCTAACAACAAGGATGAAAGTTATGCTGAAGTTGATCCTCAGATTAGCGAAGGTTATACTACCGATTCAACTTACACTCAGGTGTTTACCAATTCTGAAGGTCGCTTGGATTCTGTAACAGCTGTTACTTCTGTATATAAAACTTATCCGGAAGGAAGTAACAAGTATTATTTTGAAGGATATCAAATTTACCAGGTTTCAGGTAAGGATGTTAGCGTATCCGATATCGGTAACATGGATAAGGTTCGTTTAATTGCCCAGTGCGATATCGTAAATTATCGTGCTGACGGTAGCGCTATTGGACAGTTGATTAACTGGGAGTTCGACCAATCGTTGAATACCAATGTGGCAGTTGAAAAAGTAAATGGTGCTAATTTAGGTATTCAGAGAACCTTCAGAGTTACTGAAGACAAGTTCGCAACAGGAACTAACAATACTTTGGTAAATCATAAGACTTATTATTTTATGGTTATTGCCTACGCTTATAATGAATATGCCCCATTCTCGATTGACGAGCAAGTGACCGATGGTTTGAAAGGACAGAAGACTCCATACTTGGCTGGTCGTAGAAACATTAAGGTGTATTCAGCTATCCCGCATAGTCCGAAAGCTACAGGTGTTGATGTGGACAAATTGTGCGCATATGGTACGCAGCCTCAGATTACCCGTGTGGAAGGACAGGGTAACGGTGGTTTCGTATTGGAACTTGATGATGAAAGCAGGGACAGAGTTGTGAAGGGAGGAGCAAATGGTGATTTCTCAGCTTGTAGTGTGACTTATAAGAGCAATTATGGTCCTATTGATGTGAGAGTGATTGACCCGTTGCAAGTTAAGCCTTTAAATTATGAGGTTAGATTTGTAGAGAATGGTGAAGAAGTAAATGATGAGACGAAATGGGTGTTGAGCGTTACGGGCGTGGATGGTGTGAATTTCTCCTCACAAGACGAGCTGTATGCATATTTGAAAGATTCATTTAATATTACAAAACCCGTTGATACCTCAAACTTCAGCATTAATGTTGCAACTGAACAGTTGTTCATGGAATTAGGTTTATCAGTTGCTATTAATAACAAACCGTTCGAGATTCATGACGAGAGCCAGTTGCGTTGGTTGCAGCAAGCTAACAATGGTGTGTTGTCTTCCGGTGCTATACTTATGGGTGGTCAGGTAACTTTCCTGCAGTCCTCTCTCTCATTCCAGAATAATTCGACTCCTTGGCTCTTCGGACAGGTGGATGTTGAGGGTGAGTACCCAAGCAACTGGATCCGTTCGGGAACCCAGTCTCAAGGAAACTGGGAGCAGAGCGGTAGTAGTCAGGATGGTGCCGAGGATGAATATATGAAATGGAGAAATGAGGATGCATGTGAAATTTATCCGCCTAATGGTGATGAATCTCCGTACAACACTCAGTGTATGAGAGCTTTCAGAGATCCTATTTCACAGTATGAGTCTATTGTTTACGGAACATGGGCTCCGTATGTGATAGCTTCACCATACGCTGGTGGTGTGAAAGCTGGATTCATTGTACCTGACACGGTATTTTATGCAGCAGGTTCAGGTTTCCCAACCCCTCGTTATTATGATTTTGCTGAATTATTAAAACCGAGAGTATGGACTAACAATGATTTGTGGCCCCATTATACTAGTGGTGGTTCTCTCCCACAACATGCTTCCGTAAATCATGATCAGTGGGCTATGGGCCATAACATGACCATGACCAATCTTTATTCAGTGGATATTGTGTTTACTTCTGATAAGAGTCTGTGGACACGTTGTCTTGTACTTGAGTCAGGTTCCACCGCCACAGGATTTGTACCTACCGAATATGGTGACAATGTCCGTCATGAACCCAAAAAAGCTCCTTCAGTTGACAAGAATGGTAATCCTGACAATAGTGGTACTACTGGTTTCGGTTGGTTCCCGGGATATGCTATCAACGTTGAAACCGGTGAGCGTTTGAATATCATGTTCGCTGAAAATTCATTGGATGAACTCAACAATGGTAATGACATGATTTTCAATCCTACAAATGTGTATGCTTCCTATATTGATCCTGTTGGTGGTGATACTGTTATCATGTCAGAGGGTGAATACAGAACCATGTGGGACAATTATGCTATTCTTGACCATGGCGGTGTAGATGATACCCATGCCATTTGCGAGATGCCTGAACCTTCATTCGGAGGCAGACATTATCTGTACATTTGCAATAGCGCCGGTTCAACTGCTTCTATCCAGTATGAAGACATGAATGCAAAACGTAATTACAATGATGATGACCAGATGCGTGCGGGTGCAGGTACTGTAGATGCTTCAGGTGTACACAATACATATCAGCATGGTGGTCTGATTAGAAATCTGTCAGATAACGACAATCCGGTTGTTGGTCCATCAGGTACTACCTATAACTACTATGAATGCGGTCCGTATGATGAAGGTGAATGGTTGGCAGCTAAATTTTCTTCCATCGCGAATGATACCGTTTTGGACCGTCCTCAGAGAAAAGCTGTGAAAATGCAGTTGTTCAATAATGTGATGTGGACTTCTATTCCTATGCCGATGCAGGATTATGAAGCTCAGTGGTTGCAGCCTGGTAACGATGCTACCGTCAAGATTCGTGTAAGCCGTCCGTACATGAGATATAAATCTCGTTGGTTTAGCGATTCACAAAGAACGGAATATGAGTCAACTCATGGACCTATTGAAAATGCCGGTTTCCCGTTGTACAGCTTCTCTACCGCTGATTTGGCTCCGGTTATCAATGAGTCTCGTGAATATCACGATGAAATGTTGCAGGATATCAATATTGTTCCGAATCCATATTACGGATTCTCCAAATATGAATCTACAGCTCTTGAAACCTATGTGAAGATTGTGAATCTGCCCGCTCCTTGCGATATCTCTATCTACTCTACTAATGGTGTCTTGATTCGTACATTGAGTAAGAAGGCATCGGAAAATGCTACAACCTATATTGATTGGGATTTGAAGAACCATGCCGGTATTCCTGTCGCAGGTGGTGTGTACATCATCCATGTGAAGGCTCCTGGTGTTGGTGAGAGAACCCTGAGATTCTTCTGCGCTATGCGTCCAACCGACTTAAATGCATTCTAAAACGTTATTTGAGAATATTAAAAAAGTATGACTATGAATAAAGTATATAAAACATTTATCATTTGCGCAGTTATAGGTCTCATTTCCTATGCAGGACAGTCGTTCGCAGGTAACAGAGACCGTTCAGGACAGGCCGGCGCAGCCAGCTTGTTGATTGATCCCTGGGCAAGAACAAACGGTTGGGGTAATGCTGGCGTAGCTGAAATCCGAGGTATGGAATCTGTGTATTCTAATATTGCGGGTTTGGCTTTTGTGAACAAGACGGAACTGGGTTTCTCAAGAACCCAGTATCTGACTGGTTCCAATTGCGGTATTAATATCAATGCTATTGCCATTGGACAGTCATTGTCGAAGAGAGATAAAGCAACTGGCCGTAAAATCAAAGATTTTGGCGTGCTTGGTATTTCTGTTGTCATGATGAATTTCGGTGATATTCCTATCACTACGGTTGATCAGCCGGAAGGCCAAATGGGTGTCTTCTCTCCGAGATATTTAAATATTGCCGTTCATTACGCAAAGTCTTTCAACCAGTATATCCATGGTGGTATTAGTGTGAAGGTTGTTAATGAGAGTATTTCCGACTTGAACGCTACTGGTGTGGCTATCGATGCAGGTGTCCAGTATCTTGCTGGTCCATACGAAAACTTCAAAATCGGTGTTGCTTTGAAGAATATCGGTCTTCCTATCAAATATAATGGTGACGGTATTATGCAGAGAGCAGTCATCACTGATTCTGAACATGAAATGACACTGGAGACTCGTAGTGCTGAATACGAAATGCCGGCGTTGCTGTCATTGGGTGTTTCCTACGACTTCTTGTTCTTCGGAGGAATTTATAAGGATATGGACAAGGAAGAGAGAAAAGACGAAGGTCTGACTCGTAATGATGCGGACCACCGCCTGACTTTGGCTGGTTCTTTCACAGCTAACTCATATTCCCGTGATATTTTCTCATTGGGTCTGGAATATGGTTTCAAACAGTACTTCATGGTACGTGTTGGTTATAGTTTGGAAAGCTTTGGTGTTGAAAGAAACAATTCTGACAAACCTAACAAGATCACTGCTATTACCAGCGTGAATCCCGAATCCATCTACTCAGGTCTTTCTCTGGGTTGTTCTGTAGGTATTCCATTGGTTAAGAAAGAAAAGGGCAATCAGAAACTTATTCTTGACTATGCATACAGATTTACCAATAAGTGGAAAGGTAATCATTATGTTAGCTTGAAACTCTCTTTGTAATATTTCCTATACACATATTAACGTAAAAACAAAAGGGGCTTTTAGTTAAGCCTCTTTTATTTGTATAACGAACACAATAAATTTATTATGGATACGATTAAATACTATTCAAAGGAAAGTTTGGAACAGCTGAAAGAAGAACTTAAACAGCTCGAAAGTGTGGAAAGACCGAGAATATCTGCCGCCATTGCAGAGGCCCGCGATAAAGGTGACTTGTCAGAAAACGCTGAATATGATGCCGCAAAGGAGGCCCAAGGTATGCTGGAACTGAAAATCGCCAAGTTGAAAAATTTGGTGGCGAATGCACGTATTCTGGATGAGTCCAAAATTGATGTGTCTAAGATTCTTATTTATTCCAAAGTACAGGTTAAAAACCTCCAAAACAATGCGGTGATGTCTTATACTTTGGTGCCTGAATCTGAATCAGATCTGAAATCCGGAAAAATTTCGGTAACTTCTCCTATCGCCAAGGCTCTGATCGGAAAGCAGAAAGGCGAAACGGTGGAAGTTAAGGTGCCAGTGGGTATCATCAAACTTGAAATTATGGATGTAACAAGATAAGTATTATGGAAACTATATTCACAAAAATCATCAAAGGGGAAATCCCTTCTTACAAAGTTGCCGAAAACGACAAGTTTTATTCTTTTTTGGATATCAGTCCTTTGGCAAAGGGTCACACATTGGTCGTGCCAAAAGTACAGAATGACTACATTTTTGACTTGGATGACCAGACCTTGGCCGAAATGATGGTATTTGCCAAGAAAGTGGCACTTGCTGTGGAAAAAGCATGCCCCTGCAAACGAATCGGTGTGGCAGTAATCGGTTTGGATGTGCCACATACCCATATTCATTTGGTGCCTATCAACAATGTTGGAGATTTGGATTTCAAGAAGGAACGTGTGAAATTGACAGATGAGGAATTCAAGAGCACCGCAGCTGCTATTGCCACTGAATTTAAGAACTAAAAACTAAGAACTAAGAATTAAGAACGTTTTTTTCATATAACTCATAATTCTTAGTTGGAAAAATAATCATTATGGCAACAATTGACGAATTAAAAACTATCGCTGCCCAGGTCCGCAGAGATATCATCAGAATGGTGCATGGCGCCAAATCAGGTCATCCTGGTGGCTCGCTGGGTTGTGCGGATTTTTTGACGGCTCTTCATTTTGAACTGATGGAGGTTACTCCGGAGTCTTTTACCCAAGATGGCGCGGGACAGGACATGTTTTTCCTGTCTAATGGACACATCACTCCGGTGTTGTACAGCGTTATGGCACGTCGCGGTTATTTCCCTGTTTCTGAATTAGCCACTTTCCGCAAGTTAGGAACACGCTTGCAAGGCCATCCGACACCCGTGGAAAAGATTCCGGGAATCCGTATCGCCTCAGGTTCACTGGGACAGGGTTTATCCGTGTCTATTGGAGCTGCATTGGCAAAAAAGAATAATGGTGACCAGCATGTAGTGTACACGTTGACCGGTGATGGCGAGTTGCAGGAGGGACAGGTATGGGAGGCAGTGATGTTTGCCGGTGCCAAACAGGTGGATAATCTGATCGCAGTGGTGGACTTCAATGGAAAGCAGATTGATGGTCCGACCGATGAGGTATGCTCGCTGAAAGAGATTACCGCTAAATTTGAGGCTTTCAACTGGCAGGTAATGCAAATGGACGGCAACAAGATGGAAGAGGTCTTAGAGACAATGAAAAAGGCTAAAAACGCCTTGTCCCATGGCAAACCAGTGGTAGTGGTGATGAAAACGGAGATGGGTATGGGTGTCGATTTCATGATGGGAACCCATAAATGGCATGGAACACCCCCCAATGATGAACAAGCCGCTGCCGCTTTGGCTCAGCTGCCGGAAACCTTAGGCGATTTCTAAAATTAAAAACTAAGAATTAAAAACTAAGAAACATGTGAATCATGGCTACTCTTAGTTCTTAATTCTTAATTCTTAGTTTCATGAAAATCGTTTATCGCTATATTATCAAAAATTTCCTCGGACCTCTGGTCCTGACTTTCTTTGTGGCCATTTTTATCTTGCTGATGCAGTTCCTGTGGAAGTATGTGGATGACTTGGTCGGAAAGGGCTTGGAGATTCATGTCCTGCTGAAGTTCATGTTCTATGCGGCGGGCTCGCTGATGAACATGGCACTCCCGTTGGCCATTTTATTGGCATCGCTGATGACTTTCGGCAATATGGGCGAGCGGTTGGAAGTAGTGGCTATGAAATCTGCCGGTATCCCCATTAGCAAAATGATGGTTCCTTTGGCCATCGTGTCTGTATTGCTTACAGTTTTTGCATTTTGGTATGCTGACAAGGTGATACCTGTGGCAAACTTGAAACTCCGTACGTTGATTTATACAGTTCAGGAGCAAAAACCGGCATTGAATATTGAAAGCGGTACCTTTTACAAGGGCTTTGATGATATTACTATCCGTATCGGTAAAAAACACTCGGATAATACTACCATTGAGGATGTGTTGATATACGATCATTCCCGACATCAGGGAAATGTTACTATGACTTATGCCAAGTCAGGCACCATGAAGATGACCGACGATGGCAAAAATCTGTTGTTCATACTATATGATGGTTTTCATTGGGATGAGAGTGTGAATCCGGAGAGCCGTGAAGCCTCACATCCGTTGAACAGGGCCACGTTCAAGGAACAGTACAAGCGTTTCGACTTGTCCTCTTTTGAGTTGCAGGAAAGCGACGAAGAGTTCTTCTCTTCATCACAACAAACCATGTCATTGTCAATGTTGTCGGAAAAGATAGACACGATGAAGGTAATGTTGGAAAGGGCACAGGATGAGGTTCCTCAAGGTTTCATCAGAAATTTATACTATTTCACTAATTACGTTAAGGACAAAGAGGTGATGGAACCTGTCATACCTTTGGATTCGTTGAAACCTTTAACCGCTCAGCAGAAAATGGATGCATACAGGTATGCTCGTCAAAATGCGGAGGCTGTGGTCAATTCGGCCAAGTTCGCCGAACAAGATGTGTATTACAGAGATATGTCAATGCGTTCGTACCAGGTGGAATACCATAACAAATTCACTTTTTCACTGGCATGTCTGCTGTTTTTCTTTATTGGTGCCCCATTGGGGTCTATCATCCGGAAAGGTGGTATCGGAATACCTTTGGTGATTACTGTGGCATTTTTCACTTTCTATTTTATGATTACCGCTTTCGGAAAAAATATGGCTTCATCGGGAGAGATGTCTGCTTTCGGAGGGGTGTGGCTGTCCACACTGGTACTGATACCGATATGTATTTTACTAACCTATAAGGCGACGGTTGATTCCAGCATGATGTCCGCTGAAACTTACGAGAAATTATTCAAAAAGATAAAATCCAAATTACAATCAATTATAAAAGCGAAAAAATAATGAGGGTATTGCAATTGTGTCATAAACCGCCTATGCCCCCTGTGGACGGTGGTTGCATAGCGATAAATAATATCACTCAGGGCCTGCTGAATAGTGGACACGAGGTGAAGTTGTTGTCGCTGGCAACACACAAACACCCATGCAGGAAAGAGATATTGCCCGCTGATTATCTCGAGAAAACGCGGTTTGAGACGGTATTCGTGGATACGGATGTGAGGGGTTTTGATGCATTGGCCTCACTGTTGAAAGGCAAGTCATATCATGTGTATCGCTTTTACTCCAGAGAAATGGCGCAAAAGTTGGCGCAAGTATTGCAACAAGAGTCATTTGACATTGTTCAGCTGGAGTCTATTTTTGTGGCGCCCTATATTCCTGTGATACGTAAATATTCCAAAGCGAAAATTGTGTTGCGCCTGCATAATGTGGAGCATATTATCTGGGAACGTATCGCAAGAAATCATTATTCATGGTTCAAGAAGTTCATGTTGAAGCAAATGAACCGTCAGTTGAAACGCTATGAATGCTCCTTGATGAACAAAGTGGACGGTTATATGGCTATCTCGGATGTGGATTACAAATTTTTCCATGAATTGTCACCAGCTACTCCCGGCACTGTGATTCCTTTTGCACTGGATATGGATAATTATGAGACAGAAGACGAATATATTCCGTCCGATCAGCCGGAGCTGTTCCATTTGGGCAGTATGAACTGGTTGCCGAATGTGGAAGGCTTGGAATGGTTTTTAGAGGAGGTCTTCCCTGCCATATTGGAGAAATTCCCGACATTGACGTTTACTATGGCAGGACGCAGTATTCCTGAGTCTTTGCAACATTATGCCTCCGACCATGTGATTATAGCTGGTGAAGTGGAGAGCGCCAATGAATTCATGCTGTCAAAAGATATAATGATTGTGCCTCTTCTTTCAGGGAGCGGTATCAGAATCAAGATTATTGAGGGAATGGCGCTGGGCAAGACTATTATTACTACGTCTATCGGTGCCGAGGGGTTGAATGTGGAGAATGGAAAGAATATTTTTATTGCGGATACGGCAGAGGAATTCGTGGCAGTGATCGAAAAATGTGTCAAGACGCCGGATATCTGTACAATTATCGGCGAGAATGCCCGCCATTATGTGGCATTGAATCATAACAATGAGGTTGTAACCCAGGAGTTGATAGATTTTTATCATGAAATATCTTAACACTATCAATTCGCCAGCGGATCTGAAGAAGCTGAAAGTGGAGGAGCTCCCACATTTGTGTGAGGAGCTTAGGGAGTATATTATCTCCGAAACGGCTTCCAATCCAGGACACCTTGGCTCCAGCCTGGGGGCGGTGGAATTGGCGGTGGCTATCCACTATGTGTTTGATACACCGAATGATAAATTGGTGTGGGATGTGGGTCACCAGGCATACGCCCATAAGATTATCACAGGGAGAAGAGAACAATTTCATACTAACCGCAAGTATCATGGAATCAGCGGTTTCCCTGTGATGAAAGAGAGCGAATATGACGCTTTCGGCACAGGACATGCCTCCACTTCCATTTCGGCGATATTGGGTATGGCACAGGCCGCACAGTTGTCGGGTGATACAGAGCGCAGTCACATTGCTGTGATCGGTGACGCTTCCATTGGTGGCGGCATGGCCTTTGAGGCTATCAACGAGGCCGGCATCAGAAATGTGAATATGTTAGTGATCCTGAATGATAACAAGATGGCGATTGACGATAACCGCAGCGCCATGAGCAAATATTTGCTGCATATTACTTCGTCGCCATCTTATAACAATTTCAAGACCAAAGTATGGAATTTCTTTACTTCAAAAAGAAAGTTCTCCAATAAGATAGCGCAGTGGATCAGTAATGTGGGTAGTGGTATAAAAGGTTTCCTTTTGAGTGGTAGTAATCTGTTCCAGAGTTTGGGTTTCCGTTATTTCGGTCCTACTAACGGTCACGATGTGAAAACTTTGGTGAAAACCTTGCGAGACTTGAAATCCATTCCAGGTCCCAAACTGTTGCATGTGATTACGGTGAAAGGCAAAGGCTTGAAGCTGGCGGAGGAACATCAGACCACCTATCATGCACCGGGTAAGTTCAACCCTGAAACGGGACAACTGATTAAGAGCGATGGCAACAACCAGCCTCCAAAATACCAGGATGTGTTTGGCGAAACGATACTGGAGTTCGCCCGTCAGGACGAGAAAGTGGTGGGCATCACACCTGCCATGGCTACAGGTTGCTCTTTGACCATTATGGATGCGGTGTATCCCGACAGAGTTTTTGACGTGGGTATTGCCGAGCAGCATGCCGTGACTTTTTCAGCGGGATTGGCTGTAGGCGGCATGATACCTTTCTGCAATATCTATTCTACTTTCTTGCAGCGTTCTTACGATCAGATTGTGCATGATGTAGCCCTGCAGAAACTGCCAGTCATTTTCTGCATTGATCGTGGCGGTGTGGTCGGAGAGGACGGCGCTACGCATCAGGGTATTTTTGACTTGGCTTTCTTGCGCTCTATTCCGAATATGATTATTGCTTCACCGCTCAATGAGCATGAGTTGCGCAACATGATGTTTACGGCTTGGCAAAATGCCCGCGAAAAAGGCCTTCCCTTTGCCGTTCGTTACCCGAGAGGCAGGGGAGTACTTGTGGACTGGAAAAACACGCCAGAAAGGCTGGAAATGGGCAAGGGACGCATTCTGCAAGAAGGGAATGAGGTAGCGGTGCTGTCGTTAGGACCTTTGGGTAATAATGTGACCGCGGCGATAGAGTTACTGAAAGTTGAGAATATCAACCCGACCCATGTGGACATGCGCTTCCTGAAACCTTTAGACGAGGCTTTGCTGGCAGATGTTGCTGCACGTCATAAGGTACTGATAACCATAGAAGACGGTGTGGCCAAAGGTGGTTTGTTCTCTGCGGTTTCCGAATACTTAAGCGAGCATCATTTGCAGAACCGCCTGTGTCATATTGCCATCAATGACCGTTTTGTGCCCCACGGAGATGTCCCTTCTTTGTATAAGGAATTGGGTTTTGATGCTGAGAGTATCGCAAAAACAATTCGGCTCGAGATCCGGAAATAGACTTTTCATAACTACCTTCTGATATTTCCAGCACTTCTATATTGCCGGGGTGATATCTGAATTTCACTATGGTGATAGGGGTGGTGAATTCTCCCTCTTCGCAACCGCTGATGGCGAGGGTATATTCGGTGCCGTCGTCCATATTGTCCTCCATGTCGAAATACCAGATGCTTTGGTCTTGCTTGTAAAACATCTCCAGGAATCCGTATTCCATATACATTTCCACCACTTTGTACAAGTAAAGTGTGGCAAATCCGTAAATGTCATTTATCAGTTCGGATTCCTCATAATCCCATACATAAGTAAGATTTTCGTCGGAAGGAGTAATTGTTAGCACGTCTCCATCAAAATGAACATCGAATTGCAGGTCCCTGTCTGGTATAGGTTTGGTGTGAAAAGTACAGACAACGGGGTCACCGATGAGTTTATAGGTTTTGGGATTGATTTGGAACACGATGAATTTGAAATCCTTGTCGTCCTCCAACATGTTCAAGTTAAATTGCCTGCTGCCACGGAAACAGAAGATGTCCGTGAAAGTTCCGGTTTCAAAATTTGGGAGCTCGTTCACCATCCTCGTGATCTCATCGTCGCAGATTGTTGTCGCCTCTTCATTGTAGTTCGGGTCGCTCTCTTTCACGAGGACATAGGAATAATAAGCGCGTGAACTTGCAGTGGCCACGGTAAAGCGTGCGCGGCTGCCTGACACCGATTCTAATTGTACTTTTATCTCTGTTGGGCGGATTTCCTCCTTGTTACAAGCGGTAAGCAGTAACAGGCTTAGGATAATAAAAATAGAAAGTCGTTTCATGAGTATTAACTCCTTGTATTATAAATTTTTATATACTTTGAGAATGAATTTTACAGCCCCTGATTGGTGATTGCCATAATGGTCGAAGTCATACGTGACATCTTTTCCCTTGAAATATTGTTCAGCCTTTAGGGCGTTGGTAAAGGGTACCGTGTTGTCGTCCATGCTGTGGAATAAATAGACGGGAGAACGGGGTGTAAAGAAAAGAATGGAATTAAACATCAATGCTCGATATAGTCTTGCGGTCTGTGGATTTTGTTTGTCACGTCCCACGTCGGTCATCAGGTCACTCACTTTCTTGGCGTTCAGTAAGCTGTTGATCTCAGCCACGGAATATCTCTTCGAGTTTACCCATTCGTCAAGGTGTTCCATCAGTATCGGTTGGAAAAAGTCACTAAGGTTCAGGTCCAAATCCTCGCCCTCATTGACACCTTGCACAATCATCGGTATTGCGCAGGGAATGCCGGTCTTATCTTCCAGAATCGCCACATCAAACGTGGCTGCCATGTCGTAGGGCCCGCCGCCGGCGTACACCATCGCTATGGGCAACTCTGTTCTGTATTCATCCTGCAGGATATCCATCACCCCCAAGGTGGTGGAGCCTCCCTGCGAGTAACCAACCAGAATTACCTCGTTGCTTTCAGGTTCACGGCCAATGGCGCTAAGGTAAGGTTTCACCGCCAGGGCCATGTCCACCACGCTTCGTGCCGTGCTCTCCATGTGCATGTAGGGATGGATGCGGTTCGCCGTTACACCGTAGCCTATGTAGTCAGCCATCACCACGGCATAGCCTTTTGAAGCCAGAATGCCTTCCAACTGGAAGCTTTCCGACGGACATTCGCGGTTGGCCCCGATGGTCCAATGGCTCACTATGACCATGTTCTTGATTTTGCCTTTGGCCGGAAGCAAAACCTTGCCTGACAAGGTGAGGGGGCTTCCGTCCACATCGTGGCCGGTATAGGTGCCCGCAACCTGTATTATTTTGTTACTTTTCATTGTTTCCACTAGGTTCTCCACCAGGTCAGCCACGGAAACACTGGCCACTTTTGTTTCGTCTCCTAATTCCATGGTGCGGATTTCGGGGTTCAGTGTACCGTTTACGATCACTTCGCTATTTTTTACGCTCGTCACATGGAAGGTGTCGAAATCCACTATGTCGACTTTCGGCTTATGGCAGGCTGCCAAAAATATTGCCGCAAGGCTGAAATAAATCCACTTTTTCATTTTTTTTACCATTTATAATAGACACTGACTGAAAAAATGCGGGAAAAGACCTGGTAGATGGCCCGAGGGCTGGCAATAGCGTTGAGGCCGCCCAATTCGAAGGTACCGCCCCATGAACCTTTGCCCACCTCTATGCCGATAAAGTTCAGGTTGAAGGCAGGGGCTGCACCGAAACCGCCATGGTTGTCAAAGGCCAGAAGTCCGCCGATTCCCAAACCCGAATACAGTCTTACCCATTCCCTTTCAAAATAGGTGAAACGCATTGTGAATAATAGCGTCAAATCCCAGTTCCTGATGCTTGTTGCCGGAGACACCAGCTTGTGATATTTGTCGAATTCTCCCTCTTTCCAGAAGATTCCCTCTATGTCGGCTTGTGCCCCAAGACTTACCACCTTGGTCACCCGGTACTGGTATTCACCGAAGATGTGTCCGGTATAGCCGAATTTGAAGGTCTCTACATGTAAATAGTTGTCTGGCAGCGCGCTGGGTGTGGCCCATGTGCCACTCTGCTTCGGGCGGAAGGCCATCGTTTCGAAGAGCATGTCTCCCCAGCCTATTCTCACACTGTGCCGTTTGTCCAAAGAGGGCTTTTCATTCTGACAGAAGGCGGTTGACAAGCCTGCGATTGTCAGTAGCAGAAATAATGCTATGGCTGATATTTTTCTCATTGTGTATTAATTATTTCAGTTTTCCTAAACGCATGCCTATTTTAAAGAAACCCAGGTGCATGGCATTGCCGCCGCCGAGGGGAATGCAGTCGTAGCCGAAACCTGCCTCTAAGCGTTTGTACTCAACGCCAAACAGGATTTTTATACGAGTGGCAAGTCCGTCATAACTCATCCTTTTATTGTGAGATACAATGTTTTCCTCTTCTTGGGTATAGTAATAGGCAGAGGAGAATATGTTGTTAAGACCAATAGAAAAGTCAAAGAAGGGATAAAGTCCGTCTGTGACAGGATAGTAGGCTCTAAAGTTAAACATGAGGGGGACACTAATTATGCAGCCTTTTACGCCCGTTAAAACGTAAGAGGTGAATATAGCATCAATACCTGTGTTGAATCCTACAAAAGCGTAGTCGTAGAATCTCACGCCTATAGTACCCGAAAATGCTGGGCCAACAGCTGTTGCGGTGAACGGAACTCCCACCTCAAGATATCCGTTAAGCAGAATGTTGTGGATGTATTTGCCTTTCAATGGGGCAGCTGTGTTTTCCTCCTGACCAGAACCGAGTATTTTACTGTTGAAGACATCTTTGGAGCCATCCATGTAACGGATAAAAAAGACATCGTTTTTAGCCACTTTATAATCAGGCCCATTTTGGGATTCCCATCGTTTATAAGTGATTTCGTTGGTTCCTACTGTGATGACTTTGGCTTGGATTTCAGAGGCATCCACCAATACAATCACATCTTGGGCTTTTGCACTGATAGCCAACATCAAAATACCTGCAGCCAATAATATTGTTGATTTGATTTGGGTAAAGGTTTCCATGTGAAAAAATGTTTTAATTCTGACTGCAAAAATACAAAAATATCTTTCTTTTATGAAATATTATACATCATTGATGATATTTCATACAATGAAGGATCTTGGGCAAGTTGTGGATACGGTAAAAGTTGTATTTTTGTCGCAAATATCTGATCTGAAATGAAAATAGTAAAAGCCCTGATAAATTGGAGAAAACAAATACTGTGGGTTATCGGCATTGGTCTTGCCTTGGCGGTACTTTTGGTGCTGATATGCAATGGCATGGTAAAAAAGAGTGTGCAAGGGAGAATGTATGAGAATGTTTGCGAGATTCCATACCGTAGTGTGGGGCTTGTGCTGGGAACCTCGCCCGTAAGGTCAAACGGTACACCGAACTTTTACTACCGCTATCGTATGGAGGCTGCCGCCCAGTTGTATTTTGCCAACAAGATATCCTATATTATCGTCAGTGGTGACAACCATATCCATGACTATAACGAGCCTGAATGTATGCGACAGTCACTGGTGTCCATGGGGGTGCCCGATTCGGTCATTTATTTGGATTATGCGGGTTTCCGTACATTCGATTCGATGGTACGCTGCAAGGAGGTGTTCGGTCAGGATTCTGTTACGGTAATTTCCCAATACTGGCACAACGAGAGGGCGCTGTACATTGCTGAACATGCGGGTTTGGACGCGATTGCGTTTAATGCCACCGATGTGCAGGTGAAGCATGCTTATCTGAAAAACCACCTCCGTGAGCTGCTTGCCAAAGTGAAGGTGGTGCTTGACGTGACATTTCACAAACAGCCCAAATTCTTGGGAGAGCCAGTGAAAGTGGGTTGATTAGGTTTTCGTTTTTCCGCTGTTGAATGGTTTAGCACGGGCAGTCGCGGTGGCGGAGCTCGATGAGGATATCGGGATATTTGGCACGGAGATGGGCTGCGGCGCATTCAGCGAAGTAAGCCGAGCGGTGCTGGCCTCCGGTGCAGCCGAAACTGACCATTAGGTGGTTGAAACCTCGCTCAATGTAATTGTCCACTGCCATGTCGATGATGCTGTGAACCTGCTGCTTGAAGCGGTCTACCTCCTCATAGCGTTCCAGGTATTCCTTCACACAGGCATCCTTGCCTGAAAAACTACGGTATTGCGGCTCGCGACCCGGGTTGGGCAGACAGCGGCAGTCGAAGACAAAGCCTCCGCCGTTTTCGCTGGGGTCTTGCGGCACACCTTTCTTGAAGGAAAAACTCTGCACCAGCACGTGCAGACGGTGATCGTCTTTGGCCGGGGCTTTGCCGCCGGTCATGAATGTCCAGTCCACCCGTGTGAGTTGTTGCAGGATGCTTTTCAGATAAGGAATGCTGTCGGGCAGTTTGTCGCCTGTCAACAGGTAGTTGATGTTGGTCATCGCGTATGGGATGCTCTGCAGGAAGTGGCTTTTCTTTTCGAAATAGCCGCGATAACCGTAAGCTCCCATGGCCTGCATGATTCTAATCAGGACAAAACTGTAAAAGTGTTTTCTGAAATCGCTGGTGTCAACTGATGTATATTTCTGTAATTCAGAAAGATATAAATCCAATAAGGATTCTCTCAGTTCAAAAGGCAGGTCGGCTTTGCCATCAAAAAGCAATGAGGCAATGTCGTAAAAGTAAGAGCCTTTTCTGCCTCCTTGATAGTCAATGAAATAAACCTCTCCGTCATGAATCATGATGTTGCGCGACTGGAAGTCTCTGTACAGGAAGAAGTCGCTGTCGCATTGCAGCAGCTCGTCCATCAGTGTCTGGAAGTCATTCTCCAATTTCTGCTCGTCGAAGGTGATGCGGGCCAGTTTGACGAAGTAGTATTTGAAATAGTTGAGGTCCCATTGCATCGACTGGCGGTCGAAAGCGTGGCGGGGATAGGCCACGGAGAAATCCAGACCCTGTTTGCCGGTCATCTGAATCAAAGGCAGTTGACGGATGACCTTTCGGTAGTATTCGGTCACTTCCGGTGAAAGGGCTGGTCCGTCGCGGTGACGCAGCAGGAAAGAGTACAAAGTTTCGTCGCCCAAATCGCTCAAAAGGTAATACTGTTCATTGTCGTGTATGCTCAGCAGTTGAGGCACATTCACTCCGTGCTCTCCGAAAAAGCGGGTATAGGCGAAGAAGGCGCGGTTTTCGGCCACATCCTCGTTATATACGCCCATCAGGCTGGGTTTTCCGTCAAAAAGCAGGCGGCAGTAAATGCGCACTGAACCCGATTGCGGGATTTTCTCGATTTTGGTGCAGGGAGTGTGATAATACTTTTCGGCTAATTGAAGCAGTATGTTGGGCTCGAACTTTGACATGATTTTCAAACTTTTATTTTTTTAACCAATCGGGATGGGCGTATGGTTTGTCTTCCAGATTGAACCTTCCTTTCTTGAGGCCGTGCATGCCATAATAATAAGGCTGGATGATTTCCATGTCTTTCTCGTAATCTCCTGAGGGATAAATAACTGGTCCCACGCCTCCGCGCTTGCTGCGGTAATCCAGATAGCCCAACAACAGGGGAACTTCAGCTAATTGGGCAATTTTGTAAAAGCCTTTTTTCCACTTGTCCACTCGTGTGCGAGTGCCTTCGGGAGCTATAAGGAAGGCGATTTCGTCGGTGTTTTTGATGAGGTCAGCGGCAAATTCGGGGAAGTGTGCCCCGTGCTGACGGTCAACGGGAACAGCACCCATGGCTTTGAAGATGTATTTGACAGGGAAGAAGAAGGCCTCTTTTTTCATGACGAAGGCGGTCTTCACGCCCATGTCCTTGAGGGCCATCCAGCCGATGAGGAAATCGCTCAGACTGGTGTGCGGGGCAAAAACTAATACGCATTTCTTGGCTTCCGGAGCGATATTGACCGTGTCAATTTTATAGCCCATCAGTTTCAGCATTATGTGGCAGAATTTTTTCATGGCAGGGTTCTTAGTGATAGCTGTTGGTTATTGAATGTCGTAAGTTAGCACGCTGTTGGTATCATGCACTTCAAGGCGGGCTTTCCCTCCCATGATGAAAGTGCGGTTGTCTTTGATGTGGCCGGCAGGAAAACCGAAGCCGACAGGATAGTCATAATTGGCGCAATGCTCCGCCACAATTTCCTCGGCTGTCTTTCCGAAAGGAATGGTGTTGTCGTGCATGTCGGACATGGCGCCGATGACCAAACCGGCCAGATTCTCCAGTTTGCCGTTGCGCTTCAGGTTCATCATCATGCGGTCGATATGGTAGAGATACTCGTCCAAGTCTTCGATAAAGAGAATTTTTCCTTCGGTGTCGATGTCGGAGTTGGAGCCGAGCAAAGAATACAGCATGGAAAGATTGCCTCCTATGATCTCAGCGGTAGCTTCTCCGGGATGATCCAGCGGATGTGAAGGGCCGCTAAAAGTGAGGGGCTTGCCCCGCAGAGTGGATAAAAAGCTGTTGTTGGCGGCCGGTGTGTTTTGGGGAATATTGATGGCCAGGGTGGAGTGTAGAGTGGCGATGTGGCAATGACGGTGCACATGGGAATGGAACACCGTGATGTCGCTGAAACCGCAAATCCACTTGGGCTGTTGCATGAATTTACTAAAGTCTAAACGGTCGATGATGCGGACCGAGCCGTAACCGCCACGGGCACAAAGTATGGCTTTGACCTCGGGGTTGTCGAGCATGGACTGGAAGTCCTTGGCGCGTTCGGAGTCATAGCCGGCAAATTGGTTGTTGTCGGCATAAAGATGTTCTCCCTGAAGCACTTGGAAGCCTTCTTTAGTGAGCCATTGGATGGCGGGTTGCATTTCCTCTTCGGAAACTTTGCGGGCGGGAGCCACAATGCCGATGGTGTCGCCTGCCTGCAAAAAGGGAGGTAGTTGTGTGGGTTGTGATGACATTGATTAAAAGTTAAATCCGTGTTGACGGGTGATTTCTTGGGTTAATTCTCGCAGCATGGTGCGTTCGGGACTGTTCAGCACCTCGCTTTTCACTTTTTTCAGTTTTTTGTTGACATAAAAGCCGCCTGTTTGTCCCTCCAGATCCGGGTCCAAAGCCAATCGCAGCATGGTGGAGGCTCCTTGGGTCGGAGTCTTGATGATGGGTCGGAAAAAACAGTCGCAGAGTTTGTCCACCACAATGTTGCCCATCCTGATGATGTTGGTGCTCACAATGCCCGGGTCGGCACAGTTGACGGTGATACCTCGATTTGCCCATTTTTCCGCCGCATCCATGGTGAAGTAGAAAAAGGCCTTTTTGGAGTCGGAATAGGTGACAAAACGGTTGAATTTCTTTTGGCTGACTGGCTGGAACAGCGTAGGTTTCAGGTGTCCGTAGCGCACGGTCAGCGATACCATATTGACCACTCTCGTGCCTTTCCCCATCATCGGAAGCAAAAGATGAGACAGCACGTAATGGCCTAAATAGTTTACACCCACTGTCTTTTCGTAATGCTCGGCCGTTTCTTCCGCCTTGTGGCACAGCGTGCCCGCATTGTTGAGCAGCAGGTCCAAGCGGGAGTATTGCTGCTGCACTTGGCTGACGAAGCTTTTGATGGACTCGAAAGAGGCCAGGTCCAAATGCATCAGTTCTATCTGGTCGGGCTTGTTTTGCCGGAGTTGCTCATATACAGGGGTGGCTTTGGTCAGGTCTTTGCAGGCCATGATGACATAGTAGCCGGCATTGGCTACGTCGCGAACCAAAGTGGCACCCATGCCTCCGTTGGCACCGGTGATGATGGCTAATTTCTGTTCCATGAATGAGTTTTGTAGTGGTAAATATTAGGTTTTCTGTTTTTCTTTTTTGGCGGCGGGGAAGAGCACATTGTTCAATATCAGGCGGTAGCCTGCCGAGTTGGGGAAGAGGTTGAGGTCGGTGGGAGGGTCGTTCACCAAGTGCTGGTAGTCCTCGGGGTCGTGGCCGGCGTAGAAAGTCCAGGTGCCTTTGCCGTACTCGCCATGAATGTAGCGGGCCTCGTCAAAAATCTTTGATTCGCCCATGATGGTGACCGTGGGTTTGATTAGGGCTTTGCGGAAAGCGGTGATTTGTCCCATGAAACCGGGAATCACGGTCAGGTGGTTCTGGCATAGCATGGTGGGCACAGGATCCCATTTGGCGGAAAACTCAAACAGGGTAAAAAAGTCGTTTTTACGGTTGCTGATATGCACCGTCGGGTCCACATCAATATCGGAAACCTCGTATTTATACGGGTTCTTTTCAATTTTGAAATTGGTGAAAGCGAAGGTGTTGTCGTAGTTGAGTTTTTCCTGGGCGTTGGGATCCATCGGGTCGCCGTCGAACATGACGTCGCAGATGTCAACATCCTCAGCGGCCAAGGCAATGTCGAAACTATCAGGACCGGAGCACATGGCGAAGAGGTAGCCGCCACCAGCAACGAAATTACGGATTTGTTTCACTACGGCCAGTTTCATGTCAGAAACCTTGCTATAGCCCAGTCGCTGTGCGCGCTCCTCGTTTTCTTTCACATCTTGGATATACCAGGCGGCGTTGCGGTAGCTGCCCCAGAATTTTCCGTATTGGCCGGTAAAGTCCTCGTGATGCAGGTGCAGCCAGTCGTATTTGGGCAGCTCGCCTTTGATGACTTCCTCGTCATAAATCACATCGTAGGGTATTTCCGCATAGGTCAGAACCAGCGTCACCGCATCGTCCCAAGGCAATTTGTTTTTCGGGGAGTACACGGCGATTTTGGGCACCTTGGTCAACTTGATTTCGTTCATGTTATTCTCCACAGCGGCAATCTCCTGACGGATGCTGTTGGCCTGTACATCGGCAATTACCTGGTAGCTCACGCCACGGATGATACACTCGTCTTCCACCTTGCTGGAATAGGCGAACATGAAGCTGCCGCCACGGTAGTTGAGCAGCCAGCTGGCATCAACGCCTTCCTTGATGGCGAAATAGGCAATGCCGTAAGCTTTCAGATGGTTCTTCTGATCCATGTCCATGGGTACAAGAATGGAAGTGGAAAAGGCTGATAACCAAGAGGTAAACAGCAGAAACAGTAAGGTCAGTATGCGAATATTTCTTTTCATTTAGTCCTAATCAATAAAACCTACAAAGATAGTGAAATTTTTACACTAATACAGCATGCTGTAATGCCTTGGCAAAATTGGTCACACCTGTCTGAATACGCTGTATGGTTTTTGCTGAGGGTTTACGATATCCAGTCACGTAATGGCTCAATTGTTTTCGGTTGATGCCTGTGGCTTTTGACAAACCTGTAAGGGTAAATGGTGAATATTTGAGAAATGATACGGTATCAAATACATATTCAAATTCCAAACTATCGAAATCAAAATTTTCACCAGCTTCAGCGTATGCTGCTTTCATTTCTTCCTTGCTTTTCTGCAAGTCAGCTTTGGCCTCCTCAATGGTATTACCCTGGCCGAGTAACATAAATCCAAGAGTGCCGTCATCGGTGTAGATGTCGAAATCTAAATCTTTTCCGGTCTCAATAATTGCTTTTACTATCATAATTTTATTTTGCTTTGTGACAGTTAATGAGTATTAATGTTTAATTCCTGCCATCTTCAATATTTTCTCTAAAGTGCCTTTTTTAATCTCCTCTGACTTGTGATGGCCTATTTGGAATCGTAGGCCTGTGATAGGGCTGAACCATATTGGATGATCGTTGTTGCCAACGAGATAACAGCCAGCCTTTCTCAATTTCTTTTCCAGTTCAGAGTATTTCATTCTTGCTTTTTTAACGCTGCAAAGATAGAAAAAAAACTAACATGATTTCAAAAAATGAATTTAATTTTTCAGTTTAACGTAACCGTCAAGAGTAATCTCATCTGTGGACAAGGCACCTGTACTGTCTTTTTCTAGACGGCAATACTGAACATTGAGAAAAAGTTTCACCTGCGCATCCTTATGGAAAATGCCGTTCAAGGGGAATTTATTCCAACTTTCTTTTAAATGTGATTTTAATTTCAAGGAGTCTATCACATTGATATCAACAGTGTTGTTGTTGATTTGCAGTTGCAGTATATTGTTTTTCAACGAATCATCGGATATTGTGATTTTGACATGATCCGCTTGGAAACAGTCATAACCATTGGTTGCGCTGTAGGTGAATGTATAGTCATATTGGGAGATATCGTATAGTTTGTCGTCATCCTTATTGTAAAATGTGTAAACGCGATTGTCTTCAACTACAGAAACTTCTTCAATAGGACTTCTTCTATCCCATTTATCAATATATTCACCGTTCATTTTTTCCATCAGCTGTTTTTTTAAATCATAATAACTATAGTTATTGATTAAGAAATCGGTTTCTTCAGGAGTAATTCCGAAGTATTGTTCTGCGAAATCATGTTGATATTCTTTGGTATCAATGAAAAAGTCCAATGATTCACTGAGAGCGATATTCTGTTCACGGCTTAAAGGTTCTACTGAAGGAACAATCTTCCCATTTCCCAGCAGGTGATATTCATTGACAATTTTTTCAAAACGCTTTATTTGCATACTCTTAGGCAGGGAGAACATGCTCCAGGGACCGACTAAAGCCAGTAGAGAAATTATAACTAAAGAGCTTAACAACGGAGTAACATTCCTCGATTTTCTGAAAATCATAATCCACGCAATTGCCATGAACCATATGGCGATAACCAGCACAATGTAACGGTTGGTGGTGAAACCATAGTCGTGGATGCGGCGGAACAAACCCACAAACAAGAGCACTAACAGTGGAATCAGTGAGAAGAAGAAACCCCGGTCAAGGAATTTCAGTTTGGAAGGTTGTTCGGAGCGGAAGACAGGCATCAGCAGATACCAGACGATGGATGCGGCGATAGCGTATGAGAAAACCCAATAAGCCACTCCTCCTTCCGGCAGTTCCCAGGCAAACAATATTTTTATGGCGTAAATATAGAGGACAAGAGCTTCCAAACATACCAATGGCAGGAGGATATAAAGCACCAATACTTTCATGAACTTGTTGTATGCCAATGGTTTGTCGTATGCTTCCTGGTTGATGGGCATGAGTGCCATGATGCAGCAAGGGAAGAGGAATGCACAGATGATGGTGATAGCGATGTAAAGGGTATCGTCTATATCTACGTTGAATAGAAAAGCTACGGAGGTAAGGATTGCTACAATTCCGAGAATAATGATGAATGCCATGATGTATGCTACGGCAATGCCAAACAAGAGACGGAAATGGTAATTCCAGGTAATTTCAACATCGCGTTTGCCCAACATGGGCCATACTAACAAAATCAATAGGGCGGCGAATATGAGGGTAAAAATATAATAAGAATCAGACATGCTGTCGAAATTGGCAAGAATTACCCCGATGCTGATTGCCGTCGCGAGTACTACGGCGACATTGCACCATATTCGTTGCGAGAGCTTAAGTTGACGGAGGTGGCAGAAGAGATCGGCGGAGAAAGCCAGCAGAATGCCGATACCACAACCGATGATTGTGGAATAAAACAGATGCTCATGTTCCAAAATGGCACCTTCTAAAATGTAATAGGAAATCATTACGGTTAAAACGAGGGCAAAGAAACAGGCCAGAGGGAAACGTAAAAACACCTGCTTCAGATTCTGGATCAAGTCCTTGATTTTGGTTTTGATGGTGCTCATGGTATTATTTTTTTCGTTTTATAACAGCAAAAATACTAAAAAAAACAATGGGATGAAAATTTCAGTGTACGTTAACGCCAATGAAAAAATTTTTTTCAAGTAATATTCAACTCCGAAAAAAAATGTATTTTTGCCACTTCAAATTTTTTGGAAATACAATAATAATATATACTACTTACAAACTGTAAAAAGATGAGTAAAGATTTAATCATTGTGGAGTCTCCGGCGAAAGCCAAAACTATCCAAAAGTTTATAGGTAAGGATTTTACGGTTGTGTCCAGTAAAGGACATGTCCGAGACCTTCCTCAGAAGGATTTGGGTATTGACATTCCCAAGGGTTTTCAGCCCAAATATGAAATTTTGGATGAAAAAAAGAAATTGATACAAGATATCAAGAAATTGGCGAACGAGGCAGACACTGTCTGGCTTGCTACCGATGATGACCGCGAGGGCGAGGCAATTTCGTGGCATTTGATGGAAGTGGCTGATATCGCCCCAGCCAAGACCAAGCGTATCGTTTTTCATGAGATTACCAAATCGGCGATTGAGGCTGCTTTGGCCAATCCTCGCCAGCTGGATGTGGATTTGGTGAATGCCCAACAAGCCCGCCGTATTCTCGACCGTCTAGTGGGCTTCGAGCTGTCACCGGTGCTCTGGCGCAAGGTGAAACCCCAGCTTTCCGCAGGCCGTGTACAGTCGGTCGCTGTTAAGCTGATTGTGGAGAGAGAGCATGAAATCAAAGAGTTCAAAGTAACTTCTTCCTACAGAATTACAGGAAATTTCAGCTCTGAGAAGGATGGCAAGAGTGAGTTTGAAGCTGAACTGGACACCCGTTTCGCCGACAAGGAAAAAACCCTGGCATTTTTGGAAGACTGCAAATCTGCTAGCTATTCCATCACTGCTGTGGAAAAGAATCCGGGCAAAAAGGTGCCGGCAGCTCCGTTCACGACCTCTACTTTGCAGCAGGAGGCTTCTCGCAAATTGGGCTTCTCGGTGAGCAAAACCATGGTTATCGCTCAGCAGTTGTACGAACAAGGTTATATCACCTACATGAGAACCGACTCGGTCAATTTGTCTGAATTTGCCATCCAGGGAGCTAAGGAAGAAATTATCAAGCAGTATGGCGAGGAGTATTCTCACCCCCGTCGCTATGCCACTAAAATCAAAGGTGCTCAGGAGGCGCACGAGGCTATCCGTCCTACATCCATGAGCAACCACACCATCCCTGGTGATACCTTTGCCAAGCGTTTGTATGAATTGATTTGGAAGCGTACTATTGCTTCCCAGATGAGCGATGCCAAGACCGAGAAGACAGTCATCACCATCCCGATTTCCAATCGTCCCGAAAAATTCGTTGTGACGGGTGAGGTGATTCTGTTCCACGGTTTCCTGAAAGTATATATTGAATCAAAGGATGAGGAAGATGAGGAAGTAAAGGGCTGGTTGCCGAATCTGTCTGTGGGTGAAGTAGTTAAGGCTTCTGAAATTTTGGCCACACAAAAATTCACGCAGCCTCCTGTACGATATACTGAAGCCAGTTTGGTGAAAAAACTGGAGGAATTGGGAATTGGACGTCCTTCCACTTTCGCACCAACCATTTCCACGATTCAGAAACGAGAGTATGTGGTCAAGGAGACACGTCCCGGCTCCGAAAGAGAATATATTCAGTTGAAACTGAAGAATGGCAGCGTGCATGAGTCAGTGAAGAAGGAGAAATATGGTTTCGAGAAAGACAAAATCTTCCCGACGGATATAGGTATTGTGGTAAATGACTATCTGCAGGATAATTTTCAGGAGATCATGGATTATGGTTTCACGGCTAATGTGGAGAAGGAATTCGATGAGATTGCCGAAGGTAAGATGAAGTGGCAGGATATGATGAACGAGTTCTATGGTGATTTCCATCATTCTATCGAGAATGCCATCACTTATTCCACCAAAGCCAGTGGTGAGCGTTTGCTGGGTGCCGATCCGAAAACCAATGCCAACGTGTATGCCAAATTGGGCAAGTATGGTCCGATGGTGCAGATTGGCGAGAATTATGAAGATGAAAAGCCACGTTATGCCCGTATGAAAAAGACCCAGTCGATTGAAAGCATTACCTTGGAAGAGGCGCTCGACCTGTTCAAATTGCCCAAGACATTGGGAGAATATGAGGGTGAACCGCTGGTAATCGGTATCGGTCGTTTCGGTCCATACGTGAAATATCACAACAACTTTGTGTCCATTCCGAAAACTGAAGAGCCTGCCGACATCACTTATGAGAGAGCGGTGGAATTGATAGAGATGAAGATTAAGGGTGATCAGGATCATGCACCCCGTATTTTGGGAGAGCACAATGGCAAAGAAGTGTCAGTAGCTTCCGGCAGATATGGCCCATATTTGAAATATGACGGCAAGAACATTACCTTGGACAAGGGTACGGTGGTGTCGGAAATGACACTGGAACAAGCTATCGCGATTATTGATGGTGCCGCTACGCGCAATGTGCTGGTGGCTTTCAAGGAAAGCGATAATGTGAAGGTGTTGAACGGCCGTTACGGAGCCTATATTACCGACGGTACCAACAATTTCAAGATTCCAAAAGGCCGTGTACCCGAGAATCTGACCTATGAGGATTGTATGGAAATCATCAACAACACGACACCTACTGCCAAGAAATCAGCTTATAGAAGGAGACAATAATATGGATATCTCGCCCTATTTTGATCCGGTAGATTTCAACACGATTGGCTTTGACAAAGAAAGCTATGACGCCTCGTTGCTGATCAGCAATGTGTGCTTCTTTCATCCTGAAGGTGAGCTGGATTTGACAGGGGTGGAATTTGCCATTATCGGGGTGCCGGAATCACGCAATGCCTTCAACAACAGTTCCTGCTCTCTGGCACCAGATGAAATACGAAGCCAGTTCTACCAGCTTTATCGATGGGAGAAAGAGGTGAAGATTATCGACCTCGGGAATCTGATTGTCGGGAGGATGGTGGAAGATACCTATCAGGTGTTGTCGGATATTCTGGCATTCTTGATAGAGAGTAAGATTATTCCTATCATTTTGGGCGGCAGCAACGACTTGGCTTACGCCAACTATAGGGCTTACGAGAAGTTGGAACATGTGGTGAACATTGTGTCGGTGGACTCCCGTTTCGATCTGACCCAGGAGGATGCGGATATCCGCTCGGACCGCTACCTGAATCGCATTGTGCTGCAACAACCCAATTATCTGCTGAATTACGCCAATATCGGTTACCAGACCTACATGAACAGTCCGGAAAACATCAATCTGATGAATCAGCTGTTTTTTGAGACCTATCGTGTAGGCATCATGCGTAAGGATATGGAAGAGATAGAGCCGATTGTACGCAATGCCGAGATGATGAGCATTGATATTTCTGCGGTCCGCCGTCCCGACGCTCCAGGTAATCCCAATGCCTCAGCCAATGGCTTTTATGGCGAGGAGATTTGCCAGGTGGCCCGTTATGGCGGGGTAAGCGACAAGCTGACCTCTTTCGGCATTTATGAGTATGATCCCACCTTGGATACTTCTTTCCAGACTGCTCAGTTGATAGGACATATCCTGTGGTATTTTGTCGATGGCTATATTCATCGTCAAGGAGATACTTTCTTCAAGGACAAGAATATGTACACCCGCTATAGTGTGACGGTTTCCGAAGGAGTGAATGAATTGGAGTTTTATTGCAGTAAGAAAACCGGACGCTGGTGGGTGGTAGTGCCGGTGATCAATATCAAGAAAGATTTGGAACAGAAGTATTTTCTGCCCTGTTCGCGACGTGACTATGACATTGCTTGCCAGGATCGGATTTCCGAGCGCTGGTGGCGTGCTTATCATAAACTGAATCGTTAAACTAAATTACCTATATCATGAAAAGATTTTTACTTGTTTTCACATGCCTGATGGCATCAATCATGATGGTGAATGCAACTGAAATCGGGGGCAGTCCCATATTGAGCTCTAATGTGAACCAGCTCTTCAAAAAGAAGAATGCTGATCCGAATCTGCCGAAAGATTCCACTAACTGGCAGAAATACTGGAAACTGACGGGTGTGTTGGGTTTGAATCTTACCCAGACCTCTTTCACCAACTGGGCAGCCGGTGGTCAGAACAATGCCAATGGTGTTCTCTTTATCAATTTGAATCTGGCTTACCAGAAGGGCTTGCATTCCTGGGAGGCTCACCTGAATACTGAACTGGGTATGATGTACACCATGGGTGCCCGTGATGTGGTGGATGACGAGGGCAATGTGCTGAGAAAAACCTGCTGGAGGAAGTCAAGCGATAAAATAGACTTCAGCACCAAGTATGGTTTCGAGTTCCAGAAAACCTGGTTCGTTACCGCTATGGCATCGTTCAAGTCACAGTATGCCAGAGGTCTTGACTACAATAAATTCGACAAGGGTGAACTAGAAGAACCGATCTATGTTTCCGACTGGTTGTCTCCGTCTTATTCCGATTTTTCTGTCGGTATCGACTGGAAACCGAAATCCTTCGTTTCCTTGTATTTGTCACCAGTGGCAGGCCGTATCACCACTTGCACGGTACCCGACAATATGATGAGACATTCGTATGGTATTGACACTACTACGGGAAAACCATACAAAGCTGATTTCGGTTTGACTTTCAAGGCTGAGGTCAACTATACTTACAAGAACCTGACTGTGATGTCAAGTTTGGTGTTATTTACTCCTTATACCAACAAAAAACAGCCCTTCGGCAATTTCGATGTGGACTGGGACTTCGCCATTTCCTATCAGTTCCTGAAAGTGTTGAATGTAAGCTTGATGACTTCGTTGAAGTACTATGACCAAGTCGTAATCACCGACAAAAAAGGCAATGTCGGACCGAGAGTGCAGTTCAAGGAAGTATTGGGCTTGGGTATTGGATATAGCTTCTAATATCTGCGACGATGAACATCCGAAGAGTCCCACGACTGGAATAACAAAATGTCGTGGATTTTTTGGATAATCAAGATAAAGAGTTTCAGGTCGTGTTCGGCGAACCATCTGATGGCCTCGTCGTCCTTACGACAAGCCAGTGCGAATTTCAGTAGAAAATCGCACTGGTATTTTTTTAGCCATTCGATAGCATTCTCTTCTCCATCGATGGCGTTGCTGAGCACGCCGAATTCCGGGTAATTGCTTTTCTTGAGGAGCCAGTCCAAGGCCTCGGTGTCCGAGTTGATGGCATTGGCCAAAGCGGCCAACTCTGCAAAATTGTTGGCAATCAGAAAGTCCAAAAATTTCTTGTCTCCTTTCAGTCCTTCCAAGAAGGCCAAAAGAAGTTTGGTGTCGTAGTCGGTGAGGGAATGCAGTCGAGCCACCTTCTTAAACTTTCGAACAGATTATTATTTCAAACAGGTTGTTGATACAAGTTGAAAATGCTTTGGGCTTGTTGCCTTGTTGAACCTCAGATGCCCTCCATTATTTATTGTTTAAGGCTGACAGTTTTGTTGAACACCAAATGTCCGTTGGTGGAGTCTTTGTCAACGCAGAAATAGCCGGTACGCTCAAACTGGTAGTAGTCGGCTTTGTTGTTCAGGTTGATGGTCTCCTCGACAAAGGCTTTGGTAACGTGCAACGAGTCGGGGTTGATGTGGTCGATGAAGGTTTGACCTTCTTCGCATTCATCGGGATCGGGCACATTGAACAAACGTTCGAACAGTCTTACTTCCGCTTCTTGCGCATGGTTGACGTTCACCCAGTGGATAGTGGCCTTCACTTTGCGGTTGCTCAATGGCAGACCACTCTTGGTTTCTGGATCGTAGGTGACGTGGATGGCGGTGATATTGCCTTCGGCATCCTTATCGATATGGGTGCATTTGATGATGTATGCATATTTGAGACGAACCTCACTACCAATCGTCAGACGGTAGAACTTCTTGTCGGCTACTTCTCTGAAATCGGCGCGCTCAATCCACAATTCCTTGCCAAAAGGCAGCTTGCGGGTGCCAGCGTTGGGGTCTTCAGGATTGTTGACAGCATCTACCTCCTCGGTTTGGCCTTCAGGATAATTGTCGATGATTAATTTGACAGGATCAAGCACGGCCATCGTACGAGTAGCCACTTTGTTGAGGTCCTCGCGGGCGCAGAATTCAAGCAGTGACACGTCAATGATGTTGTCACGCTTGGCCACACCGACAGTCTCGGCGAAGTTGCGGATGGACTGCGGAGTGTAGCCGCGGCGGCGCAGACCGCAGATAGTGGGCATTCGCGGGTCGTCCCAGCCCATCACATGCTTTTCCTGCACCAGCTGCATCAGTTTACGCTTGCTCATGATGGTGTAGCTGAGGTTCAGACGGGCGAACTCAATCTGCTGCGGATGATGGATTTTCAGCGCTTCGCAGAACCAGTCATACAGTGGGCGGTGCACCTCAAATTCCAGCGTGCAGATGGAGTGGGTGATACCCTCGATGGAGTCGCTCTGTCCGTGGGCGTAGTCGTACATCGGGTAGATGCACCATTTGTCGCCAGTACGATGATGATGGGCATGCAGGATGCGGTACATAATGGGGTCGCGCATGTGCATGTTGGGTGAGTTCATGTCGATTTTGGCACGTAGCACCTTGCTGCCGTCGGGGAACTCTCCGGCACGCATGCGGCGGAACAGGTCGAGGTTCTCCTCCACGCTGCGGTCGCGGTAGGGACTGGGGGTGCCGGGTTTAGTAGGCACGCCACGCATAGCGCTGATTTCCTCCTGGGTAGAGTCGTCAACGTAGGCCAGACCCTCCTGGATGAGTTGCTCTGCCCATTGGTATAATTGTTCGAAATAATCGGAGGCATAGTGTTCTTCAGCCCACTGGAAGCCCAACCAGTGAATGTCTTCGCGGATGGAATCCACATATTCCACATCTTCTTTCACAGGGTTGGTGTCATCGAAACGCAAGTTGGTAGTGCCGCCGTATTTCTGCGCCATCCCGAAGTCGATGCAGATAGCCTTGGCGTGGCCGATGTGCAAGTAACCGTTGGGTTCGGGAGGGAAACGGGTCTTAACCTTGGCGTCGTTCTTGTTGTTCCGAATGTCTTCCTCGATGATTTCTTCAATAAAATTCATAGTGTCAAATATTTAGGGTATGAAGCGAGCCTTCGCCCGCAAAATAGTTTTAACTTGCAAAGATACAAATTTTTTCTCATACTTTTCCACAGATGGAAAAGTATGCAAAAGATCTTTGCCGACATGAATGCCACCCGCTCTGTCCGCCCTTTAACAGCGGCGGCAAAAGTAAACTGGACGCTTACGCGCTTTTGCACGCCGCTGTAGGAGGCCGGCCATTCACACCGCTTCCGCACCGCATGTCGGCGAGGCCTTCGCACGCAGCGTCAGGGCATTGTGCAGTTGCAGTCCGTCAAGACTGCAGGGCATGGTAGCCCAGGGTAAGGTGTGAGCGCCTCAATCCTGGGGATGAAAATGTCACATGTGTTTGTTTGCGGTGCAGGTGTTGTGAGCCCTGAAACACAGAGAGTAACCATTGCAAAAGTGACACATTATCAATAAATGCATAACAAAATTGTGCGGTAGCTATAATAAAATGGCTTTGTCAATGACAAAGATTCATTTTTTTTTTATCTTTGCCTCATCAAAATTACAATACGGTCTTGAGGGGAGTGTCAGTAAAGAAATATTATATTAATCATCGAAAAAAGAACTATGAGCATATTTAATTCAAATGACTATGATCGCTGTTACCAGGATGGCTACCGGGATGCAATGGCGGGAAAAGAAAAATCGTATCTTTCCTCTGGCTTTTCTGGGAAATTTTTACTGCACGGCAATGATTCTTTGGAGACCTATAACGAAGGTTATGACGAAGGTTATCGTATCGGAATGCGTGATCGCTGCAGGAACTAAATAATAATGAAAATAAAAAGTACTATTATGGCACAAGGTAGAAAATGTCCAAAGTGCGGCTATTATATGCTTGCACAAAATGAACAAGAACAGCCAATGGGTAGTTGGGTTGTATATGTTTGTCGCGCCTGCGGTCATACCGAAAAGGTGTTTGAGTCAAAACGGTAAAGGAAAGCGGCTGAATTGTAATTTTAATGTTCGATTGCCACTGGTGATTATGTGGTATTCGTCTGAATGTCTTGAAACGTTATGCGTTTTGGAGATGTGAGTTAATCCATTTTAAAACCGACAGATTATGAGAAAAATCAAATTCTTATTGACATTTGCAATTTTTTTTCTGCTGAATTCTTTGATGATAACTCAGGTATATGCGGGAAAACCGAAACTTTACATGAATAATTATTCAGTACAAGTTGTCACGAAGGACAATACTAAACTAGTACAAATAACCGCTTATTTTTCACTTAAAGGAATGAAAGAGAGTTCTTTCAAAGCGGTCGTTTGTTGTGATGTGAGAAGAGACAAGTCAGAAATAGTTCGTAAAATAAAAGCAGACAGGACCACTGATCACGTAGATTATTACGAACAAAGTAAAAGAGATTATTATAATTTTTCTAGTAAAACATATCGTGTCAAATCAAAAAATGCGGATTATAAGCTTGAGTTATTAGTGCCTATTAATCAAATGAATCTATTTCCAGGCATGAATGTATGTGGTGTTAATTTCCATTTAGAAAGTTCATCAGGTATAAAAATATATTCTATTGTTAATAAGAAACACAAAAGCCCTTATCAGAGTGTTACATTATGGGGACCAAAGATTAAGATTAATGCTGTAGATTTAAAACAAAACGTAACCAGAAATGGTAAAGTTGGACTTGAGGTAACGATAAATTATGACGCCATCGGTCTTTTGGGCGAGAATGTTGTGGAACAAATATATCTTTTCGATGATGACGGTTTTAATATCTCTGCCACGGATAAATCATATTCGTTAAACGGTCTCGTGGGGAGTGAAAAAGAAGAATATATGAATCGAGACAAGTTGACGAATACATCTATTTATTTTCTCCCCAATAGTGCTTTGAATCCTTCTCCTGACGAGCGTAAGTATCATATAGCAGCCATTGTCTATCGCCAAAAGAATATGGATATTAAAGACATCAAAGGAAGTTCATATTTCTACTATAAAAAGGGAAACAAACATACTACGAATTCACCAGAAGTTGTTCTAACTCACAAACCAAAGACTGATTATGAGGATGACGACTCTTCTTCATCTTTTTTTAAAGTTGCGGGAATAATTGTTGGATTGGCTGCAATTGCAGTCGATGCAATGAGCAATTCTGATAATTCTTCCAAATCCAGTGCTTCATCTTCCACATCTTCGTCATCAAAATCTGGATCTTTAAATGGTCATGTGTGGATTGATTTGGGATTGCCATCTGGTACGTGTTGGGCAACGTGTAATGTAGGGGCTACCTCTCCTTATCAGTATGGTAATTACTATGCCTGGGGCGAATGTTGGCCAAAATCAAAGGCAGATGATTATAGTGAAGATAATTATCGATACTATAAAGAGAAGAATGGATATTTTGTAGTAACCAAATACAACAATAACGATAGACGTACAAAACTTAATGATGCTACCGAGGATGTAGCGTGTGCATTATGGGGTGGGGATTGTTCATGGGTTATGCCAACACGTGCACAATTTCAAGAGTTAATTGATTATTGTGATTGGACATGGACCACGGTTAATAATATAAATGGATATAAAATTAAAAGCAGGAAAAACGGGAAAGAAATTTTTTTAGCAGCGGGAGGAGAGAAATCTGCATATTCAAGTTTTGATGTCCTTGAGGGAAGATCGGGATATTATATGACCAGTGAACGTGACATTAATAGTAATGTGAAATTCATCTATGCATTGGTATTTGATTCAGGTCATCATAAAATATATAATGATGAACGACGTTCCAACGGATACCTTGTGCGTCCAGTATGCAAACCGAATCATTAATTAAAGGTCAATTCCGAGTTGTTTTTTAGATATACGATTGAACCATAACCATAGTCACCATTGAGGGGCAGTTTAATGAAATCCCAGATATTGTCACTACTTTCTAGTAGCTCAAAAAGTTGGTGAAAGAAAGGATGAGTAATTTTTCTAGTCGAAAGGGACTATGCGTACACTGGTTCTTTATACAGCAGGGCGCAGCGGTCGATGATGAGGCTTGCCCTTTTGAAGCCTGCATCGCTGACTTCCTTCTCCCTGTTCCCGTCATAGCCCATCACGAGATGCATGGTCTCGTAACCCAGGTTTATGAAATGCAGCAGGGTGCGGTCGCGTTTACCGGCAGCTTCTTTGTATTTCTCAATAGAGGGACGGCCTTTGCCTTTGCGCACCTGCAGTACCGCATCCAGCGCGATGAGACATCCACTCCATAGGATATTGCCTGCCGTCTTGATATATTTGCTATCGGTATAGCTCTTCAGTTCAGGGTCATAGTTAGCCTTCTTAATAGTGTCTTTTGCATTGGCTACATATCGACGGGCTTCTTCAATTGTATTTTTCTGTTCCATAGTCTTTTCTTTTAATTATGCCTGACACGGATGAGGCTGTTTGTCATTTGTTATGATCAATCCGAAAAGGATGTTGCAAAGATACAACAGAAATTATGTCGGTCAATGTCTTTGAGGAAATTTTTTTGGTTTTGACTATCAGGATATTATAATTTTAATTTAAGTATTCAAATTTGAATAATTAAATTTGAGGTTATTTTTTCGGGGTAAGAAAGGCCAGACAGATATTATCATAGAATTGGATGCGAATGTTTTTTGAAAAAAATGTATCTTTGCAGATGAAATGAATACAATGATGAAAAAAGGTCATTTTGTTATACGGATAGTAATGATGACTTTCGGGCTGATAGGTGGTGTGAGTCTGTTGGCTTCCGCCCAGGTGGATGAGTTGCGGGGTATTTCCGATAGGGTGGGGCTCTCAAGGATTTATCAGCAGAAACCCAAGGGAAATGTCAAACCACAAGGTCACGGGTTGTCAACGGATACTGCTACTTTTTATCGCCAAAGATTGTATGCACCGGGAGATTACGGTTCCGCCAATTGGCGTATTCCTGCGCTGTGCGCTTTGCCCGATGGTAGCCTGCTGGCGGTGAACGACAAGCGGAAATTCAACGAGGGTGATTTGCCTCAGGATATAGACATTGTGGCCTGTAGGAGCACAGATAACGGTCGCACTTGGAGCGAGCCGGTGACTATTGTCGCGGGACAAGGTGTGAAAAAGGGCTTCGGTGACCCCGCTCTGGTGGTGACTGAAAAAGGTGAGGTGATTTGTGCGTTTGCGGGTGGTAACGGTTATTTTCAATCTACGGAGGAAGACCCTATCCGTTTGTTTGTCACCCGCAGTCTTGACGGCGGTAAAACATGGTCAAAGCCGGAGGACATCACCTTCCAAATATGGGGAACAAAGGCGCTGAATTCAGCTTGTCAGAAATATAGGGCTTCGTTTTTCTCTTCGGGCAATGGCTTGCGGCTGACTCGCGGGGCGCACAAAGGACGCATTATGTTCGCCGTCCCTATGCTCCGCAAGGACGAGTGGGTGTCGGATAATTTTGTGGTGTATTCCGATGACGACGGTCATAGCTGGCAAGTGTCGGAGTGCGCTTTCAGCGGTGGTGACGAGGCCAAACTGGTGGAATTGGTGGACGGCCGGGTACTGCTCAGCACGCGGCAGAGTGGTCCCAGAGGTTACAACATCTCTGAAGACGGCGGCGTTCACTGGGGCACCCAGGGCCACTGGCCTGAGATGACCACCAACGCTTGCAATGGTGACATCATACGCCTTTCCGCTACTGACCGAGGAGGTGAACGGAATGTGCTGATGCACTCCATCCCCAACTCCATGCATCGGGAGAATGTCACAATCTTTTTCAGTTATGATGAAGGGAAAACTTGGCAGGATCCTCTACTCTTGTTTAACGGTCCGTCGGTATATTCTTCTTTGACCGTTTTGCCTGACGGCTCTGTGGGCGCTTACATCGAACAGAACCCCAACGGCGCTTGCGAGTTGTGGTTTATCTGTATTCCGAAGAAATAAAGGGGGAGTCTCGCTTCGCTCGAGGGGAGTCTCATGCTACGCATTTGAGTGGAGTTTCGCACTGCGTGCTCAAGGGGAGTTTAAATTCCCCTTCTTTTAGATTCGACGAACGAGCGAGTGCAGAGACAAAGCTTGCTTGAACTCTGCCGAGCGAGGAGGAGAAAGGAGGCGTAGCCTCCAACGGGTGGCCGAAGGCCGGGGTAGTGAAAAAAACACGGTGAAACTGCACCGAAGCACAGCACCAGCTTATCGCGGAATTGACACCTCGAAGCCGATGCAAAAAAAAAAAATCATACGTTAGCCGTGATCGAACAAAGCAAAGATAGTTGTAATTCAAAAATTATATGTAAATTTGCAACCTGAAATATTGAGAAGAACTCTGCCACAAGGTATGCTCCCTTCCTTAGAACATAGAGAAAACGGACTGGCGGTCATGGAAAGACAGCTGTTATGCTCATGCCCTGATTTTATTCGGGGGGGGGTATAATAGTCTTATAATCAATAGTTTATATTATTTATGCCCTTGTTTTGCAAGCTTAGATGCTGCGGAACGGGCTTGTATTGTGTCAAATGGACATATATGGTCCCTTTATTTTCATTGTGATAAGAAACCTAAAATAATAAGATTATGAAAAAACTCCTATCATTTTTGGCGGTAGTTTTGATAAGCGCCGCCGCTTTCGCCCAAAGCGTAACCCTTACCTTCACCGCAAAAGATGCGGCCAACCATTATGTGCAGCTTAACCGTGTGTCCATTACAAACCTGACCAAGGGCTGGCAGGAGACCATCTACTGGCCTGATACCACGCTAACCATGCAAAATGGTACAGGTATTAATGATGTAGAGACGTTTCCTGAAACGTCTCTAAAATTGTCCCAAAACAACCCTAACCCCTTTACCGGTACCACAGAAGTGAGTCTTACGGTATCAGAAGAGGATGAGGTGATGTTGGATATTATGGATGTAAACGGAAAAACCGTAGGGACGCATCGCATGCGTCCACAAGCGGGCACTCACCAATTCTGTGTCACCTTGTCCACTGCGGGCACATACGTGATGACCGCCCGCCAGAATGGACAGACCTCGTCCATCAAGATGGTATGCAATGGTGGTGGGGATGGCAATAGGATTGAATATACGGGTGTTGTAGAGACGCACGGCCGTGCGTCTCTGCCGTCATCCCAACCCAAAAACGGACCCAAATACACCACCACCCGTCCCTTCAATTTTGGTGACCAGATGGAATACGTGGGCTATGCCACCATTAATGGCTCTGAGGCAGAGAGCCAGCGCATAATGCAGGCCCAGGGTGCCTCGCAAACTTTCACCCTGCAGTTTGCTGAAACACAAACACAGGTACAGTTGCCCACGGTTACCACCAGTGCGGTAAGCAATATCACCTCTTCTTCCGCAACGGCAGGAGGTACGGTAATTTCCGATGGTGGTGCAACGGTGTTTGACAGGGGTGTTTGTTACAGCACGGCCTCAATGCCTACCGTGTCGGAAAATTGTATCCATATCGGGCAAGGTACAGGCACTTTTTCGGACAATATAACGGGTCTAAACGATAACACCACTTACTATGTGCGAGCCTATGCCATGAGCAGTGCAGGTATCGCATACGGCAACGAGGTGAGTTTCACCACCACCTCAACATCGGCTATTACGGTAACCACTGACCCCGTTACTAACATAGGCAGTCACACAGTCACTTGTGGTGGCACTGTAATCTATGCTGGGGAAGAGAATATCATGGTAAGAGGGTTGTGCTGGAACACTTCTCCCAACCCAACGGCAAACCACAGCCATACTACCGATGGCAGTGGGGTAGGACACTTTACCAGCCAACTGACAAGTTTGAATCAAGGCACCACCTATTATGTGCGGGCATACGCAACAAGCGTTTTTGGAACAGTTTATGGCAATGAGGTGTGTTTTACAACCGGAGTTGACGGATTACCTTGCCCCGGCACTGCTGCCGTGACTGACATTGACAATAACACCTACAACACGGTGCTGATTGGCAACCAGTGCTGGATGAAGGAGAACCTTCGTACCACACGCTATGCGAATGGAGTGAATATACCAATGGGCAGCAGTAGCACTTACAGTAACACCGATCCCTATCGTTATAACCCAGATGACAATGCCAACAATGTCCCCACCTATGGCTAGCAGTACAACTGGCCTGCGGTGATGCATGGTGCTTCTTCCTCATTTGCCAATCCCAGTGGTGTGCAGGGAATCTGCCCGAATGGCTGGCATGTTCCGAGTAATGCGGAGTGGACACAATTGACCAACTATGTGGGCAGCCAAACGCAATACCAATGTAACAATAGCAGTGATTACATTGCCAAGGCGTTGGCTTCCACAACTGGATGGAATAGTAGCACAAACAGTTGTGCAGTGGGCAATAATCCCAGTACGAACAATGCCACAGGTTTCTCGGCTCTTCCCGCTGGCAACTACGTCGGCTACTACAGTATCGGCAACTCCGCCCACTTCTGGAGCGCTAGTGAGGAAGATGGCAACTACGCTTACTACCGCTATCTCTACTACAATGGCGCCGACGTGAACTGGTACGACGGCTACAAGAAATACGGCTTCTCAGTCCGTTGCGTAAAGGGGGGTATCACTTCATTAACAGTGTTAACTACTCCAGTAACTTCAATTACAGCAACTTCTGCCACCTGCGGAGGTGAGGTGACAGATGATGGTGGTGCTACTGTAACGGCTCGTGGCGTATGCTGGAGCACCTCGCAGAATCCTACCGTGAGCGACTATCATACGACCAACGGTACTGGTATAGGCAGTTTTACCAGTAACATAACAGGGTTGACACCAATCACTACCTATTATGTTCGCGCGTACGCTACCAATAGTATTGGTACAGCGTATGGTGAAGTATTGACATTTACAACTCCTAATCCTAATGACGGACAGCCTTGTTCAGGAGCTGCTACTGTGACCGATTATGACAACAATACATATAATACTGTACAGATAGGCGCACAATGCTGGATGAAGGAGAACCTGCGCACCACGCGATATGCGAATGGCACAAGCATCCCATTAGGCACAAGTACAAGTTCAATAACATCATACCGTTATAACCCCAATAACAATGCCAACAGTGTTCCCACTTACGGCTACCTGTACAACTGGCCAGCGGTGATGCACGGAGCATCCTCTTCATCATCCAATCCCAGCGGTGTCCAGGGAATTTGTCCGAATGGCTGGCATGTTCCGAGTGATGCGGAGTGGACACAGTTGACCAACTATGTGGGCTGCCAGACACAGTACCAATGTAACAATAGCAGTGATTACATTGCCAAGGCGTTGGCCTCCACCACAGGATGGAGTAGTACCGGCGAAACTTGTGCAGTGGGTAGTAATCCGAGTACGAACAATGCCACAGGTTTTTCGGCTCTTCCCGCTGGCGGCTACTACGACCACTACAGCGATTTCGGCGGCTACGCCTACTTCTGGAGCGCTACGAAGTACAATGGCAACAGCGCATACGTCCGCATTCTCCGCTACAATTACGCCTACGTGAACAGGCTCGGCCTCACCGAGTACTACGGCTTCTCAGTCCGTTGCGTTCGCGATTAAAAAACATATAGAAAAATAAAGTTGCAATTATGAAAGAAACGGAAAAAATTGAAATCACAGTCAATCTTCACGAATACCTGAGAAAAGGATTCGGCTCAATGAACAAAAATGACTTCGAAGTCTTCATTTTTAATGAATTACTCAAAGAAAAATACGCCGATAAAAGTGACAATGCAATCAGCAGAGAACTTAAAATTCCAGAATCGAAGGTAAAGCGTCTTCGTTATGAGGCGGAATTGGTATATGGAAACTCTGATTATTATAAAGAGGCATTTTATTCAATATTGCATAACCGGATCTACAAATCTATAGATGAATCGAACAAAATACAGTTTTCTATCAAAAACAAGGCCTTAAGACTGTATTTAGACGATATGTTAGAGGCTCACGGGAGTTTTGCAGACAGCTCGTTTAATTCCGACATAGTAACAATAACCATCCCAGACCTGCTACTTTTATTGGCTGATTTTGAAGGGAAAGATGATTTAATAGAAAAGATAAAAGAATCGTTGAAAGAGTCGTCACAATCATTTCCACCGGATTTGAAAGACAAGTGCAAAGGCTTAGTCAAAGGTGTCTTTAAGGATGTTGCTAGTCATTATGCTCCTGAAACATTGAAGGCGCTGGAGAAGTTCTTCGAAACTCCTGCTGGCATTAATGACAAGGAGAATGGGGGGGGGGAGTTGCCGATTAACAGTTTGTCAGATTGAACGTGTAATAACAACAAGCGCAATTCATCGGTGATTCAATAATTTGAATACCCGTATCAAAAAGCTTACTACACCACTACTCTTCCGAGGTGCCCCAAATCCATACTATTTCTTGCACATATATCACTTATGTGGTGATTTATTTTGTGCTTCGTTGCAGACGATTGTATCCCAAGTTAAGCACGACTCAATTTGTTGTGGAATAGACAATTCAATTCACTTTAGTGTTTTATTTGAAAAAATAATATACTATTTATTCAAATATTCCATAATATATTAGAAAATAAATTGTATTTTTGCAATAAAAAAACCCGGATTCATCACCAGCACAAATGTCTGGGAGAGGAACTACCGGGACTGCGCTGCAAAAGTATAAAAAAATGGAATATAACAGACACTTTTTTGAAAAAAATTTTTCTTCTGAAAGAATGAAAAAATACGATTCTCTATATCCAACGAATTGGAGTCGAGTGGTTGAGCACTATAAATGTAACATGATGTTATCTGAATCGTTGTATTTGTGTCTGTCAGTTTTTGAGGTTGCTCTTCGAAATGCCTTGGTGAGGGAATTGAAAAAAGCCTGCGGTAATAATCAATGGTATAGTATGTTTGACGATGCCTCGTCTTTACAATTTATCACAACACCACTTTCACGAAGTACCCCAAATCCATACTGGCGGTGGTGGCGCCAAGGGCTTTGAATACTTTTACTATGGTGTTAATTGCACTGCGTGCTCAAGGGGAGTTTTTATGATTACAAGATTACAGGATTACAGGATGATGGATTTTGAATTTTGAACTTTGAATTTTGAATTCTTTTTAGTTCTTGGCTTGGGATAAAGCCTCCGACACCGTTTTGGCCTTTGCCGAACCAATGACCGCTGCCAACTCCTCTACGCTGGCGTTCTCGATGTTTTTGACACTCTTGAAGTGAGTGAGGAGCTTGTTTTTCAGCACCTCGCCGATGCCGGGAATCTCATCTAGGCGTGAGGCGATGCTGTGTTTGGCCCTGCGCTTGCGGTGATGCGTGATGCCGAAGCGGTGAGCCTCGTCGCGCAGGTGTTGCAGCAACTTCTGGGCCTCCGATTTTTTGTCGATGAAAGTGGGCAGCTCGTCTCCCACTTTGTAAATATCTTCCAGCCTCTTGGCGATGCCGATAATCATCAGCTGGTCCTCAATATGCAGGGCTTTCAGGGCACTGTAGCCCGCATTGAGCTGGCCTTTGCCACCGTCCACCATCAGCAGGTCAGGCAAGTCTTTGCCCTCTTCCAACAGACGATGGTAGCGACGATACACCACTTCCTCCATAGAGCCGAAGTCATCGGGACCGACCACCGTCTTGATGAGGAAATGGCGGTATTCTTTCTTGGCAGGTTTGCCGTCAATGAAGCAGACCATGGAGGCCACCGGCTCCTCGCCTTGGGTGTTGGAGTTATCGAAACATTCGATGCGACGTGGCAGTTTGTCCATGTTGAGAGCCTTTTGCAAGGCAACGAGTACCCGCTGGTGTCGGCGTTCGGGATCCACTAATTCCTGGCGTTTTTTCTTTTCTAATTTGTAATACTGGGCGTTTTTGTGGGAGAGTTCCAGCAGTTTGTATTTGTCACCACGCTGCGGCACAATGAAGTTAGTGCCTTCGGGAACCAGTTCAGGCATAAAGGGCACCACCACATCGGGAAACAGCGGCCCGAATTTATCCTCCACCGTCAGCATGCCCGTCAGCAACAAATCTTCTTCAGTCTTATCTAATTTATTATTGATTTCAAAAGTATAAGATTGAATAATCGCCCCATGCATAATGCGCAGGAAGTTGATGTAGCCGCTTTCTTCGTCGGTGTCCAACGACAAAACATCCAGGCGTGTGAGGTCGGGATTCACTACCACCGACTTGCCGATGTAATTGTCAAGCACCTCCAGTTTCCGCTTGACGACCTGGGCTTTCTCAAATTCCCATTTTTCAGCATACTCCATCATCTGGTCTTTCAGCTTCTGCTGCACAATCTTGCTGTTGCCCTTGATGATGTCGATAATGCTTTTGATTTCCTCCTGATAATCTTCCTTGCTGATGAGTTTGGCGCAAGGGGCGGGGCATTTCCCGATTTGGTGCTGGATGCAGGGACGGCTGTTCTGCGTCAGCCGGCGGCAAGTGCGCAGCGGAAACAGCTCCCGGATGGTATCCATCAGGGTGTTCAGGTAATGCACAGAAGCATACGGCCCGAACAGCTGCATGGTGTTTTTGTCGGGATTACGGGTGGAAAAAATGCGGGGGAAATCTTCTTTGGAGACGGCTAACCAAGGATAGGTCTTGTCATCCTTGAGCATGATATTGTAGCGGGGTTTGTACTCCTTGATCATGCTGTTTTCCAACAGCAAAGCCTCCCATTCGCTGTTGACGACTGTGGTTTGGATATCCCTGATTTTGGAGACCATCACCCGCACTTTCCGGTTGTCGTGCTGCTTGTTGAAGTACGACGATACGCGGCGTTTGAGCTTCTTGGCCTTGCCGACATAAATGATGGTTCCCTCGTCATCGAAAAAACGATAAACCCCCGGCTTGTCGGGCAGGCTCTTCAAAATCAGAGATATCTTCTCACCACTTTCCATTTTAGTAGGTTACAGGTTACAGGTGTCAGGTTACAGTTTTTTCTGACCCCTGTAACCTGAAACCTGATCCCTAATTAGGCATTCAACTCGTGAATCACCAGACCTGATCTCAGTTTCGGTTCGAACCAAGTGGTCTTCGGAGGCATGATGTTGCCAGAGTCGGCGATGTCTATAATCTGCTGCATGGAGACAGGATAGAGGGCGAAAGCCACCTTCATCTCACCGTTATCCACACGGCGTTTCAGTTCGCCTAAACCACGGATACCGCCCACGAAGTCGATGCGCTTGTCGGTACGGAGGTCCTTGATGCCGAGCACAGCGTCCAAAGCGTGGTCGCTCAGAATCTTCACATCCAATACGCCGATAGGATCCTTGTCGTCGTAAGTGCCTTCCTTGGCGGTCATCTTATACCATTTGCCATCCAAGTACATGCTGAACTCGTGCAATTTGGCGGGCTTGTAAATTTCGGTACCCATTTCTTCCACGATGAAAGCTTTGGTGAGGGCTTTCAGGAAGTCTTCCTTGCTGAGGCCGTTGAGGTCTTTCACCACGCGGTTGTAGTCGATAATCTTCAGCTGGTTGTCGGGGAAGATCACCGTCATGAAGAAGTTGTATTCCTCTTTGCCAGTGTGGTTGGGGTTGTGTTCTTTCTTTTCCTGTCCTACCAATGCGGCGGCGGCGCTACGGTGGTGACCGTCGGCGATGTACATGGCGGGAACCTTGGTGGCGAACAGCTCAACCAAGCGGGCGATGGTAGCCTTGTCGTTGATAACCCAGAAACGGTGGCCGAAGCCGTCTTCCTTGGCGATGAAGTCGTATTCGGGAGCTTCGTGGCGAACGATGTTGTTCACGATAGCGTCGATTTCATCCACAGCGGGATAAGCGAAGAAAACGGGTTCCACATTGGCATTGGTGATGCGCACGTGTTTCATACGGTCTTCCTCTTTGTCCTTGCGGGTCAACTCATGTTTCTTGATGATTTTGTTGACATAATCCTCGCTGTAAGCGCAGGCTACGATACCATACTGCCAGTGGGCGTCGGCATCTTTCGGGTTCATGCTCTGGGCGTAGATGTACAGTTTGTCTTCCTCATCGCGTTTCAGCCAGCCGTAATCTTTGAAAGTGTTGAAGTTTTTCACCACCTGGAGATATACTTCGGGAGAGTGCTCGTCGGTGCCAACGGGCAGGTCGATCTCAGCCTTGGTGACGTGCAACAGGCTGTATGGATTGCCTTCCGCTTCCTTGCGGGCTTCTTCGGAGTTCAGCACGTCATAAGGACGTGAGGCTAACTTTTCTACGATTTCTTTGGGAGGACGTAATCCCTTAAAAGCTTTGATAACTGACATAATAATTATATTTAAGGTTGATAAATTCTGCGGGCAAAGATACAAAAAATAATTGGCAAATTAGCAAATTAGTTAATTAGCAAATGTGTGAATAAGAGAATGTGCAAATGAATAATTCAAAATTCAAAGTTCAAGATTCAAAATTTATAAATTGTCTTCTTTTTTGAATTCTGAATTTTGAATTCTGAATTTCAATAGAAGAATCCCATGTAACCGAAATTTTTTGTATTTTTGTAGGTTATTTTAGAAATATATGATAACACAGGTTAATTTATTGGAAACCCCTATTGAATTCCTGAAAGGAGTGGGGCCGAAGCGTGCGGATATCCTGCGGAAGGAGTTTGAGATTTTCACTTTTGAAGACCTGTTGTTGTATTATCCTTATCGCCATATCGATAAGTCGAAGATTTACCATATTGCTGATATTCAGTCAGAAGGAGCTTATATTCAGCTGAAAGGAAAGATTGTCTCCTGTGAGCTGGTGGGTCAGCAGCGTGGCAAGCGTTTGGTGGCGCAGTTTATGGACGAGACGGGCACCATTGAGCTGGTTTGGTTCAACGGTATCAAATGGGTGCAGGATATGCTGAAAGAAAACCGCGAGTTCATTGTTTTCGGTAAACCTACGCTGTTCAACCATCATTGGAATATTACCCATCCCGAACTGATAGACCCCAAGACACAGCCGCAGTCGCTGGTGCCGACCAACTTCCAGCCGCTGTACAATACTTCCGACAAAGCCAAACGTGCCGGAGTGGACTCCAAGGCGATTTCTAAAATGGTGATGTCGCTGCTGCCTCAGGTGAAGGATGTTATCGGCGAAAGATTGTCGGAGGACATACGGAGCCATTTGAAGTTGATGCCGCTGAAAGAGGCTTTGTGCAATATTCATTATCCTGCTGATATGCAGGCGCTTTCGCAGGCACAGTTGCGACTGAAATTCGATGAGCTGTTTTTTACCCAACTGAAACTGCTGAAACTGAAACTGCTGAATTCACAAAAGTACAAAGGTCATGTTTTTTCAGTTGTAGGTGATTATTTCAATGTTTTCTATAAGAATTATTTGCCTTTCCCACTGACGAATGCCCAGAAGCGGGTTATCAAGGAAATTCGTGCGGATATGGGCAGCGGAAGGCAGATGAACCGACTGCTGCAAGGCGATGTGGGTAGTGGAAAGACGATAACGGCACTGATGCTGATGCTGATAGCCAAGGATAACGGTTTTCAGTCATGCCTTATGGCCCCGACGGAGATTCTGGCCACCCAGCATTTCGAAACCATCAAGCGCTACTTGTCCTCCATGAACATGAGGGTTGAGTTCCTGTCAGGTTCGACCAAAGCTGCCAAACGGCGCGAGCTGCACGAGGCTCTGAGAAGTGGGGAGATTGATATTCTGATTGGCACCCACGCGCTGATTGAGGATGAGGTGCAGTTCAAGAACCTCGGTTTTGTGGTGATTGACGAACAGCATCGTTTCGGGGTGGAGCAACGCGCCAAGTTGTGGAAGAAAAACACTATACCGCCACATGTTCTGGTAATGACGGCCACCCCGATTCCGAGAACCTTGGCCATGACGCTGTATGGTGACCTCGACTTGTCGGTCATTGATGAGCTTCCCCAAGGACGTAAGCCGATTATCACCGCCCATTATTTTGAGAAGGACAGGTTGCGCCTGAATGGTTTCCTGAAAAAAGAAATCGCCAAAGGCCGTCAGATTTTTGTGGTGTATCCGCTCATTCAGGAGTCGGAAAAGATGGACTTGCAGGATCTGATGGCGGGCTACGAGGCCATGTCGCAGTCGTTTCCGCTACCTCAGTACGCTTTGGGTATTGTACACGGCAAGATGAAGCCCGAGGAGAAGGATTTCGAGATGCAGCGTTTCATCAAGAACCAGACTCAGATATTGCTTTCTACCACGGTGATAGAGGTGGGCATTGATGTGCCTAACGCCACAGTGATGGTGGTGGAGAATGCCGAGCGTTTCGGTCTGTCGCAGCTGCACCAGCTGCGGGGCAGAGTGGGGCGCGGCGGCGAGCAGTCGTACTGTATTCTCATGTCGGGTGACAAATTGACCAACGAGAGCAAGCAACGCCTCGACGCGATGGTGTCGACCAACGACGGCTTTGAAATTGCCAATATCGACCTCAAGTTGCGCGGCCCCGGTGACTTGCAGGGCACGCAGCAGAGTGGCATTCTGGATTTCAAAATTGCTGATCTGGTGAAAGACGAGAAGCTGGTGGTGTACACCCGTAATCTGGCGATGAGCCTGCTCGACAATGACCCTGAGTTGTCCAAGCCTCAAAACGCTCCTATCGCCCGCTACCTCGCCGAGTTGATGCGGAAAAATGTGTACTGGGGGATGATAAGTTAAGATTCTCATGAGGGTGACTAAAAAGTAGTCATCCTCTTTTTTTTGCAAATTTAACAGCAATAATCGTAAATAATAATTGACCGGTGTCATTTGACATTGGCAAATGAAAAAAATGGCTATTTTTCTGAAATTCAGATTAATAGCCATTGTTATTTGATGAAATTTTTGTATTTTTGTATCGCCAAACACAAAAAAAAAAACAAATCATCAAACCAATGGCAAAAGTAACATTTAAATCTTACAATCCCAACGACAATCTTCTTTTTCCTCCATGTCTTGGAGATTATCTTCCCAAGAACCACAACGCGCGTGTTGTCAGCGCCATCATAGACCGGCTTGACATCTCGGAGATAGAGAGCGGGTACAAGGGAGGTGGAGCCAGCAGCTACAATCCCAGGATGCTTCTCAAAGTGATAGTGTACGCGTATCTTAACAACGTGTATTCCGGCCGGAAGATGGAGAGGCTGCTCGTGGAGAACGTCGCCTTCATGTGGCTGAGCGGGATGCAGAGACCGGACTTCCGCACGATCAACCTGTTCC
>JAGBPS010000009.1 GCA_017633255.1 Bacteroidales bacterium
CTCTCAGCGTGATTATGAAAATATCTTTGAAGGCGAACTCAGAAAGTCTGGCATTGGTGTAAGAGCAACCAAGCAATGGAAACGTTACCAATTTTTACCCTCTACGGGTGATTCTATTATGCGTACATACGGTTTTACCGCAGATGCGGATGTCGCTTATCGTTCCAACAACAGTATCGGCCCCAACCTTACCCTCGTTCATTCTATAAAGAACCTCTTGGGGAGAGGAGAGACATTCTTGGTCAAGGGTTACGGGGCTTATTATTGGTCGTTGCGCGACCGTCATTCGGGTGATCCGAAGACCACCGACACCTACAAATTCGGAGTCGATGTCGCGATTATCTTCCCATACCTGCACTGGGCGGGGAAAAAGAAACCCGATGGCGATACTCGCTACCGAATTGGGTACAAGTACGAGAACATAGCGGGTGGATACGGTGTTCACAAGTTCTCCGGAGCTTTTTCGTATTTTATCCGCTCGTCTAGCCATATCACGCATGTCTTTACGCCTTTCTCGCTCTCGTTGGTCAGAGTGAAAGTCGAGTCCTCAGATCTGATTAATAATGCGGCTGATAAGCCGGAACTTCTCAAAATACTTGCAGGAAAGGAGTTTATTCCCTCCATCGGCTATGAGCTTACCTATAGCGATTACCGCTCCGTACGGAAAGTCAACACCATGTTCGATTTTGAAATCAAAGAAGCGGGTAGCATAACTAATGCCATCTATTGCATCTTTGGACGCGAGTGGAATGAGCTGGAGAAACCGATTGGCAAAGTACCCTTCGATGAGTTTGTCAAGGTGACGGTCGAACTGTGGAATAAGTTCAACCTGCCGAAACAAGTATGTATTGCGACGCGTCTTTTCGCAGGAGCCAATATACCGTTTGGCAACTCCGAATATGCTCCGCTTTCAGAATCCTTCTATGCCGGTGGTCCCAACAGTTTGCGTGCAGCATCCCCATACGCTTATGGGCCGGGAAATTTCTATAGCGCCAAATATAACCAGAACTTTTTCCATGCCGGTGATATAAAACTCGAAGCCAACATCGAACTACGTTTCCCCATCGTATGGAAACTCTATGGAGCCTTCTTCCTCGATGCCGGCAATGTATGGAACTGGCGTAATACCTCCGACCTCATCAGCAGCGAGGATTATGAGCTACTGGCCGAGAAGATGGGATTTACCGAAAAGATTTATGACGGATTTATCGGAAATCCGTATATCGCAAAGCAGATTGCTCTGGGTACAGGTACAGGATTCCGCCTCGACATCGACGGACTTGTTATCCGCTTGGACTTAGGTATAGGTATCCATGCACCTTACCAGACATACAAATATGACAAGGATGGCAAGCCTGATCTCACACGGCCGATTACCAAGTATTACAATATCCCGTCTGTCCTCGACGGCCTGCGCCTCAACTTCAGTATAGGTTATCCGTTCTGATGAATCTCCATATTATCACGCAGGAAAAGTACGACGCCAAAAAACGGTATTGCCACCCCAAATCAAATAAGGATTTGTTTCAAGTCCTGTACAAACGACATGACATCCTCCTCGGTGGTGTCCCAGGAAGTGACCAAGCGAATTTCGTGAGTATTCTCGTCCCAAACGTAAAAGAAATGCTTCTGCAATAGCTTGTCGGCCAAGTCGGGTTCCATTTTCAGGAGCAGAATATTGGCATCAGGCGACTGGGTAAACTCAAAGCCCAGCTTCAACAGTTCACGGTGCAACATGCAGGCCATCTCGTTGGCATGGGCGGCGTTTTTGTACAGCAAGTCGTCCTGCAAATAAGCGGAAAACTGTGCCGACACATAGCGCATCTTCGAGTACAACTGGGTGGACTGCTTACGCAGATATTTGATATTCTCCGCCAATTCAGGCCGGAACGCAATGACCGACTCAGCCATCATACAGCCGTTTTTGGTACCACCGAAACTCAGGATGTCCACTCCGGAATCCACTGTCACCTCTTTGAGCGTTTTGCCCAAAGCCACACAGGCATTGGCAATGCGTGCGCCATCCATCAGCAAATACATATTGTATTGATGCACAAAGTCAGCCAAACTTTTGATTTCCTGCAAGGTATAAACCGTACCCAACTCACTGCACTGCGAAATATACACCAGTTTGGGTTGGGAGTGGTGCTCAAAGCCGAAACCATGCAGCAGAGGTTTGATCAATTCGGGAGTCAGCTTGCCATTGGGTGTGTCCACCTCTTTCACGGCCGCACCACTCAGGAAACCCGGAGCACCGCACTCATCCACCGCAATATGTGCTGTGCGAGCCGCTATCACCGCATGAAAGGGTTGACAACAGGCTCTGATAGCCGTCACATTGGCCCCTGTGCCATTGAACACAAAATACGGCTCGGCAATTTCACCAAAACAAGCTTTGAGGTCTTTCACCGCTTGGGCGGTCCAAAGATCATCACCGTAAGCCAAAGCATGATTGTTATTCGCTTTCATCAAAGCCTCCATAATTTGAGGATGAACTCCCGAATTATTGTCGCTGCCAAAACTTCTCATAATATATTATTTTATTGATAGTCAAAGTATTAAAATATATCATCCCTAAAAGAACAATGGATTTGCAAATGTACACAGAATTCATGGATTTCTATATTGGTTGGTGAAATTTTCCAACGAAGACAGGACATGCCTCGTCTTTGCAAAACATAGGGAAAATAATCCCTTGGCATATTCGTGCCATTGAAAGAATTTTTATACCTTTGCAGGCTCAAAAAATGCATCACCCCATGATTATTGCCCTCCTCATTATCACCCTGCTGTTCATTTTGCCAGATTTGTACATTTCCCTTGCCTTGATGCGAGGCGCGGCATGGTGGACGCATCTGCTTTTATGGACACCTTCCATTGTGGCGTTTGTGATACTGTTCTCCGTCAGATTCAGCGGTTTGGGAGCTGTAAAAATGCAATTGTTTATTGGTTTGTTGCTCTGTATCGCCCTACCCCAATTGCTTTTCTCCGTTTTTTCCATACTGGGCAAGCTTATCGGTCTGGCATGGCACCCTGCCGCCAATATCGGCAATGGGACAGGTCTCTGTTTGGCCTCTGTTTTGGCACTGGCCATGCTTTATGGGGTAATATTTGGATGGAAATGTCTGACCGTCAAACATGTGGAGTTAAGTTTTCCTTCCCTTCCCGACGAATTTGACGGGTACAAAATCGTGCATCTCTCCGACCTTCACGTTGGCACTCATGGCCAACATACCGCTTTCATGGAAAAACTGGTGCAGCGTGTGAATGAACAGCAGGCCGACCTGATCGTATTCACTGGCGACCTTGTCAATACCTCAGCGGATGAAATCAAACCCTTTGAACAGGTACTGTCGCAATTGCAGGCTCCTGACGGAGTTATGTCGGTGCTCGGCAATCACGACTATTGCCTTTACGGCATGGGAGAACGTCCCGCTGACCCGCGAGACGGAGCCAAGCAACTGATTCAGGATGAACGCCATATAGGCTGGAATCTGTTACTCAACGAGCATCGCCTCATTCAACGAAACGGAGCACAGATTGCCATTGTCGGGGTGGAGAACACTGGCAAGCCGCCCTTCCCCGAAATCGGTGACCTCAAAGCCGCCATGGCAGGGGTACCGGACAGTGTTTTCACGATTTTGCTTTCGCACGACCCCTCGCACTGGCGCATGGAAGTGCTGCCCAACACCCATATTCCTCTCACACTGTCGGGCCACACCCACGCCGCACAGGTCAAAATCGGCCAGTGGTCACCCTCGCAATGGCTTTATTCCGAATGGAGTGGATTATACACTGAAGGGAACCAACATCTTTTTATCAGCGAAGGCGCTGGCGGGACCGTTCCGTTCCGCTTGGGTACACAACCTGAAATTGTTGTTTTCACGCTGCGAAAGGGAATAATGCAATAAGGTTGCGCATATCTTGTTTTTTCTTATTTTTGCATGATTAAAACATCTACTGCCAATATGAGAAAAAAAGTTGATTTTCTGGTTATCGGATCAGGCGTCGCCGGTCTGTGCTTCGCCTTGAAAGCCGCCAACTACGGCAAAGTCTGCATGGTTACCAAAGCCAAAGTCGATGACACCTCTACCAAGTATGCCCAAGGCGGTATCGCCGCTGTGGTGTACCAACCCGACACTTACGAGAAACACATCCAGGACACCATGATTGCCGGTGACGAACTGTCAGACCGCCACATTGTGGAACTCACAATCCGCGAATCGACTGCCCGTGTAATGGAGCTGGTGGAATGGGGTGTGGACTTCGACAAGACCAAGAATGGCAAGTTCGCCTTGGCTAAGGAAGGAGGCCACTCCGAATTCCGCGTGCTGCACCACAAGGACATCACCGGACTGGAGATTGAGGAAAAACTAATTATCGCCGCCAAGCAACACCCCAATATCGAAATACTTGAAAATCATCTGGCCATCGAAATTATCACCCAGCACCATCTGGGTATCGAGGTGAGCCGCCGTACCCCCGACATCACCTGCTACGGAGCGTACGTTTATAACCCCAACACCAACAAGGTAGAAACCATCTTGTCGCGTATTACCATGATGTGCACTGGTGGTATCGGCACCGTGTATGGCAACACCACCAATCCTACCATCGCCACTGGTGACGGCATCGCCATGGTGTATCGTGCCAAGGGAGCGGTCAACGGCATGGAATTTGTGCAGTTCCACCCCACCTCACTCTACAATCCCAAAGAATCGCCATCTTTCCTGATTACCGAGGCCTTGCGTGGTGCAGGGGCTATCCTAAAAGACGAGAACGGGGTGGAGTTCATGAGCAAGTACGACAAGCGAGGATCTTTGGCACCCCGTGACATTGTGGCCCGTGCCATCGACAACGAGATGAAGCAGAAAGGCTGCGACCATGTGTATCTCGATGCCACCCATATCAGCAAGACCGAGATTTTCAACCACTTCCCCAATATATACGCCAAATGTCTGAGCATCGGCGTGGACATCACCAAGGATATGATTCCCGTAGTGCCCGCTGCCCACTACTCCTGCGGCGGTATCAAGGTGGACGAATGGGGCGAGAGCTCCATCATCAACCTGTTCAGCTCCGGTGAATGTGCTTCTACGGGTTTACATGGTGCCAATCGACTGGCTTCCAACTCTTTACTTGAAGCCCTCGTCTTTTCTCACCGTGCCTGTCTCAAGGCTGTGGAGCGTTTTAAAGACATTGATTTTTGCGACGATGTGCCCGAATGGAACACCGAAGGCACTGTGCTTAATGAGGAGATGGTACTGATTACCCAGTCTCGCAAAGAGCTGCAGACCATCATGTGCAATTATGTGGGCATTGTCCGCTCCAACGTCCGTTTGCAGCGCGCTTTCGACCGTCTGGAGATTTTGTACAGGGAAACGGAAGATCTCTATAAGAAATCCATTTTGATTCCGGAAATCTGCGAATTGCGTAATATGATCAATATCGGCTACTTGATTATCAAGCACGCCATGAATCGCCATGAGAGCCGCGGTTTGCACTATTCACTGGATTACCAAGGGCATCGCGACGAGTCACAGAGCACACATGACCTGCTGTAGGGATTAGGGGTTAGTGATTAGTGATTAGTTGCTACTACTCCACACTGTGGTCTATAATAAATATTACCCACTATCCCCTAATCACTATTCCCTAGCCCCTATTTCCTATTCCAGTTTCACGCCGGCGAAGAAGCGTAGTACCTCTCCCTCTTTATCTTTCAGGATAAGTGTATCCTTGATGATTTCGTACTGTTTGAAATCGCTATGGAGATGCCGCATGAATAACTTCTCCACTTTCATATTCTCACACAAGCGCTTGGTAGCCCCTCCGTATTCCATTCTGATACTAGTCTTGCCATTTCTGTAATTTCCAAAATAAACATTACAGCCCAAATTGCCAGTATATCTCCCGTCCGGATGAAATATGATGAAAGGAGTGATGATATTTTTGGGTATATCTTCTCCCTTCACTGACTTCAGCACCCAATAGGTTTCCATCAAAGGTTTGTTTTGCGCCATCTCTGCCTTCTTTTTGGCCGTCATGCACGCTGTTACCAACAACGCAAGTAAAACCATAATAACAATTGAAAAAATCACAGCTGTTCTTTTCATTCTTTCTCCTGTTTTTTTTGATTGTAATAATATTCGTTAATCTGATCGATATAGTCCAACAATTCTTGTTTTCCGCGACCATCCACGGAAGAACAGACAAAGAATGGTGGCAAATCTTCCCATGTCTCCATCAGTTTGCGGCAAAAATTACGCACACTGACAGCTCCCTTGTTTTTCCCGATTTTATCCGCTTTGGTAAATACCAAAGAGAAAGGCATGCCCATCTCTCCCAATTTGTTGATAAAATTGATATCCAACTCCTGCGGTTCCAAACGGATATCCACCAATACGAACACCGACTGGAGGTTTTTACGATATCTGAGATAGTTGTCAATCATCTTTTCCCACTTCTCGCGCATTGACTTGGAAATGGAAGCATAACCATAGCCCGGCAGATCCACCAAATACCAACGTTTGTCCACTTCATAATGATTGATGGTTTGGGTTTTGCCAGGTTTTGATGAAGTCTTTGCCAAATCCTTATGGTTAGCTAGCATGTTGATTAATGAAGACTTGCCTACATTGGAACGCCCAATGAAAGCAACTTCAGGTAAACGGTCCGCTGGGCATTTTTTGTAATCTACCTCGGACTTGAGAAATTTTACACTCTTGATTTGGTAATCCATGATTATTTAGATTTGATAAATGACGTTATATGGCGCTCCCTCTTGTTTTCGTATATTTCCGGTATATGAATCATGATGGCAAGTTCTTCCACTTCGCCAAAACTCGGATTATCGGAAATGCCAAAATACTTCAAGGAAGGCGATATCGACATGTATGATTTGATGAGAGGAGGGATGACAGTTCCCATCGCTCTGACTTTTTTCTTTACGATAGCCAGGCTTTCACCTAAACTTTTTTCCTTAAAAACCGGAGTGTTTTTCTTGCTTACTTTCTTAATTTTATCGGTGGAATGAAAAGGCTTTACCAAATTCTCATCCCCTTGGAAATATCTTTTCAGGAAATCAATAATCAGTCGGCGAGCCAAGCGGCTGTAGCTGTTGTACATGGTCATTTTGCCGAAGAAATACTCTGTTTCAGGGTATTTCACCGCCAAGGCTCCCAGTCCATCCCAGATGTTATCCAACGCAAAAAGCCCTTTTCGCGGATCGGCTGACACCTGATACTTCGGCTGTACAAAACTGCGCCCCAGCTCGATGGTGCGCGGCCATTGGTTCTGGATGAATTGCGGAGAGAACTCGAACAATTCCGAAGTCGCCGTTTGCGGATAACCTTTCTCGTCCACTGGCGCATCAATGCCCTTCACAAAGCGATAGGCACTCACAATCTCCTCCTCGTTCGGATTCCACACAATCAGTTGCTTCCACGCATGGGGGCCTTGATCAAACTCGTCCAAGTCGAGTTCCTTGCCAGTTCCACCCCCCGCTGCTCTGAAAGTAAGCTCGCGCAAGCGGCCTATCTCACGCAAAACATTGGGAGAATCATGAATATCCACCATGTAAATGACGTTATCCAACGCATTTGTCTTCCGCAGAATCTTATCGTCGGTCAACTCCCATTTGAGCACGTCCACACTGACAGGTTTAATAATACTTTCCATACTCCCTATTGTTTGTTTTTCAACTGATAAACCTGCTCTTTCAGCCATGCCGCCCATTCCTTGTCTTTTTTTGAGTCATCAAAACGACTATAAGATATCGGTTCGCCGAAAAAAAGCTCAAAATGTGATTTTTTCTTTTTCATCATTTCGCGAGGCAGCAAGGTCATTTCCAAATTCGACTTGATTCCCAACTTTTCACGCAAATTGGCCACCCTGTAAAAAGTGTTGGAATTGCGCGCGTCGAAATAACAGGGAATGATATCCCGCTGCGTTTGTCTGGCTTTGGTGATGATGGTCTTTTTCCATTCCAGGTCCTGAATTACCCCGTTTTTGCGACGCGAGCACAAGCCAGCCGGAAAATACAACAGCAGACTGTCCGAATCGAAAGCGTCGTGAAACATCTGACGCGCCTCTTCTCCCGTTTTCCCATGTTTGTTGATAGGAACAAAAATCTCGCGCAACGGCTCCACGTAATACAGCAAATCGTTGACGGGAAACTTGATGTCGCGACGATGCCGTCCGCAAACACTGATGAGTACCATACCGTCCAAGCCACCGAGCGGATGGTTGGACACAATGATATAGCGACCTGTCTCAGGAATCCGCTCCTCATGATGCACCACCAGGTCATTATCCAAATAATCGACTACTGCATTGGTGAATTCCAACGAAGACAAATGCCCATGCTCCCTGAGTAGCATATTCATCTCATCCTGACAGATCATACGCTCTATCCAACGGATGACGAAAGCCGGCAACTTCTTGTAGAGGCCGGGGTTCTTGTCTTGCAATGCCTTGGCGACACTCAGTTGCATAATCGATGGTTTTATCTTCCCGACAACCACTGGTTCGGGTTCAAATAGACATTGTTCTTCCACACTTCAAAATGAAGCTCGTAAGTGTTGTTCGTTGATGACCGGGCCACCGTACCAACAGTTTGTTTGGTAGTTACTTTATCTCCTTTTTTCACATTTACCGATGCAAGATTCTGATATACGGAAAGATACTCACCATGACGAATCATTAACACCTTGGTACCCATCACATCTAGGATACCTGTCACCTCGCCTTGGAAAACGGCTCTGACGGAAGTATTCGGTTCCACCAGGATGTCGATACCACGATTCTCAATCATCACGGAAGGCACGTCGGGATGCGGATAACTACCGAAATCGCCCACCTTGGCGCCTTTGGCCACCGGCCATGGCAACTTACCCTTGTTGTTGGCAAAGGAATTGCTCACCAACTGCTCATCGGGAGTCAGCACAATCTCGTTCTTGGCGCTTGTTTTGCCACTACTGCTGGAAGACGAGGTATTGGTGGTATTCTTGTTGGCTTTGGCCTTGGCGGCCTTGGCAGCTTCCTCAGCCTTTTTCTTGTTGGCCGCTACAATCTCCGCTTCAATAGCTTTCTTGATGGCCACATCCAATTCTTTTCTCTTTTTCTGTTTTTCCTGAAGTGTGCTGGCCAGCTGTTTCTCTTTTTGTTTCAGTTCTTGGGCCTTCTTGGTGGTTGCCGTTCTATCCATTTCCAACTTCTTGATTTCCACCTCCTTGCCTTCCAATAAAGCCAGTTTTTCCGCTTTCATATGTACAATCTCCTCATTCTTCAACCTGATTTCCTCCTGCGTTTTCTCAATCAGTTCCACCTGACGTTTCACATTGTTGGCAAAAACTGAATAATATTTGATTCTACGGAACATCTGCGAGAAGTTATCCGACGAAAGCAGAAAGGTCACTTTGTCGATGAGTTTACGGTTTTTGTAGGCCAGATACACCACGCGGGAATAATCTGACTTCATGTATTCAAGCTTTTTGCTCAAATCCTGTGACAGCTTGACATTCATGGCCAGTTCCTCCTCCAGCTGGAAGATTTCGGTGTTCAGGGTGGTAATCAACGCCTCACGATTGGAAATCTGCTGACGCAAGACACTGATCTGCTGCAAAGAAGCATTCTTGTTCTTTTCGGTCTGCTTCAGTAGTTTCTGGGTATTGGCGATTTCCGTCTCGATTTTTTTCTTGTCATTTTTCAACTTTGCGCTTTTCGATTGCGAAAAAGCGTCGAAGGGAGCGAGCATCAACGTCACCGCCAACACCGCCACCACAAACAACAAACGGGGAAAATTATGTTTTTTCATCAGTCTTAATTTACTACTTTACTATAACTTACAAAATTAAAAAGATATTAACCTCAATTTTCAATAAGAAGATAGTATTTATACACAGGGGAATGTTGAAGATAATTAGCAAATTAGTTAATTAGTAAATTAGCAAATGAATTTAATTTTGGGGAGGAATCTCGCCGCGCTCAAGGGGATTTGTGCATACGCACAAGGGTTGTCATGCTACGCACGAAAGGGGAGTCTCGCTGCGCTCGAGGGGAGTCATGCTGCGCATGAAGGGGGAGTCTCACACTGCGTGTTCGAGGGGAGTCGTTTTAAATTACAGGAATATATGTGTGTTTTTTATGTATTTTTGCGGGAAATAAAATGACCAACATGAAAAAACGCCCTATTCTTTTGAAAAGCTTTCTATTCTCAAGCATTTTCCTGTTTCTTGTCATCTTTGTCTCCGCTCAGGAGATGCTTGTCGGCAGCTACAATATCCGCTATAAGAACTGGAACGACAGTGTGCAGGGCAATATATGGCCGAAACGCTGCCAGGTCATCTGCGACCAGATCAACTTCATGTCCCCCGTCATTTTCGGTACCCAGGAGGTGCTGTACAGCCAGCTCCTCGACATGCACAAAGCCCTGGACGGCTACGACTATATCGGTTTAGGGCGCGATGATGGTAAGCACGGAGGCGAACACGAAGCCATCTTCTACAAGAAAGACAAGCTCCAACTCCTCGACCATGGCGATTTCTGGCTCAACGAGACACCTGATAAGCCCGCCTTGGGTTGGGACGCGGCCTGCATCCGCATCTGCACCTGGGGCAAGTTTTCGGTGAAGACCGCACAGAACGACGCAAGCTACAAACAGTCCGACAGCCCCAATGATAACCATAAGTCTTTCTACTACTTCAACCTCCACATGGACCATGTGGGCGTGGTGGCCCGACGCGAGGCAGCCAAATTGGTAGTGAAACGCATCAAAGAGATGACCGATGGTCTTCCCGTCATCCTCACTGGTGATTTCAATGTGGACCAAAATGATGAAATCTACACCATCTTCACCCAGTCGGGACTGCTGAAAGACTCATACGATGCCGCCCGCATACGATTCGCGGAGAACGGCACCTTCAACGCCTACAAAACAGAATACTTCACCCAGAGCCGTATCGACCACGTGTTTGTGTCGCCCTCTACGCAAGTGGAGGCTTACGGTGTGCTCACCGACAGTTACTGGACCCCTAACGAGCGCTCGGACGTGAGCCAGAAAGCTTCTGACGCACCGCAGGAAATCTCTTTCAGTCCGTATACTCGCCGCAATCCCTCGGACCATTATCCAGTATTTGTGAGATTGAGGTTTTAATTTCAATTGGCACTTTCAATAGAATTCAAAATTCAGAATTCAAATTTCAATTAGCACATTTACAACTCCCCTCGAATGCGTAGCATAAGACTCCCCTTGAGCACGCAGTGCGAGACTCCCCCTTGTGCGTATGCACAACTCCCCTCGAGAGAAACGAGCCCCCCCTCATGCGAAGCATGACTCCCCCAATTCAATTTTCACATTTGCTAATTTACCAATTTGCTAATTATCATTGGCACATTGAAAAAAACACTACCTTTGCACTCTGAAATTTTCAGTCTCAAAAAGGACCTAAATTATTGTGGTAGAAGAAAGTAAAAAAATCAAGAGTGTAAGTAGTCGACGCGATTCACGCCGAAAAGCCACCTTGCGTGCCATGAAATGGAGGCGCGACAAGTTCAACCGGCGTGTGCGCGAGCAGGTCAACGACCTCTTGATTGTGCGCCGTCTTCCCCTTCTGATCAAGGTTCTGAGACGCAGGTCCCGCAAGGAACAGCCGAAAAGCGACTATAAGCGGGGCTTGTTGCTGGGCAAATCCATCGGCTTGGGCTATGTGCCCGTATCGTTCACTTTCGGTTTGGTGGCTGTGCAGATGGGCTTCGACCCCTGGGTGGCGGTTTTCATCTCGCTCACCAACCTGGCCTCTGCCGGTCAGTTTGCCGGCATCCGCATGATTGCTGGTGGCGCCCCTGCCATCGAACTGGCTATGACCACCCTGGTGGTGAACATCCGCTACTTTTTGATGAGCCTCTCGTTGACACAAAAGATAGACCCCAAGATGCCGACCTACAAACGCTGTATCATGGCGTTCGGCGTAACAGACGAGATATTCGCGCTGGCGGCCATGGAGAAAGAGGATGTCAGCTTCCGTTTCTTCACGGGTCTAATGACCTGCCCTATTGTTGGCTGGACTTTAGGCACGGTGTTGGGCGCTTTTGCCGCCGAGCTGATGCCCGCCATGGTGCAGGCCTGCATGGGCATTGCCTTGTACTGCATGTTCATCGCCATCATTGTGCCGCCCTCAAAGACCAACAAGAAGATATTCTACTCCATACTTATTGCTTCGGCCCTGTCGTGCATGTTCAAATATGTGCCCGGCATCAACCAAATCTCACAGAACGGTGGTGGCTGGTCACTGATCCTCTCCGCTATCGGAGCAGCCTCCCTCTGCGCCACTTTCTTCAAAACCGACGAAATCGCCGATGAGGCCGAGAGAAAGGAGGTGGCACGATGAGTCTGTTCACCTTCTCCACCGCAGGCATCATGCTGGCCGTCATGGCCCTCACCACCTACTTCATCAGGGTGACACCCATGGCTGTGTTCCACCGCAAGCTGGAGAACCGCTGGTTCAAGGACTTCATGTTCTACATTCCCTTCTGTGTGCTGGCCTCCATGACCTTCCCCGACGTCATCTACTCCACCAAGAGTCTCACCTCGGGTGTGGTCGCCACGGTGGTAGCGCTCATCATGTCGTGGCGCAAGCGCGACCTACTCACCGTCGCCATCGGAGCCGTCCTTGCCGCGGTGCTGGTGGAATATCTGAAAATTGTGGCGTTCTAGACCCCACACTTACGTGCGGGGTTATTATAATTCGACCTCTTCGAGGCCGCAATGGGGCCTCGTTAGTGCAAAATCACTCCCCTCGAACGAAGTGAGACTCCCCTTGAGCGTAGCGAAACTCCCCTCGTGGGCAAAACCCGAGACTCCCCTTAATTCAATTGGCACATTAATCAACATTCTTCTGTGGAAAGCATAACGACCTTCGGGTCGTTTTTTTGTTGATAACTTTCCTTCCCGCTCCAAAAGCTTCCATTTTTTTCCAGATTTCTCCGAAAATCAACAATCCATTGTGGAAAAATTTGGAAAGGACTCCGTTTAAAACATATATAATATTGATTTTTAAAAAGTTACGACTTATAAAAATTTATACTTTTATCTGCTGAAAAATCAACATTTTAGCTTCTTGATACCATTAAATTAAAATTTTTTCCATTTTTTTCCACTTTGATTTTCAGATATTTACATTATAATATTATCTTTTTTTGTCCAAAAGAGAAAAATTGTGGAAAAAGTATTGAAAAAAGATATATCTTTGCCACGATAAAACCAAAGAAAAAATGCCAAAATTCAATCAAGGTTATTTTGAAGCTGCCATCGAGAAGCATGGGCGTGTGAAATTACCCACCATGCTCTTGAAGTCATTGGACGAAGATGACCGCAGTTGTTTTATGGCTACCCCTGGTTTCGGCAATCATGTGACCTTGTGGACCATGAAGGCCTACGAGAAACAAATGGATTTCCTTAATTCTTTGGATAGAAACATCATAGCAATCAAGAAATACCGCAACGCATTTCTTACGCGCAATACCCTTGTGGAATGTGACTCACAAAGCCGCCTCGTTATTCCAAAATTCTTCATGGAATACTATAACATTGATCGTGAGGTGGTTATGATTTTAGACGACGGCAAAATTGACGTTTGGGACAGTGAGGCATACCACAATGAGTTCGACATGACCCCAGAAGAATTGAACAAGTTGAACGAGGCCATCCACCTTGGCCAATTTAATACTGCGCGAAAGGAGGAAGGCAATGACATACCATAACCCGGTCCTCCTTGCGGAATCCGTACAGCAACTGGTCACCAATCCCTCCGGCTCCTATATCGACGTCACCTTCGGCGGTGGCGGGCATTCCCGGAAAATATTGGAAAGCCTGAATCCTGACGGGCATTTGCTGGCCTTCGACCAAGACCCTGACGCACAACATAATATTATAGATGACGAACGCTTCCAATTTGTTCCAAGCAATTTCCGCCATCTGAAAAAATTCGCACAATATTATAAATGTTGTCCCGCCGACGGCATTCTGGCCGACCTCGGGGTGTCGTCCTACCAGTTCGACACGGCGGAACGGGGATTTTCACACCGCTTTGACGGTGCTTTGGACATGCGCATGAACCAGCAGAAAGGAGTTTCCGCCCGCGAAATTATCAACGGCTATGCCCCAGAACGTTTGGCCTCCATGTTCTACACCTACGGCGAACTGCCCAATGGCAAGCAACTGGCACGCCAGATTGTGAGCGAGCGCGAGAAAGCCGAAATCGCCACCACCGCCCAACTGGTCGCCGCAGTAACGCCGATGCTCCCGAAAGGCAAGGAGAACAAAGTGCTGTCGCAGCTTTTCCAGGCCATCAGAATAGAGGTGAACGACGAGATGGCTGTGCTGAAAGAATTCTTAAGCCAAACGGTGGAATGCCTGAAACCGGGAGGCCGACTGGTGGTCATCGCCTACCATTCGTTGGAGGACCGACTGGTGAAGAACTTCATGAGATCGGGAAAATTCGAAGGCGAAGCCGACAAGGACTTCTTCGGTAACCTGATGACTCCGTTCACTCTGATTACCCGGAAGGCCATAGTCCCCGACGAGGACGAAATAGCCGTCAACCCCCGCGCCAGAAGCGCAAAATTAAGAGTCGCAGAAAAAAAATAACAAACATGATAAGCACCAGCAAACAGGAACCCAAAGAGCCCAAAACCAAGGGCGACAGCTTCTGGAAGCAACTGATCTCCGGCGACTTCCTGTTTGCTCCGGAAACCGTCCGTTGGTATCCTTACATTACCTATGTTTTCCTGCTGATGATTCTGATTGTGCTGAACGAACACAATATGGATACCAAAAGACAAAGAATCAAACAGTTGGAAACCGAATACAAGCAGACTATCAGCGCGCTAAAACACAACAACCAGTACATCCTGTATGATCAAAATCAGGAGCTGAAGCAAATGCTGAACAACAGAGGCTTCGAAAAAAGAGACAAAAACATCTATAAAATCATCGTCCAAACCCCAAAAGAAGATGCAGAGTAACCAAAACACGGGAAACAAACGTTTCAACACAAGAATGGGAGTCATCCTGTTTTTGGTGTTGTTGCTGGGTGTTTGCTGTTTCGGCAAAATCCTGTATCTTGTTATTTTCCAGCGGTCGCTCTATAGTGGCACCTCCTCCAAATGCCTCGACAAAACCCAGGAAGGCTGGGAGCAGAACCCTCTCGCCAAAGACTCGACCTGTAACTGCTATGTGATAGCCAACAACGTGCGTCCTGTCAGAGGCGAAATCTACGACGATCAAAATCACGTGCTGGTCAGCAATGTCACTGTTTTCGACCTCACGCTGGATGGTCGTATTTTCGCAGCCAAAGACACCATATATGTTCATTCCGCCGCCAAACTGAACAAACTTGTTGAAACACTGAGTGCGGAATTCTACAATCATTTCAAAGACAAATTCCCTAAAAACGACCTGGAATACTATCGCAAAAAATTCACCCATGCCTTGATCAAGCAAAGCAACGCGCTCATCCTGCAATCCAACGAAAGCAATGAGCAGCGATGGATCACCTCCGAGGATACCGCCTTTATCAATCATCTGCCCATGTTCTCCGAGAAGCCCTGTAAACGCTGTGTCAACTACACCTACCACACCGTGCGCATCAACCCTTACGGAGACCTCGCCAAACGAACTTTGGGATTGAATATAGGCGATCGGCAATACGGCATAGAGTACTATTTCGACGAACAGCTTGCCGGCATTGAAGGCTCGCGCAAATATCTGTATGTCAACAAAGCGCGTCTTCCTCAGAACGAATTCGTGGAACCTGTTGACGGTTACGATATTCACACCACCCTGGATCTCGAGATTCAGAGTATAGTTCACAATGAATTGAAAGCCAAGCTGATAGAATGGAATGCCGAATGGGGTTGCGCTGCAGTGATGGAAACCAAGACTGGTGAGATCAAGGCCATTTGCAACCTGCGCCGCGCCAATCGGGATGGCAGCGATTATACCGAAAGCGACGAATACATGCTGCACAAGATGGTGGAACCGGGTTCCACTTTCAAGATTGCCTCTGCCCTCGCCTATCTGGAACAGAGACATGGCGAGGACAACCAGACCTACCCCATCCTCTATCATGAATTTGAAAGAAAGAGCAAGGATGGTAGCAAAACCTACAAATATATAAAATACGATGAGAAAGGGAGAGCCGAGGACAAAGGCTACCCCGTTGAAATCATCCAGCGGTCATCCAATGTGGGTATCGCCTCCATGGTTTTTGATGCTTTCAACAAAGACTACAAGAGCTACCTGAAAAAAATAGACCAACTCTATATCACCACATCTTTCTCTACACAGTTGGGCAAGGTGCAGGCTCCTAACATCAAGCGAAACGCCAAGGACTTCCACACCCATTACAACACCTGTTTCGGAGCCGGTTTCACCATGACCCCCATCCAGACTCTGGTGTATTACAATGCTATCGCCAACAACGGCAAAATGCTGGCACCGCTCTTCGTCAAATACATCACCAAGGCCCATGAAACCGAGCCTTTGCAGACTTTCCAAGCGGAAGTCCTCAATGAGCGCATTTGCAGTCAGCAAACCATCGACAAGGCCAAGAGCTATCTGGAAGCAGTGGTCAACGGTGAACATGGTACCGCCCGCAATTACCGGAAAGAGAATTTAAGTTTTGCCGGCAAAACCGGAACACGCGACATCTGGGACGAGGAACTGAAAGCATACAACTACAGCAAAAACAGCATTTCCTTCTGCGGATATTTCCCTGCCGACACCCCACAATACACCTGTCTGGTTTTCATGTACAATGTGTCCAAGAAAAGTTCCATTGCCGTGGATGTTTTCACACGCATTGCAGAAAGAATTATAAATACTGCCAACTATGGTGCCTTACAACAGGTGAACCACGAGCATGGCACAAAACTGCCTCGCACCTATGTGGTCAACTCCACCCAATACCAACTTATCATGGAACAGTTGGGTATTGCTTACCCCAAGAGCCAACTACCAGTACCCTATGTCACAACCGGCTTGCGCGACGACTATTCTGTGATGTTAAAAAAACCGCGTTTCAAAAGCAGCGACAAGATGCCTGATGTGACAGACATGATTGCGGCTGACGCTGTCAGCGAACTGATACGCGCCGGCTATCAAGTGAAAATCAAAGGCTATGGCGTAGTTCATCGTCAGGATTTGAACACAGCCACCAACACTGTAACACTTTATCTGGAATAATCAAAAATAAACAATAGCAATGAAAACCTTATCTTTTTTATTGCAACACATTGGAAAATATGAACTCATAGGATCTGCCGAGCGTCAGGTGGAGGCCATCACCTTCGACTCTCGCAAGGTGAATGATCCCAACACCTTGTTTGTCGCCCAGCGTGGTACTCATGTGGATGGCCACAGTTTCATCGGCAAGGTCATTGAACAGGGCGGCCGCATGGTTTTGTGTGAGGAGTTGCCCGAACATATCGACGAACAAGTCACCTTCATCAAGGTGCCCAACAGCGACATTGCCTTGGGGCTTTTGGCCAGTGCCTTTTACGATTTCCCCAGCCAGAAACTGCACTTAGTGGGCATCACCGGCACCAATGGCAAAACCACTACCGTCACTCTGCTGTACCGCTTGTTCAACGGCATGGGTTACCCCACTGGACTGCTCTCCACCATTGAAAACCGCATTGTAAACGAAGTCATCCCCACTACACACACCACTCCCGACGCCATCGTCCTGAACGAGCTGTTGCACCGCATGGTGGAAGCCGGATGCCAATACTGCTTCATGGAAGTCAGTTCACACGCCATCTGTCAGCACCGCATCGCGGGACTGCACTTCACTGGCGGCATCTTCAGCAATATTACCCACGACCATCTGGATTATCATAAAACCTTCGCCGAATATATCAAAGCCAAGAAGAAATTCTTCGACGAACTGCCGGAAACCGCTTTCGCCTTGACCAATATCGATGACAAGAACGGCTTGGTAATGACTCAAAACAGCAAGGCTACAGTCAAGACTTACAGTCTGCTGAAAGCTGCTGATTTCAAAGGGGTGATCCTAGACAATGACTTCACCGGTCTGCAGATGACCGTCAACGGACAGGAGGTTTATTTCAACTTATGTGGACGATTCAACGCCTACAATCTGCTGGCCATCTACGGCGCCGCCATCCTGTTGGGTATGGACTCCGCCGAAGTACTGCAACAGATGAGCGGTTTGGGCAGCGCTGCCGGGCGTTTCCAACTGATTCGCAATACTGAGGGAGGCTCTGCCATCGTCGATTACGCCCACACTCCCGACGCACTGAAGAATGTGCTATCCACCATCACCGACATCACGCAGCACAGCGTGAACATCATCACCGTGGTGGGCTGCGGCGGTGACCGTGACAAACTGAAACGCCCCGAAATGGCCGCCATCGCCTGCGAATACAGCGACAAGGTCATCCTGACCTCCGACAATCCCCGCACCGAGAAACCAGAGGACATCCTCAACGACATGCTCCAAGGAGTGGGTGCCGACCAGAAACGCAAGGTGCTAGTCATCGAGAACCGCCACGAAGCCATCAAGACCGCCTGCATGCTGATGCAGGGCAAGGATGTGCTGCTGGTAGCGGGCAAAGGTCATGAGAATTACCAAGAAATCAACCACGTGAAACATCACTTTGATGACACCGAAGAAATAAAAGCAAACTTCAACCTCTAATCCCTAACCCCTAAAACCTAATCCCTATGCTGTATTATCTTTTCGACTGGTTACACCAATACAACTTCCCTGGCGCGGGTATGTTCCAATACATCTCCTTCAGGGCTGCGGCCGCCATCGTGCTATCGCTTTTCATCTCACTCATTATCGGCAAGAGTGTCATCAAAAAACTGCAAAAAGCTCAGATTGGAGAGACTGTCCGCGATCTTGGTCTGGAAGGACAGCTCCAGAAAAAAGGCACCCCAACCATGGGCGGCATCATCATCATCGCCTCCATTATCATACCAGTGCTGTTGGTTACCAAATTGGACAACATCTATATTATCCTGATGATATTCACCACTTTATGGTTAGGATGCTTAGGATTTGCCGATGATTACATCAAGGTTTTCAAGAAAAACAAAGAAGGCCTTTCCGGAAAAAAGAAATTGATTGGACAGATTGTTTTAGGTTTGATTGTGGGTATTGTGATGTGCTTCCATCCCGATGTGATTATCAAAGAGAAAAACGCTTCTGTGAACCAACAAACTGTAACCACTGAAGTAATCAGTGCCGACGAGGCCAACCAGACTTCCAACGTCTTCAGCAAAATTCCGGCACAGCACAACTCCACCAAAACTACTATTCCCTTTGTCAAGAACAACGAATTCGACTATGCATGGCTCACCAACTGGACTGGAGATAAGTCAGGTTTGCTCTCCTCACTGGTTTACATTCTTGCTATCATCTTCATCATAGCGGCAGTTTCCAACGGAGCCAACCTCACCGACGGACTGGATGGTCTGGCCATAGGCACGGCGGCCATGATTTCCATAGGAATCGCCATACTTGCCTACGTATCGGGTAACAGCATTTTCGCCGATTATCTGAACATCATGTACATCCCCAACATCGGTGAGTTGGTAGTCTTCATCGCCGCTTTGCTCGGAGCTTGTCTCGGTTTCTACTGGTGGAACTGTTTCCCCGCACAAGTGTTCATGGGCGACACCGGCAGTCTTTCCTTGGGTGGCATCATCGCTGTTTTGTGCATCATCATCCGTAAAGAATTGCTGATTCCCGTCCTTTGCGGCATCTATCTCATTGAGTCAGTTTCCGTCATTATCCAGACGGGGTATTTCAAATATACCAAGAAAAAATATGGTGAAGGCAAGCGCGTCTTCCTGATGGCGCCTATTCATCACCATTATCAGAAAAAAGGCCTGCATGAGACCAAAATCGTACAGCGATTCATCATCATCGGTATCCTGTTGGCAGTAATTTCAGTAGTAACATTAAAAGTAAGATAAGATATGGCAACAAACAAAAACATTGGGTACAACGTATTCCCCACCACCGACAACCGCAGCAGCATGGCCGCTGCCGTAGCGGGCAGACTGCTCCACGCACGTAACGAGAGCTTGAACGAATCCATGTCCGACTTCGAAGGCAGCGCCAACAATCTGGAACTGGTCAAGACCATCGAAGGAAGAGATTTTATCAACGACTCACGCTCCACCAATGCCAACGCCGTTTGGTTTGCACTGGAAAGCATGACTAAGCCTACCACCTGGATCATGAGCATTGACAAACGTGAGAATATCAGCGACAGCCTCGTGGACATTATCAGCGAAAAAGTGAAACACATCATCATAGTAGATGTTTACAACACAGAGGTTTACGATTTTATCTCCGGTCTGGACAAGATGGTGGATATCTGTGAAAACCTGGAAGATGCCGTTCGCACCGCCTATTATGCTTCCAACGCCGGCGACGCCATCCTCTTCGCCCCTGGCACCACCAGTTTCGGCATGTACCACACCTACCGTGAGAGAGGTGACAAGTTCAAAGACGCGGTAGCACAGTTATAAACGTGGAAACGTGAAGGCGTGGAGACGCTCACTTCGTTCGCTCGTTAAAACGATAATTACCTTGATGAATGTACGTAACACATATCTTAACGTCCTAACGCCTTAACGAATGCACAAAGTGCATGTCTTAACGTCTTAACGCATAAACGAATAAACGACTATAAATGGATCTAAGGGAGAAAATAAAATTCAAAGGAGACAGGGGCATCCTGATCATCACCATTGTCCTGTCCTTGATTTCGGTATTGGCGGTGTTAAGCTCTGCCAAATCGACCTCTGTCTTCATTCACCACCTGTTCAACCTCGCCCTATGCTTTGTCGGAATGTTTGTTGCCTACAAAATCAACTACCAGGCATTGTCGAGGCTGGCACTCTTCTCCCTGTTTGCTGCCGGCATTCTTCTTGTGGCAACACTGGCGTTCGGTAACGAAGAACGTCGAGGCATCCAAATCGGATCCATGGAAATCCAGACTTTCTATTTCATTGGTTTCTTGGTCATCTTTTTCATAGCCAAATTTTTGGCCGTCCGCATCAACAACGATGCTGAAATGACACTACAGGACGTGTCGGGGCTCTTCATTGTCGTTTTGATGTTCACAGGTGGCATGGCCCTCAGCAACATGTCCACCGCCATCATCTTTTTCGCCACCAGTCTGGCCATCATGTTTCTCGGGAATGTAAGAATCAAGCACCTGCTACTCTTCTGTCTTGTGGCAGTCTTTTTTGGTTCCATTTACCTGTTCGGAACCAACTCCGGACGTTCCAGCACCTTCCGCCATCGCTGCCACTATTACATCACCAACGACAACAGCGAAGGCTATGGCGACCAGATGATCATGTCAAAGGCAGCCATTGCGCGTTCGGGACTGTTACCAGCAGGACCTGGACAAGGGGTCATCAACAAGAATCTGCCGGAAAAAGACACTGACTACGTGTTCACCACGGTGACAGAGGAATTGGGCATCACCGTCAGCCTGATTATTCTGGCCTGTTATCTGATACTATTCATCCGATCCATAAAAATCGCCAAGCGCAGCGAAGGGCCCTTCGGCATGCTCTTGGCGGTAGGTATAGGTTTCTGGTTCTGTTGTCAGGGCTTGGTACACATCGGTGTCAACTGCGGGCTCTTGCCCGCCACCGGCCAGACACTGCCCTTCATCAGTCGCGGCGGCGCCTCCCTGCTCTTCGCCGGCATCGCTACCGGCGTGCTGCTGAATATCAGCAAACAGGAAGCGTGATTACATCATCGGCATTCCCGTGGCTATCGCAGCAATTATAATACCAATAATCGCAACAACATAAATACATAAAACCACAATCGTCAGAATTCCGCAGAATTTCCAGAAGGACTTGTTATTCTTGAGGAATTCTGCCATTTGAATATTGTCGTTGCTCTCAACAGCCAATTTTGCGGCAGCAGAAGCACGGAACATGTAAATTATTGGCCATACATATATCACCGCGAGGACAATGTATATCAGGCTGAACCATCTTAACGACATAACACCACTAAACATAGGAATATATGCACCAACAACCATCATAAAAAAAGTACACAGTACTAAAAAAGCAATACCAATGCAGCCTAACACCGCAAAGAATTTCATCCATTTGCCCGTACTTGACACATACAATTTTGACTCTTCCAAGAGTTGTAAATCTTTCTCTTCCATAATTTTATGAATTAAATTAATAATAAGGGTTGATAATTTTTGCAAACATACATAAATTTTCTGAATTAATGGAAATGATATGTGTTTTTTGTAGAGACGTTTCATGAAACGTCTCTACCACTACCCTGCCATTCAGGCACACCGTCTTCAATAAGGGGAATTATATGGCAAAAATATATTTTGACATTCCGAAAACTTTTTGTAAGTTTGCAGATTAATAATTTTTAATCTGATATACTATGGATAAATATATTGAAGAACGCGTGGCGCTGTGGCTGAACGACGACTACGATGCCGATACCAAAGCGAAAATCAGGGAATACCAGCAAAACAATCCCGACGAGCTGACCGAGGCCTTCTACCGTGATCTGGAATTCGGCACAGGTGGTCTGCGCGGCATCATGGGCGTAGGTACCAATCGCATGAACAAATACACGGTGGGCGCCGCCACCCAAGGACTGGCCAACTATCTGAAACTGCAGTTCCCCAACCAGGAAATCAGCGTGGCCATCGCCTTCGACTCGCGCAACAATAGTGCTTATTTCGCCGACATCACCGCCGACGTGCTCTCCGCCAACGGCATCACCTGCCACCTGTTCCCGGAGCTGCGCCCCACCCCGGTGCTGTCCTTCGCCGTGCGTTACCTGCACTGCCAGTCAGGTGTGATGGTAACCGCCTCGCACAATCCGAAAGAATACAACGGCTACAAAGTATATTGGAATGACGGTGGACAATTGGTGCCCCCACATGACAAGAATGTCATTGCCGAAGTTAACAAAATTAAGTCGCTGCACGATACCAAATGGCAGCGCAATCCCGACAAAGTGCATATCATCGACAGCAGCTTGGACGAGGCTTACCTGAAGCTGGTTCATGGTCTGTCCCTGCATCCCGAGGCCATCGCCGCCCAAAAACAGCTGAAAATCATTTACACCCCGCTGCACGGCACCGGCATCACCATGGTGCCCAAAGCGCTAAAGATGTATGGCTTCGAAAACATCAGCATTGTCAAGGAGCAAGCAGTGAGCGACGGTAACTTCCCCACCGTGAAGTCACCCAACCCCGAGGAGAAAAGCGCTCTCGTGATGGCTATCGCCCAGGCAGAGACCGAAAAAGCTGACTTGGTGCTGGCCACCGACCCCGATGCCGACCGTGTGGGTATCGCCGTGCGCAACTCCAAAGGCGAGATGATACTGCTCAACGGCAACATGACCGGTTCCCTGCTGGTACATTATTTGCTGTCGCAGTGGAAGGCACTCAACAAAATCAACGGCAAGCAGTTTGTCGTCAAGACCATCGTCACCACCGAATTGATCAAGCGCATGGCCGATGCTTATCAGGTGCCTTGCTTCGATGTGCTGACAGGTTTCAAATACATTGCAGAAAAAATCAAAGAACATGAAGGCCAAATGACCTTCATCGGAGGCGGCGAAGAAAGCTATGGTTACCTGGCCGGCGACTTTGTAAGAGACAAAGATGCCGTCATTGCCTGCTGCCTTATCGCCGAAATGACCGCCTTCTACGCCAACCAGGGCAAGAGCCTGTACCAGATGTTGCTCGAAATCTACCACGAATACGGCTTCTACAAAGAAGACCTACTCTCACTGACCAAACAAGGCAAGAGCGGCGCCGAGGAAATCGCTGCCATGATGGTCAACTACCGCAACAATCCTCCGAAAGAAATCGGCGGACAGAAGGTGGTACTGATGAACGACATCCAGGCCAGCATCGCCTATCACTTGGACAAAGGTACGCAGGAACCCATTGCCCTGCCCAAGTCCAATGTGCTGCAATTCTTCACAGCCGACGGCTCCAAAATCACCGTCCGTCCCTCCGGCACCGAACCCAAAATCAAGTTCTATTTCGGTGTGGTGGGAGAGCTTCCCGATGTAGTCCAGTACGACGAGGCCAATGCCGCATTACAGGCAAAGATTAAGGGAATTATTGAGGAGATGAAGCTGTAAGAACCAATTAACAGTTAACAATTAATAATTAAGAGCTACCCAGATTGCCTCTGAGAGGCAAAATTTCAATAACCCCACATAAGCGAAGCGCAATGTGGGGGTTCGCAAATCAACAAACAAAAACAACATACAACATGATCAACCCAAAACTCTTAAACCCCCAAAGCATCGTAATATGCGGTGCGTCAAGTGACATTCACAAACCCGGCGGAAAATCGCTGAAGAACCTTTTGGAGAGTCCCTTCAAAGGCCAGATTTACGCCGTCAACCCCAAAGAAACCGAAGTGCAGGGCGTGAAGTGCTACGCCAAAGTCGACAACCTGCCGCAGGTAGATTGCGCCATCCTTTGTATCGCCGCCAAATTCTGCGCCCAGACTGTCGATGTACTGGCCAAGGAAAAAGGCTGCCGAGGTTTCATCATCGTCAGTGCTGGCTTCTCGGAAGAGAGCCACGAGGGTGCTGAAATCGAGAAGCACATTGTGGACACCATCAACAGCGTGGGCGGCTCACTCATTGGTCCCAACTGCACCGGCTTCCTCAACGTGAACTATGCCGGTTGTTTCGACACCCCCATTCCAAGCCTTGACCCTCACGGGGTGGATTTCATCACTGGTTCGGGTGCCACAGCAGTATTTATCAAGGAATATGGCATCAGCAATGGTCTGAAATTCAACAGTGTATGGGCCGTTGGCAACAGTGCCCAGTTAGGTATTGAAGACGTGTTGGAACACCTTGACGAAACCTTTGATCCTGAAAAGTCAAGCCGTGTCATCATGCTCTATATGGAGAAGATTGGCGACCCGCAACGTCTGCTCAAACACAGCCGCAGCCTCATCAACAAGGGTTGCCACATCGCTGCCATCAAGAGTGGTGGCAGTGCTGCCGGCTCACGTGCCGCTTCTTCACACACTGGTGCTTTGGCTACCAACGACGCCGCTGTCGATGCCCTGTTCCAGAAAGCGGGCATTGTGCGCTGCCACAATCGCCAAGAGCTGACCACCGTTTGCGGTGTGTTCATGCATCCCGAAATCAAAGGCAAGCGCTGCGCCGTGATCACTCACGCCGGCGGTCCCGCCGTGATGCTCACCGATGTGCTTAGCAACGGTGGCATGGAGGTTCCTTCACTGAAAGACCATCCCGCCAGCCCTGCCCTGCTCGCCAAACTCTTCGGAGGATCCTCTGTGGGCAACCCCATCGATTTCCTCGCCACCGGTACTGCCGAGCAGCTTGGCTACATTATAGACACCGTCGAGAATGAATACGACGAAATCGACTTCTCCGTGGTCATCTTCGGCTCTCCCGGATTGTTCAGCAACAAAGAAGTATACGACCTGTTAGACGAGAAGATGAAGACCTGCAAGAAGCCCATCTTCCCCGTGCTGCCGAGTATCATCAATGTGAAGGACGAAATCAACGACTTCATCGCCAAAGGCCGTATCAACTTCCCCGAAGAGTGTGTACTGGGTAATGCCATCTGCAAAGTTTACAACACTCCCAAACCGCAGCCCGAACATGTGGAACTGCCGCAGATTGATGTGGCCCGTATCCGCGCCACCGTTGACCGCTGCAAAGATGGCTACATGGAAATTGCCGACTACAACGAACTGCTGGATGCCGCTGGTATCAGCCGCAAGAAAAGTGTGGAAGTAAACAAGAAAGAGGATGCCCTGGCCTTCGCCAAAGAGGTGGGCTGCAGCAAGGATGTGCCCCTCGTGATGAAGGTGGTCGGTCCGTTGCATAAATCTGACGTAGGAGGTGTCACTTTGAACGTGAAGGATATGGACACCGTCAGCAAGGAATTCGACCGCCTGATGGCCATTAAAGATACCTACGCAGTGGAAATGTACCCCATGCTCGACGGTACCGACGTTTATATCGGTGCCATCAAGGATGCCAAGTTCGGCCATCAAATCTTTTTCGGTTTGGGCGGAATCTTCATCGAAGTGCTGAAAGACGTACAGAGTGCGTTGGCTCCCATCACTGCTACCGAGGCCAAGGAGATGCTCACCAAGCTGCGTGGCTACAAGATTCTGCAGGGCGTTCGCGGTCAGGAGCCTGTGAACCTCGACCTGTACGCTGACCAAGTAGCCCGTGTGAGTGCTTTGGTGCAGGCCGCTCCCGAAATCGCGGAGATGGACCTCAACCCACTTTTGGGCAACCCTCGCTACGTTACCGCTGTGGATGCCCGTATCCGCTTAGAGAAATAGCAAAATAACCCAAACTATAGCAGAAAAATCCCCGCCTATCGCAAGATAAACGGGGATTTATTATTTATATATGTTTCTCACGGAAACGACTCCGTAATATTCTCAACTTACGGCTGGGTTACCGTAACGGTAATCGGGTTACCATTCACAATACAGTGCGCTCCATTAACTTCAAACACACAATAGGCATCATATACTGTTGTCTGGGTGGGAGTATGGGTGGCGTTACCCGAAGAATGCGAGGAATAAATCTGGTTCCCGTTGGCTTTCCAATAATAGGTCCAGTTTTCATATGTTATTCCATTATGAGCTAATTGATCTGCATATTCAGCATATTCACCATTGGGATCCAGATAGTATTCTATAGGTTTCCATCCACCAAGCGAACTTATGGTGATGTATGCCGTGGAGGACAAGGTGACCGTCTGACCTGCCGTTACAGTAACCGGCGTAGCTGTAGGATTATAATCTTCTGGTCCCCACATCGTCACACTGCCGATATCACCATACAAGATTTCTCCATCACATGCAGTTAATATCATATAAGGACGGTAATACCAAGTCTTTTTACAATATTCCATACCTATCTTGTAGGTAAATAACGTATCATTAACATTAGTAAATGTTGCAGGCAAACGAAATTCATTACTGTAGGTTTGAATATCCTCCGGATTATCAGAAATAAGGAAACCATAACTTGACACTTGAGAATGAGAAAAGTTTCCAACTCTCGCCTTAAGAGTTATACCTTCATTGGAGAACAGCTGGGTTTTGTTCAAGCCATCTGCAGGATATGGAGTTGCCGTGGCAAGGGTAATAGGAACTGTTGATGGTATACAGATTTGGATAGATTCACCAGCATTTAAACCAGCGTTGGCACAACCACCTGTATTATAAATATAAGGTGTCACTGTCAAAACACGTTCACGGTACGCTGGCAAAATCGAAATAGTCGCAGACATTCTACTATCGCTATGGGTAGCAGTAACAGTCAAAGGATAAGACATGTTGCTTGTTGAAATGCTATAATACACACGATTAATATAGGAAGTGGAAATCACATCATCCAAAACAGTGGTAACATTAATACTGTTCGAAGCATCAAGAGGATAAGGAGTATAAGTGGTAGTACCCAAGGTAGGACAAGGAGGCGTTACTATAGTAAACGTACCCTTAACATAACTTACAGTATAGTTTCCTTGGTTCGCGGCACCCGTTGGAGTAATGGTATAGGTACCCGCATTTTCTCCCGATCTACGGCTAACAGTATAAGACAAAGCATCACTGCCAAACAATCCGGTTATCGTAACGGTAAGAGGCGGATCAGCTTCTCCCCTGTATTTGCTAACATCATTGGCTTTTACCACTGCCGCTGCGCGCGTAATGGTCAAGGCACCATCAGTAACCACAAAGTTTACATTATAGTTGTTGTTATTGGCCCTGAATTGACCAGCAAACAAGCCCATGGCGTATGTTCCATAATTGGTACCCGTTGCGACAGCACTTGCCGGACCGGTAATCTCACTGGCAAGCAGGTCAGTGCCTTCAGGAATACTCAAGTTATAACCACTCACACTCTGTGCAGTGCCATTATAGGTCACAGTTGCCGTATTACCCGTAACCGTCACAGTGACCGAAGCCTTGGTAATCGTGAAGACAGCATCTACATACGTCACGTTATAATTACCTTGGATAACATCACCAGAAGAAGCAATGGTGTAAGTTCCCACATTTTCACCTGCTGTACGACTAACAGTATACTGAATCACACTGGCAGCGTCTCCATTCTGCAAGCCACTCACCACAGCGGTCAATACAGGATCCGCTGTTCCATATACCTTCGTCTTGGCTTGGGCGGTCACCGTGGCCATCGCCCTAGTAATGGTGAAGTCAACTGGAACATACGTTACTTCGTAGTTGCCCTGAGTGGCAGCACCAGAAGGAGTAATAATATAAGTTCCCACATTCTCTCCTACTGTTCTGCTAACAGTGTACTGAATCACACTGGCGGCGTCGCCATTCTGCAAACCACTCACCACAGCGATCAACACAGGATCCGCAGCTCCATATACTTTCGTCTTAGCCTGTGCAGTCACAGTGGCTGTAGCCCTAGTAATGGTAAAGTCGGCTGGAACATACGTTACTTCGTAGTTGCCCTGGGTAGCAGTGCCAGAAGGAGTAATGGTGTAAGTTCCCACATTTTCTCCCGCAATACGACTGACAATATACTGAATCACATTGGCGGCATCACCATTCTGCAAACCACTCACCACAGCGGTCAGGCTTGGATCTGTTGCTCCATAAACCTTCGTTTTGGCTTCGGCAGTCACGGTGGCCATCGCTCTGGTAATAGTCATACTGGCAGTAACGTATGTAACATTGTAGTCACCCTGGATAGCAGCACCAGAAGGAGTAATGGTATAGGTTCCCGCATTCTCTCCGGCAGCACGACTAACAGTATATTGAATCACATTGGCGGCGTCTCCATTCTGCAAATCACTCACCACAGCGGTCAGCGCAGGATCCTCAGTTCCATATACCTTCGTCTTGGCTTCGGCAGTCACAGTAGCCGTCGCCCTGGTAATCGTCAAGACACCATCCGTAAGCTCAAAACTGACATTGTAATTGTCGTTGTTCACACTGAAAGCGTCGGCTGTCAATCCCATGTGATAGGTTCCCACATGAGTACCACTTGCAACTGCATTAGCCGGACCGATAATCTGGCTTTCCGTCAGCGTGACTCCCGCAGGTATGCTCACACTATAACCACTTACCTGCTGCTCGCTACCATTGTAAACCATGCTGCCTGTTGCACCAGTAATCGTCACGGTTACCGAAGCTTTGGTGATGGTCTGATAACCGTCGGTCACATTAAAGCTAACCACAGCGAAATTGTCATTGTCGTTGGCAAACTGACTTGAAGCCAAACCCATATTGGTAGTTCCGACATCCGTTCTGCTTGCCGTTGCATCTCCGCTAAAACTGAAATCATTTTCTGAATATAGACTTGTACTCGTCTGAACGTCATAGCCTTCTGTAACATGCGCATTGCCATCGTATACAGAAGTATTGTGATGACCAGTGATGGTTACAGTAGCATTAATCTTATTGATGGTCTGGAAACCATCCGTCACATAGAAGATTACATTGGAGAAATTAGTATTGGTGTTGGCGAACTGACTTGTGGCCAAACCCATATCGCTTGTTCCTGCATTGGTACGTGAAGCTGTTGCATTACCGCTGAAAGTGAAGTCTGAAGTTGTATAGAGCGAATTACTAATCACCACATCATATCCTTCAACAGCATGTTCCTGTCCGTCATAGTCACTTACATTATGGTGACCGGTAATCGTGACTACCACGCCTTCAACCGCGGTAATCTGCTGGTAACCATCCGTCACATCAAAGGTCACATTGGTAAAGTTGGTACTGGTATTGGTAAACTGACTTGAAGACAATCCCATATTTGTGGTACCCACATTGGTTCTGCTGGCGGAGGCATTCCCATTGAAAATGAAATCTGAGGTGGTATATAGCGGATTACTAATCGCCACATCATATCCTTGCACTGCATGTTCCTGTCCGTTATAATCACTTACATTATGGTGACCGGTAATCGTGACAACCACCTCACCAACTGCGGTAATCTGCTGATAACCGTCCGTTATATTGAAGGTCACATTGGTGAAATTAGTGTTAGTATTGGCAAACTGACTTGAAGTCAAGCCCATGTATGTAGTACCCACACTGGTTCTGTTTGCGGAGGCATTCCCGCTGAAACTGAAATCTGCTGTTGTATACAAAGGATTACTGGTCTCCACACCATAACCTTCCACGGCATGCACCTCTCCGTCAAATTCGCTCACATCATGGCGACCGGTAATCGTGACCACCACGCCATCCACTGAGGTAATCTGCTGATAACCATCCGTCACATTAAAGGTCACATTAGTGAAGTTGGTGTCGGTATTGGCAAACTGACTTGAACTCAAATCCATGTTTGTGGTACCCACATTGGTTCTGCTGGCAGAGGCATTTCCGCTAAAGCTGAAATCAGCCGTTGTATATAGAGGATTACTGATCTCTACATCGTAACCTTCAACAGCGTGCTCCTGTCTGTCATACTCGCTTACTGTATGATGACCTGTGATCGTAACTACCACGCCATCTACTGCGGTAATCTGCTGATAACCATCTGTCACATGGAAAGTCACATTGGTGAAATTAGTATTGGTATTGGCAAACTGACCTGAAGCCAGACCCATATTGGTAATACCCACAGTGCTTCTGCTGGCGGAGGCATTTCCGCTGAAACTGAAGTCTGAAGTAGTATAAAGAGGATTACTGATTACCACATCGTAACCTTCAACAGCATGTTCCTCTCTGTCATACTCGCTTACAGTATGATGACCAGTAATCGTGACCACCACACCATCAACTGAGGTAATCTGCTGGTAACCGTCCGTCACATGGAAAGTCACATTGGTGAAGTTGGTGTTGGTATTGGCAAACTGGCTTGTAGCCAAGCCCATGTTTGTGGTACCCACATTGGTTCTACTGGCGGAGGCATTTCCGCTGAAGCTGAAGTCTGACGTTGTATATAAAGGATTACTGATCTCAACATCATATCCTCCCACTGCATGCTCCTCTCTGTCATATTCACTTGAATTTTGGCGACCGGTAATCGTGACCAGCACGCCATCCACTGAAGTAATCTGCTGGTAACCATCCGTCACATGGAAGGTCACATTAGCGAAGTTTGTATTGGTATTGGCAAACTGACTTGTAGCCAAGCCCATGTTAGTAGTACCCACATCGGTTCTGCTGGCGGAGGCGGTGCCGCTGAAGCTGAAATCTGACGTTGTATAGAGAGGATTGCTGATTTGTACATTATATCCCTCAACAGCATGCTCCTGTCTGTCATACTCTCTTACATCATGATTACCAGTAATGGAAACCACCACACCTTCCAACGCTGTGATTTGCTGGTAACCGTCCGTCACATGGAAGGTCACGTTGGTGAAATTAGTGTTAGTATTGGCAAACTGAGTTGAAGCCAAACCCATATTGGTAATACCCACATTGGTTCTGCTGGCGGAGGCACTTCCACTGAAACTGAAGTCTGAGCTTGTATATAAAGAATTATTGATTTCCACCTCGTAGCCTTCCACGGTATGTGCCTGACCGTTATACTCGCTTATATTTTGGTGACCCTTAATGGTAACGACCACGCCATCCACTGCGGTTATCTGCTGGTAACCGTCCGTCACATGGAAGGTCACATTGGTGAAGTTGCTGTTGGTATTGGCAAACTGATTTGAAACCAAACCCATGTTCGTGGTACCCACAATGGTTCTGCTGGCGGAGGCGGTGCCGCTAAAGCTGAAGTCTGAAGTTGTATAAAGTGAATTACTGATTTCCACTTCGTAAGCTTCCACAGCGTGCTCCTGTCCGTCATACTCGCTTACATTATGGTGACCAGTAATCGTGACCACCACGCCATCCACCGGGGTAATCTGCTGGTAACCGTCCGTCACATTAAACGTCACATTGGCGAAGTTACTATTGGTATTGGCGAACTGAGTTGAAGACAGACCCATATTGCTTGTTCCCACATCAGTTCTGCTTACGGAGGCGTTCCCGCTGAAACTGAAGTCTGAGGTTGTGTATAAAGGATTACTGATTTCTACATTATATCCCTCCACAACATGTTCATGTCCGTTATATTCACTTACATCATGTTGACCGGTAATCGTGACTACCACGCCTTCCAATGCGGTAATCTGTTGGTAACCGTCCGTCACATGGAAGCTCACATTGGTGAAGTTGCTGTTGGTATTGGCAAACTGGCTTACATCCAAGCCCATGTTAGTAGTACCAACAATGGTTCTGCTTGCGGAAGCGTTCCCGCTGAAGCTGAAGTCTGAAGTTGTATAAAGTGAATTATTGATTTCCACATCGTAAGCTTCCACAGCGTGATCCTGTCCATCATATACGCTTACATCATGATGACCGATAATCGTGACCTCCACACCATCCACAGCGGTAATCTGCTGGTAACCATCCGTCACATTGAAGCTCACATTGGTGAAGTTGCTGTTGGTATTAGCAAACTGAGTTGAAGCCAAGCCCATATCGCTCGTTCCCACATCAGTTCTGCCTGTGAAGTCGGTTCCACTGAAGCTGAAGTCTGCAGTTGTATAGAGCGAATTATTGATTTCCACATCGTAACCTTCTACAACGTGCTCCTGTCTGTCATACTCGCTTACATCATAGTGACCGGTAATGGTAACCACCACGCCCTCAAGCGCATCAATCTGCTGGTAACCGTCCGTCACATGGAAGCTCACATTAGCAAAATTATCATTGGTATTGGCGAACTGAGTTGAAGCCAAGCCCATTTCGCTTGTTCCCATATCAGTTCTGCTGGCGGAGGCGGTGCCGCTAAAGCTGAAGTCTGCAGTTGTATAGAGCGGATTATTGATTTCCACCTCATAACCTTCCAC